>JAZLKG010000052.1:0-43991 GCA_045597465.1 Bacteroidales bacterium | reverse complement strand
CTTCGCTATGCTTCAGATTGCAGGACAAAGATACGAAGGATTTCCGTTACTGGAAAGAATCTTGTTTTCATTCCATCCTGCAATTTGACCCATAGAGACACAATCACTAAAATTCATCCTGCAATTTGACCTATACGCCTAAAAAAAACGGATTATCACCCAACAAAAGGGATAATCCGTTTCTTGTATTATATAGGAAAAAAACCTTTTACTCCTCCGGATTCTTAATCACGAAATCCTCCATGAACTTGGTGGTGTAATTACCCTCGCGGAAGTTTGGATCCTCCATAAGCTGCTGGTGGAAAGGCGCTGTGGTCTTAACGCCCTCGATAACGAGCTCGTCCAAGGCACGGCGCATCTTGTCGATGGCCTCCTGACGTGTCTGAGCTACTGCCACGAGCTTCACAATCATAGAATCGTACTGTGAAGGAATCTTGTAGCCGGTGTATACGTGAGTATCCACACGGATGCCATTGCCGCCAGGCAGGTGAAGACCTGTAATCTGGCCAGGACATGGACGGAAGTTTGCGAATGGATCCTCGGCGTTGATACGGCACTCTATGGCGTGAGCCTGTGGATAGTAGTCGCGCTGGGCAATCTTGTAGCCGGCCGCAATCTTTATCTGCTCCTTGATGAGGTCGAGGTTGGTAACCTCCTCTGTAATACCGTGCTCCACCTGGATACGGGTATTCATCTCCATGAAGTAGAAGTTGCGGTTCTTATCAACAAGGAACTCGCAGGTACCCACACCCTCATACTTGATGGCGCGTGCGGCGCGGCAGGCAGCCTCACCCATCTTGTGACGGAGCTCCTCGGTCATGAAAGGCGAAGGAGTCTCCTCCAGAAGCTTCTGGTGACGGCGCTGGATAGAGCAGTCACGCTCCGAGAGGTGGCAAACATTGCCAAACTGGTCGCCGGCAATCTGAATCTCTATATGGTGAGGTTCCTCGATATATTTCTCAAGGTAAACATCGTCGTTGGCGAAGAACTTGGCCTCCTGCTTGGCCTGATCCCAAAGCTCAGGAAACTCCTGATCGTTGCGGATGATGCGCATACCCTTGCCGCCGCCACCAGCTGTGGCCTTCAGCATTACAGGGTAGCCGATACGGTTGGCCTCGCGGATACCGTCTTCAACTGTAGCAAGAATGCCATCGGTACCGGGAGTTACAGGCACGTTGTTGGCAATCATGGTCTGGCGGGCAGTAGCCTTGTCGCCCATCTTGTTGATATGCTCCTCGGTAGGACCGATGAACTTGATGCCATGCTCGGTACAGATACGGCAGAACTTTGCATTCTCCGAAAGGAAACCGTATCCTGGATGGATGGCATCAGCATTTGTCAACTCAGCAACCGAAATAAGGGCCGGTATGTTGAGGTAAGACTGAGTACTTGGCGCAGGGCCAATACATACAGCCTCGTCTGCAAACCTTACGTGGAGAGAGTCCTTGTCGGCAGTGGAATATACAGCCACAGTCTTGATGCCCATCTCCTTGCAAGTGCGGATGATGCGGAGAGCGATCTCTCCACGGTTAGCTATTAATATTTTCTTGAACATGAATGTTGTAATTCAAAAATCAGAATTCAAAAAATCAGAAAAATGATTAGGGCTCCACGAGGAACAATGGCTGATCGAACTCTACAGGAGTAGCGTCTTCCACAAGAATCTTAACAATCTTGCCGGCCACACCAGCCTCTATCTCGTTGAAAAGCTTCATAGCCTCTATCACGCATACAGTCTGCTCCTTGGTGATCTCGTCGCCTACATTTACATAGATAGGCTTGTCGGGAGCAGGACGGCGGTAGAAGGTACCAACCATAGGCGACTTGATAGTAAGATACTTCTTGTCGTCTTCCTTGGCCTCCTGACGATATTCGATAGGAGTTGTTGTGGTGGCAGCGGCCTGTACAGGAGCACCCATCTGCTGCGACATTCCAGACATAACAGGCATCTGGTATGCAGGCATCTGGAAACCCTCGCTCACTGCTGGAGCGATAACCTCGCCGGCAGGGAATTTTACATTCAATTTCAAGTCGTCGGTCTGTACATCAACCTCAGAGATTCCGATTTTTGACACGGCTCTGATAAAATCCTGTATTTCCTTTAAATTTGCCATTTTTATAAAAAGTTTAAAGTTGAAAGTGTAAAGTTTAAAGAAGTTGAAAGTTTAAAACTTAGAGCTTAAAGACTAAAACAATCAAGATGAAACTATATACTTTAAGCTTTAAGCTATATACTTTCAACTCTAAACTTTACACTAATTAATTATTTGCTATCGTAACCCCACTTAAGCCAAACGGAGCCCCAAGTGAAGCCCGCGCCAAAGGCAGCGAGGATAAGATTGTCACCTTTCTTTAGCTGCTTCTCCCACTCGCAGAGGCAGAGGGGAATGGTAGCCGCGGTGGTGTTGCCGTATTTCTGGATATTGATCATCACCTTGGATTGATCTATCTCCATGCGGCGGGCTGTGGCGTCGATGATACGGAGGTTGGCCTGATGAGGTACCAGATAAGCCACGTCCTCGGCCTTGAGTCCGTTGCGCTCCATTATCTCGGCAGAAACATCAGCCATGCGGGTAACAGCGTACTTGAATACTGGCTGACCCTCCTGATAGATAAAGTGCTCGTGGTTCTGTACTGTCTCCACTGATGCTGGCCTCAAAGATCCGCCAGCCTTCATGCGGAGATGCTTTACGCCTACTGCATCGCTGCGGAGAATATAATCCATTACTCCAATCTCCTCCTCGGTAGGCTCCAGCAACACGGCGGCGGCGCCATCACCGAAAATAGGACATGTAGTACGGTCGGTATAGTCCACAATAGAAGACATCTTCTCGGCTCCCACTACAATCACCTTCTTTTCAGTGCCAGCCTTTATAAACTTGCTGGCTGTAGTAAGAGCATATATGAAACCGGAGCAAGCGGCATGCACGTCGAAGGCATAAGCATTCTTGAGGCCAGCCAGCTCGCAAATCTGCGGGCCTGTGGCAGGGAAGAAATAGTCAGGTGCTACAGTTGCGCATATCACCAGGTCTATCTCTTCGGGGTTGGTGCCGGTCTTCTCAAGAAGATTCTTGATAGCCTCGGCGCCCAAAAAGGCCGAAGCCTTGTCCTTGTCCTTCAGGATGCGGCGTTCCTTGATTCCCATGTGACTCATAATCCACTCGTCGCTGGTATCAACCATCTTCGAGAGGTCCTCATTGGTGAGTCGGTCTTCAGGAACGTACATTCCTACGCCGGTTATCACTGCGTTAACATTGTTCATTCTGATAGATAGATAAATAATTGTCTAAAAAAAATAAGTTGCAGAAAAAGATAAAAAGAAAGATAACATACAAAAAAAAGACAAATGAGCTAAAGCCGACGGAAAATCGCTATAAGTTGTATGCGCAGCTTAATCTCATCTGTCTCATTTTTTAGATTGCTCTACCCAAAATTATTCAGCAGCAGCCTCTGTAGCGATAGCGAGCTGACCACGGTAGTAACCACATTCTGGGCATACGGTATGCATCTGGATTGTAGCACCGCAGTTGCTGCACTTTGTAAGTGTTGGAGCAGTTGCCTTATAATGTGTTCTTCTCTTGTCTCTTCTTGTCTTAGAGTGACGACTTCTTGGATTTGCCATTTTACTTAATTGTTTTAAAAATTATTTGTTTATATCTTTATTTAATAATGATTTCAGTTTTTCCCAATTTGGGTTCTTGGCGAGTTTCTGCTCAATGGTCTCCATCTCCTGACCCGCGAAAACATCATCATCGCCGTCCTGATACCCGGAATCATCGTCCAACTCGGCATCGTCCTCATCATAGAGGTCCTCGTCGTCAAAATCATCCTCCCCGTCGTCGAATTCGTCCAACAGGGCATCGATATCGTCATCGTCGGTATCCTGCACGTAGAAACGGTCGAGCATGTCGGGATTGCACGTAGAGTTTCCCTCCTCGTCGTCGGGATGGACTCTCTGAGGCGGCATGCTCAGCATTACAAACTCATAGAGATGCTTGCTGAGGTCGATGTCGCTGTCCTTGGAGGATATGGTGATAAAGTCATCGTTTTCCTCCTCTGGAGTAGCCTCGTCGCCTATCTTGGCCACCATATCGTAACTGCCCTCTATTGGCAGGTCAAAGTGCTCGAGACAGCGGTCGCATTCCACATCCAGAGTGCCCTGGATATCGAAACGGAACTGCAATGCAGCGAGCGATACCTTGAATACAACGTGTACATCCACACTGCCATCTTCCACAAGCGACTCGGGAAACAGCTCGAAGAATTCCTTATCCAAATGATAATCAACCTCGTATGTTCCAGATTCCAAACTCTTGTAGTCTATTATGTAATCAAGTCCTTTCATCGACATGGTTTCCTACTGAAAATGTGCAAAATTAAACATTTATATCCAAATTTGAAAGAATAATTGAGATAAAGATTTTGTTAATTTTGCACTTTTTTATTTAATTTTCTGATATTCAAAATATTAGCATACTAAAAAAAAGTGTTTTTTTTTGTATGCGGCTTAGTCAGCTTATGGCTGAGAATGCGTTATTTGGGAATTGCAACGCTTATCACCTTGCTTGGATATCCATCCGCATCCTTTATAAGAGTAAAAGTCTCCTTGAACAACCTGTCGCCACGGGTAAACTTACGGCTCTTGCTCTTGCCCTGAATGATATCGTTCCAGAACTTGTCGAAATTGTCCATGTCGTTTTTGGTGAGCGCCAGAATCTCCTTCAGGTTGTGGCCCACGATATCGGACATCTTGTATCCGGTCTCGTCCAGGAAATTGTCGCGGAGGTCGCGGACAACTCCAAGCACATCGTACTGAGTGATGATACATGACTTGCTGAGCACATCGAGGATAATCTCGTTTTCGAAATTCTGTTTCTCGATACTGGCCTTGCTGTTTTCGATAGACTCCACCGACTTTGCTATCTCGCTCTCGCGGAATGCAAGCTCGTCGCTCTGAGTACGGAATTTCTCGAGAAGCTCGGCAGTATTGATGTTTTTCTTGATATTGCTGATAGACGATGCAATACGCTCGGCCACATTGTTGAAAAACTCGATCTGATACTGCTCAATCATATTAAGCGAGGCTATCTCGATGACGCCGTGAACCTCGTCCTCGAATTTGAGGGGCACCAGCAGAATACACTGCGGTTTGTTTTCGCCAAGGCCTGATGTTATATAAAGGTATCCGTCGGGCACATCTGTCAGGAATATGTACTTGCCTTCTATGGCGCAACGGCCCACAAGGCTCTCGCCGAATTCCACACGTCCCTCCAGCTGTTTCTTGCGGTCGAATGCGTATGCGGCCTTCAGGCTAAGGTATTTCTGGCCATCCTGCTCTTCCGAGATGAAGATGCCACCCTGCAGGGCCTTCACGTATTTTACAAGGAAGCTTACCACATTGAACGCGAAGTCGTTGATATCCACATTGTTCATACGCAGATACTCACCTAACTGCGCCAGTCCGTTTTGCGACCATGAGAGTTTCTCGTTTTCCTGCTTACGGTTTTCCTCTTCCATTTGGGCATGCTGAAGGTTTTTCTGCATCTCCAGCAAGGCCAGATCGAGGGCGTTGGGATTCTCCACATCGTATTCAATATTCAGGTTGCCTGTACCTATGCTTCGTGCGAACTCGGTGGTTCGCAATGTACGCTCGGCCAACTGGTTGACAGCCTGGTAGAAATGGTTGACCTCGTCGTCTGACGATTCCAGATGTTCCACCTTGTCGTGCTCTCCCTTGTCGATCTGACGGAGTACTGTGATGACACGCTGCATGGGGTTGCTGGATTTCCTTACAAACGAAACAGTTACAAACACCATCATCATAAGTCCAAGGAAGGACAATATAAAGAAGGGCACTACTTTCCTTATAGACTGATTGGCCACTCTGCCAAAGTATACCTCGGAAACAAGGGTCCAAGGCTTGTCGCTGTCCTTCACATTGATAGGAATAAGCGTAAGGTGAGATTTGGCATTGTCGCGTTTCTCATCCACATAGTCGGTGCTTCCCACCACACCATCGCTGAGCACCTGGGCAATCTCGTCGTTGCGCTCTATCTGGGAATAGTTGTCGAAAAACTTTGTCCTGTTGGCCTCAGCGTCGCTATGACAATATATCTTGCCATCGCTGGCCACCAGGAAAGGCTTGCCGGCATAGTCGAGAGGCATGTCATCCAGAATCTTGTCGATTTCGGACAGTGGAAGCTCGAGGGTCACCATTCCTATATAATCGCCATCCAGCATTATTCTTGTGGCTATAGTGTAGAGCTGCACAGCACCATTTTGCGAGAGGTAGTCGGCGGATATCAGCTCGGGACTTGTAAACAATGTGTGTATTGTGCCATTCTTGAGCTGATAATACGACTCAGAGACATACTCACCCTCCAGGTCCACAGTGTCGCGGGAAATCTTAGGGCGTCCGTCCAGCATATAGGACTTCATCACCAGGCGGCCTACCGGCTTTACCCAGTCGGGATTTACTGCCGAGAACTCCCAGGTTACGGTCACTGATGCTATGGATGGATTGTTCACGCAGATATTCATGAGGCTCTGCTCGCAAAAAGGCAACATGGCGTATCCGTATCTCTCTTTAGCTGATGACAGCATATCAGCTATGGTGTTGGCTGTGCCCACATAACTATTGATATGCGATGATATCTGCTCCGACTTGTTTTTGCAGTACGAATCAGAGGTCTTTATGGTCTTGTCAAGTGAAAACAGGTAATCGTCGTGCACAAAATATCCGGACACGAGACAGTATATCGTGAGCAACGATAATATAAGTATCGCGATATTTCTATTATTATTCTTCATCTCTACGTAACAATAAGTGTCTGCTAATGAGTTATCACAATACCGACAAACAATTTCTGCACCATTATATATATAAAGTGTGTAAAAATTGCAGGGTATTTGGAATCCAAAAGTAAAAAGAAATTATTAAAAAACGAAAAAATATGCCCGCAAAAAACGAAAAATGCAAAATGTGATAAAAATTTTCAAATTTTTACATATTTTAACATTTATAAGGAAACCTTTTGCTTTCCGTTTCGTATAAATGGGTGTGTTTCATGTTATAGAATACTTCTTTTTTTAGTTGTTTATTTTTTGATGGCGGGATCGGTTTTCTAACACTGATCCCGTTTTTTTTGGCTTTATATCTATTTCAATGGTCTGCTTATATAATACCTACCTACTTGGCATTCAGCGCATTTCCTATCCTTGCAATACTCATTTTCCAGCTGTATCAGGGCCTGGGAATAGTATGCCGAGGACACATCGAAACCGGCCTTGCGGCGGGCGTCCACCAGCGAGTTTTTCTCGGCAGGTATTTTCTCCAGCAGGTCTACGGCCAGCTCCGAATAGTCGTAATTGTCCATATATTGCGAATAGCAGACCAGAAACGGGCACACAAGGTTTATAATAATAAGGTATTTGGCATCCAGGCTCAGGGATGGTATTTCGGAGTTGCCCTTCAATTCCAGCAGCATCAGAAGGCTGTCCAAATCCTTGGAATCCAAAATATTGGAAAACAGAGGGACATTGCCCGACACGAGGGAAGCCAGCTGTCGGGCGCGCACGAAGGGCGAGTTTTGCGGTCTGATGCCTGAGAACTTCCACGAGACTATATCTATGGGCTGCAATCCGTATTTGGCCCTCATGAAATCGTATTCCTGGGCCAGGCGCTGCTTGTCGTCCAGCTTGTACTTGCCGGAATAGAGGAAACCTGATTGCCCGAGTATCAGGGACAACACCGACATAAAGGATCCAGAGTTTTTGATTATGATGTTGTATGGCAGGGACTGGGCCATGAGCTCGAACGGCAGTGAGTTTTTGCCGAAGCCGAATGTGCGGGCCAGATACTGCCAGAAGGTCTGCACCCAGTCGCCACGGTTGTTGTCCAATGATTTCCTGATAAGCGCGGCCTTGGATTCCAGGCGGTTGATGGTAAGGCGTGATGTGAATGAGAGCGAATTGAAACTGCTCATCTGGAATATTCCGGCTGGACAAAGGTGTTGATCTTTTTGATTAACCAAAGTATTGTAACGGTCAATATATGAGGGACTGAACCTTATAACCAAAGTGGGCACCATATTGCCGTAGCCATCGACAAGAGGCTTGTCGTCCTCGAAAACCACGTGAAGGATAATCTTGCTGTAGGCGGGGTCGTTTTGATGGCCGTGGAGGGTCCAATGGCTCGATTTTACATGGAACTCCACATTGCCCGACCAGAGCACCTCTCCTATCCTGATCTGGGCGTCAGACACATCAGGGCCCGACATATTGTTGATATAGCCCACACGCACGACCTCCAGAGGCTCGCCCTGTGTTGTGCACAGCGAGTCGGCGTCGAATAGGCGGTTTTGCCAGATAAAGGCGAGGAGTTTCTCATTCATTGCTGTCAAGGGTTGCAAGTTTGGCATCCTCTTCAGCTATGAGCTTCTTGAGGCGCTCTATCTGGTATTCCTTTCCCACCTCGCGGAGGCGGAGCGCAGTATTTGTGAAATACTGGTGGTTGGTCAGGAATTTCACCTGGTTTTTGTTCCAAGTGTTAATGTCGATCTGCTTGCCCTGGTCGATAAGCTCATCGTAGAGGGAGTTGGATATGGGGATAAAATCGCTGCGGCCCAGATAATCGAGGTCGGCGTCGCACATCACTTTCTCCAGAAGGTTCTGCGGATTTGGCGGCAGTTTGGTAGCCATTATCAGTGAGCATATCTGGTCGATCTGCTCGGGAGTGTATTTCCATTTTGGCAGATACTCGCGGGCAATCTGAGTGCCGAGAAACTCGTGGTCCTCAAACGATATCGTAAGACCCACGTCGTGGAACAGTGCGGCGGTCTTCAGCAAAAGCAGCGACTCGTCGTCCACACCTTCGCCCAGACCTATAAGCTCGGCCTGATTCACCACATCTATTGTATGCTTGAAGTTGTGATAATGGACAAACTTGGGTAATTCCTTTTCCAGCTTGTCGAGTATAACCTCCTCCAGGTCAGTAAATTGCCTAAGTGCGTATTTTATCTGGAAAATCTCGTTCGGGAACTCTCCCACGGAGCGGTTTACGGACAATGCAGGTCTCAGGCGCCTTACATAAAACATCTCCATATCTCCCTGATATTTCACGGGTGTAAGTCCGTTGTAATCGGTTACGAAATAGTCGCGGACAAGTTCGTATGTGCATATCGATACATTAATCTTGCCGGCGTCGGCTGCCGAGGCCATCCTTGTGGCTATGTTTACGGCCTCACCTTTTATGTCATAAGAGATTTTTTTCTTGCCGGAAGGAACTGCCACAACCGGGCCTGTGTGGATTCCTATGCGCATCTCCCAGAATTTGTGATTCTCGCGCTCGTATTCCTGACGCAGGTCTTTTATGTGGCGCGACATCTCCATGGCGGCCAACACTACATCTATGGGGTTTGTAATGTTCTTGCAAGGAATTCCGCCGGCACACATATAAGCGTCGCCTATGGTCTTTATGATCTGGAGATTGAATTTCTCGCAAATCTCGTCGAATTTTATGAAAATCCTGTCGAGCTCGTCTATCACGTATGAAGGCATAGTCTCGTTGGCAATAGACTTGAATCCCCTGAAATCCACGTACATAACAGTAACCATCTTGAAACGAAGGTTGCGAGGTCCGATATCGAGTTTCACCCCATTGGGCAAAGCTTCCTTGGGCACCATGGCAAGCAATGTCTCAAGCCTGTCGATCTCCGACGACGATTTTCTGTTCTCGGATTCGAGTACTGATATTCTGTTCTGAAGCTCCTCTATCTTGTGCTCCAGCATAGAATTGCGGTACAATAGCTCACTTTGTCTGTACTGATCCATTTGGTAATAGCGCTGCATTTGGCGGCACTAATTTATTAAAGAATTGTGTAATGGACAAAAAAAACCTGCGATTATTTTGCCCTTGGAAGGCAAAATAAAATCGCAGGAATAGTAATTTTTTGACAATCTAATGATTAGCGCTTGAGGATCCAGAGAGTCTGGTCGATCTGGCTGCGAAGGCCAGGAAGGGCGGCGCGGGCCTCCTCTACGGTATTGAACTGCTTAACAGTAACACGGTTGTACTGGGCGTATGGCTCCAGGATCTTGGAATCGAAACCCTTGGCCTTGAGTTTCTGGTTGAGGCTCTGGGCATTGCTGTAGAGCTTGAAGCTTCCGGCCACGATGTAGAAATTGCCGTTGGCTGTCACCTGCTCCTCTGGCACGCGGGAAATCTCGCCGGTCTGGGTCTCGGTGTAAACCGACTGATCCTCGTTGGTATCAGTATTTGCATCCAAGTTGGCATCAGCTACAGGCTCCTGCTCAGAGATAGGAGATTGGAACTGATCCTCGAAAGTATTGCTGAGAGTATCGGTCTCGCTGGCCTCAGCGCCAGATTTGTTTCCCTTGCAGTCCACCAGGGCTACCATGGCCAATGCCAACAATGACAGGCCCATCAATTTAAACTTTGTCATAATTTATTGAGTATTAAAAAATTACATTAAATGATAATATGCTTTTATCATTTTGTAAAGATAAATATATTTTTTTGAAGAAAATAATTTTTTTTGAACATTTTTTTTAATATGCCAGCGATAATGTCGGATAGTTTCCGAGTTTCTGCTGCGACACGCGCACAGGCCTAAGGTCGCCGAGCGATGCCATGTAGAGATACCGCGACCCGTCGGGAGATATCTGTATATAATAAATGTTGCCATCGTCCGAGACCTGGAAATCTCCACAGGAATATTCAACATTCAGAATATCCGCCATGCGCGATGTGGCTATGTCGTATATGAAAAGTTTCTGAAATCCGCGCACTCCCGACGAATAGTCCTCGCAGGTAAAGACTATGCTCTTGTGGTCGGCGGTCATCTGAAACTTGCTGCTAGGTGTTATGACGAGAGCGTTTCTTTGGCAGAAACTCTCGCAGTATATGTCCTTGTAGTGCTTGGCGCCCATGTCGCCAACCTTAAAGAGCATTACCTTGCGCATGTTGTGGAAGAGGAGAAACTCGCCGTCGGGCGAGAAAGTTGGCCTATAGTCCCCATCCTGAGAGTGCTCAGCAGAAAGCACTTCTGTGGCGCGGTTTTCGGTATCGTAGAGGCATACATTCCAGATATTGCCCTCGTTGCGGATGGAGTATGCGAGCATACGCCCGTCAACGCCGAAATCGCCGCTCATACAGCTGTATGGCCCAAAGTTCAGGGTCTTGTCGTGCCTGGTGGCGATATTATAAAGGTGTATCCTCGATGCAGCGGAGTCAGGCTCGGTGTAGGCTATTATGTTGCCGTCGGCCGACAACACTGGAGCGTAACCGTTGCCGAGGTCCAGCTTGGTGAGCAGCTCCACGTTGTTGCCCACATATATGCCGTCGTCCTTGTAGTGGAAGGCAAAGAAATTGTCGGCATTGTGGCGGCGCACATTCTCCGACACGGAATCGGAGTGCTGATGCGTGGTATCGGCCTGATGCGCATTCTCATGTACACCACGGTTGCCGCAAGCCACCAAAACCAAAGCTACAAGTAAATAAAATATATTCTTCATTATCAGCAAATTATCCAAATCAAAAAAAAGTATCAGTCACCAACATTGGCATCAGTCTGTCCCAATACCAGGAGTTTGCGTCTGGCAGGCTCCACAAGGCTGGATTTCGGGAACTTTTCCACAAGGAGCTCCAACCTGTCGCGCATGACATCGGTATATCCCATGTTGCCGCAGGCTCGCGCTTCCATGTATAGGAAATTCTGCGCGATATCCAGGTCGTTGAATTGCTGCTGCCCCTTGCGGCAGATATCGATACACGGAAGAAACTCCTTGCCATTGAAGGCCCTGATAGCCTCATCGTACATATCGGCTGCCTGCTGCTTGCGGGCGGCTACGTTTTTCAGATAGTTGGGGTCGTTGAGTATACGGGCATATCCCGACTCGGGAAACATTGATGAGAGTTTCTGCTTGTTGTAGTCGGCGAGCTGAGGCTGACCGTTTGCGTTGTACAGTTTTACGAGCTGATACAGCGACTGGGCCATCAGAGGATGGTCTGGATGAGACTCGTTGATTCCGAGAAGGGTCTCTATGGCCTTGCCGATATCGCCTATTCGCGCTTCGTAGATATTGCTTGCGGCAAACCAAGCCTCAGCCTCTTTTGCTATGCTGGCCTTCATGGCCGAATCGGTGAGCGGAAGGTTGCGTGTGTAATACTCGGGCATCTTGTCGGTAAGCTCGTTGCCGTCGGTGGGCTCGGGCTCCTGCTCGTCCTCCTCGGGAGAGGTCATGGAAGCTGACTTGTTTTTGCGGCGCCAGTTGTCCTCGAGAGGACGCGTGCCCCACTTTTTCAGGAACTCTGACCTTCCATAATTGAGCGCGGTGACATTGTAGAGATACCACTTGCCATTGAAATTGGGATTGCCGTCCTGGCCGGTAAACTCTATACCGTAGTTGTTGTCACGGCTGGGATAATAAGGCTGAGACTCAAGCAGTTTGGCAGCCTCCTCCCTGTTTACCACATCTGCGATTATATTCTGTATAAGCTTTTTGCGGTCCTGTTCGCTCATCAGGGCTACCTTTTGGAGGCTGTCCTGATGCTCGGCGGCACGTATCTGCGATATCAGGGCCGAGAGGTTGTCGGATTTGGCTGATACTGCGGCATAGTCGGAATAGGTCTCCGGCAGGTGCGTCATGGTGGAATCGTAGAAAATGCCCGCGTTTATGTAGTCGTTTTTGGAGAAGTAGATATCAGCCGCCGCCAGATACGACTTGGCTTTCTGGACATTGTTGTTGGAGCTATACTGGGCTGACAATCTGTAGTTTGCAAGGGCTTGATTGATGTTTCCGTTGCGGGATTCCAGCTCGGCCAGTGCGTAGTAGATCTGATCGCGGTATGGGGCGTTTTTGGGGTCGGAGGCCAGCTTGCGGAGGCTCTCGCGTATCTTGCCGATATCATCGCCAGAGGTGAAAACCACAGCCAGGTTTATCTTGGAATTGAAAACCATCGAGTATTCGGGTTTCATCTTTACCACCTGCTCGTAGCACTTGCGGGCATCAGGATAGCGGCCTGCCATGCGGTTGAGGTCGCCGAGGATATAGGTTATCCAGGCCTTGTCGGATTTCTTGCGTGCCAGCTTCAGCGCGTTTTCCAGATGCTGGATGGCCAGGTCGTAATTGCGCCTGCTGACGGCTATCTGGGCATAGGTTTTCTGAATGTCCTCGTCGATACGCTTGGGATGGCGCAAATCACGCGAGAGCTTGTCGAGAAGCTCCTGAGCCTCGCTGTAGTTTTTCTGGGCCCAGAAAGTCTTGGCCAGCCAGAGCTGCGCCTCAAACTTGGAAGGCTCGTTGCGGAAACGCGACACGCATAGCTGCAGCGACGTTTCAGCCCTATCCAGATCGCCGGCCACATAGTTGGCCTTGCCCATCAGCAGATAGGTGTCGTCGATCCACTTGCAGTACTCCGGCTTGTTGTAGAAGACCTGGTCGTCGTCGGTCATGCCCTGACGGGAATAATTGCGCTGAGGCCTGGCTGTAATGGAGTGTTTCAGGATATTCTTGCCACATTCTTCCACACAGGCGTCCATATAGCCCGAAGCTACCTGGGCCGCCCCCGCATTGTCGTATTTGTAGATGGGCAGCAGGTCGGTGAAATCGGGCACAAAGGCGTTCTCGACAGCCAGTATTCCCGCATTGTAGGATTCCTGGGCCTCGAAAACCACATTGTAGCGCGAAGTCACGTTATGGAACGAGCGCGTGGCCGCTGTGTTCTTGGTGTTGCTGCACGAACCCATCACACAGACAGCTGCCGCACATATACATGGCAATATTTTCCCGTACAGATTCATTTAGTTGTTGTCGTCGCTTACTATAAGTTTGTAACCCTTGCCGTGGATGTTGAGAATCTCTATGCTGTCATCAGCTTTCAGGAGCTTGCGGAGCTTGGTGATATACACGTCCATGCTTCGGGCATTGAAGTAGTTGTCGTCGTCCCAGACCTGCTTGAGTGCGAAATTGCGCTCCAAAACCTTGTTGAGGTTCAGGCACAGAAGCCTCAGGAGCTCACACTCCTTGGTAGTAAGTTTTACAGGCTCGTCGTCGCCATGCTGGAGAGTCTGCTTGTTGCTGTCGAAGGAGTATGTGCCAATCTTGAATACGGAAACCACCTCCACATCGGTTACACCTGAGCGGCGCAGCACAGCCTCTATCCTCAGCAGCAGCTCTTCCATGTTGAATGGCTTGGTGATATAGTCGTCGGCTCCTATCTTGAAACCATTCAGGACATCCTCCTTCATGTTCTTGGCGGTAAGGAAGATGATAGGAACTGTGGTATTGCTTTCCCTGATCTCCTGAGCCACCTGGAAACCGTCTTTCTTGGGCATCATGATATCGAGTATGCAAATATCGTAGCTGTTATGAGAGAAACTCTCAGAAGCCATCTCTCCATCGGTGCAGAGGTCGGTCTGATAGTTTTTGGCGTCGAGATACTGCTTTAGCAAGGATCCGAGATTGACATCGTCCTCGGCAAGCAAAATATTGATTTTTCTTTCCATAGTTATTAGTGATTTAATGATAAAATTCAAACTATTGCGCGAATGGCAGGAATATGGTGAATGTGCTGCCATTGCCGGGCTCGCTCTTTACCTTTATGGTGCCGTGGTGAGCCTCCACGGTCTTTTTCACGTAACTGAGGCCTATGCCGAAGCCCTTCACATTGTGCACGTTGCCCGTATGCACCCTGAAGAACTGCTCGAACACATGCCGCTGGTCCTCGCGCGATATTCCTATTCCATTGTCGGAGATTGATATCTGTACACCATCCTTCACGTTCTGAGTCACGATCTTGAGTTCGGGCTGCTTCTCGGTATACTTGATGGCGTTGTCGAGCAGGTTGTTGATGATATTGGTGATATGCACCTCGTCGGCCTCCACCATGTCGTCCTTTGCGGCATACTTGCATACTATCACGCCACCTATCTCCTTGAGTTTCAGCTCTACAGATTTCACCACCTTGCGGATAATGTCGTTTACGCAAATATCCTTTATCTTCAGGGTTGTATGTCCCCTCTCCAGCGAGGCCATCTGCAACACACGCTCCACATGCGACCCCAGACGCTTGCACTCATCCTCTATCACCGACGAAAGGTTGGAGAAGCTCTGCTCGTTTTTCGCCACCACGGGGTCCTTGAGCATCTGGCTTGCAAGAGATATGGATGCTATCGGGGTCTTAAGCTCGTGGGTCATGTTGTTGATGAAGTCTGTCTTCATCTCGTGGAGCTTTTTCTGCCGGTAGATAATCATGATTGTAACCACGAATATCGAGAATATTATCAGCACCAGCACAATTGATGTAAACATCTGCCTGTTGAGCGACCGTCGCGATATCTTGGCCTCATCGGGGAAATATACCTTGAGGGTTGATTTTGGCCAGAGGAGGTCGCTCGGGAAAAGCTCTATGGGATAATAGTTTACATCGCTCCTGTCCACCTCGTAATCGTCGGTGGAGAAAAACTTTCCGCCGTCCTCCTTAAGCACTGCAAACTGGAAGCTGGAATATATGCCGTTTTCGCCGAAAGCCTTGGTGAGCATCTGCAAAAGCTCCTTGGGCGATATTCTGTCTTCCAGGTTCACCTTCTTACGGATAATCTGGTTCACAACCTTTTCCACAAACACTGTCTTATCGATCTTTACACGCTTGCTAACCTCGTTCTGGAATTGCTCGCGGTTCATGCTGTTCTGGTCGAACTTGATGCGTCCGTCGTGGCCGCGGCCCAGAATCTGGTAAAACAGCGAGTCGTTGTTCCTTACCATGAGCGTGCTGCTCCGGTTGGAATCGGCCAGTATGCGCCCCACAAGCTCGGGACGCTGCGACGACGCTCCACCGGCAGTATCAGAGGTCTGAGGCCTGGGTGTATTTCCAAAGGGTGGTATGGAATCGAAGCTGAGGGCGATGATATCGTTGCTGATATGCATCATCACCTCGCGCTCGTCGAGCTGTTTCACCACATCGTTGAGGGTTTTCATCACCTGCTCGCTAAACTGCTCCTGCCTAAGCTCAAACGAGGTCTTGAACCATGATGCCTGGATGATTATCATCCACACCACGGTACCCGTCATGATGATGGCAAGCGCCCAAATCAGTTTTTTGCTCATGTTAGTTGGTTATAAATCAAAGCACAAAGTAACAAAAAATACTATATCTAACCAAAAAAACTGAGTATTAATAATGGTTATAAAAGTATTAAAATTTCAAAAAAATAACATATAACACACTATATCAGTATATTATACCAAATGGCAAGAATATAAAAAATTCAAAAAAATGCAAAAAAGTTTTTATTTTGCCAAAAAAGATAATATATTTGAGCCAAATTTGATACAAACGGAACACTATAAAGGCTAAAAAATATGGCAAAGGACCCAAACGAGACAGAGAAAAAAACACAAAACCGAAACGCAATCATAAAGATAGCGACTCAGGTTTTCAACAAATACGGATTCGACAAGACGAAAATGGACCATATTGCCAAGGCCACTGGCAAGGGAAAGGCCTCGATATATTACTACTTCAAGAGCAAGGAGCAGATATTCCAATCTGTGGTGCTTACAGAGGCGGTGGCATTCCGCCATACCATAATAGACGCGCTGGCCGCCACCGAGAATCCGGTAAACAAGATAAAGGTTTACGTGCTTACACGCATGAACATCATAAAGATATACACCAACTTCCAGAACGCGCTCAAGAACACGAAACTACGCCATATAGATTTTGTGGAAAGGCTAAACCGCGTGTACGACAGGGAGGAGATACGCCTGTTTAAAGACATACTTGAAGAGGGAGTAAACAAGAAACTGTTCAACGTGCAGGACCTCGACCTGGCAGCCATGGCGCTGATAATGGCCGTAAAAGGCATCGAGGACTACGTATTCAGGACCAAGGACGCCGAGGAGTTCACCTCCAGGATCGACCAGCTGCTGAACCTGATACTGCACGGAATCATAATATAAACAAGTAACTACATACCAGTACCATGAAGAGAAATACAATACTATGGGTGGACGACGAGATAGACCTCCTGAAGGTGCAGATAATATTCCTGAAGGGCAAGGGCTATGACGTAACCACGGCCAGCAACGGCACCGACGCCATAGACCTGGTGAGGGACAACACTTTCGATATTATATTTCTCGACGAGAACATGCCCGGCCTAAGCGGACTAGACACCCTGAGGGCAATACGCGACATCAACTACGACGTGCCGGTGGTGATGATAACAAAGAACGAGGGCGAGGAGATTATGGACGAGGCGCTTGGAAGCAAAGTATCAGACTACCTGATAAAACCCGTAAACCCGCTACAGATACTATCATCAATAAAACGCAACATCGACAACAAACGCCTCGTAAGCCAGAAAACCGCCGAGGAGTATCAGTCGGAATTCCAGAAACTGGGAGCCGAGATATCTCAGGTGCGCGATACCGACGGATGGGCATCGCTATACAAGAGGCTGGTGGAATGGGAGATAAAGCTTCAGGACCTAAACGAAGAGAAAACCGCCCTGTCGGAGATTTTCAACTATCAGAAAAACGAGGCCGGACAGGAGTTCTGCAAATACATAGAGAAAAACTACGAGAAATGGGTGAACGGCCCCAGGGAAAAACGCCCGATGATGCAGATGGACGTATTCAAGGAAAGGATACTGCCTATGATAGATTCGGGTCAGAAGGTGTTCTGGATAGTGATAGACAACCTGAGGTTCGACCAATGGAAGGCCCTGCAGCCCATAATAGCCGAATACCTGAGCGTGGAGAAAGAGGAAATACTCTGCTCCATACTGCCAACGGCCACACAGTATGCCAGAAACGCCATGTTCTCGGGCCTGACGCCGCTAATGATACACGACCTCTACCCCACCCTATGGACCGACGAGGACGAGCTGCACTCCAAAAACAACAACGAGGCCGAGCTGATACAGACAATGCTAAGGCGTTTCCGCTGCAACATAAAATTCTCATACACAAAGACATTCAACAACCGCGAGGGGCAGAAGATAGCCGAAAACCTCCAGAACATCACCGACACGCCGCTCCACATTGCCGTATACAACTTTGTGGACATGATATCGCACGCCCGCACCGACAACGCAATGATGCGCGAGCTGGCCGACAACGAGATTTCATACCGAGCTCTCACAAAAACATGGTTTGAGCACTCCAGCCTGCTCTCGCTGATAAAAACACTCGGCAAAAAAGACTTCAAGGTAATCCTTACCACCGACCACGGCAACGTAAGGGTGCAAAACCCAATAAAGGTAACCGGCGAGAAGGAAATCACATCAAACGTAAGATACAAGATAGGCAAAGACCTCCAATACAACAGGAAAGAGGTTTTCGACGTGGGCGAGCCCAAGATAGCGCAGCTGCCATCGCCAAACCTGAGCACAAGGTACATCTTTGCCCGCAACCGCGATTTCATGGCGTATCCCAACAACTTCAACCACTATGCCAAGTATTACCGCGACACTTTCCAGCACGGAGGCATATCTATGGAGGAAATGCTGATACCGCTCATTACACTGAAACCCAAAAACATATAAATAAACAAAATGGACACACTGAAAATAGAAACGCTGGCCACCATAGACCATACTGCGCAGGAGTTCCTGAAGATAATAAGAGAAAAATATCCCGAAAGCCGCTGCATAATATTCAACGCAGGCATGGGATGCGGCAAAACAACATTCATAAAAGCCCTCTGCAAGGCACTTGGAGCAATGGATGAGGTAAGCTCGCCAACTTTCTCTATAGTAAACGATTATCTATGCCAGGATGGCAGCCACATATACCATTTTGACCTCTACCGCCTAAAAGACCTGGAGGAGGCAATGGCAGCCGGAGCCGAAGACTACATCTACGGACAAGACTACTGCCTGATAGAATGGCCCGAGATACTGGAGCCCATCTTGCCCGACAACTACATCTGCGTAGACATCAGGGAACTAAGCGACCACAGCAGAGAGATGACTATACACTAACCCCAAAAACAGAAAACACCATGGCTGAAATGTGCATACCCGAATTATCCGTGATACCCCAGGAGAAACTGCAGGAGGTGGTGCTGGGCAGGCGCGAGCTGTCGATATCCATATTGGGCAGCAACCCTGATACCGACACACGAGTGCCCCTTACGCCCATGGGAGTATCTGTATTGGCAGCCGGCAACCACAGGATAATGGTGGAATCGGGCGCCGGCAGGGAGGCAGGCTACGGCGACAGGCAATACAGCGAAGCCGGAGCCACCATATCAGCCTCCAAAGAAGAGCTGATGAAATCCGACATAGTGATAAAATCATCCGCCTTCACCATAGAGGAGGTCTCCAAGGCCAGGAAGGGCCAGACCCTGATATCGCACCTTGGGATAGCCCACGCCAGCCGTGAATGCATAGAGCTGATGCTGCGCAAGAAAGTGGTGGCCATGGCCATGGAATACATACAAACCGAGAAAGACTTCTACCCCATCACCCACATCAGCAGCGAGATAGGCGGACGCAACGCCATACTGATAGGCGCCGGACAGCTGGGCAAGCAGAGCGGAGGCAAGGGAGTATTGCTGGGCGGCATCACGGGAATATCGCCGGCATCAGTGGTGATAATAGGCACGGGCACCGCCGCAATGTATGCAGCCAGGGCCGCGGAGTGTCTGGGTGCGGAGGTAAAGATTTTCGACGACACGGTGCACAAGCTGCTTGGCTTCACGCAGAAATTCGGCAAGGACATCTTCACATCCGTGCTTCAGCCTCAGGTATTGGAGAAAGCCCTGCAATCGGCCGACCTGGTGATAGGCGCCAAAAGGATAAACTCACACCCCTACCCCATCGTAACACAGGAGATGATATCGCTGATGAAGAAAGGCTCGGTGATTGTGGACCTCAACGTGGAAACAGGCTCATGTTTCGAAACCTCGAGACCCACAACCATCCAAAAGCCAACATTCAGCCACAACGGCGTAATACATTACTGCCTTCCCAACATAACATCACTGGTGCCCCGCACAGCAAGCATCGCTTTAAGCAACGTGCTGTATCCGCTTATAAACGAGATATCAGAGAACGGCGGAATAAACCAGATGATAACATTTGAACCGCTGCTCCGGTCGTCGGTATACTGCTACAGCGGCCTGCTCACCAACTCGCACCTCAGCAAGATGCTGGGCATAGAAAGCAAAAGCATAGATTTGTATCTGCTGTAAAAGAAAAGAAGAATCTTACTTGTTCAACGACACATCGCCAAAGAGTCCCTTTAGCACGATATATCCCAGGGCCATCACATTGGCAGTGGTGGTGGTAAGCAGAGTTACAATCTCGGTGGTCTCGAACTCGAAAATGCTGGCGCCCTTAAGGCCCATGTACACGAGCACCACCAGCAGCCAGATGGATATCAGGATTATAACCCAACGCATCATGGTCTTGCGCTGATGCGTATCCTGATTGTAGCGCATGCCGGTCTGATACTCAATGTCCTTGAGGTCGGGATCGTTCTGAGGCTCGGTTTTGGATGTCTTGCCGCGCCATGTGTATGAGCGCTTGTTTTCTGAAGCCTCGTTGTTGTTTTGTGTTTCGGTGGTTTTCTTGGTTGCCATGGTTATTTCCTGATTAAAGTGTTGAAAAAATCTCTAATTACATAGTCGCTGATAACGGTGCCATTGTCGGGAGTGGCCTTGCACGGAACAGAGTTTACGCACCAGTCCACAAGGGCTTCCATAGTCTGCGCTCCAAACTTGCCAAGCACAAAGTCTATCACGTCGGCCGTCTTGCTGTCGTTGCGGATTGCAGACAGCCGGCGGTCGCCTATGGCAACCTCCGAGAAATCCTCAGCCATCATCTCCTCCCTGAGTTTTGGGAACACCGGCCCGTAAGGCCAGCACTCGGGATGCTCGTCGGTAAGGCGCTTGTTGTATACGGCCAGATACGATCCGTACACCAGAAACAGGAGTTTCTGGATTTTGGTGTGGTTAACAACGAGGCGCCGCTGATTGCACGCCGCGGCCAGCATCAGAGATACTTCCCGACTGCGATACAGGTATCTGTCCTCGATTTCAATTGCGTTTTTCATTTTTCTTTCATTTTTTCCTGTAAAAAACTGATTTTTCGTGAAACCTTTTCGGTTGTTAATTCGTTGCAAATTTACAACTTTGTTTTACAACTGCAAATATTTTCAAAAGATTTTTTTCAGTCAAAATTATCAATCACACTTATAAAAACATATAAATTAATAAGATAACGCCAGTCACATAAAATAAAAATTTATAAAAAAAAATGTGCAGACGTCAGAAGACATCCGCACATCATATAAATAAAAAAGCCTATGAAATCAGTGGTGGACTACTAGATGCCCTCTACAACGCGGGTCCAGCCAAATGGATCCTCGCACTCGCCAAACTGGATGGCAGTATACTTCTCGTAGAGCTTGGTGGATATAGGACCAGGCTTGCCGTCCTTGGCAATAACGTAGCTCTTGCCAGCCACAGGATCGTCGATCTTGTGGATTGGGGAGATAACGGCGGCAGTACCGCAGGCGCCGGCCTCCTCAAAAGTCTCCAGCTCGTCCTCGGCAATAGCCCTGCGCTCCACCTTCAGGCCCATGTACTCGGCAAGCTGCATGAGGCTCTTGTTGGTGATGGAAGGAAGTATCGACGACGACTTTGGAGTAACGTAAGTATTGTCCTTGATGCCGAAGAAGTTGGCAGCGCCGCACTCGTCGATGTACTTCTTCTCCTTGGCATCCAGATAAAACTCACTCATGTAACCCTTTGCGTGAGCCTCGTGGTTGGCCTTGAGGGAAGCAGCGTAGTTGCCGCCCACCTTGTAGATGCCGGTGCCAAGAGGAGCCGAACGGTCGTAATCGCGGGTAATCATATAATCGCCAGTTGCGAAACCGCCCTTGAAGTAAGGACCTACTGGAGTAACGAAAATCATAAACAGGTACTCTGGTGAAGGCTTAACACCCACTGTAGGGCCCACGCCAATCATCAAAGGACGTATATAAAGTGTAGCGCCGTGTCCGTAAGGCGGAATAAAACGGGCATTAAGTTTCACAACCTTCTCTACCATCTCCACAAAGAGGTCGGTAGGCATCTCAGGCATCAGTATGCCGCGGGATGTGCTCTGCATACGTGCTGCGTTCTCCTCTGGACGGAACAGGCGAACCTTGCCGTCCTTGCCGCGGTAAGCCTTCAGGCCCTCGAAGCTCTCCTGGCCGTAGTGGAGACATGTGGCTGCCATAGTCATGGTGATGGTCTCCTCCGAGTGAACCTCTATCTCGCCCCACTTGCCGTCGCGGTAGTAGCATCTTACATTGTAATCGGTCTTCACATATCCGAAGCCGATATTGCTCCAATCTGGATTGAAATCATTATTGCTGCTCATAATGCTTTATATTATGTTATTTAATTTTTTTAATCATCAATTCTGCAAAAGTAATCAAAAAATCAATTGCCGAATGTTAAATCATGGAAAATATTTTCGAGCGAGCCCTTATTTTTGTACATCTGCAAAATAGGCGCATTCTCGCGGACGGCCATCTCGAAAACGGCGCGGCGCACGTCGGCATCGTTTTCCGATACTATCTGATACTCGCGTCCCTGACCCTGCACATCCAGCACACCGGCAATGTTTTTCAGCGAGCTGATGCTTACCTCCCTATCAAACTCCACTGTAACAACATTTCTGGAATTCTGCTCCTTGAGGGCCTGCAGGCTGTCGTCGGCCACTATCCTGCCCTTCCTTATAATAATGGCGCGGTTGCAGACGGCCTCGGCCTCCTGCATGATGTGGGTGGACAGGATCACGGTCTTGTTGCGGCCCAGGGTCTTTATCAGGTTTCGGATCTCCACAATCTGGTTTGGGTCCAGGCCTGTGGTAGGCTCGTCCAGTATCAGGATCTCGGGATTGTGCACCATGGCGCGGGCAATTCCGGTACGCTGCCGGTAGCCCTTGCTAAGCTCTCCAACCTTCTTGAACTGATGCTCGCCAAGTCCCACAGCATCAATGGAATAGTCAACGGCCTGTTTTGTGGCTGAGGCTGCCATATACATCCGAGCCGAATACTCCAGATACTCCCTCACATACATACCCAGATACAGCGGATTGTTCTCGGGCAGATAGCCTATCAGGTGCTTCAGGTCCTTCATGTCCTGGCTGATATCAGCGCCATTGATGAGTACGCTGCCGCTGTCGGCCGCAATGCAGCCGGTTATGATCTTCATGGTGGTGCTCTTGCCGGCGCCATTAGGACCCAGGAAACCGACAACCTCGCCGCTGCCAATCTCGAAACTGATATCGTCCACGGCCCTGTTTTGGCCGTAAGTCTTTACAAGATGCTCTATTTTAAGTGACATAACTTATCCTTGACAAAATAAATACATCGCAAATATATTAATTTTTTTTCAGTAAATAAATATCTTTGATTATCTTTGCACTTTATAAATACACATTTTAAAATGCGACAGTACAATTATCCCAAAGTAATATTGAAATCGGGCAAGGAGCGCTCGCTTCAGCGCCTCCACCCCTGGATTTTCTCAGGCGCCATCAAGAACATAGTAGGCAACGCTATCGACGGCGAGAATGTGGTGGTATACGACAACCAGAACCACTTCCTCGGCCTCGGACACTATCAGAAGATAGGTTCGATATCCGTGCGCGTATACACCTTCGACGAGGTGGAGCCCAACCGCGACTTCTGGAAGGCCAAGATACAGAACGCCATCACCGTACGCCAGACCCTCGGCTATCTCGACAGCCCTGATACCAACGTATGCAGGATAATCCACGGCGAGGGCGATGGTTTCCCCGGATTCATCTGCGATTATTACAACGGAATAGTAGTGTTCCAGAGCCACAGCCGCGGCATGTACAACCTGGAGCCAATGTTCGCAGAGATTTTCCGAGAGATTCTTGGCGACAAGGTAACCTCGATTTACGACAAATCGGAGAAAACTCTCCCAAAGAGCGAGGGCCTGATAGCCGAGGACAAATTCCTCTTCGGCAACGAGCAGGAGAAGATTGTGCTGGAATACGGAATGAAGTTCTACGTAAACGTGGTGGAGGGACAGAAGACCGGCTACTTCATCGACCAGAGGGAAAACCGTCTGCTTCTCAGAAACTTCTCGAAGGGCAAGACAGTGCTCAACATGTTCTGCTACACGGGCGGATTCTCGATATCGTCGCTAAAGGGCGGCGCCATGAGCGTTACTTCAATAGACGCATCGCAAACCGCTATCGACCTGGCCATTAAGAATGGCGAGATAAATGGCTACAAGGACAATCACGAGGCGCTGGCCGTAGACGCTTTCGAATATCTCGACAATATGGAGAAAGACCGCTACAACCTCATAGTATTGGATCCGCCAGCCTTCGCAAAGCACGCCAACGTCATCAACAACGCCGTGAAGGGCTACACAAGAATCAACCGCTCGGCCATGGAGAAGATAGCGCCAAACTCGGTGCTCTTCACATTCTCGTGCTCGCAGGCCATCGACAAGCAGACCTTCCGCATGTGCGTGCTTGAGGCATCACTGCAGGCCAAGCGCAACATCCGCATCCTGCATCAGCTCACCCAGCCCAACGACCACCCAATCTCCATCTATCACCCCGAGGGTGAGTATCTGAAGGGACTGGTGGTGTTTGTGGAGTAATGAATTTCATAAAAGTAAGAGACGTGCCAGGGGCGCATCTCTACAGTGTTTCCTACAATAAATCAACAAAAAATGCACTATACAGAATCGCTTACAAATTACGGCAGAAACAAGACCATGGAGGTTTCGATAGGCAGCAAGAAAATTGGCGCCACGAATTCCATAAAGGTACAGACAATGTGCAACACCGCCACCAATGAGGTGGAGAAAACCGTTGCGCAGATTGCGAATGTGGCCCAAAACACAAAATGCGATATCATTCGCGTTACTGTGCCATCCATGAGCGACGTGGATTGCCTGAAGAAGATTCACGACAGCCTTGTGGCCCAGGGTATCACTATTCCACTGGTGGCCGACGTCCATTTTAATGCCGCAATAGCGTTCGAGTGCGCAAAGATTGTTGAGAAGGTGCGCGTAAATCCCGGAAACTTCGGCCATCATGACCTTGCCTGCCTCACCGAGGAGGAGTTCAAGGCCGAGGGCAAGCTCTTGGAGGATACTTTCAGGGACTTCCTGAAGGTATGCAAGGAGCACGGCACCGCTGTAAGGATTGGAACTAATCACGGCTCGCTATCTAAGAGAATATTAAACCGTTACGGCGACACACCTGAAGGAATGGTGGAATCGGTGATGGAGTTTCTGAGAGTGGCAGTGGAGGAGAAATTCCAGAATATTGCCATCTCGCTGAAATCGAGCAACCCAACCGTGGCCATCCGCGCCGCCCGCCTCATGGTGAAGGCCATGAACGACGAGAACATGCACTACTGCCTGCACCTTGGAGTTACCGAGGCCGGCGAGGGCATGGAGGCCAGGATGAAGTCGGCATCGGGCATTTGTCCGCTCCTGAACGACGGCATAGGCGACACCATCCGCGTATCGCTCACCGAGGACCCCGAAAACGAGATAGAGCCGGGCCTTCAGATAGCCGGGTACGCATCAGCCATAGAGTCAGCTGCAAAAAAACTTCCCGAGATACCTTTCTTCTACGACCCCTACCACTACAGCAAGCGCAAGAGCGAGGCCGTGGACGGCATTGGAGGCAGCAACGTGGCCACAGCAGCCGTGATGATAGAGACTCAGGGTCAGCTAACTGAAATTGCAAACGCGCTGGACGGGCTGGCCGCCGAAAACCACCTGCCCGACCTCGTAATCTGCATGAACAACGATATCGCAAGCAAGGCCCAGACCCTGCTGAGAGGCATCAGGATAGCCACACGCTGCGCACTGCCCGGCACCATAAGGATAGCGGCGGACACCGAATACACCGGATGCAGCGAGCCCACAATTGTGGTGATAAACGAGAACACAAACTTCGAGAGCCTCAGGAAAAGCGGCCTGGACAATGTGATTCTGCTGGCAGAGCCCCAGAATCTCAACAAGACCGCAGCCATGAGGTATATCTTCTTTATGCTGAGCAAGATAGGCAGCACAAATCCTGTTTTGCTGAAGTGCGACGGAGGCGAAACCGACAAGAGGTTTGCAGGATTCGCACCAGCCGCCGAGTGCGCGGGCACTTTCATAGACGGTTTTGGAGATGGTGTGGTTTTGGGAGCTGACCCTGCACCTTTGGCTGCCGTTAGGGGCGTATTCCAGATTCTGCAGATAAGCAGGCTCAGGATCTCTGGCACCGAGTATGTGTCGTGTCCCGGATGCGGCCGCACAATGTACGACCTCCAGGGCACAGTGAAGAAGATAAAGGAGGCCACCCGCCAATACCGCAACATAAAGATAGCCGTGATGGGCTGCATAGTGAACGGACCTGGCGAGATGGCTGATGCCGACTTTGGCTACGTGGGCATGGGCAAGGGCAAGATTGCGCTCTACAAGGCCGGCGAGGTGGTGAAGAAAGGCATCCCCGAGGAAAATGCCGTGGAGGAATTGATAAAATTAATAGAGACATCACAATTATCATAGAAAATTGATTTAAATTTGCAAACAACAATTAAAGCAGCGAAATATTATGAAAAATTTGAAAACGTATCTCTTAACCGCACTCATCTGCCTTATGGCAGCAATGGGAGCCATGGGTTCCGAGATAAAGCTTGAAGGCATCTTCAGGGGCGAGAACCTATTCGTGAAAAACCCGTTTGCGCCATCGGGCGTAGGTTTCTGCATTTACGAGATTACCGTGAACGGACAGATAGCCACCGACGAGATAAACAGCTCGGCCTTCGAGATAAACCTCGCCATGTATCACATGAAGGAGGGCGACGCCGTAAATGTGGTGATAAAGCACAAGGAGGGCTGCACACCCAAGGTGCTTAATCCAGAGGTACTTAAGCCCAAGAGCTCTTACACCATCACCTCCTTTACAGTGGACAAGACAGGAAAGGTGGTATTCGGCACCAAGGACGAGAAGGGATCGCTTCCTTTTATTGTAGAGCAGTTTAAGTGGAAGAAGTGGGTGGCTGTGGGCCAGGTGCCCGGCAAGGGAACAGCCTCCGCCAACTCGTATACCCTGAATATCACTCTCCACTCGGGTATCAACAAGATACGCATAAAGCAGGTGGACTGCACCAACAAGCCCCGCTACTCCAACGAAATTACTATCAACAACATGGAGCCTGAGGTTACCTTTAAGCCCGGCAACAACGGCGTGGCCACCACACAGCTCACTTTCTCGCGCAAAACCGATTATGAGATCTACGATTTCTACGGCAAGAGGGTGTCGAAGGGCAACGGAGTTTCCGTAAACATTACAGCGCTCCCCAAGGGCACTTACTTTGTAAACTACGACTGCAAGAGCGAGTCGTTTGAGAAGAAATAGCAAATTATTATAAAAAAACATAACATACATTATGGCAAAGAAAGCTTTACTTATGATTCTCGATGGATGGGGAATCGGTGATAAGAGTAAGGGCGACGTTATCTATCAGACAGCTACCCCTTATATGGATTACTTGAATGCTAACTACCCTAACTCTAAGCTGCTTACCAGCGGCGAGAATGTTGGTCTTCCTGATGGCCAGATGGGTAACTCGGAGGTAGGCCACCTCAATATCGGCGGCGGCAGAATCGTTTACCAGGACCTCGTGAAGATAAACATGGCCTGCAAGGACAATTCTATTCTCCAGAATCCTGAGATTCAGTCGGCTTACGGCTATGCCAAGGCCAACGGCAAGAGCGTTCACTTGATGGGTCTTACCTCAACAGGTGGTGTTCACTCGTCACTCGCTCACCTCTTCAAGCTCATCGACATATCTAAGGAGTTTGGCGTTAAGAATACTTTCGTACACTGTTTCATGGACGGCCGCGACACCGATCCTAAGAGCGGCAAGGGCTTTATCGCCGACCTCCAGAAGCATATCGACGAGGTAGGCACAGGCGCCATCGCATCTATCATCGGCCGTTTCTACGCTATGGACCGCGACAAGAGATGGGACCGCGTAAAGGTGGCTTACGACCAGCTCGTTAACGGCAAGGGCCGTCAGGTTTCGGATATGGTAGAGGGCGTTCAGAGCTGCTACGATTCTCACACCGACGAGCACAAGAACACCGACGAGTTTATGGAGCCACTCATCAACTCTAATGTTGACGGCACCATAAAGGAGGGCGACGTAGTAATCTTCTTCAACTACCGCAACGACCGCGCCAAGGAGCTCACCATCGTTCTCACTCAGCAGGATATGGAGGAGCAGGGCATGAAGACTATTCCTGGTCTCCAGTACTACTGTATGACTCCTTACGATGCTTCCTTCACAGGCGTTCATATCCTCTTCCCTAAGGAGAACGTTACCAATACTCTCGGCGAGTATATCGCTTCTAAGGGTCTGAAGCAGCTTCACACTGCCGAGACTGAGAAGTACGCTCACGTTACATTCTTCTTCAACGGCGGTCGCGAGACTCCATACGACGGCGAGGAGCGTATCCTCGTGGCTTCTCCAAAGGTTGCCACATACGACCTTCAGCCTGAAATGTCGGCCTTCGGTGTTAAGGACAAACTCGTAGAGGCTATCAACACCGAGAAGTATGACTTCGTGGTTGTAAACTTCGCAAACTGCGATATGGTAGGTCACACAGGCGTTTACCCAGCAATCGAGAAGGCAGTTCAGGCTGTTGACTCTTGCGTAAAGGAGGTTGTAGAGGCTGCCAAGGCCAAGGGTTACGAGACAGTAATCATCGCTGACCACGGCAATGCTGACAACGCCCTCAACGCTGACGGCTCACCAAACACAGCCCACTCATTGAACCCAGTTCCTTTCATCTACGTAACCGAGAACAAGAACGCCAAGGTAAAGAACGGCGTCCTCGCCGACGTAGCTCCATCAATCCTCCACATTATGGGCCTCGAGCAGCCTAAGGAGATGACAGGCAAGGATTTGATTTGCTAAGAGAGATAAGAGTTCGAAGATTAGAGATGAGAGAATGCTCTAATGGATGACACGCACGTCCGTGCGTCTCTACAAGCGATATATTAACAACCCCCAATCGAGATTTTTCGGTTGGGGGTTGTTTGTTTTACTTATCCTCTACCCTCTCTCTGAAAATCTTGATATTTGCTTTGCTGACAGGAAGCACAGCGTCGGTGCCTTTCATCTTCAGTTTGTAGCCAGCGGAATTCCCTGACACTGACTCTATATGATTTATATTGACAAGGAACGCTCTGTGAATGTGGAGAATATTCGTGAAAGGTTCAAGAATAAGTTCAACGTCCTTGAGCGCACCACGGAGTTTCTTGTCGCTGATGCCCAAATCCTGATAATACACAAAATTAAGATAATTGCCGACACTCTCCACGTAAATAATATCGTCGGGAGATACTGTCAGCGAATCGCGTCCGTCGCCCTGAATCGTTATTGCTTCAGTCTCAGATTTCTTAATATCAGAACCTTGAGTATCTGCAAGGGATCGGTTGAGGCTTGCAAGTTCCTCAATCTGATACTTCTGCATTCGGCTTCGGATGATTATCACAAAATACAGAACAACAAAAACAGCCACACCAAAAACCTCCTGAAAGTCCTTTACTGTCCATTTAAGCGTGAAAGTGCCATCAAGATCCAGCCAATGATAATACCATTTCTCCAAGCCGAACTTAAGAATACTGGTATACAAGCCATCGAAAACAACATTGAGGAAGATATCAGGCACTGCAATACAGACAAGTCGCCTAATCTGATAACTCCACGGCTGTGAGATATCGTAAGGCATTCGGAAACAATATGTTGCAACACATTCTCCCACCATAAAAAACGCAAAGAATGCAAGCGCCTCAATCACATAAACATAATAAAGAGGTCCGTTGTTCCTCAAAAAGTCGCGGGTTCCAAACGGTTCCAGGAAAACTATCATCAGAAACAGCCCGAAACTCACCAGAAAGTAATCAAGAATTACACGATTAGGTATGTTTTTCATTTCGCAAAAATTATACGCAAAGATAAGATTTACAGAAATCAAATTCAACTAAAATACTGAAATAAAAGTTAATTGGTACACTTGGAAAGCATTTTGTTACGATTGGAAAACATTAGTATGTCCCTAACGGCGAGTCAAATATCCCACCCTATTGACCGTGAAAATTTTCCATTCTAAATTTGCACCACAGTTCGGCAGTGCGCAATGCGGAACTCAAAAGTATCAATCATTAAAACCTCAAAAAAATGAACAAAAAATCATTATTCATCACTTGGACAATTTTTATATTGTCAGTTGTTTTTGGATACAGACTTAACGCACAGGTTTACGTATCAGGCGAGAAGAATTTTATTCCTACTGATACCTCCATCCATAGCGGTGTCCTCAGCAACGGCGTGCGCTACTTCATCAAGCGGAACGTGAACAAGAACGCACCATCAGAAGAGATAACCGTAACGAGAGTCGTCAACCAAGACAATGGCAGTCAGGCTATTATAATAGTCGGCGACGTGGACCCTAACGCTGAAATTGTATCAGCTACAAAGAGATACTCCGACATAAAAGAGGTGGAGAAACTGCCAAACTACGCAAGCCAGAACACCGACAAGTGGGACGCGAGAATGGACATCAGCAAGTGCTTTTTCATAATGCCTGACACCATCAGCCCTTGCCTGAAACGCGACGACGCTTACGTTTTGCAGTTGAGACTCAATATGGGAATCCTCACACACTTTATGAATATGCTGTTGATGAGCGAATTGCAGAACTGCGAATGTCCATTCGAAATGGCAATGGTTCAGTATTCGGAATATGCGTTGGGCAAAAACAGAGAGGCAATATGTCTCAGCGTTGTCCCGAAGGAAGGAATCGCAAAATCTGTCGCTATCAACCACGCTATCAAGGTTTTGACTCCCAAGAAAGGCGTTATGTTTTATGACCTCGACTATCCAACAAGACAAAACTACAGTATGCTTCTGAATATATGCCGTCAGAAGTTTTCAGAAGAGCAGAGTGAGACTTATCAGTACATCGAAAGCCACTCCAACAATTTCTATATCAAAAGAATAGCAAACGCATTCCTGCAAGACAACATAATCCCAGACCTTGAGGAGGAGTGGAAATGGTTCAAACAATGGATCAATATGCCCATCCACGAAAACGACTACGGAATGCTCTCAGCATTACTCAATTACGGCAAATGGGAAATCAAATGAAAGGGGTAAAATTAATAATAGCAATGCTGATGATTTCGGTGAGTGTTGGCGCGCAGACCAATGTCTATGTAGTAACCGACACCACCGACCTCAGCATTTTAAATCAGGTTCACGAACTTGAGGAAATCGCGGTGGTATCAGACGGCCCGAAAACAAAGATGAAAGGCAACTCAATGGAAACCAGAGTATCAGGATCGAACCTTGAACACGCGGGAACGGCAGAGGACGTATTGTCAAAAATTCCAGGAATCACCCGCCAAGGCAACGAGATTTCAGTAATAGGACGAGGCACGCCAGAATTCTTTATCAACGGGCGACGAATCATCGACCCAAACGAACTAAGACAGATTATGTCGGAGCAGATAAAAAGCGTTGAGGTAATCAGCAATCCAGGTGCGGAATACGGTGCAAATGTAAACGCCGTGGTCAGGATAAAAACCATCCGTCCAAGCGGTGAAGGTTTGGGTTTTGATATTAAAAGCGATTTGTCATACAATACGCAAGAGGCTGATATTTCGCCTAATACAAATATCAATCTAAACTATCACAAAAATAGCATTGATATTTTTTCGGGTACTGATATCAGCGACAAATACGATTACCTGAAAAGCGCAATCGGAGGCGGAACATACTCCGAGAATCAGAGTCACGAGCAAAACGGTTCGGTCGCCAACACCACACATCAACGCGGATATCAATGCAAAGGCGGTGTCAACTACCAAATATCCGAGAAACATTCGGCGGGGGCAATGTTCCAGTTTCAGAAAACGCCTTATTACAATAGCGAAACTATTATGGACGAGGACATCATCACAAACGGAACCCTTACAAACCATTTGACTTCCAAGGATATCAGCAAAAACAACGACTACCACGGCATATCAGCCAACGCCTATTACAATGGGCAGATCGGGAAAATGTCGGTGGATTACAATATCGACGCCATCAGCAGGACAACAAACTATAGCGATAACATTTCGGAGCATAATCAATTGGGACTCAACACAATAAGCTCTCAAACCAACAGGGAGAACAAATTCCTTGCATCGAAACTGATATTGCGCTATCCGCTGAAAAACAGCGAACTATCCATAGGCACCGAGGAGGTTTTTGTGGAGAGCAATACTTCGTACACCTCTGATGCTGAAGTATTAAGCGACTGCAAGTCAGTCGCTGACGAATCCACTGTTGCATTCTTCGCGCAGTTTTCCAAGAAACTGAGCATTTGTGAAATCAACCTCGGAACGCGATACGAGAGGGTTACAATGGATTTTAGGGATTGCTACAATTCGCAATTCAACGAACGTAAAACCAGACACAATGTATTCCCGTACATTTCGGCAAGTACCAAAATCGGAAGTTGGGGATTATTGGCAAACTACACCGCAAAAACCACAAGACCAACTTATTGGCAACTCCGCGACGCTATGGAATATCACAGCCAATATGTTATCGAGGGCGGAAATCCTAAATTGCAGAATACTATAAATCAGGAACTTTCGCTGAAAGCAAAATACAAATGGCTGATATTGGGAGCCGAGTATCTCAATGCCCAAAACAAAATAGTGAAATGGGGAACTCCATTCAACGACGAGGGCACAATCCTACTCCGAGCCGAGAACCTCCACAATCCTGTCAACAATCTCGCATTATACGCAGTTGGAGAACATCAAATTGCCTGTTGGACACCGAATTACACATTTGGAATACAGAAGCAGTTCCTAAAACTCCCGCTTGAGGACACGCGCATTGACGGAGGAATCCGCAACGAGAAATTCGGCAAGCCAATGTTGCTGTTCAACGCCGTAAACACATTCGCCATCGGCCAGAAGAATCCGCTGATATTGGAGTGCAACTTTCAGTACCGAAGCACTATGCACCACGACAACAACGAATTACGCAAGCCGATAAACTCACTCGACATCGCAGTTCAAAAGTCTTTTCTGAAAGGCAACCTGACCGCACGCCTCTCAGTAACCGACCTCCTGAACCAAACAACAGAGGACGTTTTTGCAGATTACGGTAATTACCTTGTCTTTCAGACAAGAAAACTACAGCATCAGAGCCTGACACTTAGCCTCCACTACCGCCTAAACACCCACCCAAGCAAATACAAAGGCACAGGAGCAGGAGAAGACGCGAAAGCAAGAATGTGAATAAAACAACCCCCCAATCGAAAGAGATTTCGGTTTGGGGGTGTTGTTTTTTCACCATTCCAAAATCTTCTCCATCCAGATCATATCATAATATTTCCCGAACTTGAAGCCACATTTGTGGAAATGGGCGACTTTAGTGTAACCGAGTTTGGCGTGGAAGGTCTCGCTGAGATTGTTCAAATGCTCATCCTCAACAGGTGCGTATGCAATGCAGGCATTCATATTTTTGACGCCAATCGAAGGCATAATGCGTTCAAGTTCAGCATAAAGCGCAGAGCCAACACCGTGACCGCGCTCGTCCTTATCAACATAAATGCTTGTCTCCACGCAATGATTGTAAGCGCAACGAGGCTTGAAAGCACTCACGTAGGCATATCCCACAACCCTGCCGTCAATCTCAGCCACAATATAAGGAAACTTTTTCAAGGTATCCTCAATCCGACCTCTGAACTCCTCAACAGAAGGCACCGCCAACTCAAACGAAATCGCAGTCTCCAAAACGTAAGGAGCATAAATCCTAAGCAACGCCTCCGCGTCGTCAGGTGTACAAGAACGAATTTTCATAATTTTAAATATTAGAATTTTGGACAAAAATAAGGAAAAAGGGAAAGAGGGAGGTGCTTATTATTTGAAATAATTATTAATTATAGGAATAAGGTTAGAAATTTTTCATAACTTACTAATATTATATCAGTTACAAATTATCATTACACATAATCGAAAGTATCGGAGGTGCTGATAATACACATAATCGAAAGTTTTGAACACCTCCATAATACACATAATCGAAACTTTTGAAAAAAATGATTATACAAACCTATTTCGTTATGCTTATCACCTGATTCTCTAGCGTGAAGATATATTTCTATTATATGATCTAATGTCAAATAATCCTTAGAATCTTTTCAACGCCAATATTAAAATCAGCAAGAAGTTCATCAATTGAAGACACCTCGCATATCTCGAATAATTCTTTTAATATTTCTTCCATATCTTTTAATTTTTTGCAAACATACGAAATATCCAACCACAAAATTATTTTGAAAATTCAGTCACAAAACATTTCAACCGGTTACAAATTGTAACCGGTTGAAATTTCCCAAACCGTGACAAGTTGTCACGGTTTGAACCTCTCCCTCCTCCCACCCAACTAATATACAAAATCCCCTCTCCCATTAGCAAAAACCTCCTATCTGCAAATTTCTTACATTTATATCGCATACGATATAAATATTATTCTTATCTTTGCCTCAGAAATCAATAATAAAGACAAGATATGACAATCTACGACTTCATTGTTAAGAAAAGAGAAAACGGAAAGGACGTTGAGGTTTCGCTCAAGGACTTCGAGGGTAAGGTGTTGCTGATCGTAAACACTGCCACAGGTTGCGGTCTTACTCCCCAGTACGAGGCTCTCGAAGCAATGTACAGAAAATTCAAGGACAGAGGATTCGAGATTCTCGATTTCCCCTGCAATCAGTTTATGGAGCAGGCTAAGGGCAACGACGAGGAAATCAACCAGTTCTGCACCCTCAAATACGACACTACCTTCCCACGTTTCAAGAAGATAGACGTGAACGGCGAGAATGCCGACCCGCTCTACAAATTCCTGAAACTTCAGAAGCCTGAGGCTGACGGCAAGGGCGGATTTCTGACAAATATGATGATTGGCCTTACCTCAAAAATCAACGGCAAGAGCAAGTTGAACGGCGACATCAAGTGGAATTTCGAGAAGTTCCTCGTGAACGCACAAGGCGAAGTGATTAAGCGATTTGCACCCACAATGAAGCCCGAGGCGATTGAGCAGTACATTGAAAAAGCAGTATCAGCACAATGAAAGAAAAAATACAAAACTTCTTGAAAAAGTTCTCGTTCAAGACGGGCGTGATAGTATTGGCGCTGTGCATACCGTGCTACATAATCTCGTTTGCGCAAATGGCGATACCGTCGCTGTCGGCAGGAACAAAAAGCGTGCTTTGGGTCATATTCTTCGGATTGGCCAAAACATTCCAATACGGAGGCCTCACAATCCTCGGTGTGGAAGGTTGGAACCGCCTGAAAGCATATTTCAAGAAGAAAAAAGACAAGGATGAAGAGAAATAAAAGAAACAAAAATTACCAAAAATTGTCCAAAAATTATTCAAAAATCAATTTCACTACAGGAGAAAATTTTTGAAGAATTTTTGATTAATTCTTGATAATTTTTGTAACAAAACCACGCCAAAGGCGTTAACAATTAATAAATTAAAGGAATTATGGAAGAAAACAAGCAAAAACCCTGCGCGACCTGTAAGTTCGGCGCTAAGTACGACAACAACCCCAAATCCCTCTTGGGAAGATTTTGGCGTTGGCACATCAACTTTTGCCCAGGTTGGAAGGGCTATATGAACTCTCTGACCGAGGAGGAGCAGAACGCCCTCATCGAACAGTACAACCTTAAAAAGAAAGACAAATAATGAGAAACATTTTAATAATACTAACCCTCTTAATCTTAAACAGTTGCAATATGAACAACAGCAAGATATACGAATTCGAGGTGGAGAACGCCAAGCACGAGAAGGTATCACTCTCCGCATACAAGGGCAAGGTAATGCTCATCGTAAACACCGCAAGCCGTTGCGGATTCACTCCACAGTACACTGAGTTGGAGACAATGTATAAGGAACTCAAGGACAAGGGTTTCGAGATTCTCGACTTCCCCTGCAACCAGTTTGGACAGCAGGCTCCCGAGAGTGACGAGGAATACGTTTCATTCTGTCAGTTGAACTACCAGACCGAGTTCCCACAGTTCCACAAGATCGACGTTAACGGCGAGAACGAAATTCCTCTCTACACCTATTTGAAATCTCAGAAAAAGTTTGTAGATTTCGACCCGAAACACAACCTCACCCCAATCCTCGTCGACATCTTCGACAAGAATATGCCAGGTTGGAGAGAGACCAGCGACATCAAGTGGAATTTCACCAAATTCCTCATCGACCGCGAGGGCAACGTAGTAGAGCGTTTCGAGCCAACCGCCACAATCGAGACAATGCTCCCAAGGATTAAAGAGATACTTTAAATAAAAGAGTAAAAGAGTTAAAGAATAAACGAATAAATAACGCATTAAAAAATCGCAGTTACGTCCAGCCTCGGAGAGGCGTCATATGAATAACCGCACGCGGAGTTTACGGAGCCTGCGGATCACGGGGACAGAGGCCACTGCCCCTGCGGACCACAGAGACACGGACGTACTACGGATCACACGGAACTATGGCACACAAGAATTTCGGACCAAAGGCTTGGCTTCAGCCAATGCCTGTAGCAATCATCGGCACCTACAACGCCGAGGGAAAACCAAACGCAATGAACGCCGCGTGGGTTGGACAGTGGGATTTCAAGCAAATTACAATCTCGCTCAGCAAGCACACCACAACACAGAACCTCGCCATCAACGGTGAGTTTACAGTAGCGCTCGCCAACGCAAAGAATTATATCTCAGCCGACTACGTGGGAATTACTCCCGCCTCAAAGGATCCCGACAAGGTAAAAACCTGCGGTTGGACCGTTGAGAAGGCCGAGAACGTAAACGCACCTGTCTTCACCGACTTCCCAATCACATTGGAGTGCAAGGTGGCTCAGAAATACAACGAGGAAGAGCCAGGCGGTGGTTGCAACGTGGTGGCCGACGTTATCAACGTTCGCTGTCAGGAGGAATACCTCGACGCAAACGGCAATCCCGACCTCGACAAGATCCAGATAATCTGTTACGACGCTATCGGCAACACCTACCGCGTTCTCGGTCAGCCAGTTGGCAACGCCTTCAAGGACGGCGCAAAACTTGGAAAGTAAATATTTTTAGATACAAAAACGGATTGTATGATTGGGAAAGCCAATCGTACAATCCGTTTTTAATGAGACAAAATTTCGGAAAATTCAGGGAATTTATCATTTATCAATCTCCTTTTCCAACTGATCGATACTTGGCAAAATATCGTTGAAATTTTCAGGTAATATTTGAACTCCCTCGTATGCGGTAATGCCAATTGGCTGATTATAACCTTCCAGACAATACTGCGCAAAAACATTATTCTTGCTTCTGCATATCAGCAAACCCATCGTAGGCTGATCGATATCAGTCTTCAAAATGTGATTGACCAACGACATATAACCCGATAATTGGCCAAGATACGACGACTCGAATTCAGTAACCTTAACCTCTACAACAACATAAGCGTGTAATCTAGTATTATAGAAGAGCAAATCAGAAAACTGCTCCTTGCCGGCCACAGAAAGAAGATATTCCTGCCCCATATATGCAAATCCCGAACCTAACGACAAAAGAAGTTCATTTACGTGACGCACAAGAGCCTGTTTCAAAGTTGCTTCGTCGTAATCGGCCTTCAATTTCACAAACGACAGATTTATAGGATCTTTGATAAGTTCACTAGCCAATGCACCACTAGGCAACGGCAATGTCTTGGGAAAATTGTTAACAGATTTTCCCGACTTCTCATAAAGACCATTGTTCATTCCCTTGTCGCCCATCATATTAAGCAACGTAGCCCTCGACCAACTATGCTCCAAAGTTTTGCCTGCATAAAAAAGCGCCTTCGACGGCTCGTTCTCATAATAGTCAATAATAGTCCTATGGTGTCCCCAAGGAATTGCAAAAATGTTGATAGGCAAATCCACTATTCTTTCATCTGCTCTATGCATAGGTTCAAATTTTTCCACAAGTTGTGGAAAAATTTCAAATACCTGACTATAAAGCATATAGAACCTTTTGCAGTAATAAAGATTCACAGGTGTCAAACCCATTGCATCAGGGATAATTGCACGCAAATCCTTGCTAAGGATTTCCATTACGGATTTTCCATAGCGCTTCTCTATCTGCATTTCGCTGATATCACGTCCAAGACTCCAATAAAATTCTATCTTATCGGAATTAACGTGAATAGCCGACTTTATCTGTTGTTGCCTGAAACGGACACCTATGTCGCTGACCTATTTCTTGTATTCCGGATCTGATATGGCCAAAACTAAATCTTTCTTGCTCATTATCTTTAAATATTGAGATATTCAATTCACAAATATAGATTATATTTTTGAAAAACTCAACAAAAAAATCAGCAACCAAGGAGGGAAGCCGAGGTTGCTGATTATATAAGTGGTACCTTCTTCTATTATCGAATCTTTTTAGTAAGAGTATCCATATAATTATAGCACTCAGTAAGAGCCTCGATAATTATATGCGGAATCTCCATTCATTGCATATAATCCCAATCTGTTTTTATCTCACCAAAGAAATCACTATAGTTTATATAAACATACCCATTATCTTTTATTTTTGGAATGTTCACTGTCGCTAGCCAACTTGGTGAATGAATTTCAGCCAACTTGGTGAATGAATTTCGTCCAACTTGGTGAACGAAAAGAAAGATTATTATGATTACCAACAACTTAGAACTGACTTCTTTCAAACATCAAATCCAAATACTCAAACAATTCAAGCACTAAAAAACATTTCTGCCCGAGTTTGGGTCGAAAATGATAAAAAACATTCAACTTTCGACCCAAACTCGGGCAGTATTCTTAGTAAACATTACATTTTCATTCCCAACAAAAAACATTTGGAAATCAGAACACAAAAAAGTAATTTTGTATCAAACAAAACGAGACTTTATGTACACACCACCGTTTACAATATCAGCCAAGGCAATCAATATGATAGCGGAAATATCGGCTCAGATAGAGCGTTACGCTATCAGATTGGAGCAGACTGATGCTTTGCGCCTAAGGAAAGCCAACAGGATAAAAACCATTCACAGTTCGTTGGCCATCGAGGGAAACACGCTTACTGAAAAACAAGTGACGGAAATCATAAACGGTAAAAACGTAATCGCTCCTATCAAGGAAATCCAAGAGGTAAAAAATGCTATCGCTACATACGAACTATATCACAAACTTAATCCATTCAACATAAAAGACTTGCTGAAAGCACACGGAGTGATGATGAAAGCCCTCACCGACGACGCAGGGAAATTCAGGAAAGGTGGAGTTGGCGTTTTCAGCGAGAACAAAGTTTGCGTACATATGGCACCTCCTTCCGACAGAGTACCGATGCTGATAGCAGATCTGTTTGATTGGCTGAAAATATCAGAAGACCATCTACTGATAAAATCCTGCGTATTCCATTACGAATTCGAATTCATACATCCATTCAGCGATGGAAACGGAAGAACGGGAAGACTATGGCAGTCTCTTATACTCGGACAATTACATCCGCTATTCGAGCACTTGCCAGTAGAGAACATTGTATATGCCAATCAGCAAGAATATTACAATGCAATAGCACAAAGTAGCAACATAGCCAATAGCGGACCGTTCATTGACTTTATGCTGTCCAAAATCCTTGAAGCTCTCAGAATGCACCAAGGCGAAGAACTCGTCAATGTCGGAAATAATGTCGGAAATAATGTCGGAGAAAACGAGAGGAAAATAATATCCCTGATAGCGAATTCCCCGACAATTACCGTAAAGCAAATATCTGAGTATATAGGCGTTACCCAGCGTCAGTGCGAGCGAATAGTCGCCAATATGAAAAAGGCGAACCTCATCAGACGCACCGGCTCTGCCACCAAGGGCGGAAGATGGGAAATTATTATCCAATAACTACTCCACCCACTTTATCATATCCTCTCTCCTACCCCTCTGCTCGGGATTTTCGTTTGAATAGCCAAGTACTATGGAATACAGAAGATTATATCCGCCACTTATACCAAGCCTTGAAACATACTGCTCGCAAGCCTTGCTGTTTTTCATCAGCCTTACGGGGTGGGCCATACAGCAACTTCCTATGCCCATACTCTGAGCCTGAAGGATGATATTCTCGCCAAGCAGACCGCAATCCACCTGCGACATATCGTAACTCAAATCGTTGGCCAGGAACACCACAACGGGAGCGTCGAGGAAAATGTTCTTACCGTCACGACGTGCAAGAGTGCTGTCCTCCGACACCACGGCATCAGAAATCTCATTTATCAAATCAGGATTGTCCACCACGCGGATCTCGTAAGCCTGACGCCCCTGACCATTGGGCGCATTGATGCCTGCCTTCAGGATTCTATCGAGAGTATCGTGGCTGATGCTTCGAGGCTGATAATTCCTGATACTTCTGCGAGCCATAATCACGTTTTCCATAGTTTCGCTTTCAGCAATCTTAGGGTCAGCTGACCCTGAATTACACCCTGCCAGCGCTACCGCAGCAAGCAGAGCAAATAGTAAATTCTTCATATACATATATAAATTAGTTTCAATTCCTATACCCGCTCCTATACACCGACGGCGACATTTTCTTGCATTTTCGGAAAAACTTCGCGAAAACCATTTGTGACGAGAATCCGAGGGCGTTGGAGATTTCCTGTATCGAGAGCGTGGACGACGAGAGCAGTATCTCGGCCTTACTTACTATGTGTGAATCAATAAGTTGCTTAGGCGAGCGACCCGAGAGACTCTTCGTGATTTGCGAGAGATAGCGAGTGGTAATGGCCAACTCGTCGGCGTAGAAGCCTACATCGTGACAGGTGCTGAACTTATCCGCTATCAGCGACAGGAATTGATTATACAAGTCGTTGGGTCTCAGACTGTTTGTCTCAGCCTGCCTTGACGCGTAAACTACCTGACGGTGCAGATAATCGTGCGCCTCCTGAACCGCCGTTGGAACATCATCGCCTTGTGCAAGACGTGTTGCAATGGCCGAGGAGAGCGCTCCGCCCACGCCGTGACGTTGCCAGCCCACAACATTCACCGACGAGAAAAATCGATGATAATCTTTGCTATACAGAAGGGCGTGGATTCGTCCCTCGATGAAAGTGCCTCCACGGAGCAATACCCATTCGGCCCCCATATCGCAAAGGCTCTTGGCCGATTCCAGCATTTCGCTGTCGGTATTAATGGCGCGCCCCAGCATTATCTCGGCGTCGGTGCACTTCAACATCAAAAGTGTCGAGATAGGTAATATATTGTGGCACAAAACCTTAATGGATTCATTTGACATAAGACATCCACCATTTGAGGCCAGGATACCAGGCGAGCAGACAATCCTTCCACAGCCCACTATCTCGTTGCGTATCAGGCCTATAGATTGCGGAGAGTTTATCATTCCAATCTTAACCGCCTTGGGGCGAGAGTCCTGATACACGGCCCTCACCTGACCCACAACAATATCGTCGGGCAGTTCGTGGACACGCTGAATGCCGTCGTCGTTCTGAACCGTAACCGAGGTGACAGCCGTAACGGCATACGCGCCCAAATCGCGGACAGTCCTGATATCTGCCTGAATACCAGAATATCCCGAGTTGTCGGAGCCATTGATGCACAATATGGAGACAGGGTTTTTCACACGGCAAATATAGAAAGCATCAGAAACAATACCAAACAAGTATTCCGATTACGACAAATTTATCTCTTTGTTGGCTGATTTTGCCCATATCAGAAACGGAACTTTTCAATCCCGTATCAGCTCCCTAACTTTGCACTCAGAATATAAACATTATCCTCTAAGAGATTAAGAGAGTTAAGAGTTTTCTTTTTAAGAGGCGGATTTTCCCAGGGGAAACTCCTTTCGAGAGTGTAAGAGCGCTTATTGTAAATGCTCTTAAACTCCAAGAGTAATTTTTGAAAAAAATTACGACTCTTACAAAAATGATTGCTCTTATTTCTCTTACCCTCTTAGAGACCACACCCATAAAAATCAGAATAAAATGGAAGACAGAACCCAACTCAACCGCAACCTTGCCCAGATGCTGAAGGGCGGTGTAATTATGGACGTAACCACACCAGAGCAGGCACGCATAGCCGAGCAGGCAGGCGCCTGTGCTGTAATGGCTTTGGAGAGAATCCCAGCCGACATCCGCGCCGCAGGCGGTGTTAGCCGTATGAGCGATCCCAAGATGATAAAGGGCATTCAGGAGGCCGTTTCGATCCCTGTAATGGCCAAGTGCAGAATAGGTCATTTCGCTGAGGCTCAGATTCTTGAGGCTATCGAGATCGACTACATAGACGAGAGCGAGGTTCTCTCTCCAGCCGACGATATCTACCATATCAACAAGCGCGAGTTCAAGGTGCCATTCGTTTGCGGTGCCAAGGACCTCGGCGAGGCTCTCCGACGCATCAACGAGGGCGCCACAATGATCCGCACCAAGGGCGAGCCAGGCACGGGCGACGTTATCCAGGCCGTGCGCCATATGAGGATGATGCAGAGCGAGATACGCCGAATCACCTCCCTAAACGCCGACGAACTCTACGAGACCGCAAAGCAACTCCGCGTGCCGTTCGACCTCGTTCAGTACGTTCACGACAACGGCAAACTCCCTGTTGTGAACTTCGCGGCCGGCGGCGTGGCTACTCCAGCTGATGCCTCCCTTATGATGCAGTTGGGCGCAGAGGGCGTGTTCGTAGGAAGCGGAATCTTCAAGAGCGGAGACCCCGTAAAACGTGCCCAGGCTATCGTGAAGGCCGTCACCAACTACAACAATCCCAAGATAATAGCCGAACTCAGCGAGGACCTCGGCGAGGCAATGGTAGGCATCAACGAGAGCGAGATTCAATTGCTTATGGCTGAGCGCGGAAAGTAGTGGAAAGTGGAAAGAGTAAAGAGTAAAGATTAGAGATTAGAGATTAGAGATTAGAGATTAGAGAACAGAGATGCCAAAGATCTGCGTAAATCCGCCCAATCTGTGTCATCTGTGTTCTATTATCAAAAATGCAAAGTATGAATATCGCAATTCTTGCCCTTCAGGGGGCGTTTGCCGAGCACGCACAGATGCTTAGGAATATCGGGGCTGACAGCACCTTGATACGGAATCTCCAGGATTGGGAGAATTATTGTCAGTCAGCTGACCCTAAGGCTCTTATCATCCCAGGCGGAGAAAGCACCGCTATGATGCGAATCATCAGAGACCTGAATCTTCTTGACCCCATTCGCGACGCTATCAGAAGCGGAATGCCGGTTTTCGGAACCTGTGCGGGAATGATAATGCTCGACGACGACCACCTCGCCGTAATGGACATCCACGCCAAGCGCAACGCCTACGGCCGTCAGTTGGGAAGTTTCTTCACCAACCACACCGTTGACGGTATCGGCGAGGTTCCGATGACATTTATCCGCGCGCCTTACATTGAGACCGCGGGCCCAAATGTGAGAATCCTCTCCGTACTCGACGGCAATATCATCTGTGCACAGCAGGACAAAATGCTCGTCTGCTCGTTTCACCCCGAGCTCAACACCGACGAGCGGATCCACAGATATTTTCTACAAATGATTGGATAACAGATTATTCCATTCGTCCATACTTCATTTCCTCACCGTTGGCGTCATACTGCTTTCTCTTACCAGTAGGCGCCTCGGTGAGGTTTATTTTTACTACGGCCGTGCGTGCCAGACTTCTCGCAATGGAAGTCTCGAAAGCGTCGATATGCTTGGGCAGAAACCTCGCGCAAATGGGCCGGAGGCCTGCGATTTTCTCGTTCTCGTCCTGCACAATCTCGGCCACTCCCGTAGCCATTGCCGACTTGAACTCAAGGGTGAAACTTCCGTCCTTGGGTCCCACGGTAGGC
>JAZLKG010000051.1:0-1897 GCA_045597465.1 Bacteroidales bacterium | reverse complement strand
CGAGATCTCCAGCTTTTGGCAGCTCTGTTGATGTCCGACTTCATGCGTACGCAGCTGAACAAGATGACCAATAAGATGAATGGCGGCTATGCTCGCTGGCAAAGTCAGTATCTGCGCAGGCTTCATATTCCTACGATAAGTAGGATTCCAGAGGAATTAGCATCTGCAATTCTAACTTGCTACACTCATAAGAATATTGAGGGAATCAATTATTATACAGAAGAGATCCTTAATGTCGAAAAAGAGAATCCGCAGCCAAAGCGAGCTCGAAAGAAGAAAGATGTGCAGTTAGAGCTGGCGTTTGATTACGTGTAAATAGGCAATAGACTATTTGAAAAAAATATGCAATAAGAAGATAGAATTATCTTTGCTATCGATATTCATTTCTCTATATATAATTATGGCAGTACCAATTTTTGAAGATTTCCTTTATCCATTCCTTTGCCAGATAAAAGACAAGGACGTAACCACTAAGGACATGCGACAGGCCCTTATTAAGCATTTCAACCTTAGTGAAGATGATTGTGCTTTGATGACAAAGAATGGAACATCATATCAAATCAACGATCGTATTAATTGGGTGCGTCAATATCTGCGTAGAGCCTTATTTGTAGATTTGCCTCAGCGTGGTGTCTATCGCATCACTGAGCGAGGAAAGGAGTATCTGAAATCTCATGCCGACCTTAGGAAACAAGATCTTATGGCATATCCCGAGTTTGCTGCCTATGCTGGCGGTTTGGTAGTAATCAAGACAAACACATCATCCCCAGCTCCAACAGTAGATACAGAACTGACTCCAACGGAAATGTTGGAACAGGCATATCATACTATCGTCGAAGATCTTGCTGCTGACCTTTTGCAGAAAACACTTGAACAATCGCCCAAATTCTTTGAGCACCTTGTCGTTGACCTGTTGGTAAAAATGGGCTATGGAGGTTCATTCGCCAATTCGGCAATGGTAACACAGTATGTTCATGACGATGGTATAGACGGTATAATATTTGAGGATAAGTTAGGCCTTGATAAAATCTATATCCAGGCAAAGCGCTATAAGCCCGAAAATACGATTGGAAAACCTCAGATCCAACAGTTTGCAGGTGCTCTTGATGAACAAAAAGCATCAAAGGGCGTATTTATTACCACAAGTAGTTATAGTAAAGAAGCTCGCTCCTACGTGGAGAAATTGAGTAAAAAGATTGTTCTGATCGATGGCCAGGAGCTGGCTCGCTACATGATTGAATATAATGTAGGTGTAAGCACCAAACATATTTACGAAGTGAAACGCATCGATTCTGATTATTTTGAAGATTAATGAAATGTTGATCCTCACTTATATTCCACTACGGCTGCTCACCCACTCCTCATACTTCTCCTCATCGAAGCTATAGAGAGTGCCTGGGCGGCCGTTTTGGCGTGCGACCTGATCGGTGGGGGTAATATAGCCGAGGGCCATCATCTTTTTGTGGAAATTGCGACGGTCGAAAGATTGGCCAAGGACGACTTCATAGATCGTCTGGAGCTGGGTCATGGTAAAGGTGCGGTTCAGTAAACGGAAGGCCAAAGGCTGGTAAGTGATCTTCCAGCGGAGGCGGTCGAGGGCAACGCGGATGATTTCCTGATGATCGAAGGCGAGCTCTGGGAGATCGGTAACAGCGAACCAACGTGCCTGCGCAGCATCATCGCCAGCAAGGAGCTCGTAGTTCTCCTGACGGACGAAAGCGAGGAAGGCGATGGTGAGGACACGCTCACGAGGGTCGCGATCGACAGTAGTAAAGGCTTGTAGTTGTTCGATATAGATGTCCTTTACGCCGGTTTCTTCCTGCAATTCGCGCAAAGCACCCTGTTCGGCTGTCTCATCGATATTCATGAAACCGCCAGGCAATGCCCACGCACCAAG
>JAZLKG010000050.1:0-34318 GCA_045597465.1 Bacteroidales bacterium | reverse complement strand
GATAAGTACACTGACGAAATGATTGCCGAAATACAGAAAAAGATCAACAACAGGCCTCGGAAAAAATTAAATTTCGAGACCCCAAAAAAGATGTTTTTCGCTCATTTTAAATAATTGCACTTGAATGTTGAACCTACGCCAACGGCTGCAAGTGATAACTTATTTCCCTATTTGAAAATAATTTAGTAACTTTGCCGCGCTGACTTTAAAATTAAACAAGGATTTCATCAATAATCAGAATTATGCAAGAAAATCAAGAAAACAAGGCATCGGGCATCAACAAGTTCCTGATGATAGCCGCCATAGCCGAGGCCGTGGCGATAATAGTGTTGCTCGTGATGATGGGCAATAATAAGAGAGAGGCCGAAATGCTTATCTCTCAGGTGGAGAGGGGCGTTCAGGAAAAGGATTCCCTCAATCACGAGATGTCGCTGATAATGGACAGCTATAATCAGCTTCAGACCACCAATGATACCATAAACGCACAGCTGGAGGAGCAGAAGGCAAAGGTGGCCGAGCTTATGGAGAACCTGAAGCGCACCAACGCGCAAAACCGCGACTCGCTGAAGAAGTATCACGCCGAGGTGGAGACTCTCCGTGCCATTATGAGAAGCTTTGTGGTGCAGATAGACAGCCTTAATACCAAGAATATTCAGCTTACCGAGGAGAATACTCTCTTGAATGAGCAGCTTAGCACAGCCAAGCACAAGAACCGCGAGCTCAGCAATGCCAAGGATTCGCTGCAGGGCCGTGTAAAGGAGGCTGAGGCTCTCAAAGCCGTAGGCATGAAGCTGGTGGCCCTTAACGAGCGCGACAACGAGACCACAAGAATTGTGAAGACCAACAAGTTCAGGGTTACATTCACGATAAACGAAAATGATATGACAAAGACTGGCAATAAGGATTTGATGATACGCATTGTGAAACCTGATGGCGGAATTCTCATCAACGAGAACTCGGGCCTGTTCAAGTACGACGGCAAGGACATATCCTACTCGGCCAAGAAAACCATCAACTATGATGGCAAGGCTCAGCCCACCACCATCTACGCCATATCGCGCGAGGTGCTCAAGGGCGGTGTGTATCAGGCTGATGTGTTCTGCGAGGGCAGGAATATCGGCTCGGTATCAGCCAAGATAGATTAGCATAAACAAACGTAAATTATTAATATCTCTCAAAAACAATTATGTGGAATAGTATAGCAACGTCCATACTGCGGTACAAGCACATTATACTTATCGTGATAGGTATAATAACCGTTTTCATGGGCTTCCAGATGAAGAACCTGAGTATGAAGTACTCGGCGGCGCAGCTCCTCAACGAGAGCGATACCGCGTATCTGCGTTTCCTGGATTTCAAGAAAACCTTCGGCGAGGATGCCTCGATGGTGGCTGTGGCTTTCGAGGACAAGGATTTCGTTACCCTTGATAAATACAACGACCTCGTGACACTTCAGGACAGCATGAAGAACATTATCGGCGTCAAGAGCATTCTCTCTTACACCAACGCCGTATCGCTGATGAAGGATACTGTGGAGAAGAGATTCGGCATCAACAAGATTTTCGATCCCGCTCCCAAGACTCAGGCCGAGCTTGATTCGATGTTTCAGCTTGTGAAGGATTTCAAGTTTTACGACAATCTGCTCTACACGCCTGACAATTGCTACGTCATGGCCATCACTTGCGATCCTCAGACCATTGTCTGCAAGGACCTCGACCAGCTTGTGGCCGGCATCAAGTCTGCCGTATACGGATACGCCGAGCGTCATAATATAAAGGTGCACGTATCAGGACTCCCATATATCCGCAGCTCATCTATGAAGATGATAAAGGACGAGATGGTGAATTTCGCCATCCTCTCCCTCGTGATTGTGGCGCTGATATTCATGATTTTCTTCCGCAGCATCAAGACCACACTCTGGAGCGTGGTGATAGTGTTTGTGGGCGTTGTCTGGACTATGGCCTTCATGGCATTGTTCGGATATCAGCTTACAATGATGAGCGGCATGCTGCCTCCACTCCTTATAGTGATAGGTATTCCAAACACCATCTACCTGCTCAACAAGTATCACGTGATGTACCGCGAGACCGGCGACAAGGAGAAATCGCTCTTCGAGGTTATCACCAAGGTGGGCAAGGCCACATTCCTCACCAACCTTACCACTGCGGCCGGTTTCGCCACATTCCTCGTTACGGGCAATGCAATGCTCATGGAGTTTGGTCTGGTGGCCACTCTGGGCATCATCACAATGTTCCTTCTCTCTGTTTTGATGGTTCCATCAATTTTCAGCTACGTGGCTGCTCCTACCGAGAATGAGCTCAAGCATCTCGATACCAAGCTTGTTACCAATATCGTTGAAAAGTTTGCCTACCTTGTAGAGAACAAGCGCAAGCTGATATTCATCTGCACAGTGGCTGTGGTGGCTGTATCTATCTACGGTCTCACGCTTATGAGAAACGAGAGTTTCCAGGTGGACGATCTTCCTGAGCACAATGTCATCTACAGCGACCTCAAGTATTTCGAGAAGGAGCTCAATGGTATTCTGCCTCTCGAGATCTCCATCGATACCAAGCGCAAGAAGGGTCTCCTCAATATGAAGACCATCAAGAAGCTGGAGGCCATAGAGGATACTTTGAAGCATTTCAACTGCCTGTCGAATGGTACTTCCATCGCCGACGCCCTCAAGCTTGTGCGCCGCGCCTATTACAACGGCAACAACGAGTATTTCTCGTTGCCGATGGAGACCGAGCTGCCTTTCATGATGGACTACCTTAAGGGCAATCAGCAGCAGAAGGGTGCCATGAACGTTATGACCGCCATGGTGGACAGCACATTCTCGCGTGCGCGCATCCAGCTCCGCATTGCCGACGTGGGCACCATCCGCATGGTACAGATTACCGACAGCATTGCCAATATCATAGAAAGCTATTTTCCTGCCGAGAAGAAAAACGAGGTGGATATCACCGGTACTTCGGTAATCTTCGCCAAGGGTTCGGTGAAGCTTCTTGAGAATCTTCTTCAATCTTTGATTCTCGCCATCATACTTATCTCGCTCTGTATGATGGGATTGTTCAGCAACTGGAGAATGGTGATCATCTCTGTGATTCCAAACTTTATTCCGCTTATAGTTACCGCGGCCATCATGGGATACTTCGGCATCAGGCTCAAGAGTTCTACAATTCTTGTGTTCAACATTGCCTTCGGAATCTCTGTTGACAACGCCATCCACCTCTTCACCAAGTTCCGTCAGGCCATCGACCACAACAACGGCGATGTTCATAAGTCGGTGATGGAGGCTCTCCGCGAAACCGGCGTTTCCATCATCTATTCTGCCCTGATACTTCTCTGCGGATTCCTCATGTTCTGCGGATCGCAGTTTGGCGGCACAATAGCCCTCGGCCTCCTCATCTCTATTACATTGTTTGTGGCTATGTTCACCAACCTCCTCTTTCTGCCATCGCTTCTGCTTACATTCAAGCTTAAGTTCAATAGCAAGAAGGATGAGGCAATAGAGGAGAAGTAGGAAGAATTTAGATTCTCTTACAAGACACTCAATAAAAAAAAGCCCGGATGGATTAGTCATTCGGGCTTTTTTTATTAATTTTGCATCAGATAACAAACATAAAAAATATCATGAAAGAATTCAAGGAACTCTTAGCCATAGTGGAGCAGGAGATAGCTGATATCCAGTATCCTGCCGAGCCCAAGAACTTTTACGAGCCTGTAAGATATATCCTCTCGCTTGGAGGCAAGAGGCTGCGTCCGGTATTCGGACTCATGGCCTGCAATATGTACAGCGATAGTGTAGCTGAGGCCGTGAAACCATCTGTGGGAATGGAGATTTTCCATAACTTCACTCTTCTGCATGACGACATCATGGACAACTCCAAGCTCCGCCGCAAGAAGCCTACCGTAAACGCCAAGTGGGGCGACAACGTGGCCATCCTCTCCGGCGACGGAATGACATACATTGCCACCAAGTACGTGATGACAGCTCCCGAGAAGGTTCGCCTCCAGTGCATGGATCTATACCTGAAAACCGCCATCGAGGTCTGCGAGGGTCAGCAGTACGATATGGATTTCGAGACCAGCAACGATGTATCGCTTCAGGACTATCTGAAGATGATAACCCTGAAGACAGCCGTGCTGCCTGCCGCCTGTCTCAAGATAGGCGCGCTCATCGGCGGAGCCAGCGAGAATCAGGCACAGATGCTCTACGACGCCGGCATCAAGTTCGGCATTGCGTTCCAGATTCAGGACGACTTCCTTGATATGTACTCAACTCCCGAGGTTCTCGGCAAGCCCGTTGGCGGCGATGTCAACGAGTGCAAGAAGACCGTTTTCTACCACAAGATCATAGAGCTGATGCCTGCGGATAGGGTAGAGGAGTGGCGCACATTCTACGCCAGCCACGATTACACATTCGAGGCCAAGCTTGACAAGGCCCGCGAGTATTTCGCCGAATTTGGCGTCGACAAGCATGTGCAGCAGATGGTGGACGATTATTACAGTGAGTCGTTCGCCCTACTGGATAAGGCCGCTCCTGCCGGAAAGGCCGACGTGCTGAAATCATTCCTCGAGAAACTTAGAGTACGCATCAGCTAACAAATGGCAGTAATACTAGGAATAGACCCCGGAACCAATTTCATGGGCTACGGAATCATCGACAGCGAGGGCTCCAAGATAGAGTGCCTTGCCGTCGGTATTCTGGATATCCACAACGTGAAGGACCCATACCTGAAGCTGAAGATGATATACGACCGCGTGGCCAGTCTCATCAACGGATACCATCCCACCGAGCTAAGCATCGAGGCGCAGTTCTACGAGAAGAACGCCCAATCGATGCTGAAGCTTGGCCGTGCGCAGGGCGTGGCGATATCCGCAGCCGTAAACGCCGGACTCCAGATCCATGAATACGAGCCGCGCAAGATAAAGCTCGCCGTGGCTGGCAATGGAAATGCCCCCAAGGAGCAGGTGGCGCGCATGCTCGCCATGACTCTCAAGATAACCGAGGTCCCCGACAAGTACGATGCCACCGACGCCCTGGCCGCCGCGGTGTGCCATCATTACCAGAAGCGCATGCCTGTGACTCCCAAGGGCGGCAATTCCTGGGCGGCCTTCATAGCCAACAATCCCGACCGTGTCAAGAAGCAGTAAGACCATAATATCGTTGATGTTGCTGAGCCTCAGTACTATGGCTGATGCACAGTGGACTCAGCGCCCAAGCTGCGCCGAGGTCTTGGATTATTGCAGCTTTGGCGAAGGCACGCTTTGTATTTGCAAAAATGCTGCATTCGTAGTGGACGGCGATGGCGAGATGCAGATTCTCAGCCGTGGCCATGGTCTTGGCTCGGCATACGTGTCGGCGGGAGCGGCCAGTGGCAACACCATTGCCATAGGCTACGAGGATTCCTCAATGGATATCATAAGGGGCGGACGTACCATTCATATCGATTGTATCGCCTCAGGCAATTTTCTGCACAACAGCGCTATACGTCAAATCATATTCAGCGGAGATTTAATCCTTGCCTGTGGAGATTTCGGCATAGCCAAGGTGGATTCGCAGCGGGCGCAGGTGCTTGCTGTGTGCAATATCGGACAGCCAGTTGCTCGTTGCGCCGTTTCCGGAGGCCGTGTGTATCTGATGCTGCCTGATATTACGGTATCCATTGATGCCGATTCCCCGTATTTCCAGGATCCTGATCACTGGAGCCGCAGTGATTCCTTCCTTTTCGGGCCTGATGCCGCACCCTACAATGGTCCGCACCCAAACACCTTGCCCTCCGACTACGTGGCCTATATGGCATCGCAGGAAGGTAGCGTCATCATTGCGTCGCGTTTTTTTTCCGAGCTTTCCAAGCGAGACCTGCGTTATGTTGAAAATCCCGATGGCGTGGATTTCAGCTGCGCATTCTACAATCCATACAATTCTTCCCATGTGTTTCTCGGCGCCGTCGACGGCACTCTCTACGAGTATTTGGGCCATAGCCTCAGGTCACGGCATCAGGGACATGTGCATGGCCGCATAGTTGGCATGGAGTGCACGCCCGAGGGTGACCTCCTGATACTCTCGCACGACAGGTCGAATCCCGTCATGGTTTTCGACCACAATGGCAACTGGCATGCCGCGGAAAGCTTCAGGTCAATGAATTGCCCAAATCCCAGACAGCTGATACGTGTGGATGAATATGTCTTTGCCGTGGCCATGGGCGACAGGGGAATATTTGTGTTGGATATGCGCGGCACACCGCTTGATTTCAACGACGATGTGTCGGCGTCCACATATCCCAACTCTGGCGGCAGGGTGGGCTCGGAGGTCAACTGCCTTGCCATGGATCCTGATGGCAGGCTTGTGGCGGGCACCAATGCCGGAGTCGTGTATTATCCGAATCCCGGTAAAATTTGCGATGGCGCCGCCGATTGCGTGAGACCAGTGGTTTCCGAGAGTATGGGAGCATCAGAGACCTACTCGCAGTATCTGCTGCACTCGCGCTGCGTCACCTCCATGGATGTGGATGCGGCCGGGCGCAAGTGGATAGCCACGCGCGATGCCGGCGTATTCCTGGTGAGCAGCGATATGGACAGTGAGCTGATGCGGCTAAACGAGCGCAACTCTCAGCTGCCAAGCGATACTGTGTTTGCCATAAATATCGTGCAGCAGACCGGCGAGGTCTTTTTCGCCACAAGGAATGGGGTGGCCTCGTATATGTCGGGCGTGGAGAAACCTGCCCAGAATCTCGACCGGGTGATCGTGTACCCCAATCCAGTGAGGCCTGATTATGAGGGCAGCATCAGCATCTCGGGCCTGGAAGACGGCTGCGACGTAAGGATAACAGACATATCAGGGCACCTTGTCTATAAATGCGAGAGCCTGGGCGGCCGTGTGGAATGGGACGGACAAAACCTTAGCGGCAGGCGGTGCGCCAGCGGAGTGTACCTGGTTTTTGTGGTTAATGTGGCATCAGGACACAAGATTGTGAAAAAACTTCTGATTGTTAGGTGATTTCTTGAAATTATTTTCTATCTTTGCACATTGTTTTTTATATGATATGGAATACGGAAATTACAAAATATTGTTAGTTGATGACAATCCCGTAAATGTGGAGCTTTTGGGCGAGATATTGTCGTTGCCCGGGTTCAACGTTTTGCAGGCCTTCAACGCTTTTGCGGCTTTGGACATTGCCCGGGCCGAGCATCCTGATCTCATAGTGCTGGATATTGCCATGCCTGCCGTGGACGGATTCGAGCTTTTCCAGATGATAAAGGATGATTCCGAGACTGCGCACATACCTGTGGTTTTCGTTACCTCCCTCAACGACTCCGAAGACATGGAGCGGGCCATGAAGATGGGGGCCGTCGATTATATCACCAAGCCGTTCAATTCCGAGTATGTGGTGGACAGGGTGGTGGATATCCTGAAAAATCGCGGCTGATTTTTTACGAATTATTTGCATTTAATTCAAAAAAAAACTATTATCTTTGCATCTGATTATTGCTGTAATAATCAGAGCATATCAAACAACGTGGCTTGCCACCATTTTTTTTTACTATAACTGTACTCTTAGCCTTATGGAAAAGAAGAAAATTTTATTCGTTTCGCAGGAAATAGAACCATATCTGCCCACATCCGATGTGGCCCACATCGGACGCTACCTTCCCCAGGGCATCCAGGAGAAGAAAAAGGAGATAAGGACTTTTATGCCCAGATACGGTATGATAAACGAGCGAAGGAATCAGCTCCACGAGGTGATACGTCTCTCCGGAATGAATCTTATCATTGATGACACCGACCATTCGCTTATTATAAAGGTGGCCTCTATACAGTCTGCCAGGATGCAGGTGTATTTTATCGACAACGAGGACTTCTTCCAGAGAAAGGGTATTGTGCAGGACAAGAACGGCAAGTATTACGACGACAACGACGAGCGTGCCATATTCTTTGCTCGCGGAGTGCTGGAGACTGTAAAGAAGCTAAGGTGGTCGCCCGACCTGGTGCACTGCCATGGATGGATAACATCGCTGGTGCCTCTCTACCTGAAGAACGGTTTCAAGGAAGACCCTCTGTTCCGTGACAGCAAGGTAGTGTATTCAGTATACGACGATGCCTATCCCGGTGCGTTCCCGCAGACATTCGCCCGCAAGCTGAAAGTGGATGGCGTAAACGAGAAAGACCTGGATGTAGTAAGGGAGAACCCCAACTTCGAGAACCTTTCCAAACTGGCCATCAACATGTCGGATGCCGTCATCAAGGGCCATCCCCAGATAAACGCCGAGGTGGAGCAGTATGCCCAAAACTGCGGCAAGCCTTTCCTCGAATATCATTCGCCCGAAACCTATATCGACGCGTATTCCGATTTCTACGATATGATACTGGCACAGGGCCCGGCGCCTGCCGAGAAAAAATCGACCAAAAAGAAAATCGTGATATAACAGACACAATGCAGAAATATCTTTTTATTCCCATGCTGGCCGCTGTGTTGGCCATGGTGTGGGGCTGTAGCAACGATGAGAATATGGGCGGCGACCTCGTGCCTCCGTCCGACAAGTCAACTATTCATGTAATTGACACAATTACCATAAAGGCCTGCACCATGCAGGAAGACACCCTGTATACGGGCAACGGATCGTATCTGATAGCCGGTAAGCTCGACGACCCTATTTTCGGAAAGGCCGAGGCCTCGTTTGCCACAAAGTTTTCCAATACGTCGTATCAGAAGTTTTTCGAGAATTCTGTAGTGGATTCCATGGTTCTTACATTAGGCCTGGATACTCAGCACCGCCGTTTCTATGGCGACAGTCTTGAGACAGTAACCATCAATGCCTACAGGCTTACCGATACATTGTCGCTAAAGGGCAGGTATTATCAGGATTTCGACATATCACCGATGGTGGATCCCAAGCCGGTAGCCACGGCCACTTTTGTCCCAAAATCAGCAAACAGCAAGGTGAAGATGTATCCAAGCCGCGAGTATGCCGAGTTCGTCATGAAAAACTGCCAGGACTCCACATTCGACGACAACTGCGGAGGTCTATACTTTACTATAGAATCCAGCAACTGCATGGTGCGTTTCCAATCCTCCAGCACATCCACTGAGTATACCATATACCACCATGCTTTGGGAGATACAGTTGTAAAGAATGTCTCGTTCTCGATTTCGTCGTATGACCCAAGTGTTACGATGTGCTCTCACGATTATTACAAATCTGAGATCAAGGGTCAGCTGGACAATCCTGATGCAAGCGCCGGAGACTATCTGTACCTGCAGGCCATCTGCGGCACCCGAGTCAAGATAGAGCTGCCATACGTGGGCAAGCTGAAGAATCTGGACAATTCCAAGTTTTCTATGATTACCAATGCAAGGCTGCTGATGCCTCTGGCCGATTCGGCAAGCGTGCTTGAGAATCTATACCGCCCGATAGACTATGTGGCGTTCTCGGGATTCAAGGAGAACAAGGAATTCTATCTGTCAGATATGAGCTCGTTGCAGTACGACAATAGCGGCAACTCTTATCTACAGAGGATGGCTTATGGTCTCGACCGTGCCAACAGGCAGTATTCCGTTGATTTCACCGGCACCCTAAGGTCGATGATACGCAATTGTGCTGACTCAATTGCCACCGATTATTCGGTTTTGATGTCACCCAACGGCAGGGTAATCGATTTCTCGAGGTCGGTAATCAATTCGCCTACCCACCCCGACAGACCTATGAAACTTGTGGTGGAATACATTACAATGGAAAAATAACGTTATAGTGATATTTTGGGGTCAGCTGACAAGACATTTTATGTTGTTTGTCAGCTGACTTATTTTAATAAACTGATGAACAACTAATTAATTATGTGTGGAATAGTAGGATATATTGGATTCCGTGATGCATATCCGGTAATAATGAACGGTCTTAGGAGGCTGGAATACCGCGGCTACGATTCGGCAGGCATTGCCCTCGTGGACAACAACAAGCCAAACATCTACAAGGTAAAGGGCAAGGTGTCGGACCTGGAGGCATACGTCGGCGAAGGCAGCCGCCTGGGCTCCATGGGCATGGGCCACACCCGATGGGCCACCCACGGTGTGCCAAACGACAACAACGCCCATCCACATGTATCGATGAATGGCAAGTTTGTGATTGTCCACAATGGTATTATCGAGAATTACTCGATCCTGAAACGCAGATTGGGATCGCGTGGCTACAAGTTCAATACCGATACTGATACCGAGGTCCTTGCCAACCTTATAGAATACATATATCTATTTGCGAAAGTATCAGCCGCCGACGCCGTATGCCTGGCCCTGCGCAAGGTGGTGGGCGCATACGGACTGGTGGTGTTCTGCGCCGACGAGCCCGACGTGCTTATAGCCGCCCGCAAGAGCAGCCCCCTGGTGGTGGGCATAGGTCAGGGTGAGCATTTTATAGCTTCCGACGCATCGCCTTTTGTGGATTACACCAATCAGGTGGTGTATCTCGACGACGAGAACATGGCAGTGGTGGGCCGCGAGTCGGTGCAGATAAAGACCATAAAGAACGATATCGTAAACGCTGAGGTTAAGAAGATAGATTTCGACGCCGAGGAGATAGAGAAGGGCGGCTTCGACCATTATATGCTCAAGGAGATTTTCGAGCAGCCCAAGTCGATACGCGACACATTCCGCGGCCGTATCGACGACCATCATTCATCTCTCAACCTGGGCGGCATAATGCCTGTGATGCCAAAGATAATTAATGCCCGCCGCCTGATAATTGTGGGATGCGGCACAAGCTGGCATGCAGGACTCCTGGGCGAATATCTCTTCGAGGAATATGCACGTGTGCCGGTGGAGGTGGAATACGCATCAGAGTTCCGCTACAGAAACCCCATCATCAACAGCGAGGACGTTGTGATAGCCATATCTCAGAGCGGCGAGACCGCCGACACTCTGGCTGCTATACAGCTTGCCAAGAAATGCGGTGCGTGCGTGATAGCTATCTGCAACGTGGTGGGCAGCAGCATCAGCCGCGTAACTGATGCCGGTGTGTATACCCACGCCGGTCCCGAGATTGGAGTGGCCAGCACCAAGGCTTTCACATGCCAGGTTTCGGTTTTGGCTATGATGGCATTGTTTATTGGAAGGGCCAAGTACAACATCTCGGCTGAGAAATACACCGAGCTTGTTACCGAGCTCTACAGCGTTCCGCAGAAGATCGAGGAGGTGCTCAAGACAGCCAACGCAGTAAAGTACGTGGCTCAGAAATACAAGGATTCGTCGAATTTCCTTTACCTTGGACGCGGATGCTATTATCCAGTGGCACTTGAAGGAGCACTTAAGCTAAAGGAGATAAGCTACATACACGCTGAGGGTTATCCCGCCGCGGAAATGAAGCACGGCCCCATTGCCCTCATCGACGAGAAGATGCCTGTAATCTTCATAGCCTGCCAGGACAAGAGCTACGAGAAGATAGTGTCCAACATTCAGGAGGTGAAGGCCAGGAAGGGTGTTGTGATAGCCATAGTGTCGGAAGGCGACAAGACAGTATCAGCCATGGCTGACTATGTGCTCGAGGTGCCCAGGTTCAATACAGCCGTGGGCGCACTCATAGCCGTGATTCCTCTCCAGCTGCTCAGCTACTACATAGCCGTCATGCGGGGCTGCAATGTGGATCAGCCCCGCAATCTGGCCAAGTCCGTTACGGTGGAGTAGGGGGTAATTAAGAATTGCGAATTTAGAATTACAAAATCCGAATTGCGAATAGCGAATTCCCAACAAGAGAATTCGGAGTCCGCAATTCGGATTTTGCATTTATTTGCTATAATATCCGCCGGTCTTTGTGGGCCCCCGGAACTCGATTTTCCCGTCTGCCGACAGGGCGCGCAGTATGCGCTGCAGCTTGGTGAAGCTTATCTTCGGGAAGTCTTTCTTTATCTCGGTGGCCTTGCAGCCCGGATTTTGGTTTACATGCTCATATACCTGGTCGTCCACTATCAGGCCCCTGATATGTCTTTTCTTGTTTTCGCTGTATAGGTTTCCCTTCTTGTTTATGATGAGGTTTTGCGAGAAGAATATACACTTTCTTACAAATTTGGCAAACTCCTCGTTGCTGTATCCGTCCATTATTCTCTCGTATTCGTGTTTCCACTTCGATGGAATAATCACCACTGGATATTGCCTTTTCAGAAACGCCAGGTTCATTATCAGTCTCGCCATGCGTCCGTTGCTGCCCTTGAATGGGTGTAGGAATATGTATCTGCCGTAAGCCTCAGCGGCAAAAGAAATCGCATCCAGGTCGTTGTTGTTGAACCAGAAAGCGAAGTCCCTGAGCTCTCTCGGGTAGTTTATAGTCTTGCTTTCCTTTATCAGCCCCGCCGTGGTCTCGTCTATGCAGCCGTGCAGGGTTTTGTGGAGTTCCTGGAGTTTTTCTGTAGAGAGCTGATGCCTGCTCATCTCCAAGAGACTGCCGTATGCCTTATGCAGGCCCACTATCTCTTTGACGGATTTCAGGTCTCTCTCGTTGTCGCCGGGTCCGTTGGCCACAATGCGTCTGGTGTTTTCCTTGCTGATTTTGCTGCCCGACAGCGCATTGCAGTTGTATATGAACTGTGGCGTGAGCTCGCTGTAGATATATTCCAGCGACTCGTCTACAGAGGGCTTGGTGTTCAGGATCTTGGCCCTCAGCTCGTCCAGCTCCGATAGTTGCGGTATGTATTCTTCTATTCTTTCCATATTGTTGCCTTGTTTCGTCCGATTGTTTCTGATGCCGCTAAGTTAAATAATTATTCATAATTCTACAAATATTTTTGAATATGAAAATTAAAAAAATAGAAATTCTATATATAAGCATTCTGTAAAAAAAACTTTCCGAAATATGAAAATATTTTCGAAAAAAGTGCTGAAAAATTTGGTGGATTCAATACTTATTTATATCTTTGTCTTGTTATCAGATAACAGACAAATATTTGTTTTACTTACAGTTAACTAAATTTACTAACATTTTTAAAATTAAAGGAGGAACGCCTATAAGTTGTAGATACGTTTTTAGATGATAGTTCAAATCTTAAATTAAAAATCCCTGACGGTCCGGAACACCGACAGGGATTTTTTTTGTTTATTATTAGAATATTTGTTAGTTTTGCAGTGTTATTAATAAATACAGAAATCATGTCTGAAGAAAAGAATTACAAACGCATACTCGTAACATCGGCTTTGCCTTACGCCAATGGTCCTATACATATCGGACACATGGCCGGTGTTTACATTCCATCTGATATTTACGTTAGGTATCAGCGTCTTAGAAAGAGAGACGTAATCCATATCTGCGGCTCCGACGAGCACGGCGTGGCCATCACCATGCGCGCCCGCAAGGAGGGTGTTACTCCACAGGACGTTATCGACCGCTACCACGAGCTCAACAAGAAGGCCTTCGAGGATTTCGGCATCAGCTTCGATATCTACTCTCGCACCAGCGGCAAGGTTCACGCCGAGACTGCAAGCGAGTTTTTCCGCAAGCTCTATGATGACGGCAAGTTCATCGAGCAGACTTCTGAGCAGTATTACGACGAGGAGGCCAAGCAGTTCCTCGCCGACCGCTATATCATGGGTACTTGTCCACACTGCGGCAATCCAAATGCCTACGGCGATCAGTGCGAGAAGTGTGGCACTTCGTTAGAGCCAAAAGAATTGATAGACCCACGCTCCACCATAAGCGGCGGCAAGCTCACCATGAAGGAGACCAAGCACTGGTATATGCCTCTCGGCGATTATCAGCAGTTCCTTGAGAAGTGGATTCTTGAGGAGCACAAGGACTGGAAGGTTAACGTTTACGGACAGTGCAAGAGCTGGCTCGATCTCGGCCTTCAGCCACGCGCCGTTTCCCGCGACCTCGACTGGGGTATTCCAGTACCTGTGGAGGGTGCCGACGGCAAGGTTCTCTACGTTTGGTTCGACGCGCCTATCGGCTATATCTCGTTCACCAAGGAGCTTACTCCTGAGTGGGAGAAGTATTGGAAGAGCCCCGAGAGCAAGATGGTCCACTTTATCGGTAAGGACAATATCGTATTCCACTGCATAGTATTCCCAACAATGCTGAAGGCTGAGGGCTCATACATTCTTCCCGACTTTGTGGCCGGCAACGAGTTCCTCAACCTCGAGAACGACAAGATCTCCACATCAAGAAACTGGGCCGTTTGGCTTCACGAATACAACGAGGAGTTCCCCGGCAAGCAGGACGTGCTCCGCTACGTGCTTACCGCCAACGCACCCGAGACCAAGGACAACGACTTTACATGGAAGGATTTCCAGCAGAGAAACAACTCTGAGCTCGTGGCTGTTCTCGGAAACTTCGTAAACCGTTCGCTAACCCTCACCGAGAAATACTTCGGCGGCGTGGTTCCTGAGGCTATGAACCTCACCGACAGCGACAAGGACGCACTCTCGCAGATCCTGACAATCAAGCAGGAGGTGGAGAGCAGCCTGGAGCAGTACCGTTTCCGCGAGGCTCTCAACAATGCTATGGGACTCGGACGCCTCGGTAACAAGTACATTACCGAGCAGGAGCCTTGGAAGGTTTGGAAGACCGACCAGGAGAGAGTAAAGACTATCCTTTACGTAAACCTTCAGATAACAGCAGCCATTGCCGCTGTGCTTGAGCCATTTATCCCAGCATCTATGGCCAAGCTGAGAGGTTTCCTCAATATCGACTCGTTCGATTGGGAGACCGTGGGCAATGTGGAGCTCCTGAAGCCAGGTCACCAGCTCAACAAGAGCTCGCTTCTCTTTGAGCCTATCACCGATGAGGTGGTTCTGGCACAGATCGACAAGCTTAACGCCACAAAGATTGCGAACCAGAAGGCTAACTTCAAGGCACCAGAGCAGAAGCCAACCATCAGTTTCGACGATTTCAGCAAGTGCGATATCCGCACCGCCACAATCCTCGCTGCCGAGAAGGTTGCCAAGACCAACAAGCTTCTGAAGCTCACAGTTGATACCGGTATTGACCAGCGTACTTTGGTTTCCGGCATTGCCGAGTACTACAATCCCGAGGAGATAGTTGGCCGCAAGATTCTCATGATCGTGAACCTTGAGCCCCGCAAGATTAAGGGCATCGAGAGCCGCGGTATGATTCTCTGCGCTCAGGGCGCCGACAACTCCCTCCACTTCCTCAATCCAGACGCCGAGATGGAGAATGGTTGCATGATAGGATAATCTGTGGAGACGCGGCCCTGCCACGTCTCGATTATATCATGTTTAAACCCATAGTGAAAATCCCAAAACTTTGTTTTGCGATTTTCACTATGGGTTTTTGTATGCTTGCGCTTGACCCCTCCGGGGGCTTTTTGTTTGAAAACTTACCAAATCTCATATTTCTCACCACATTTGGTAAGTTTTCGCGCAGAGAGAGGTAGTTTGTTGTTTTTTTTCTATAATTTTTCTAACTTTGCACAAATCAAAAATCACAAATCACAAATCAATAATGACATTCAAATATCATTTCGAGCTTCAGCCCATTGCGGGAATGTTTGTGGCTGTGGCCACCGGCAAGAATGCCGAGAAGTTCTCGGGCGTAATACGTCTCAACGAGTCGGGCGCAAAGATTTTCGAGTTTCTTCAGCAGGGCAAGTCAGCTGACGAGGCCGTGGCTGATATGCTCAAAATCTACTCCGCAAGCGAGGCCGATATCCGCGCCGATGTGGACATAATCGTGAATATGCTTGTAGAGAAAGGTCTCGCAACCATCTGATGCTGACGATCTATGGCTACTTCATTTGAGGAAATACTCGAACATGACGGCGTGCTGATGTACCGCAATGTGGGTGACAGTATGATGCCGTTGTTGCGTCAGAATCAGGACCTGATGATCATCACCAGGAAAACCGACAAGCGCCTCTCCGTGATGGATGTTCCGCTCTTCAAGCGCAAGGACGGCAAGTATGTTCTCCACCGTGTAATGTGGGTCCGCAACGATGACTACATTATCTGTGGCGACAATCAGTGGTATCCAGAGCGTGGAGTCTCCGACAGCCAGATTCTCGGCGTGATGACCGCCGTGGTACGCGATGGCAAGCGGATAGAGATGGGCAGTCTGAAGATGAGATGCTATTCGTGGCTTATGTGGCTCTCATATCCGGTACGTGCGGTGTTCCTCTATGCCGTGCGCAGTGTTTGGCCACGCGTAAAACGTAAAATCTTCCGTAAATAATGCTGAGACGCGATATCATAGATGGAGCAGGGTGGACGTGGGGCCAGATAAAGGGCCTGCGTCATTCATTCTTCGTGAACTGCCTCATAGGATTTGCCCGCGTGTTGATCTCGCTGCTTTTCGTGTGGGTGTGCAAGCATATTGTGGATATAGCCACGCAAAAATCTGACGGCGATATCGTTTTGTGGATGAGCGTGATGGTTGGCGTTATCATCAGCCAGTTGATAATCGCCATGTGTCTTCAGCGTTACCGCGAGAAAAACCGCCTCGATATATCCAATAAACTGCGCTATCAGCTCTTCGGCAAGGTGATGAACAGCCGTTGGAATGGCGACAACGCTTTCCATTCAGGCGATGCGGTCAACCGTCTTGAGGAGGATATCAGGACACTCTGCTCCACAATCAACGAGACTTTGCCCTCGCTCTTCATCATGGCTTTTCAGCTGATATGTGCCTCCATATTCCTCTTCGCCATGCAGGCCGAGCTTCTATGGGTCTTGTTGCTGATAATGCCCATTGCCCTTGTGGTGAGCAAGGTTTTCTATAAGCGCCTGCGCCGTCTCAACAATGATATCCGCCGTGGCGATTCCGAAATCCAGAGCCACATCCAGGAGAATATCCTTAAGCGTGTGCTGATACTTACCATGGTCAGGCTCGACGAGTGCATGGAAACTCTCACCAGGCTTCAGAATGGAGTTGTGGGCCTCTCTATGGAGCGTATCGGCTATCAATCTACCGCAAGATTCCTTGTATCGCTTGGATTTATGGCCGGATATTGCGTTACATTCTGCTGGGGCGCCTTCGGAATCGTGGAGGGCACAGTTACCTACGGAATGATGACCGCATTTCTCCAGCTCGTTAATCAGGTGCAGAATCCCATCGTGAATATGAGCCGGCAGCTTCCTCTGCTGATACAGACACTTACCTCCATAGACCGACTCCGCGAGCTCTCCAATCTTACTCAGGAGGATTCCGACGACAATCGCACACTCTCAGGACAACTCGGCATCAGGGTAGAGAACCTGACGTTCACTTATCCAGGAAGCCAGAATCCTGTAATAGAGAATTTAAGTTATGATTTCCGTCCCGGAGTCTCCACGACTGTAATCGGCGAGACTGGCTCGGGCAAGTCAACGCTTCTGCGCCTTCTGCTGAATCTCCTTCAGCCACAGCAGGGTAGGGTAGTGGTATATAACGGCGACGGCTCTTGGGACATGTCGCCATCGCTGAGGTGCAATTTCCAGTATGTGCCGCAGGGCAACAGCCTTGTTTCGGGCACCGTCCGCGACAATCTCCGTCTCGGAAAGGCCGACGCCACCGATGCCGAGATGACGGAGGCTCTCCGTACAGCCTGCGCCGATTTCGTTCTCAGCCGTCCCGAAGGTCTCGATACGCGTTGCGGAGAGCAGGGGGCGGGATTGTCGGAAGGTCAGGCCCAGCGCATAGCCATAGCGCGCGCACTCCTCCAGCCCGGCAAGGTGATGCTGATGGACGAGGCCTGCAGCGCCCTCGACGAGGAAACCGAGCGCAACGTGCTCCAAAACCTCTCTCGCTATTGCGAAGACCGTACGATAATATGGATAACACACCACGACGCAGTGCGGCAGCACATGGCGGAGTGCCTGATGCTTTAGGTAGATACAAAAAGGCGAACAGTACCGAATTGCCGGTATTGTCCGCCTTCCCTAATTTATAAACAAATCTCTAAAACCTTAAACATCATTTAACGATTGTCATTGTTGCAAATACTGTGCTAAAACATATTGGTATTTTGCATTTTTTTTGTTAGATTTTTGCTTGCAAGTCTCGAAAATATCGTTTACCTTTGGCTCTATCAACATTAAACAGTATAGCAATCATAACTACAATCTAATGATTATATGGCATATATAGATAATAATAATTACTGCGTGATAATGGCGGGAGGCATAGGCAGCCGATTCTGGCCCAAGAGTACCACATCGCGTCCCAAGCAGTTTCTTGATATATTCGGCACGGGGCGCTCGCTGCTGCGCCAGACTTACGACAGGTTTGCGAGAGTATGCCTGCCGGGCAATATTTTTGTTGTTACGCTGGATTCCTATGTGGACCTTGTGAAGGAGCATATCCCGGAGATGGATCCCGCCAACATATTGGCCGAGCCCATCCGCCGCAATACAGCCCCTTGCATCGCGTACGCCTGCTTCAAGATAAGGGCCATCAATCCCAATGCCAATATCGTGGTGTCCCCATCCGATCATTATGTGGGCGATGAGTTTGGCTTCGAGATGACAATAAGCCGGGGGCTCCAGTTCACACAGTTTTCGCAGGGCATACTTACCATCGGCATTATACCCACCAGGCCCGAGACTGGCTACGGCTACATACAGATAGACGGGCGCAGCGATCAGAATCCCCTGGCCATCCACGAGGTCACCAAGGCCAAGCTCTTTGCCGAGAAGCCCGAGTATGACATGGCCAAGACTTTTATCGAGAGCCGCGAATTCTTCTGGAACGCAGGTATTTTCATGTGGAATGTTAATGTGATAATTGAGGCTTTCAAGAAGCACCTTCCTGATATCTATGCCCTCTTTGCCGCCGATGGCGATATCTACAATACCGACAGGGAGAGGGATTTTGTCTGCAAGGCATATTCCGAGTGTCCGCATATCAGCATCGATTATGGAGTGATGGAAAACCACGACAATGTGTATGTGATACCGGCGCTGTTCCCCTGGAGCGACCTCGGCACATGGCGTTCCCTCTACGAGAATTCGCTTAAGGATGCCAACGGCAATGTGGTGAACTGCGACCGCACCATAATAGAGGATACCACGGGCACCATCATCAACTGCAACGGTCGCCTTGTGGTGGTGGAGGGGCTCCACGACTACATTGTGGCCGAGAGCGACGGCGTATTGCTGGTAATCCCGAGGTCCAACGAGAAAGACATAAAGAATCTTACCAATACCGCCAAACTCAAGTTTGGAGATGGTTTTGTATAATACAGCAAGAGGCTGCTAAATGCGGCCTCTTGTTTTTTTTATTCCTCCACGTCCATATACAGCAGGTCGTCGTAAGGGTACCTCTCGGTGTGGATGCGGCGTGCCTCGGTGTAGATGGTCTCCTTCAGCTCCTCCAGGTTGGTCTTCTTCTTGGCGGATATGAATATGCACGGGGCCTGGCTGGAGTATTTCATCCTTACGTAATCCTCCATCTGGGCCAGTGTGTAGTTCTTGATGGTGCGCTCTGTAAGGTCGTCATCGTCCTTGCGCTCGTATGTGTAGTTGTCTATCTTGTTGAATACGAGGAATACAGATTTCTGCTCCTTGGTAATCTCGTTGATGGTTTCCTGCACGGTCTGCAGCTGCTCCTCGAAATTGGGATGCGATATGTCGGTCACTATTATAAGTATGTCGGATTCGCGGACCTCGTCGAGAGTCGACTTGAAACTCTCGAAAAGGTTTTTGGGCAGCTTGCGGATGAAACCCACAGTGTCGGATAGCAGGAACGGCAGATTCTTCACCACCACCTTTCTTACAGTGGTGTCCAGCGTGGCGAACAGCTTGTTGTCGGCATATACGTCGCTCTTGCTCCAGAGGTTCATCAGGGTTGATTTCCCCACGTTGGTATATCCCACCAGGGCCACTCTCACCAGTTTGCCGCGGTTTTTGCGCTGCACGTTTTTCTGGTTGTTTATCTTCTGGAGCTCCTCCTTGAGCAGCGAAATCCTGTCGCGGACTATTCGCCGGTCGGTCTCTATCTCCTTCTCGCCTGGACCTCGCATTCCTATGCCTCCCTTCTGGCGGCTGAGGTGGCTCCACATGCCGGCCAGCCTTGGCAGCAGGTACTGATACTGCGCCAGCTCCACCTGGGTCTTGGAGTGGGCTGTCTGGGCGTGCTTGGCGAATATGTCGAGTATCAGGTTGCTGCGGTCCACTATCTTGCACTTGAACAGCTCCGATATGTTTCTGTATTGCGATGGCGACAGCTCGTCGTCGAAAATGGCGGCGTCTATCTCGTTTTCCTCTATGTATTGGGCTATCTCCTTCATCTTGCCCTCGCCCAGATATATGCGCGAGTTGGGCGCGTCCATCTTCTGGGTGAACCTTTTTATGCAGTCCACCTCGGCGGTCTTTGCGAGAAACTCCAGCTCGTCGAGGTATTCCTCCAGTTTCTCTGGTTTTAGGGTCTGCGATGCCATTCCTATCAGTATGGCCTTCTCGTTTTCCTTGGCTGTTATGTATGGTTGTGGTTTTGCCATTTCCTTTATTTTTTGGTGTTTAGGATTCTGTTGTATCTGCCGGTGTCGCCCATCTCCTGTACGGCCCTGGCTATGTCCGGGTCGCCATAGTTGTCCAGCCGGCAATATTCGTCGTCGTTATCTATGATGTGGTATGCGTATGACATTATTTTCGCAAACATGAGGTCGCTGTATTCTGCCACTTGTTTCATGTCCCTGAAGTATATGCCCTTGCTTCTGGCGAATTCCACCAGGCGCTCTATTGTGTAGCCTTTGTTGTCCTGGAGCTCCCTTATGTACGTGAGGTTGCTGATGCTGTCCTGATCCTTGTATTTGGCGTGGGTTATGGCGGCGTATCTCATGTACAGGTATGCGGAGTCCAGCTTGTTGAGGACAGAGCTCCTTCTGGGCTCGGCCACGAATATGTCGGGCTGCACACCGCCCTTGCTGTACACCACGCGTCCGTTTCTGGTGAGGTATTTTGTCGTGTCCTTAATCACGTAGGCGCTCGCGCTGTCCAGCTCGCCGTTCTTGGCCCTCATTGCCAGCTCGTTGTAGTAGTTGTCGTAGCCCTTTTGGAGCGATCGGCCCGACGGGGTGTAGAATCTCTGAGTCGTGAGCCTTACCACGCTGCCGTCGGTCAGCTGTATCGGGGTCTGCACCAGGCCCTTGCCGTATGTCCTGCGTCCGAGTATCAGCCCGCGGTCGTTGTCCTGTATGGCTCCGGCCATTATCTCTGACGCCGACGCCGTTGTGCTGTTTACCAGGCATGTTATCTTCATCTTTTGGCTTAGTGCGTATTGCGTGGTGTCCACGTAGATGTTGTCCATGTTGTTGCCCCTGGCTATGGTGAACGCTATGGTGTCGCCCTTGGGCAGTATGTCGCTGAGTATCTGCCTTGCCTGCTCCACCCGCCCGCCAGTGTTGCCGCGCAGGTCTATGATAATGTTCTGCGCGTTTTTGTCGGTTAGTTTTTTCAGCTGATACGCGAACTCGTTGTAGGCGTTGTCGCCGAAACTCTCTATCTTCATGTATCCGTTCAGCGAGTCTATCATGTATGCCGAGGTCACGCTCATCACTTTTACGTAGCCGCGCTCCACGTCTATGTGTATCAGCGAGTCGCTGCCCGGGCGCTCCACGGTTATCCTGACTTTGGATCCCGGCTTGCCGTTTATGGCGTTTATGGCTTTTATCTTCTCCCTGAGGCCTACAGCGTGGATGGTGTCCACGTATATTATCTTGTCGCCTGTAAGTATGCCTGCCTTGCGGGCCGGTCCGTCGGGGCTGGTGCACAATACCTGTATCGAGTCGCGGAATGTGTGGTATTCCACTCCTATGCCGCAGTACCGTCCAGTGACGTTTTTCTCGGCCTCGTTTCTCTTTACGGCGGGGGTGTACGATGTGTGTGGGTCCAGGTGGCTGAGCACCTCGGGTATGGCCAGCTCTATCAGCGAGTCCATGTCTATGTTGTCCACATACTTGTTTTCCACGATGTTTATCACCGATTGCAGTTTGCTGGGCATTCCGTTGAATAGCGACAGCTCTACTTTGTCTTTTGTGGTGCTGAAACAGAATTTGCCCAGTATCAGCCCCACCAGGCATGCTCCAAACAGCTGAAACGGCAGCAGATTTTTTCTCATTATTCTTGCGTATTTATCTCCAGGAACACAGTCTCTATATTGGCGCGCTCCAGCAGGTCCAGCCCGTCGGTCAGGCGGTATTTCTCGCTGTATACCACGCGCCTTATCCCGCTCTGTATTATCAGCTTGGCGCATTCCATGCATGGCGACGCCGTAACGTACAGGGTGGCGCCCAGCGAGTTGTTGCTGCTCTTGGCCACCTTGGTGATGGCGTTGGCCTCGGCGTGCAGTACATACGGCTTGGTGGTGCCGTCGTCGAGCTCGCATACGTTCTCGAATCCGGCCGGGGTTCCGTTGTATCCGTCGGATATTATCATCTTGTCTTTTACCAGCAGGGCGCCTACCTTTCTGCGGGTGCAGTACGAGTTTTCGGCCCAGATGCGGGCCATGCGCAGGTATCTCCTGTCCAGTTCCTCTTGTTTGTCCATATAGTCAGCTTTTCCGTATTAGTCTTGCTCGGTTATTTCCTCGTATTCCACATCCTGGCCCAGGTCCTGCACTGTGGGTTTGGCGGGCTGGGCTGTGTCTTCCTTGTAGATTCTCACAGTGCCCTCCTGCGATTTTATCTCCTCTATCTGTTCCTCCAGTGTGGGAGGGGTGAATAGTTTCTGTATCCTGTGCAATATCAGGGCTACTGTTATCACCATTATCAAAAAGAATAGTATCGTCATGGCGTGTATGTTTTTTATGAAAATTACCAGAGGCCGGTGCTTGCTGCTTGCTTGATGTCCGGGCTCTGGTAATCGGTTGTTTGTGGTTTGTAGTCAGCTTGTTATCGCTGGAATATAATTATCTCGGTGCGGCGGTTTTTCTTTTTGTTGTCGTCGGTGGTGTTGGTGGCCAGTGGATTGTACATTCCTCGGCCTGATGCTGTGTATGCCGTGCCCGGCAGGCTGCAGTTCTGGGCCAGGTGCGATATTACTGCGGCGGCTCTTCTGGCGCTCAGCTCCAGCAGTGCCTTGGCCTGTCCGTTGGCGTCGGTGTTTGAGATCACCTGCACACGGCAGTTTTCGTTCAGGGTGAGCACGGCGGCAAACTTCTTCAGCAGGGCGTCGGCCTTGGTGCTTATGTCGGTGCCGGCAGCTGTCTTGAAGAGGTAGTCGTTGCTTACTGTTATTACTATGTTGCCACCCACGGCCTGCGCGTATGCCTCGCTCTGGTTGGTGCCCTGCAGGCATTTGTTTACTGATACCAGCAGAGTCTGTAGCTCGCGCTGCTGGTTGTCGTCCAGGCTGCGGAGGCTGTCTTCGGCTGCGGTCTGCATGGCCAGTATGTTCATAAGGCTGTCGGCGGTGCGGGTCTTGCGGGCCAGCTTGGCTTTCTCGTCGTTGAACTCGTTTATCGAGTTTATCAGGCTCTGGTTGAGCGTGGCCTTGTCACCGGCCAGTTTCTGGTTCTCGCGTATCAGGCTGTCTACCCTGAGGTCCTTGGCAGTGTTGTTGGTCTTCAGGTTGTTGGTGCTGGAGTTGAATCCAAGCACTGTCTCGTTGAAGACGCGGTTTAGCGAGTCGAGCGATTTTTTGCCGTTGCGTACGGCCTGGTCGTAGGTTTTCTTCAGCACTATGCACGAGCTGCTCATTATCGAGAAGCCGAGCATGGCTGCCAGCGCTATGGCGATTGTCTTTTTTGTCATTGTTATCCGTTATTGTTTTGTTTGTTAGACTATCCAAAAGTAGATATTTTTTTTCATTAATTTTATTTTTTAACAAAACATAACAATTAAATTCATTATTTTTGGGCGTTGAAACATTTATTTGTATCCATTATGAAGAAATTATTGCTTACTCTGGCATCTGTGGCTGCTGTATCAGGCACTCTGATGGCCCAGACTCATATAGAAGGTACAGTCACTGATTCCAAGACCGGCGATGTGCTTCCTTTTGTTAATATAGCCATATCGGGAACCACTGTGGGCACCATCAGCGATATCAACGGAGAGTTCCAGCTCTCGGTGCCTGATGCCCATGCCGGCAAGGAGGTGGTGTTTTCGTCGGTGGGGTTCTCTCTCGTGAGGAAGAATGTGTCGGACCTGGCCAACCAGCATGCAAGCATCCAGCTTCAGCCGATGGACCTCAACATAGAGGAGGTTGTGGTGGTGGATAAGAGCGAGAAGGGCCGCAAGGTGGTGAAATCGCTGCTGGACGCCGCATCGCAGAAGTACGTCGGCACCGACTATTCCTACACCGGCACCTACAACAACAAGATACAGCACAATGGCGCTGTGCGCAATGCAAGCTACACTTTCGGCGCCTACGACTCCCACGGATATACGCGCGGGGCTGGCAACAATGCTTTCGCCGCGCTCAACTACAAGTTTACACAGGTGAGCAGGGATTTCAAGGTAAGCGACTATGAGACCGGGCTCAACTATTTCGATTTTGTGTCGGGATTGGATTTCATGCGCGCGCAGCTTGGTGTCATGAATCCATTTACGCTTCAGGATTTCGATTTCAGGATAAAAAGCGACGACTCCAACATAACTGTGCTGGAGTTTGAGTGCAGGAAGCCCGGGCTGCTGAATACCGGAGCGTACATGCCATCCAGGTATTCGGGCACCATTACAGTGAGCAAGTCCGACAATGTGGTGCTGGAATCCGACTATGTGCTGGAATGCGACTACCTGAGCCTGCAGGGAATGTCGGTGCAGGCCGGCGCCCATGGCAGCAAGGGCAGTATCAGCTGCAAGGTGAAATACGATAAGTTTGCTGGCAAGTATGCCATGAAGAGTATTTCGGCCCGCGTTGTGGTGAGCGGAGGCAGCAACGGCGATATCAGCATCGATGACGAGATCGTGGTGGCTTCGGTAAACCACAAGGTGCCTTCCAAGGTGAATGGCAAAGTTTTCTATTCCAGGTAATTATTTACAAAATCAGCAAAAATGAAACGTACTGTACTGGAGATGCTCAAGGAGGCCTCCAACGAATTCAAGGACAATATATACGTATCCGACAAGACCGACAACGGCTGGCAGGGTGTCTCCTTTGGCCAGGTGGAGCAGATGTCGGGCGAGCTTGCCATAGGCCTTGTGGCTCACGGAGCCATGCCATACGACAAGATTGCCATCATATCGGAGGGCCGTGCGGCATGGATTATTTCGGAGTACGCCATTCTCAAGTCAAAGGCTGTGTCGGTGCCATTAAGCGTGAAGCTTCAGCCCGAGGAGATTGCTTTCCGTCTGGAGCATTCCGAGAGCAAGTTCCTGTTTGTGTCGCGGAACTGCCTGCCTACTGTGGCCAAGATGTATGAGAAGATAAAGACTCTGGGGGTCAAGATTATATATCTTGATGGCGAAGACTCTGAGTATCAGGACTTGAAGGCTATGGTGCCTGAATGTATGCTTTATGACGACTTGCTTATGTATGGCCGCAGCCACAAGGCTGAGTACGGATCGCGCCTGGAGGATGCCATGGCCAGTGTGAGCGAGGACGACGTGGTGACAATCAGCTATACTTCGGGTACTACCGGCAATCCCAAGGGCATAATGCTCACCCACCTCAACTACTGGGCCAACAGCCACGACGCCGTGCAGTTTTTCCGCCTGGAAAACAATCTTTCCACCCTTGTGATACTGCCTCTCGACCATTCGTTTGCCCATACCATAGGTTTCTACTGTGCCCTGCTGTGCAGCATATCGCTCTACTTTGTGGATGCGCGCGGCGGCATGCGCAACCAGCTGAAGAATCTGGTGCCCAACATAAGGGAGGTGAAGCCAGATTTCATGCTGAGCGTGCCTGCCATCACGGGCAATTTCATGCGTAAGATACAGGACAATGTGGCCGAAAAGGGCGGTTTCGCCAACTGGCTCTTCAAGAAGGGACTCAAGGCCGGCATATTGTACCATGGCGATGGATTCGCCAGACCTGGTTTTTGGAATGCCCTGATACATTGGCCTGTATACAAGCTGGCCGACAAGCTGGTATTCAGCAAGGTGCGCCAGGTTTTCGGCCCTAACTTCAAGTTCTTTGTGGGCGGAGGCGCCATGCTCGAGATTAAGCAGCAGCAGTTTTTCAACTGCATAGGCGCTCCCGTAATGCAGGGATACGGCCTGTCGGAGGCCACACCTATTATATCGGTGAATCAGCGCCACCGCCATAAGTTTGGATCGTCGGGCGGAGTGCTCAGCGGCATCGACTGCCGCATAGTGGATGGCGAGGGCCGCACTCTTCCGGTAGGGGAGAAGGGCTTTGTGTCCATCAAGGGTCTCAATGTGATGAAGGGCTATTTCAAGAACGAGAAGGCTACCGCCGAGGTTATAGATTCCGAGGGTCGCCTCAATACCGGCGATATGGGATACATGGACAGTGACGGTTTCCTTTGGGTGACCGGACGCGAGAAGGCCCTGCTGATAAGCGCCGACGGCGAGAAATACTCGCCCGAGGAGATAGAGGATGCAATAGCCAACTGCAGCGATTTCGTATTGCAGTGCGTGCTCTACAACGACCACTGCAAATACACCACCGCCGTGGTGACCATCGACAAGGGCCGCCTGAAGAACTATGCCAAGGCCAACAACATTGACACGGGCAGCAAGCTCCTGGAGGTGGTCACTAAATCGGTGATGAGTTTCGCCAGCGACTTCTCCTACAAGGATGCGTTCCCCAAGCAATGGACTCCATCTGCATTCTACATTGCGCCCGAGCCATTCACCGAGCAGAACGGAATGGTGAATTCCACCATGAAGATTATGCGTTTCAAGGTTTTGGCAAATTACAAGGAAGCTATCGACAGAATGTATTCCGTAGGCGGCAAGGCTGATAATCAAAGAATTAATGAGGAAACTCTCTTGAAGATTATTTCGGAGTAAATAAAAAAATAAAAAATTTCGGCAAATTATTTGCATTGAATTTCAATATTGAATATCTTTGCAACTGATAACGGAATTAGTATTAACAGAAATCTGCAATGGACCACATAGTAAGTTCAGGAAATATGAAGACCCCTTGGGTCAATTTCGATCCCGAAAAGGGATTGATAGAGCTTGGCGGACGTTCCATCCCCGAGAATACCGAGCTTGTGTATCGTCCTCTTATTGAGTGGATAGAGGAGTATGTGAACAACCCTCAGGAGTCCACTACAGTAAAGGTGGATTTCGAGTACTTCAATTCCAGTTCAGCAAAATATCTTATCAGATTTCTTGAGTATTTCACCACAATCCGCGATGCCGGCAAGAAGGTAACAATCAACTGGTATTACGACGACGACGAGCTTTTGGAATATGGTGAGGATTTTCAGGACGTGCTGGAGCTGCCCTTCAACTTCTATCCAAGCAAGGATATGAAGCGTTTTTAGTGTTTTTTATTTTTACCCCCTATATTTTATTTTATTGCACATAGTTTATTTTTTCCTGAAATATAAATTATTTTGTATTTCAGGTTTTTTTATGCATATTTGGCAACCGAAACCTCATAACATATATTGAAATGAAAAACCTTACAACAACCCATATCTCGGCGCGCCAGACCATGCTCGGCGCGCTGATAAACACCCCGGTGGAGCCTGAGGCTCAGGAATATGTGAACGTGAAAATCAGCCTTATAAACAACGCTATCGTTTTTCCCGTTCCCATGGATTTCGATATAGCAGACTTTACAGGCCAGCTTGGACAATATATCAACAACGACCTTAAGGCGCAGTCAGTATTGGCCACCATGCAGGATGATGTGTTTTATTACCCATTCTCGCCCATAGGTCTTGGCCTTATGAAAAAGGCGGTGGTGTATATGCTCGTGGACGGACACCTCTATATAAACATAGTGCCCCTGAAGGAGATTGCGAATGCCAACTACAAGGAGGGCGCCATATCAGGCTTTATATCATCGGGCAAAACCGACAAGATATACGAGTATGTGGAGAGCTACATCATGAGCCTGTATTCCAGCCATGACTATGTGCCCGACACCAAGCCATACGGAAGGTATTTCTTCACCTCGAGCCTGGGCCTCTCTACAATCCTGGCATCCCACATGGAAGACGGCGAGCGTATTCTCGCCAAGCTGGACATACACAAGATAGAGCAGTCGAAGAGCAATGTCAGCACCCAGCCCAGCGACAGCGACGAGGCATTCTACCTATGCACCACCCATGGAGCTTACCTCATGGTGCTTGACGACAACCTTCAGGAGAAGTACATAGAGACCCTCAGCGGCAACGACATGAAGGTGACCTCCAAACTGGGCCGCGACCTTGTTACATGCGGGTCGTCGCAATGGCTCTGCAACCGCGACAACAACAAGCTGTTTGCCGAGGTGGCTCCGCTCAACAACATTTCGGCTGATAGTAAACTGGCTGCATTCTCGCAGCTGCATTTCAACAACGCCGAAATCCCTGAGGACAGGCTTCATGCCGCCGAGCTGCTGTCAAGTTTCGCTGACATCAGCCAGTCGGAATTCTCCAAATTTTCGGCCGCGCTTATAGAATACACCGCGTATCTGCATACAGACTGTCCGGGCCGCACTGACGACAAGCTTGCCGGAGTTTCCAAGGGGCTGATGCAGCGCGCCAACTCGATGTTCTCCGAGACCGGATTGGAGGACAAGGTGAGGGAATTTGTGCAGCAGTACTCGTTTTCGTCGCAGGAGCTTTTCGCGCTGATATTCGTGATATCCCGTGCCAAATACAGGATAGAGGATTCTGCAAGTTTCGCCGATATGCTCAAGGACCTCAGGGACCGCTATTTCAAGAGCGACAGCGATTCCATCAACAGAGGGTTCGTATGTCTGTCGATAGCGCGCAAACTCAGCATGGTGGGCGACAAGGAGGCTGCATTGAAGCATGCAAGCGATGCTTTCGATCTGTTTGGCTACAACCCGGCCCTGATGCTTGCGCCAGGACTGGATGTATTGCCCGACAACGAATTTGTGGGCGATGCGCTCTCTTATTCATGTCTCGACGAATTGTTGAAATCGTCGGCCACCGATAAGGACAAACTTAAATATGCCTTGCAGATGGCGGTTCTGAAACCTCTGATTAAGAATAATTTGGATAATGTGCTTAAATACGCTGCCGACGAGATGCTGCGCGCAAAGGTTCAGGCTGCAATGTCGGTATTCGATTCCCAGGCATTTGGCGCTGTAAGTGCCAACCTTGATTCCGGCATAGAGGCGCGTTTCTCCAAGATGGACAACTATATGCCTAAATGCACCGAATGGCGCAAGCCCTATTCGGGTTTCGATTCGTGGGTGAAGAAAGCTGTTCCCGACAAGACTCTGTCGTCGATGAAGGGGCACGGAATACTGGTGGATACCAACAACTACCATTCGCTCTTCGAGCTTGGAGAGCAGCTTCAGAAGTGTTTCGACTTGCAAGATATCGACCTCTATGTATTCAGCAAGCGCAACCAGGGCATCGTGGCCTACGACGATGGCGATGGCAAGTACATATTTGTGGATGGCGAGCTGCTCGATATCAACGACGCCAACTACATGAACGGCAGCGAGCTTACGTTCGCTCTTGCCAGAGAGTTTGCTGCCATAAAGCTTGGCATAGCCCGGCTCAGCTGTCATCCACAGTGGAGAAACTTCTCTCAGCTTGGAGTCCAGAGCCTGGATGCGGTAAGGGTTTTCGCTGCCGACGCCAGTTTCCTGTCCGATGTGCGAGCCTCGTACAGCCGCATGCTCAATTTTGGAAAGCTGATATCCGCACCCGGATATTTCAACTTTGATGTAGAAAACGAGGAAGAGGCTGCCGCACTGCTCAACGAATCGGTGTCTGCAACATCCTTTAGCGGCAAAAATAAGATAGAGGATATCAAGGAGCGGGAGTTCGGTGCTCTCTCTCAGCTGTCGTGCATGATACTGGACCGTGTAGCCATAATGATTTCCGGCAATCTGCAATCTGCCATCAAGTCGATAATACACGCCGACATACAGATGCGCGGAGGCGAGCCTTTCGATGCCGACAACACCGTTGCAAATTATGTATGCAACCTCTCAAACGACGGCAAACCTGTCAACTACGATCTTGCTTATCGTATTAACAATTTGCTTAGTTTCTATATATCAGATGATTATGAAAAATATTAAAAAAACTTCGCAAAAAATTTGTCATTGAGGCAAAATGTCTGTAATTTTGCACCGTCAGAGAAAGACACAATTTGGATTGGTCCTTTCGTCTAACGGTTAGGACGCAAGATTTTCATTCTTGTAATACGGGTTCGATTCCCGTAGGGACTACAAAGGGTCGAGGTTAAACAACTTCGACCCTTTTCTTATTTTATTATTATATTCTCTAAGAGGTTAAGGGAGTTAAGAGCATTACTCTTTTTAAGAGGCGTAATTTTTGAAATCAAATTACGCCAAGAGTTTAAGAGCCTCTCAGCAGTAGAGCTCTTAACCTCTTAGAGAATATAAAAACATCAAACACTTATTTTTATTATGAATATCACCAGCACATCCGATATCGACGAATATGTGGAGAACCACACCACAGCCGAGGACGAGGTATTAAGACAACTTCGCCGCCACACCAACCTCACCAGCACAATGCCCCGTATGCTCTCGGGCCCCATGCAGGGCAAGCTCATGGAAATGCTCAGCATCATGATAGCGCCAAAATACGTGTTGGAGATAGGCACATTTACAGGATATTCGGCCTATTGCCTCGCCAAAGGCCTACAGCCCGGAGGCAAGGTACACACAATAGAAGTGAAAGACGAGCTGGAAGAACCCATTCTCGATTTCTTCGATAAGGCCGGCATCTCCAGCAAGGTGGAGCTTCACATCGGCGACGGCGCCCAGATAGTGAAGGATCTCGACATCACATTCGATCTGGCCTTCATCGATGGCGACAAGCGTCAGTATCCGGAATATTATACAAATGTGTTCCCGAAACTCCGCGTAGGCGGATACATGCTGATCGACAACGTGCTCTGGTACGACAAGGTTCTCTCCGATCCCAAGGCCAACGACCCCTACACCAAGGGCATTCAGCTGATGAACGATATGGTGCAGAACGATCCAAGAGTGGAAAATGTGCTGATTCCCATCCGCGACGGCTTAACTCTGGTAAGAAAGATTAGTGATTAGAGAATATTTTTTGAAAACTTTAAATAATTATACTTTGTAATATGAAAATCAAGTTTTTGAGTGCGATGGCACTTTGTGCGCTGCTTGCATCTTGCGGCGGCAACGCCAACAACAATAGCAACAGAGACGCTGCTACCACTGCCGACTCTCTTACTATTGAGCAGCCTGCTGCTGCCGAGAAGAAGGCCGCTCCCAAGAAGGACTGGGCCATGGATTTCATGAAGGTTCTCGATAGGAAGTATTTCCCAAAGGAGATTACTCAGGCCGATTTCGATGAGGCTTTCAATACCGACTATCGCCAGGACGAGGAAACCGAAGAGTATTTCCCTTTGTTCCAGGTAATGAACGGTAGCGACGGCTGCTACACCACATCCACCGTCTACACTTTCCCAAAGAAGGACGGCAAGAGCTGTTTGGTTCTTATGGTAGATGAGGCTGGCTGCGACGGCAGTTCAAGCACAGGAGTTAAGGCTTTCAGTTTCGATGGCAAAAACGTTTCTGAGGTGGAGTGCCCATTGGTACGCCCATCGTTCGGCGAACTTACCGCTGGCATCTCAGATCCCGACCTCAACAGTCTCAAGCGTGAATACAATTCGGACAAGGGTCTTGAAGGTCTCGACATCCGTCTCGAGAACGGCAACATCGAAATCCGTCCCGGTCAGCTTGGCTACGACAATCTCTACGAGCAGTTCACCCCAGCTGTATACACCTTCAACGGTGAGACTCTCGTAAAGAAATAATAATATTGAGCATAATTTATAAATTCCCGAGAACAGCATTTTCCTGCCGTTCTCGGTTGTTTTATCGTTGTTTATTCGATAATCAGTTTTTTTAGTTCCTCCTTGTTTGGAAGTATCGTTTGGTATTTGCTCTCCAACGGGTCTTCTATGCCCATTAGAAATTGATAGTGAGACCAACTTAATTTGAATTGCGCAGACACTGTCTGCGAAATTTGTGTGAAATATGTCAAGTATAAATTACGCATCAGTTCCAAGTTCCTTTCTGAAAAACCTTTACCGAAATTTTTGGTTAGTTTTTCTGAAAGAAATTTAAGTGTTCTTCGTCCATACTCAGCACGTTCTTTGCCTCCTTGCTCGTTTTCTACGATTGCCTTTCCTATTTCATAATAGGTGTTTACGATTGTGGTGTTTATTGTAGATACAATAGAGGATTTGCTGAATGTATTAGTTCAGCAATCCTTTGGTACAGACTATTGTCGTCATTTATTGTGGATATAGATTTTTTCATATTTGAGTTTTGGTTTGCAAGGATAGTGATTCAGATTTTTGTTTGATGCAAAGATAGTATTTTTTGCTCAAAACTCAAAACAGATACTCGCTCCTTCGTTTTTTATTTCTATCTTTGCATATCATTTATTAATAGAAAACGATGCGGAGTTTCTTTTATCATATAGGTCGCTACTCGCTTTTGATGAAGCGTGTGTTTTCCAGGCCAGAGCGTTGGAGGGTTTTCCTGCGCAACACGGTTAGGGAGGTGGAGAACGTCGGCATCAGCTCCATAGTAATAGTGCTGATAATATCGCTCTTCATAGGTGCGGCCTGCGCCATACAGATGAACAATGTTTTGCAGTATTCCTTTATCCCGAAGTATCTAATAGGCTTTGGCACAAGGGAGATATTGCTCTTGGAATTTTCCAGCACCATAGTGTCGCTGATACTTGCCGGAAAGGTGGGGAGCAACATAGCCTCGGAGCTTGGCACCATGCGTGTTACCGAACAGATAGACGCTCTCGACATGATGGGCGTAAACAGCGCCTCGTATCTGATATTGCCTAAGATTACCGCTTTCATATTCTTTGTGCCCGTACTCATGATTTTCAGCATAGCCATTGGTCTTGTGGGCGGATACATAGCATCTTTCATGATAAAGGGTTTGTCTACCGGCGATTATATACAAGGTATCACAATGCTGTTCCGGCCATTCTTTGTGGCCTACTCTGTTATAAAATCTGTTGTGTTCGCATTCATAATAGCGTCGGTATCAGCCTATCACGGCTACTACACATCGGGAGGCGCTCTCGAGGTGGGCAGGTCGTCCACACGCGCCGTGGTAAACAGCAGTATCATAGTTCTTTTGTTCAACCTTATTCTCACCAAGTTGCTGCTATGATAGAGGTAAAAAACGTATTCAAGGATTTCTCGGGCAACAAAGTGCTCGATAATATATGTGCCGAGTTCGAGCCCGGCAAAACCAATCTCACCATAGGACAATCGGGATCGGGCAAGACAGTTTTGCTCAAGTGCATTGCAGGTCTGCATCAGGTCTCGTCTGGCGATATACTTTACGACGGACGCTCCTTCGTGAGGATGAACGAGAAACAGCGCAAGGAAATCCGCAAGGAGATGGGAATGGTGTTTCAGGGCGGCGCGCTCTTCGACAGCAACACCGTGGAGGAGAATGTGATGTTTCCGCTGGAGATGTTCACCGATATGACCTACGAGGAGCGCCGCGAGAGGGCCAACTTCTGCCTCAGGCGCGTAAACATCGTAAACGCCAACAATAAGTATCCGTCTGAGATATCGGGCGGCATGCAGAAACGCGTGGCCATTGCCAGAGCCATTGCGCTCAATCCCAAATACCTCTATTGCGACGAGCCAAACTCGGGACTCGATCCTGTAACGTCCATCCTAATCGACAATCTCATAAAGGAGATTACCCAGGAATACAACATCACCACCATAGTGAACACCCACGATATGAATTCCGTGATGGAGATTGGCGACAAGATAATCTTTATATATAAAGGTCAGAAACGCTGGCAGGGAACATCGGCCGAGATTTTCGATACCGGAGTTAAGGAGCTCGACGATTTTGTGTTCGCATCAGCAAGGATGAAACAGCTGAGGGACCTCAATAGGGAATAGATGCAAAATACTATTTTTTTGGGGTCTGATGCTTCCCCATCTCGCAAAACCTAAACCGGCGATATTTTCGGTTTTGATTAAATAATCCAAAATTTTTATTTTTGTGGTATAAATATTATTCATATCTTTGCCAGACGAAATTATTTCATAAATTTGTTTTTTATTTTTTATTGCCTGCTATACTTATGGGGAATTCGTGCGGAGAGCAATCTCTGTTCGGGTTCCCTTTTTAATGTTTTTATTTTGGGTCGAAGCGACGTCTTAGAAATTAAAAAAAACTGCCAGCGGATTTTAACCCGTAGGCAGTTGAGGATAAAAAATCAAACAAACAATCAAATCGAATCCTATAAAAAGAAAAATCATTAGTCCTTTTATTGT
>JAZLKG010000049.1:0-8721 GCA_045597465.1 Bacteroidales bacterium | reverse complement strand
GGTGACAAGGACAACGGCCAACAGTTCTTCGACTTTTTAATGGCTGTTAAACGCTGTTTAATGAGTGTGAAACCAGAAGGCCGTGCATACGGCAAAATGGTACTCTATCAGGAACAACCACAACCCAACGACAATTTCCATTGTCACCTGCTTACATACAGAGCCACATATCACGCTGATATGGACACAGACCTGACGCCAACCTCTCAGACCATAGAAACAAGCCTCACATTACAACGAGGCAGATTGAAACAGACTACCACAAACTAAGTTGCAACACAGGCTGTGGGTCTTCTGTAAGCCTAAGATACGAGAAGAAAGTCCTCTGAGATATTCCAAACTGCTTCTCGATATAGGTCCTGAAGACCCACAGTTTGCATCTATCCTGTCTCCCCGGCTCATACCTCTCCTCAACAATCCTCCTCACTGCCTCAGCCCTTCTCAAAGTAGATCTAAACGCCATATCACCTCCTTGTTAACTATACAAAGATAAGGCTTTTTTTTGTATTTTTTGAATTATTTTGGGAGTATTTTTTGAATTTGCGGGGATAAATACAGCCGCTGTATGGAGTACATGTTTGCAGGATGCAAGAATCTGAAAACCATAACGGTAGAGTTCGACATTTGGGACCCCATAATCGAGACAACAAGCCACTGGGTAGAAGGGCTGCCGGAATATGGTGAGTTTATTCACCCCAGCGACTTGGTGGAAATATACGGAATAAGTTTCATGCCCTACGGCAAAGACTTCATTGTTGGCACTGAGCCAGAGCCTCAGAAACCTGAAACTGACAATCCATCAAACCCTGACAAACCTCAAGATCCAGAAAACAGCGAAAATCCAGATATCGAACATAATCCTACCGTATCGACAGAAAACCCATTGCCCAAAATGGCACACCCCATAGATATAAAGGTGTATCCAAATCCATCCCATGAGAACGAAGCAATAACCATAGAACTGTCGAATACTGGAAAAACAATTCCAGAACAGTCAAACATTTATATATTCAACCCCAACGGTGATTTGATTATAAAGCTTAGCCGCATCCAAAAAACCAACCACATAAACCTAAAATCAGGAATATACTACGGCATTTTGACAGGAGTATTGCCCAAACAGAGTTTTAAGATAATAGTGCTGTAATCTACAATTTGTGGGTTCCCGAACCCAAGACAATCTCTTTTTCTGAACCAGGTAGCAGCACCACAGCCTCAGTATTGGCAGGCACTGTTATTTTGAGGCTGAAACTGCCTTTGTTGCTGAAACTCATTTCGATAGGCCCCTTTACGGTTGGTACTTTCACAGAGGCTGACTCGATGCTGCCAGGCTGAGGCGCCACCCTGAATCTGGCAAATCCCGGAGCCAACGGCTCTATTCCCATAAGTTTTCTTACAATAATGTTGCCGGCAGCAGCTCCCCAGGCGTGACTCCAATCCTGGTTGTCTTTAAGTGAATTGTCCCAGGCTTCGGTAGTGATGGTGGAGCCCGACTTTATCATATTGTAGAATGAACGCATGCCTCTGTTCGACAAAACCTTGTAGCCATATTCGCCAAGACCAGCCTCGTAAACTGCATCAAGGAAAAACTGCGCTCCATATACACTGCACACCATTCCCTTCTGCACTATAAGAGTTGCGATAGAATTATAATCACTCTTGTTGGCCACACCCAAAGCCAGGCCAAACATTTGGGAATGCAAGGCGGTGTGGGACGATCCCAAACCATCTACATATACACCCCTATTCATAAGCCTTGAATTGATAGATTCTCTTGTAATTTTGGCAAGATTGTCGAAATACACCTCATCACCCATAAAGCCAACGGCAGCCGCCATCTGGGAAAACGCCAGTAAACTCTTGTAATACAACATATTAACTACAGTATTGACAGGCTTGTAGTTGAAACCATCGTCCTCACCGGGATTTGATGCTGAATGATGCGGCCAATCCACTATGTCTCTGATATTGGAACCTTTGAAATGTACTTTACGCTTTGTAGACTGATCCGTAATCTTGTTGCCAGTAGAAATGAGACCATTGTCGCTGTTTCTCATAAAATTGAGTGTCTTGTTTCTGAGGTCTTCATAATAATTGATTATCAAGGAATTATCACCCGTAAAAAGATAATCGTAATAGACAAGAAGATTTGTATACAATATCCACTCGGTGGGCCATGTGGGATAATTGATAATATGCTCTATGGTACGTCTCGCAATAGAGTAATTACTTGATACTGCGTAATATGAAAGCATATTAATATAAATGTCGGCCTCATAGGGAATCCTCTCACGGTCGCCATCCACAAAATAACCACAAAAAGAGGTGGCCTTCATCGAATGCTTGCAAAGATCGTAGATGCTATTCAAGACTTCGTCGCTGCAATTAAAGTACGATTCATTGTCATCGAAAGGATAGTTGACAGTAAGCCGCTCCAGGGAAATATTCCTGAGGCTTGATGCCTGTGCATTAACCTCGCAATATCTGAATGGGAACACCTCCCCAACATATTGAGGCATCAGGATGGGAACCACATTGCTCTCGTTTTCCGAGTCACTGGTATTGCGCGAATCATGCGGCATCGCAAATGGATAATATGACTGACCAGTGTTTGTATAAGCACTGAGTCTTTTGTACCTTCGAGAACCTCCGGGATTGCGGTTTACTGTATTGCCACTGGCCACCTCTCCTATGTGGAAGACAAAATCATCACTCAATTGATTCTGGAGTTTGAAGGCCAGCTGCCCGAAAGCGGCCTTGCCCCAATCGGCAAACAACACACCACCATTATTAACAACAGTTACAGGCTTTTGAACGTATTTATGAAGAGGAAGTACTGATACCGACTCATCGAAAGCATCAGCAGTAACAAACGCCTTTGGCTCAGAGTATTGAGACTGAATACCCTTTTTGTCCACCACCAAAACCCTCCAATAATATATATGATTGGGCAGCAGGTGCTTGCCTTCATATCTTACACCTGACGACAAGGGACTATCCACCATACCTGAATCCCACATATCACCCAGGGCATTGCTGGCGTTTTCGAGAGAGGAGCTTACTATTATACGGTAATGATTCTGGAGAAAACCATTGTACTTAGAATTAACAGCCCACGAGAAAGAAGGATTCCGTGTAGATATCTTTGCAACCTGCAATCCGGGATTACTGAAATCATAATCCCCGATTCCGAGATTGGATTCAAAACCATCAACAAATATGGATTCCGTGTCTTCTATCAAATCTGTACGGAGGTTTGTCACAGAAAGATCTTGAGCGCAAAGGGAGTTGCATGCCATCACCAATGCAATAACCGGTATATGAGACTTCATACAATACAATTCATTAATATGCTTAAATATCACAAAGGTACAAATATTTGAGTAAAAACATTGAAAAAAAGAAATAAAAAACACGATAATTTTTTGAATAAACAAAATTAAAATATTAACTTTGCATGGCAAAAGAGAAATTGAAAACAAGCCACACTATGCGGGAATAGCTCAGTTGGTAGAGCGGAAGCTTCCCAAGCTTCAGGTCGCGGGTTCGAGACCCGTTTCCCGCTCCAATAATTTTATTCATTGGAGCCTCCTGACGGAGGCTCTTTTTTTTTATCGTCTACCACGGGCGATGCCCGCGGTTACCACATAGTAGTGGCCACAAGGACCACCCCCACAGAGGAGCGTGCCCGCTGGCATTATCGGATAGGACATTAAAATAATATAAATATTTGCCGATAATTTTTGGATAGTATCATTAATCTTTATAATTTTGCGTCTTGGAAGCAGACCGGTCTGTCGCTGGCGTAGCAATATGCGAGAGGAAAGTCCGGGCAACTTAGAGCACCGCCCTTCTTAACTGGAAGATGGCCGCGAGGTTGTGGTAAATGCAGAAGAAAATACCCGCCAGTGGAAGACGTTTTTTACGAAGGAAACTGGTAAGGGTGAGAACGCGGGGTAAGAGCCCACGACTTCCGATGGTGACACCGGGGGTGTGTATCGGCGGGTTGAAAGACCAAATATACTGGTAATTATACCGGGCTGCTCGTCCGGGCCAGGGGGTAGGTCGTTAGAGACTGTCAGCAATGGCAGTAGTAGATAAATGGCAGGCACCGAAGCAATTCGGGACAGAATCCGGCTTATAGGTTTGCTTTCATTTTTTACATTTTTGATTTTTAATTTTTGATTTTTGATTCTTTCTAATGTTTACTAAAACAAACAAAAAAGCAATTTCCAAATCAAAAATCAAAAATCGAAAATGTATCCTTCCAATCAAAAATTAAAAATCAAAAATCAACAATGAAAAAGGTTATCTCAACACCAGACGCACCACAGGCAATTGGACCTTACAGCCAGGCTATCGAGGCCAACGGCACTCTTTATATTTCAGGTCAGATTCCGCTCGACCCCAAGACCGGCGAACTCTCAACCGCCGACATCAAGTCTCAGACACGCCTTGTAATGAACAACATAGGCGCAATCCTGAAGGCCGCCGGTTACGATTACTGCGACGTAGTAAAGACCACCTGTCTCCTCGCCGACATCAGCGACTTCGCCGCTATGAACGAGGTTTACGGTGAGTATTACAAGACCAACTCCCCTGCCCGCTCGGCTTTCGCAGTAAAGGATCTTCCCAAGGGCGCAAAGCTTGAAATCGAGACAATTGCCGTGAAGTAATAGAAAGTGTAAAGAGTAAAGTTTAAAGTTTAAAGAGGAATTCGTAATTCGGATTTCGTAATTCGTAATTAAAACTATGTTCGGACTATTTGGAAGCTCGTCGGGTCAGCAGATTTCGCACATTATTGAGCGCAATGGCTGGTATCGTCTATATGACCAAAATGGCAGGTACTACACCAATCTTTCTATGAACGAGGGTCAGATGGTGACTTACACAAGCACTTATTTCATCCTCTTCAAAATGGGTTGGTACAATATCTACAATCCTCAAGGCAAGAAATACAAAACCTTGGACGCCAATCAGTTGGGAGAAATAGTGGCCAGCACGTCAATCGCCTTCACCACAGAGAAAAACGGCTGGATATACACTTACGATATCCAGGGCAACAAGATAAACACACGAAGCATTAATGAATAGCCTTGCTATTCATTAATGGATAATGGACAATGATGGCGCATAGATTATGATATGATAATCTGTGCGCCATTATTATATAAAAATATGTTAAAGATTTGGATATCAGTTGAAAAAATAATAATTTTCGATATTCTAAAATAACCTCAAAATTTGAAAGAAAATGGAAAAATCATTGAAAGGCACTAAGACTGAGGCCAACCTTATGGCGGCCTTCGCTGGCGAGAGTCAGGCAAGAAACAAGTACACATATTACGCCTCAAAGGCCAAGAAAGACGGCTATGAGCAGATTGCATCCCTCTTCGAGGAGACTGCAAATCAGGAGAAGGAGCACGCCAAGATCTGGTTTAAGCTTCTGCACGACGGCGTTGGCAGCACTATCGACAACCTGAAGGACGCAGCAGCCGGCGAGAACGACGAGTGGACAGATATGTATCCACGTATGGCTGAGGAGGCCAAGGCTGAGGGCTTCAACGACATAGCAGCACTTTTCAGCCTCGTGGCAGAGGTCGAGAAAAGGCACGAGGAGCGTTACAGGAAACTTCTCGCCAACATCGAGCAGGGCATAGTTTTCAGCCGCGATGGCGACACAGTATGGGTTTGCCGCAACTGCGGACACGTTCACGTAGGCAAGACCGCCCCAGAGAAATGCCCAGTCTGCAACCACCCACAGGCATACTTCGAGATGAAGAGCAAGAACTACTAAAGGGCTGATATTGGCTGACAGCAATACAACAAATGCCATTCAAATCGTTGGTTTGAATGGCATTTGCTTTATTTACAGATTTGCAATCTCCTCGGCGGTGAGGCCTGTGTATTTTGCGATGATTTCCAATGGCATATTATCGGACTTCATCTTGCGGGCCATTTCAAGTTTTTCGGCTTGAGCCTTGGCTCGTTCTTCGGCGCGTCCTTTGGCCAACCCTTTTGCCTCGCCTTTTGCCTCGCATTCTGCCAATGCGGAACGCTCGGTTGAGATATCAAGCCAATATTTATTGTAGGCTTCCAACTCCTCTGGTGAATAGGCTGCTGTCTCAACGATTTCGAGCGCTTCGGCGGTTTCGGGTGAATTAAGGAGCTCGGGATCCACATCTACGGTGTCGTCGTCGATCTCGGTAAGGAATTTCAGCCAAAGATTCGCCATCTTGTCAACGGCCTTGTTGTCGAATTTGATGCCGAGTGACTTGTATTTCTGCAACTCAACAAATATCAGCGAGATATCCTTGTGGACATCTTCCGCATTTTTCTGATTTGTCAGGTAATACTCGTGAATATAGTCGTTGGCGTTCTCCGCAGAACACTTTATCTCGGACTCATTCACAAGGCTCAGTGCATAAACGTCCTTCAACTTATTGAACGACTGTCCCTTTTTCAACTGATTGCTGTAAGTGAGTACGGCATTATAAAGTGTGCGTGAGAAGAAAGCCGTAGTCCAATAATTCTGCATCTCAACCACAAAGGTACGGCCATAGTTGTCGGTGCACTTCACGTCAACTATGGAATATTTCTTATCTATATTGCCGTGATGATTCTCTCCGCTGAGATACTCAACAGAATCAATCTTCATACCCTCAGGCAAGGGCAAAAGGGAATTCAGGAGACTTATCACAAGGTGTTTGTGCTCTCCGAATACCTTCTTGAAGGTAAGGTCCGCTTTGGGGTTTAAATACTTGGACATAGCATTTTCGATTTTTTGATTGCTACAAAGATAAGGATTTTTTTCAAAAATACAAAACAAAAAACCGTGAATTCCACGGAATTGATTTCCAAGGAATCCACGGTTTAAATTCTTGTGTATTGGGTTATTGCCTACAACACGAGGCGGAAACCAAGATATTTGAAAGTATTGGTAGGGTAGTATTCACTATTACGACACGACACACGACAAAAATCTATCCTTGTACCTATTCCACCACCACGTACAACACGCTTATTTCCCGAGTCGGGGCCTGTTGGGTTTGTCTGACCACTATACTGTCCATACCAGTCCTGACACCACTCCGATACATTACCAGTCATATCATAGAGACCAAGTTCGTTAGCCTTCCGGTTACCTACTTCGTGCGTTTCAACGCCGGTATTATCATAATACCAGGCATACTCACCTAAACTTTCAGTAGTGCCACTATATAGGTAGCCCTTGCTATTGTTTCCGCCACGTGCGGCAAATTCCCATTGAGCCTCTGTGGGCAGTCGGAATTTCTTGCCCGTAAGGGTATTGAGATTAGAAAGGAATTCATCTACGATAAGATTCCAGGATATATTCGTCACAGGCTTGTTATCACCCTTGTATTGTGAAGGATTATTATCATCTCCCATAACAGCCTTCCACAATGCCTGTGTAACCTCGAATCTGCCGATTGAATACGACGACAGGGTTACTTCGTGGCGAGACTCATCACTCTTGGCTTTGGTGTCTCCCTGATTAGCACCCATCCAGAATGTACCTTCACCCACTGCCACCATATCGATAAACACGCCATTTGCAGTAATCAGCTCGCCGCAGTTTGCGCCCTTGCTTCTTGCAAAGGTAAGGCTTTTCTGAAATCTCTTGTAGGTGTCTGATTTCTTAGCGCCATTCTTGTAGAACTCGATGGTGATGCCGTCGGTATATACACCCGGAAGCATTGCCACGTAGTATGTACCCTTGACAATCTTCTCATCAGCCTTAGCGGGAACAAGAGAGAGCTCTGATACTGCGCCTGCTGATGCCTGTGCAGTTGGAATGCCGTCATCGTCGATAGTGATTGAGACATTGCCGGCTATCTTCTCGCCCTTGTTGGATTTCACAACAATCTTGTCGAACTCCTCTGTGGTAGTGAGTTTCAGGAGCGAGCCAATGTTCCTGAGGCTGAAGTTCTCGGCATCAGCGCAAACTGCCACGCTGAGGTTGGCCTTGGGATCGAAAGAGTTGAGGGTTGCTGTCTGAATGGCTGGCAATGTGGCTGATATCGCCTTCTCATCAGAGATTGAGGCATCAGCCTGATATGGATAGAGGACATAGTATTCAGTAGCTGACTCTGAGATTGTGCCAGTGAAATCTGCCGAAGCGCCTTCATCCTTAACCTCTGATGCGAACTCGCAGTTGATGAGGGCTCCGTCAAAAACGGAAACCTTGTCGCCGTCTGTGAATACCACAGCCTTGCCATCATCGGCGAGGGCGGTCTTCTGAGTTGTGACATCGCCGTTGGCTACTCCGTGAAGCACGAGGGCCTGAGTGCCGGGATTTGTTACTGGGTTGCTGATAACAGGATTGTTGTCGGGAACCGCCTGAACGTCGTTTCTGTCATCGTCGGAGCAGGCAGTCATCAAAGCCGATACTGCAAAGAGTCCGGCCAATAAAAAACGTTTTTTCATCTTTTTGAAAAACTTTTTGGTTTTTTAAATGGTTGATAACTAATACGGGTGTGATTGATTGCGAGATATTAAATATTCAACTTTCGTAAGTTAAAAATTAATTTTCTCTAAGAGGTTAAGAGAATTAAGAGTTTATATATAAGTTTTTTAAGAGAATTTGTTCGCAAGCGAACGGAGGTTAAGAGCGCAACAATTGATGCTCTTACCCTCAGAACCGTTAGGTTCTATTTCTCTTAAACGAAAAAAACTCTTAACTCTCTTATCCTCTTAGAG
>JAZLKG010000048.1:0-19011 GCA_045597465.1 Bacteroidales bacterium | reverse complement strand
TTTGATAAGTACACTGACGAAATGATTGCCGAAATACAGAAAAAGATCAACAACAGGCCTCGGAAAAAATTAAATTTCGAGACCCCAAAAAAGATGTTTTTCGCTCATTTTAAATAATTGCACTTGAATGTTGAACCTACGCTAAAATGGGGAAAGTATATTTTTTTTGTGAAACAATACACTTTTTATATCTTTGCACAAAACTATATCACTATGGGCATATATATCAATCCGGGAACTGCGCTGTTCCAAGAATCTATCAATTCTGAGATCTTTGTTGATAAGACAAAGATTGTAAGTGTGTTGAACGATATTGTTAACACCAAGAAGAAGTACGTTTGTGTTTCAAGACCACGCCGTTTTGGAAAGACAACCGCGCAGCAGATTCTGTGTGCATATTTCTCCAAGAATTGTGATTCAAGGGCGATTTTTGAGAGCACAAAACTTTCGGAAGTGGAGGGTTGGGACAAGTATCTCAACAAGTTCAACGTGGTCAGGATAGATTGCAACGAGTTCAGCGCTTTCGTAAATAAGACCGGCGTGGAGAGTTTCATCAATAAGATGACCAAAAATGTCAGGAATGAATTCATAGAATTATTCCCTGATATTGATTTCTCAGACAAGTTGAGGATTTGTGATTGTATTAGCGCTGTCTATGCCAAGACCGGCGATAAATTTGTCATTATTTTCGACGAGTACGATCTTGGTGTGCGTCTTGGTCAGAAACCTGAACTTCATAAGGAGTACCTGGACTTACTTTTATCGCTTTTCAAGAACGATTCGGTGGCGCCTGCCATTGCCTTGGCTTATATGACTGGTATTCTGCCTATTGTGAAGGATAAGTTTGAGAGCAAGTTAAATAATTTCTCTAATATCACGATTCTCAATCCCGGGCGATATGCCGAATACACCGGCTTTACAAAGGAAGAGGTTCAGAAACTTTGTGATGAGTTTGACGTAAATTATGAGGATTGTCGCCGTTGGTACGATGGCTACAAGGTTGGAGATATCCATATTTACAATCCTAACGCCATTGTGGAGGCCGTATCGAGCAATGTGTTCCAGTCTTATTGGTCGGCAACGGGAAGTTACGAGACTGTCGCCACGTATATTGATATGAATTTGGATGGTATCAAGGATGATATCATAAATATGATAATGGGGCAAAGAGTTTATGTGGATGTGTCTGGTTTTCAGAATACTATAGATTCCATTGAGACCAAGGATGATGTATATACATATCTGATTCATCTTGGTTATTTGAGCTATGATGCCGAAGGGGAGCAGTGCTACATTCCAAACAAGGAGGTGCAAAGGGAATGGATGCAGGCGGTGAAGCGCAGTGTGAATTTCGCACCTGTCGCCAAATTCATCAACAACTCCCGTCAACTCCTTGACGCCACCATTAATATGAATGCCGAGATGGTTGCGTATTCTATTAAGGAGACCCACAAGCTTGTTTGCAGCAACCTCAGTTTCAACAATGAGCAGTCGTATCAGAGCGCGATTATCCTTGCGTATTTCTATGCGAACTCCAAATACACCATAATTCCCGAACTGCCTACAGGTAAGGGTTTTGCTGATGTGGTGCTTGTGCCATACGTTCCAAACCTTCCTGCCATAATCATTGAGCTGAAAAAGGACGCCTCCACTGAGACAGCCCTTTCCCAGATCAAGAATAAGGAGTATTCCACACACCTTGCCCATTATCACGGCAACCTCCTCTTCGTGGGTATCAACTACGACAGCGACAAGGAGCACGAGTGTGTGATTGAGAGGTTTGTGAAGGAGTAATGGGGCTATTCCTTTCCCGCTTTCCAATTGATTTTCTGCGATACGTACATTGCCACTCCGAGGATTACGAATAGGCCTATGCTGCCGGCCAGGAGGGCGTAGGTTTCCATTTGGAGAAGTACGTAGATGTAGGTGTACAATCCGGTGAGAACGCCGCAGATACAGAGGGCGGTCTTGCGGATTTTAAGGATGGCGGCGGTGTAGACAGTCAGCATTGTTATCGTCATAAAAGCCGAAATCAGGTATGCCCAGCCGAATCCAACGTGCTCAGAGAATGAGAGAAGCAGCGAGTAAAACAATACCAGGGCCAGTCCAACGAGTATGTACTGGATAAAGTTGACGTTTTTCTTCTGCAACACCTCTATGAAGAAGAATGTGGCGAAGGTGAGCGCAATGAAAAGAATTGCGTATTTGAGGCTCCGCTCGGTTTTCTGATAGTGTTGGACAGGCAGCAGGAAGTCAACTCCAAAATTTGACTCGGCGATGTCGAAATCCTCTCCGCTCTCAAAAATCTGAGGATAGTTTCTGTTGATATACAACACCTTCCAGTTGCAGGTGAAGCCGCTGTCTGATACGTTCCTTTTCTCGGGCAGAAACATTCCGTTGAAACTTGGAGTCTTGCAGTTGCTCTGCAATGAAACGCAAGTGTTTTTGGCCACGGGAACAAATTTCAGCGACTGCGAACCCTTGAGGCTCAGGCTCATAGTGAATGGAATTGCTTCATTTGTGGTCAGGTTTTCGAGGTTGATTGTGCCTGAAATCTTTTTGTAATTGTAGTGGAAGCCCGAGCCGTTGGGAGTCAGTATGTGTTTCTTGTCTCCCAAACTTATAATCACCTCCTCCGACAATCCTTTAAGGTCTGTTACAGAGATGTTTATGCTTGCCTGACCGTCCTTGAAATCCCTAACAAGGTCAAATTCCTCGTCGGTGAGCAGGAAGTTGCCCTCTATCTGGATGTCGCCGTTGTAGGTCACAATCTCATAGATACCGCGGTTGAGTTGCTGGGATTTTACGTTTCCGCTAATTTTCAAGTCGTTGGGCAGGATGTTGATATCCCTGGTGTTGGTTTGCTTTTCCTCCTTGAAAGTCTTTCTGATCTGGATGTAAGGTCCACTAATCTCCTGACTCTCCGCCCATTGAGTAAAAACCTCCTTGGCGGCTTCTCTCGCTGTGTTCTGTCGCTCCTCCACCGAAAACCTTATAAAAAGCGTCGGAATCAGCAGGAAGAATGCCAAAACGGTGATTACTATTATCTTGACGATGTTTTTTGTGCTCACGTCGTTGCTCTTGCCGCCGTTTGTCTGTGGAGGCATTGGGGTGTTTGTGTTTACGTTTTCCATAGTTTATATGTGTTTTTAAAAGTACTTTGTTTTGCAAAGTTGCGTGGTGAAAAAATTGGATTCTTTAGGAATCCGTGATCTGTGTGCGTGTGTGTGTGCGGGTGGCCGTGTGCGTGACGTGCGTGTGTGCGTGGCGAGTGGCCGTGTGCGTGTCCGAGCCGAGTGTCCGTGTGCGTGTCCGAGCCGAGTGTCCGAGTGTCCGCAGGATCATCCCGTGCCGGGAATCACCAGCGGTTATTTATGCGACGCCTCTCCGAGGCTGGTTTTTATTGGGTTGACATTATTCATTGTTAATTATTCATTATTAATTATTCATTGTTAATTAAACTCATTTTCAGTATCGCCTCCAGCGCGTTCAGGTGGGCGGTGAAGGCTTCGCGGCCGGAGTCGGTGATGGAGTAGCTGGTGTTGGGCTTTTTGCCGATGAATTTTTTTTCGGAGCTTATGTAGCCCAGCTCTTCCAGGTTTTTGGCGTGGGTGGCCAGGTTGCCGTCGGTGAGGTTAAGCAGCTGTTTCATCGTAGAGAAGTCAACAGAGCTGTTCACCATTAGCGCCGACATTATCCCGAGCCGCACTTTGCTCTCAAACGCCTTGTTGATATTTTCAAGATTCAGATTCATTTTCCGCGCTCGCAAATTATGTGGAACAATATTCCGTAAACCACGTGTGCCACTCCGAATCCCAAAGTCCAGAACAACATTCCGTAGTTGCAGAGGGCGCAGTCGAGGAGGCCAAGTATCAGCTCGGCAAATCCTAAATATTTGGCGTTGGTGTAGGTGTATCCCGATGTGTTTACGAGAGCCAATCCGTAGAATATCAGCATTATAGACGAGGACAGTCCGTAGTTGCCGTTGTGTATGAGCAGCAGGCAGAGAATGCCACCCACTGTCATCGGCAAAAAGAAATGTCCGAGGAGTTTCTTCGTTACGCCGTCGAGTTGGAATGGCAGGTTGTTTTTTCTGGCCTTTTTCTTGGCGAACAGCAAAACCGTTATCAGGCTCAGCACTATCAGAAGCACTCCACCGCCTATGAAAATCTTGTTTCTGAGATATTGGCTGATTTCCATTTCGTTGATTACATAGTAACCCACGCCCGCAGCCATTATTGCCAGAATACCCACCACAACGGATGATATTCCGCTGAACGACAGTACTTTGGTGGATTTCGCCATTATGTCCCTAATCTCCGAAAGGGCGCTGAAAGCTTCTTCTTTTTCCATTTTTATATTTTTTTATCTCTGATGCCGCAAAAAGAACTTTGCGCTGCAAAGTAACGGATAATGTATGAAACTACCAAATTTTTTTTGTTAAAATTTGTAATGGGGAAGGAGGGGCAAGCCACCTCGCGGTGGCTTTTTTTGTTTTTAAAACGAATGGAAGCCAATGGTAAAACGAATGGGAAGCGAATGTTTCTGTCGGGGAAATTGATGTGAATTTTTTTTAATAGTTTTTTGTTTTTTTATTGAAATATGTTGTTTATCTTTGCGTTTGATAAATAAATGAATATGGAAGAGCCAGTTTTCGTTGATTTGATGTCTGACATAGGTTTCAAGAAGATTTTCTCTCGTGAGAATGTCTTGAAGAGGTTTCTGAATGTTTTGCTTGCTGGCAAGAAGACTATTGAGAAACTTACTTATCTTGACAAGGAATCTATTTCGCAGGCGGAGGACAAGATGATGATTTTCGATTTGTATTGCGAGGCCGACGACGGTAGCAGTTTCATTATTGAAATGCAACGTCGTAGTGAGCCTAATTACATTTCGAGGACATTGTTTTATATGGGTCAGGCCGTAAGCGATCAGATCAAAAAGGAGAAAGGCTGGTATTATGACCTGAAGCCTGTTTATGGCATATTTTTCCTGAATTTTCATATGACGAAACGGAAAATGCCTAAGCGGACTATAAGGACATTTATTTTGAAGGACGAAGACAACCAGGAACTTACCGAACTGATAAAGATGTTTTTCGTTGATCTTCGCTCATTCAAAAAAAAGGAAGAGGAATGTATCGAGCCGATTGATAAGTTCCTATATGTTTTCAAGAATATTAAAAACTTAAAGACTATGCCATTTGTATCACAGGAACAGGTAATGGCCACGATAGCCGACGCGGCCGCCTACTCGAAATTGACTCAGAAGGAGCGTTGGGCTTATGACGAGAGTTTCAAGCACCAACTCGATTGGGAGAATAGTCTCTATTGGTCAAAACGGGAGGGAATAGAGGAAGCCGAAGCCAAGGCTTATCAGAAATTGCTCACAACTGCCAAAACCCTAAAGGCTGGCGGTGTCTCTATTTCTCTTATCATTTCGGCAACTGGCTTGCCCGAGGATGTTGTAATGAATCTGCCAATTACAGAGGCATAAGATTTTTCTTACCATATTTTTTTATCAAGCCACCTTTCAGGTGGCTTTTTTTTGTTTTTTTCCGTTTCCCCCGACCTCCACCACGTGTCAATAACCGCTGAGGCCGGGGGAAATGATGATTGGGAAATGACGAAATTGATGTAATTATGCCGAGTGTTTTTTTCTTTCTTCCTCTTGTTTCTCATTTTTTTTATTCTTATATTTGCTAATTTTATCTATCGGGTAATTAATATCGGCAATTATGGCTAATAACTTTAATGAGAATACCAGAGTTCAGGTGCCTGCCACGATTCATTTGTGGAGGTTGGGTTACGAATATCTTGATGAGATCAAGGATTCTGATTATGAGCACGATACCAATATTTTGACTGGAGTATTCAGAAGGGCTTTTGTCAGGCTTAATCCAGGCTCTGATGATAGCGGTGCCAATGATATGCTCTTGAAGATTGTGCAGTCGGCCAATAATGATGATTTGGGACGTGAATTCTATAATATTATGTCGCAGAACAGCGGTGTAAGGCTTATTGATTTTGATAATCCCGACAACAACTACTGGCATATCACTACCGAGTTCACCTGCCGGAATGATGAGCAAAACGACGAGTTCCGTCCCGATATCACCTGTTTTGTTAATGGTCTGCCTCTTGTTTTCGTGGAGGTGAAGAAACCCAACAATCACGATGGCATTATCGCCGAGCGCAACAGAATCAATTACCGTTTCAAGGACAGGAATTTCAGGCGTTTTGTTAATATCACACAGCTGATGATTTTCTCCAACAATCAGGAATACGACAACGACAACCGTGTCCCAATACAAGGCGCGTTCTATTGTTGCAGGGCCAGGGAGAAGGCCTTCTTCAGCGCGTTCCGCGAGGAGAACAGGGATTTTGTAGCCAACTATCCTTACCGCGATATCGACGAGGAGGTGGAGAGGCGAATTCTCACCCACCGGAATTGTGTGGTGATAAAGAGCCTGCCCGAATATCAGACCAACAAGAATCCAAATTCTCCCACCAACAGGATTCTTACCTCGATGCTCAGCAAGGAACGCATCCTTTTCCTTCTTAGATATGGTTTCGCATACGTAAACAAGCAATATAAGAACCGAAAGACTGGCGAGATCCGTTACGAGTTGCAGAAGCACGTAATGAGGTATCAGCAGTTTTTTGCCTCTCTGGCACTGCGTCGCAATATCGATGCGGGGGTCAGGAGCGGTATTATATGGCACACTCAGGGAAGCGGAAAAACCGCCCTTACATATTACTCTGTAAAAAGCCTGACGGATTTTCTTGCAAAGAAAAATGTGGTTGCCAAATTCTATTTCATCGTTGACAGGCTGGACCTTATGGAGCAGGCCTGCAATGAGTTTGGCGAGCGTGGCCTCCTGGTGAGAACCGCCCAGGACCGCAAGTCGCTTATGGAGGATATCAGGAGCACCGAGATTGTGCACAACAATGAGGGCAAACTTGAGATTATGGTGGTGAATATCCAGAAATTCAAGGACGACCCGGCGCCTGTGAATATCGGAAACGGATACAATACCAACCTTCAGCGTCTGTTTTTCATCGACGAGGCTCACCGTGGCTACGATTCCAAGGGAAAGTTTCTGGCCAACCTTCTGGATGCCGACCGCGATTCCATAAAAATCGCACTTACCGGCACGCCCTTGCTGAGAGAGGAGCGTGAGTCCTGGAGAGTATTTGGAAATTATCTGCACAGGTATTATTACGACAGATCGATAGCCGACGGCTATACGCTGAAACTGATGCGTGAGCCTATCGAGACCTCCTACAAGCAGAAACTTGACGACGTGATCAAGGATATTCAGGTAAAGAGAAAAGACCTGAATCTTGGTCAGGTGCTGGAGACTCCGCAATACCTTAACGCACTCATAGATTTCATTGTGGAGGATTTCAGGACTTTCAGGATACAGATGGCCGACGATACAGTGGGCGCTATGATTGTATGCCGTACAAATCCTCAGGCCAGAAAACTCTATGAGCTGTGGCAGGAACGGGTTGCCCGTGGCGAGAAGGTGAACAAGAGGCAGGAGGAGAATTTCCTATCGGGAGCCTCGGAGCCTATGGCCGAATTCCATACCAAGAAGATTTTCCACGCCTCGCTGATACTGCACGACGAGGGCGACAAGTCCGACAGGAAGGAGATCGTGGAATCGTATAAATATGACAACGAGCCTGATTTCCTGATAGTGAACGAGATGTTGCTGACTGGCTTTGATGCTCCGAGGCTGAAACGCCTGTATCTTGGCCGTTCGCTCGACGGACACAACCTCCTGCAGGCTCTTACCCGTGTCAACCGCCCATACAATGATTTCAGATATGGCTATGTGGTTGACTTTGTAGATATAAAGGAAAACTTTGAGAACACCAACGACAGATATCTCCGTGAGCTGGCCCGCACCGACAGCGACGATGAGCCTGATGAGAACGGCGAGCCAAAGCCTCTTCCCATAGGATCTCAGGTGATAGAGAACGTGGAGGAGATAAAACAGCAGATAGCCGATTTCAAGACCGTGCTCTGGAATTTCACTTGCGACAACAAGGAGGAGTTCCGGAAGGAAATCGACGATATAGAAAGCCGTGAGGACCTTTACGAATTGCGTCACGCCCTTACGAACGCCAAGGGAATCATAAACCAGATAAAATCTTTCGGCGACGACGACCTGAAGGCCCGCATCAAGGATTTGCCAGCCTCCACAATCCCCTCGCTGATTACCGAGGTAAACCACAGGATAGAGCGTATCAATTATGTGCAGAACACCGACCACAAGGCCGACGTGGCGGGTATGGTGAATGTGATCCTGTCGGAGATGGAGTTTGAGTTCAGGAAGGGAATCCCCGAGGAGCTCCAGATCATCATCAACGACCTAAAGGAGCGTTGCGAGAAGGTTCAGAGAGAGTTTGAGGCCAACTTCGACCAGAAGGAAGACAAGTACGTATCGCTTGCCGAGGAGTTCCGCAAATACTTCCGCGAGCACGGCTTTACTCCCAAATCCAAGAAAGAGGCCCGCGAGTCTATCGGATATATGGACGAGGTGATGCGGAAGATAAAGGAGATAAACCGGAGGAACAATCTCCTGAAACGCAAATACAGGAACGACGAGCGTTTTGTGCGCATACACAAGCGCATAGAGGAGGAAAACGTGCACCGCGACCCTCCGCTGATATCCAAGGTGGAATACGAGATATGCGAGAATCTTCTGAAAATGAAACTCAGCATCGACCAGATTGTATATGACGACGTGAATATAGTAAGTCAGGAAGACGTATTCTCGCAGGATGTGCTCAGGAGCGTAAGCGTAGAATTGCTCAACAGCAACGTGAAAGCCTCGATAGCAGACAGAAAATATATTACAAACCTTATTGCGGGCGAGTATTTCCTGCAATATAATCCCTCATACATTTATTAGAAATGGCAGAAAAGATCACCACAAAGGAAGACGAGATAGTAAACCAACTTAGAGACAACACCAAGAGGCTGATAGACCGGCTGAAGTCTGTGACCTCGGCATACGGACTGGCCAACGGTGGCAACGAGTACAAGATTATTGTGGAGATTTTTCTCTACAAGTTTCTTGTGGACAAGTTCGCATACGCCTGCAAGCGCGACCAGACATACGGCGACCGCCTTGCCAAGGCCGAAAAGTGGGATGCCGAATACGACACATTCACCAGGGAAGAGTACGAGGACCTCTTCACATATCTGGACCACTCTGTGCCACGACTGAAGCCTCAGCACACTCTGGGACACCTCTACAATGCCTCTCAGCAGGGAGATTTCTCCGGGTTGCTGGATGCCACACTGATAGATATAGCAAACCTCAATTCCAGGATCTTCAAGGTGAAAACCTCCACCGAGGTCACCATAAACATATTCGGCAAGATTACCGATATGGTGGTGGATCCCGGCAAGAGAGACAATTTTGCCAAGGCGCTCATCAGCCCCCTTACCGAAATCAATTTTGAGGACACCTTCGCGTTCGGCTACGACTTTTTCTCACAGATTTTCGAGCACCTGATAAAGGACTACAACAAGGCAGGCGGTGGCAAATATGCCGAGTATTACACCCCGAGAGCCATTGCGCAGGTAATGGCGCGCCTTCTGGTGCCCGACAGCGACGATGTGCGTGGCGCCCGATGCTACGACCCCTCGGCTGGCACAGGAACGCTCCTCATTGCCCTTGGTCATCAGATAGGCGACAACAAGTGCACCCTCTTCTCGCAGGACATATCCGACAAGAGCAGTGAGATGCTCCGCCTCAACTTTATCCTGAACGGACACGCAAAGAGCCTGGCCAACGTGGTGCAGGGCAACACCCTCACCGAGCCGGCCCACAAGAATCCCGACAAGAGCCTTATGCAGTTCGATTTCATAGTATCAAATCCTCCGTTCAAACTCGATTTCCCGGAGTATAGGGATTCGTTAGCCTCTGATGCTCATAGATTTTGGGCAGGTGTGCCCAATAAGGTAAACCCCGACAAGGCAAACCCCGACAAGCCCACAATGGAGATCTACACCTGTTTTATCCAGCACCTGATAAACTCGCTCAGGGAAGATACAGGACGCGGTGCCATTGTGATACCCACAGGATTCATAACAGCCAAGAGCGGAGTCAAGAAGAATATCCTGAAACGGATTGTGGACGAGAAAATAGTATATGGCTGTGTGTCGATGCCAAGCAATGTATTCGCCACCACAGGCACCAATGTGTCAGTCCTGTTTTTCGACAAGGCACGCAACCACGACAAGGTAATCCTGATAGACGCCAGCAAACTTGGCGAGGAATACCAGGAAGGCAACAACAAGAAGACCAGGCTCCGTGAATACGAGATAGACCAGATAGTAGGCACATTCCACAAATGCGAGAGCGTTGACGATTTCTCCGTGGCCGTCACATACGACCAGATAAAGGAGAAGGGCTACTCACTCTCTGCGGGCCAGTATTTCGAAATCAAGATAGAGCATTACGATATCTCAGCAGATGAGTTCAACAGTCGTATGGCTGGCTACACGAAAACCCTCAAAGATTCTTTCCAACTTTCACACGATTTGGAAAACGAGATTCTTAATCAACTTAATAATCTTAAAATTGCGGAATAAGGATGGAAGAATTGAAAAAATATAAAATAAAAGAGATAGGTAAGGTAGTGACAGGGAAAACTCCTTCTACACAAATTGAATCATATTTTGATGGATGCATTCCATTTATAACTCCAGCCGATATTTCTAACAATCCCTTTTTCTTGCAAGATTCAGAAAGACATATTTCTGAAGAAGGATATCGATCTATTATAAATAATACAATATCAGGTAAAAGTATTCTTGTTGGTTGTATTGGTTCTGATATGGGTAATGTTAGTATTGTTGATATGAAATGTGCTACAAATCAGCAATTAAATTCTATTACCAAAATAAAAGATGCTTTTGATCCTGTTTTTATTTATTATGTATTAACAACTAAGAAGGATTATTTAAGGCAATTATCTTCAAGTACTACTACACCAATTCTTTCAAAATCTAATTTTGAAGAAATTGAACTATCCCTTCCTTCCCTAGCCACCCAAAAGCGCATATCGTCCGTATTGAGCCATATCGACCGTTTAATCAGCACGAAGCGCCACGAGAACAGCACCTTGGAGGCGATGGCCAAGGAAATCTATGACTATTGGTTTGTACAGTTCGATTTTCCCAACAATGACGGAAAACCCTACAAGAGTTCCGGCGGAAAAATGGTTTTCAACGAAATCTTGAAAAGAGAGATACCAGAAGGCTGGGAGGTGAAGAGACTGGGAGAATTCTTGACTATAAAAAACGGAAAAGACCATAAGCATTTAGATAATGGTATTTTTCCTGTCTATGGTAGCGGTGGATTTATGAGGAGTGTAAGTCAATGCCTTTATGAAGGAGAATCTGTTTTAATGCCAAGAAAAGGTTCGCTTAATAATGTTCTTTATGTAAATGAGGCTTTTTGGACTGTTGATACTATGTTTTATTCTATTCCTAAGATTGAACATAGTGCTAAATATGTATATTATTCAATAAAGGACATTGATTTTACACGGTTAAATTCAGGAACAGGAGTGCCTAGTATGACCTCTACAACTTTGTATGACATTAAATTGGTGAAGCCTTCGAATGAATTGATTAGCCAATTTGATATAATACTTAATCCTATTTACGCTTTCATTTTTTCCAATCGTCAGCAAATCCAAAATTTGACCATCCTCCGCGATTACCTCTTGCCATTGCTGATGAATGGACAGGTAGAGGTAAAAGAAGCGGAAACCAAGTTTCAGGAAATGTATTCTGAAATGGCAATGGCGGCCGAGGAAGAGGCTGTTTTTGGGGGAAGGTAGTCCTTCGGCTTCGCTCAGGATGACGAGTCCTTCGGCTTCGCTCAGGATGACGGGGCGGTCGAAGAATAAAAAAGAGAAGAAGAGAGAGGGAAGGGCGGCGCAGCCGCCCTTCCCTCTCTCTTCTTCTCCCTACAACAACAGGCTTCCCGTCATTCCGACGCGTAGCGAGGAATCTCTTTTACTCTCTTCTCCTAACAAAAAAAACGCTTCGTCATCCTGAGCCTGCCGAAGGACACGTCATCCTGAGCCTGCCGAAGGATTTGCATTCTCAATAATAATTCTTATCTTTGCAAAAACAAAAGCAAATACAATGAGACCTTCGTACGTTTACATATTGACAAACAAAGAACATAAAGAAGTTTATGTTGGAATGACTAACGATTTGATAAGACGCTTGTATGAACACGAGAGGCATATCAACGTGGACAGTTATTCTGCAAAACACGATACCACTATCTGTATATATTACGAGACATTCAACGACATTTCCAAAGCCATTGCCCGCGAGAAACAAATCAAAGGCTGGCGTAGAGATAAGAAAGACGCATTGATTAACTCCATTAATCCTGAGTGGAAAACCTTAGCCAATAGCAGAGGTTTTGTAAGAACTGAAAAATATGTGCCCTTCGAGCAACAGGTAAAGGAGATGGTTGAAGAGTTTTACAGAGAAAACCCTCAGTATGCGAAGCCGAAAGCTGATGGTTGAAGGAATTCTTTTTTGAAATAAAATATGCTAAAAACACAACAACAGTCATACCCGATTTTGTCGGATATGGCTGTTGTTTTTTATTTATCTTTTGATGAATCCTTTTTCTTTTAGGTTCTTTATATGTTTGGCAATTCCACTTCTGGCTTTGCCAAGTCTGGTTGCAATTTCATCATAAGTAATTGCTGGATTTTCCTCCAGCAATTGCAAAATCTTTTGAGCGGTTACAGACAGTCCACTTTGGTCTATGAGTAGTCCACCTTGCAGTCCACTTTTGTCTATTGATAGTCCACTTTCGCCTTGGAGCAGTCCACTTTTTTCTGACGCCAGCAATTCCCCTGCGTTTTGCAATGCCTTGATACTGTATTGTAATGAGAATAATGTTCTTGATGGATTGTTGCCGATGGTGTATTCAGGTGTTTGTTTCACGTATTTCTCCCAAGTTGCTATCATATCAGGAATGCCTGATCCTGCCCGTTCTCCTACGTCCACAAGGCTGAACATTTTCATAATAGTTTCGTTTCGAGGGTCCGACACGCCACCTTGTAAAGCCACTTTCAGTCCGATACGAATATCTCCCGGGTTTGAGAACGAGATGCTGTTTGGCGATTTTGTAATCACTATACCCTGCCTTCCGTAGTGGTCGGCGTGAGCAATAGAGTTAAGCAACGCTTCTCTTATTGCGAGATGCAGTTTTGTATCATCTATCCTGTCTCTGCCGTTGGTGATAAAAGGTATAGGTAAATCAGAAGTCAGGCGTGGGTATACACGGAAGAAGAAGTCGTAAAGATTGCCACTCCAGTCGCCCGAAGATGATATTATTCTATAGGTCCAACGTATTTCTGTGTTGTTTTTTTCCTGATAATCGAGGAAAAAGTGAGGAAACTCGCGTACAATATCATACTCGTGTCCAAACATAAGCAATCCCGCGGCCGTAGGGTGAAATTTCATATCGTCCTTGCATACGGCGGTTGCGCCTATGTGTCGCAGGAATTGCTCGTCGTCGTCGTCGTTCCAGATGTGGACGGAATGAAATTGGCGGAACCTGTTTCTGAATCTTGTAATTGTTTCCTTGTCAAATACGTCCATATCAGCATCGCATAACACACGTTGGTCGATACTTTCGCTGGATGCATCACGGAATAGAGCGGCTACTTGGTCTGTGGTGCAAAGATAATCGCCCTCGAAATCACGTCGGTATGTTCCTTTCATTGGGTCTGTTCCCACATATATAGGTCTCTGACGGCGGTCAGCCCGTGGAACTTCTATCGTTAGAATTTGTTTGCCCTCTATTTCGTGAACCTTCACCATTCTATTGGTCAGAATGTTGAGATTTACTTTTTGTCGGTTGTTTACCGTATTCCAGAATACTGACTCCAGTTTGTGAGCGTCGTCCACACCTGTTATTTCCAGAGAGTGGTCCTTGTTCTCATCTACTCCGAGTAATATGATACCTCCGTCGGTATTGGCAAATGAGGAATATGTCTCCCAAATGCTATTTGGAAGACCGCCTTTAGCCTTCTTTGCCTCAATTCTGTTGTTTTCTTGGTAGGCTCCTATGTTGTTTATGTCCAGTATTCGTTTCATATTTGCTTCTCGGTTTCTGTTTTGCAAATATATATTCTTTTGTTGTTTTGTGCAATAGCATAATTTCTTTTCTTTTTCCCCTCGCTTTTTTCTCCCAACCTTGAAATTTTTACCGCAAAAACTTTCGTATGTTAAAAAATTGTTACTAACTTTGGGGCAATCTTAATCTAATAATATAAATGGAAAAGAAATTATTGCTCGGTGACGAGGCTATTGCTTTGGGTGCCATAAATGCTGGTCTTTCAGGTGTTTATGCTTATCCCGGAACTCCCTCTACCGAAATTACAGAGTTTATTCAGAATAATCCTGCGGCCCGTGAGCGCAAGATCCACTCACGCTGGTGCACAAATGAGAAGACCGCTATGGAGGCGGCTCTCGGTATGTCTTACGCTGGCAAGCGCGCCCTCGTTTGTATGAAGCACGTGGGTATGAATGTTTGCGCCGACGCGTTCGTAAATTCCGCTATCACAGGCGTTAACGGCGGTCTGGTAGTCTTGGCTGCCGACGATCCCTCAATGCACTCGAGTCAGAATGAGCAGGATTCACGTTTCTACGGCAAGTTTGCCCTGATTCCTATTTTTGAGCCAAGCAATCAGCAGGAGGCTTACGATATGATGGCCGAGGCTTTTGAACTTAGTGAGAAACTTCAGGAGCCTGTGCTTCTGAGAGTTGTAACCCGTTTGGCACACTCGAGGGCTGCCGTTGAGATCAGCGATCCAAAGTCAGAGAATGCGCTGAACCCAAGCACCTCAAGAGGCTGGGTTCTTCTTCCTGGTATCGCCAAGAAGCAGTATGCCGCGCTCATAGAGAAGCAGGCCGCAATGGCTGAGGCGTCAGCAACCTCCAAATTCCTGAAATCGGAGAATAATGGCAACAAACTTGGCGTAATTGCCTGTGGCATTGGCTACAACTATGTGAAGGAGGCTATTCAGAACTATGATATTGATGGTATCAGTATCCTGAAAATCTCGCAGTATCCGCTCCCCGAAAAGAAGATTCTGGAGCTCGCCGCTCAGTGCAAGGAAATTCTCGTGGTGGAGGATGGTCAGCCTGTTGTGGAGGAGGATGTAAAGCGCATTGTGGGCGACAAGGCTGTGGTGTCAGGCCGACTCACTGGAAAACTCCCACGTATGGGCGAACTTAATCCCGACAATGTGGCCGCTGGTCTTGGCGTATCAGCTGAGGCTACTTTCGAGGAAGGCAAGAACCTCGCAGGACGTCCTCCACAGTTGTGTCAGGGTTGCGGACACCGTGATGTTTACGCCGCTCTCAAGGAGGTGGCCGCCGAGTACGAGAATGCAAGGATTTTCGGCGATATCGGATGCTACACTTTGGGCGCGCTGCCTCCATTCCAAGCGCTTGCAAGTTGCGTGGATATGGGCGCCTCTATCACTATGGCCAAGGGCGCGGCTGATGCTGGACTGTTCCCAAGCATTGCCGTAATCGGTGATTCCACTTTCACCCATTCGGGAATGACGGGCCTTCTGGATGCCGTTAATGACAAGAGCAATATCACCGTTATCATTTCCGACAACCTCACCACTGGTATGACTGGCGGTCAGGATTCGGCCGGCACCAACAAGTTCGAGGCTATCTGTCTTGGTCTTGGTGTTGAGCCTGAGCACGTTAAGGTGGTGGTTCCAATGCCGAACAAGATTGAGGAAATCAAGCAGACCATTAAGCAGGAGATTGAGTACAACGGCGTTTCCGTAATCATCCCCCGCCGCGAGTGTATGCAGACCTTGAAGCGTCACAAGAAGACAAAATAATTAATAATTAAAAATTAATAATTAACAATTAACTCGTTGTCTTGAGTTGTTTGGAAAGACAAAAATTATCAAAAATTGACCAAAAATTTTTCAAAAATTGCTTTTTAGTAAATAATTTTTGAGTAATTCTTGATAAATTTTTGATAATTTTTGTTCTGAAAAATGCCGAAGGCTACATAATTGTATGTTAATTGGGTGTAATTAGTTGGGTTCTTTAAACTTTACTCTTTACACTTTACACTTTTGTTTTAAAGATGAAAAAAGATTTGATTCTTTGCGGTGTGGGAGGTCAGGGTATCCTCTCTATCGCTACTATTATAGGCGAGGCCGCCACTAAGGCCGGCATTTTTTTGAAGCAGGCTGAGGTGCACGGTATGAGTCAGCGTGGCGGCGACGTTCAGAGCAATCTCCGTCTGTCCACTTCCGAAATCTTCAGCGACCTTATCCCTAAGGGCAAGGCTGATGTCATCATCTCGATGGAGCCGATGGAAAGTCTCCGTTATCTCCCTTACCTGAGCAAAAACGGTTGGGTGGTTACTTCGAGCAAGCCTTTCGTGAATATTCCAAACTATCCCGATAAGGCCGAGCTTCAGAAGGAGCTTACGGCGCTTCCTAATATGGCTCAGCTTGATATTGAGGCCATTGCGAAGGAGGTTGCGATTCCCAAGGCAGCTAATATGGTGCTTCTGGGTCTCGCCGCTCCGTACATTGAGATTCTTTCGGTTGACCAACTCCGCGAGGCCATTAAGACAATCTTTGCCCGCAAGGGTGAGCAGATTGTGGAGACCAACCTCAAGGCCTTCGACGCAGGCGTGGCAGCGGCGAAATAAGTAATCGAAGTAATTGAAGTGATTGAAGTAATTGAACGCTCCAGTCACTTCAATTACTTCAATTATTTCAATCACTTCAATTACTTAAAAATTATGGATGTAAAATCAGAATACCTTCATCCCGAGTTTGAGACTCTTTCTGTGGAGCAGATCAGGGAGTTGCAATTGAAGAGGCTTCAGGATACTGTTAGGCACTGTATGAACTCGGAGTTTTACAAGAAGCGTTTCGAGGAGATTGGCCTCAAGCCTGAGGATATCAAGTCTCTCGACGATATCAGAAAAATACCTTTCACCACCAAGCAGGACCTCCGCGAGACTTATCCTTTCGGTATGAGGTCGGTGCCTTTAGAGAAATGTGTGCGTCTGCACTCGTCGTCAGGTACCACTGGAAATCCTACCGTAATCCTTCATACTCAGAAGGATTTGGACGAGTGGGCTAATGCCGTGGCGCGCTGTCTGTGGATGGTGGGTCTGAGGCCTGACGATGTTTTCCAAAACTCTTCGGGTTACGGAATGTTTACCGGCGGTTTGGGATTCCAATATGGCGCCGAGCGTCTTGGAATGCTCACCGTGCCCGCCGCCGCCGGAAACACCCTGCGTCAGATAAAATTCATCAAGGATTTTGGAACCACAGCGATACACGCCGTGCCAAGTTATGTGACTCGTATCAAGGAGGTTATGGATCAGGAGGGTGTGGATCCCCGCCGCGATACCAAACTCCGTGTGCTTGCTATCGGTGCCGAGCCTCACAGCGAGGAACAGCGCAAGCGTATCGAGGATATGATGGGCGTGAAGGCTTACAACTCGTTTGGAATGAGCGAGATGTGCGGTCCTGGCGTGGCTTTTGAGTGCAAGGAGCAGAACGGCCTCCACATTTGGGAGGATTACTATATTGTGGAGATCGTTAACCCTGATACTCTGGAGCCTACTCCCGAGGGCGAGATTGGCGAGCTGGTGCTCACTACTATCAACCGCGAGGGTATGCCTCTTCTCCGCTACCGCACCCGCGACCTCACGAGGGTTCTCGGTCACGACTGCAAGTGTGGCCGTCATCACCTCCGTCTGGACCGTATGAAAGGCCGTAGCGACGATATGATGGTGCTCCGTGGAGTGAATATCTTCCCAATTCAGATTGAGAAGATTCTCCTGAATTTCAAGGAGTTGTCAACCAATTACCTTATCACCCTGACCACCGATGGCGACAACGACAATATGACTGTTGAGGTGGAACTCGAGGAACTTTTCACCGACGATTACGCACGTCTTCAGGAACTCACCAAGAGTATCACCCGTGCGCTCAAGGACGAGATTCTCCTGACTCCACGCGTAAAACTCGTGGCCAAAGGCACCCTCCCCGTATCAGAGGGCAAGGCCGTAAGAGTAGTGGACAAGAGAAAAGTGTACGAATAGGTGTTTTTATAGAACACAGATGACACAGATTGGGCGGATTTACACAGATTTTTTTTTATCAGCGAAAATCCGCTTGATCCGCGTAATCCGTGTTCAATCTTAAAATCAAAAATCGAAAATGACTATAAATCAGTTATCCATATTTATGGAGAATAAGCGTGGTACTTTGCTGAATGTCTTGGACTTGCTGAGCAAGGAGGGGATTCAGATAATTGCGTCCACGATCTCCGATACTGCGGATTTCGGTATTTACCGTATGATCTGCAACGATTCAGCAAAGGCGTATAATGTGCTGAAGTCTCATAACCTGAATGTTCAACTTACTGATGTTCTCGGCATTCAGATCGACGACAAGCCTGGCGAGGCCGCCTCTGTTATCAGCAAATTCACAAACCAAGGCGTGGATATCGCCTATATGTATAGTTTCGTGTTTGCTGGCAAGGGCTTGCTGATTATCAAGGCCAACCCTCTCGAAAAGGCCAAGGAGGTAATAATGCTGAACAAGATCGGCTTTATTACTGAGGGGGAGTTGAGGTAGGAAATACTACTATTCGTGATGTGGGCACGGTGTGTCCGCAGGCTCAGCCCGTGTCGGGCTTCGCACAGCGGTTATGTGTATGACGCCTCTCCGAGGCTGGGGGAGTGCTGATATTTAGATATTTTTTTGAGAACCTCTGTCTTGGGTGATGGAGGTTCTTTTTTTTCTGGGAGATTTCATAATCTGTTTGGGCGGACCTGTGTGTCCGCCGTTTATTAATAAAGGATTTTTCTTTGTAGGGGCCGACCTGTGTGTCGGCCCGAATGATGGTTTATGATTGTTTTTCTTTGGAAAGAGG
>JAZLKG010000047.1:0-13872 GCA_045597465.1 Bacteroidales bacterium | reverse complement strand
AAATGCATTTATTTTATGCTGACTTTTCGTCCCTAGATCTTTTTCATCAAATGCAATACTCACATTTTCTGACTCACCAGCATCACAAAGCATATCCACAACAGATCTTGTGAATACTTGTTCCTGTGTATCGCCGTCTTCATTTGCTACTTGAGAAGCATTAATGTCCGACAAAAAAGATTTATAGAATTTATTAATATCATTCATAATCGCGTAATTTCTGTTATCACTTGATTTTCCGACACCAAATATTCATTGCAATTAGCAATGTTGATATAGTACGTTACTCGGCTTACTCCATCTCTAAGCTCATTTTGTTTAATCCTCGGGAAATCATCTCCTACTCGGTAAAGATTTTCTTCCCTCATTTTATAAAAATGATCATTATACAAATGTTCGTGCTTGTCGAAATAACCGATTTGAAACAACTTCGATTTAAACAAGTTCAAAGAAACTTGATCATCAGCGAGAAAAGTTTTTATCTCACATACTTTTTCAACCAAAGATTGACCAGCCGTCTTTGATTCATCTAAAGACAAATGATACAAATAAAGATTTTCAAATTCCGTATCATCTAATTGCTTTTCATTACTAATCTTGACTTCTTCAGCATTATTTGAAGTAGTTGTTTTGACTTCTACCGCCCAAGTACCCCCTTTAAAATCCACAGAATCATAATCAACTCCTACCCAAAGATTTATTACGTCATAAACTTCGAGCTTGCGTTTACTCAATATTTTCTGCAAGAAAGTAAGTTCACCAAACAATCCTTTCTGTTCGGGCAAACTAAGACCTTCTGCAGAAAGCTTGTCAAACATTGTTTTCCATTTTTCCAATTGGTTTATCACTGCCTTGACTCTTCGCTTCTCGTCAATGATATGTACAACAGATTGGATAAGGTCACCACACAATGAGGTAAAAATATCTTTGAATTCTGGTGTCTGCAACTGAATCAACAACAAATTGGAATTAAAGAACCCGGAATCAGGAATCAAAGAAACTTTCAAATCCCTCAAATTCCTGAAAGGCTCCAACCTCAGTTTTATATCTTGATTTATTATAAAACCAATTCCATAGTATTGTTCAGGATACTGAAACGAAATATAAAGATACTGAATATCAGGATTCAGCAATCGTTTAAAAATGCCATATTGGCGCTTTTCTTCCAATTCATTCCAGCCAATTAGTACATCACTACTATTAATCCTCATCATATTCATTATCGTTTTCATTATCAAATATATCCTCGGTCCAAGCATAATCATCTATGCAATTAGAACGATATGAAACAGCTATGTCAGATTCAGTCCTAGGAAATGATATTGCAAAACCAACAAAAGGATCATCGTTTATTGTGTATTTATGATTTTCCGAACTTGCCTTCTCTGGATTCAAAGGATAAATCAACAACAATGGTCTGTCCATCGGTCTAATTTCGTTCCTGACTATAGTTGGTGAAGGATACGATTTTGTCCAATTCGGATTTTTATCCAAAGTTTTTTGACGCGCTTCACTAATCTGAGAATCCGACAAATCCACAAACTCATCAGCCTGATTACCGATTATGTGATTTTTCTTTATGAAATAAGTTTCATTATCAATTGCATTAGTATCACTAGAACGTGTTCGGTCAAAACAATAAACCTTATATTTACCAGCAAATGTATACTCACAAGTTGGTTTACTTGTTACTCCCTTATTCATTAAACCAACAGACCAATGAGATAACTCACCATAATTACTAACTTCTTTTATGTAATCTGATATCAATTCCAAATCCACCCTTTTAAAATTGGAAGGTAATTTGAAACTCAACAAAAAGTTTATAATGGTATCAGAAGGTATATTTCGCCACAAATATCTATCGCTAATTATTTCTGGAGTACCTTGCAATTGGGATATTAAATTATCCGTTACAATTAAGTTTTTGCGTTTCAACCCTTCCTGCATAGGCAATTGATACGACTCAACAAGACGACCTGCCCAAGAGATCTCTACTTCTCTTGAGTTTCTCATCTTATTCAATGCAGTAATCTGTAATACTCCAGGATGAGTTCTTACCTTTAACGCAAAATCATTGGGAGTTCCTCCTGATTCATAAAGATAATCAAATTCATCTCTAAGTTCATCAGTGGCAACTGCAATATGTCTAAACCACTCATTAAGTTCTGAACTGGTAAAAAGTCGGCACAAATCGATATATCCAGGACGATAACCAAACCAGCGACCCATTTGCATAAGTGTGTCATACATTTTGGAAGCTCGCAAGAAGTAACTTACCGAAAGGCCCTCCAAAGTTAGTCCTCTGGACAATTTGTCACCACCTATGGCAATAATTGACAAACCTGTTTTCTCATTTAGCTGATAGTCAATAGCATCCTTGGAGCTGCCATTGATTGATTTCACTTCAATTTTCTGAACAGCTTTATATAAAACAGACTTGACATCTTCCCAATTATGAACCTCAACTTTATTATCTAAAGTTGCAAATTTTGAATTCAAAATTTGCTGAGAAACCGTCACGTACGATTTTGCAAAAGTGTTGTCATCCTCAAAAACTGCTCGTAATTCTTCTAGAATAGTAGAATCATTTGCTTCAATCTCGTATTTGTAGTATTCAAACTTTTTTTGAACCAAATCTTTTATAGCATTCTGCCAAGACTGGAAACGAGATATATGAATAAGCATTGAATTATGCTTATGCTCTTGTCCTCGCAATATACGAATAGCACAAGTAATTATAAAGCACTTTATCGCATATTCCAATGAGCCAGGAATATCTTCGTATCCTGGCTTGGCATCATCAATTCTATGGCCTTCGGTTACAAAATTTCTATAATCGTCAATCGGATAAACAATAGGCAATAAATCATCATTATTGTCATCATCTATAGTAGCCGAGGTTCCAAATACTTTTTCTGGACCAATATAATTAGAAGGAGGAGGTATGTTGATAATGAAATCCCTAGGGAACAAATCATCCTCTTCTTTGTTTGATATAAATATATTGGCAAATGGAGTAGCTGTATATCCCACATAAGCTGCTCTATTGAATACATTTAGAATATCACGAATCCTTTTATTGATTGCGGTAGGATCATCATCTTCTGAACGTGTGTTTATTGAAGCGTGATCTGCTTCATCATCAATCAACAACAACGATTTGTTAGTTATTTTCGCATCAGTAGTTCTACTCTTCAACCACTTTAATAAGCGTTTCAAAACCGACGAATTCTTTTTTACTACAAGAATTATAGGTTGAGGCATATCAAAATTAAAGCCAGCTGTATTTGCTGCCCTACTTGTAAAATCGCCCTTCTCCAAACAAGTAGTATAAGAATTGGCAATAGCACCATCAAAACCTCGTATTTTTCCAACACCTACCTTGATAGTTTTCCTTGTTTCATAGTTTTTGTCTGATCCCGTGTCAAACCCCAAAAAACCTTCATCAATTCGAATTTGAGTCTGAGAACGAAGATTATTCAATATGCCAGCCAATACTATGATTACATTAAACCCAGAATCAGCCGCCTTACAAATCAACCCGGTATAATTAGCTGTTTTTCCTGATTGAACTTGCCCGACAACTAACCCCTTTTTACATATTTGAATATCCGACAAAGTTGGATTGAAAAGATGATCCAATATTTTATCTGTAAGATTATCATTCTCTTGAATGATACTTGGTGCAAACCCCTTTTGCTCTGACAGATACATTTTGTACCGCTGCCAAAACATCCAATGCTCCGCACTATGGGAAGCCTTGAATTCTCTCAACCAAGGAGTTTGCCTATCCCTACCAACCAACACCCTTGCTTCCTCAACTCTAGTACTAAACAAGTTACTCAACTCATTAAACAGATATTGTTGATCTATGTTTTGAAACATAGCCATAGTACAAACTTGTGCAATGGTCTGTTTTATTATCTCGTCAGTTACTACATCATATGCCTGCAACATTTGACGACAAAAACTTACAGCTAATTGTTTATTCATAATTGGTCAATTAAAAATTCGTAGTTATTAAAAGGTTCTGAGTTTTTTAGTTTTATTTTTGCCTCATATGAAGAAACCCCATTAGAAAGATAGTTATTGTATATCATAACTATCATATCCTTGATAAAGTTTGAATCAATATCAGAGTATGGTTCTTTCTGCTTTTCTTCAGTCTGAGCTTTCTCAATATATATAGTTTCTGTAGGTATCGACTCTTCAATAAATTTTAAAAGAGTTTCAATTGCCTTTTGAGGATTATCTTTTGCTAACAATTTCGCATTCTGTATTAGAGCGTGATTTCTGTTTATAACAAACGACCACTTGGTATCTTTCTTTTTTTCAAGCCAAAGCGGTTGATAATCCACTCTACTTCGTTTTTTGATAATTTTGCCTCTATGCTTATAAACCTCGCAACCATCAGCTCTAACCGATTTGGCGTAAGACTCCAACTGATCCCTACATACTGAAGGAGGATAGGCTCTTGATTTCTTTATATCCAAATGCCATTCGAAATCTAATTTATTAGGAAGATTGATTTCAATTCGCACTAATTTGTACTGATCCTCCTTTTTGAAAAGGCCTAACCAATCACCAGCCAACAACAATCTATCACCTCGGTAAACATAGAAACCTTGCTGGGCTGTCCAGCCTCTGAACCCTTCAGCCGATTTAAACGCTTCTGAACTAGAAAATTCTTTTTCGTGAGGCAACACATATCCCTTCATTGTAGCACCTGATAATCCAATATAATCTGTTGATTTGGTTTGACGGGCTTTTTCTTTTGGACAAAAAGGATTCCAAGGTATAATAGGATGACCTTCCCGTCCTCCCCAATATATTGTAAGTTCTCCTTTTTCTATAAATCTATGAAACGTCATCTCTAAATGTTTTTTTACAATATCTAGAGACTTGGAAAACTTCATTTTGGCATTTTCGTTTGACTTTTCTGTATTTTTCTTAACGATTCTATCAAGTTCTGTCCAAATTACTACTGTACCAGACTCTTTGCCGTCAAGAATATGCTCAAATTGTTCAGGCATCCATTTTATTAATTCCCATTTATTGTATTTAGATACATAATCCAAATCCCAAGACCAATAGACAGGACAATACCCTTTCTTTTTACTTATCACGGATAATTTACGGCATTGAGAAAACGAAGCGGTTTTCAGTCCTAATCCAAATCTACCCAAATCTTTGGTGTTTCGTGTATGCAATGGATTCTGGAGCCCAGGGCACATAGCTTCTACCAGTTCCTGATTATTCATCCCCCAACCATCGTCTTCAATAACAATAGTTGAATTGCCACCATCCCAAATTCTACTAATCCAAACATTTTTAGCATCTGCCGAAATAGAATTATCCACGATATCAGCTATAGCCGTTTCCAAACTATAACCGATAGCGCGAAATGTTTCTATCATAGAAGCCGCCTTAGGCAATGCTTCTTGTTTCTTTAGATTTTCGTAGTTCATTCTCTAGTTGCAGTTTAATATCTTTGGCTATTTCCTCTGCTAATAAAACTGGTACTGCATTGCCAATCTGCTTAAACGCAGCACTTCTTGAACCTTCAAAATAAAAATCATCAGGAAATGATTGCAATCTAGCGGCTTCCCTCACCGTTATAGAACGGCAATTTTCAATTGTGGGATTTTCCACTGGATAGATATAATAGTGTCCATCTATAGAAATATGAGCAACAACAGTATGCGCATACCCATCGTGATTAACAACAGTAAACCTATTTGTAAATTTATCTTTGGTTTTATGTTTTTGTAATCTTGGGGGCAATTTAGAATAATCCAGTTGCTTATGTTCACTGCGCCATTTTTTTACTGCCATCATATAAATCTCACGATCATTTTCGTTTGTAGGTCTTGCCAAATGTTGAGTCGTAAAGTTAAACTCAGGATTCCTAATACCCTTCATTATTAAATAATCGTGTTTGGTCAACTCTTTTGTATATGGAACACATTCAGTTAGTCTACCTTGATTATTTACTCGCTTAGGCAAATCACAAAACAAATCACGCAAAACCTGAAAACTTTTTTCCTGAACTTTTAAATCAGGATAGTGACATTCTGTATCATTCTTCCATCCGACAATAATCATTCGCTTTCTAGTCTGAAGAACGCCATAATCAGAAGCAAGTTGAATTTCACCTTTAATGTTGTAATCTAAATCACGTACCAACCTTTGCAAATCTTCATAAGGTTTTCCATCATTTGCTTTCTTTATATTTGGAACATTTTCAAATACAAACATTTTAGGATGATACTTAGCTAAGAATTTCACATAAAACTTATACAATTGTGTCCTAGGATCCTTCTCCATCCTTTCCTTGCCAATTCGAGCATAACCTGCAACAGAATACGCTTGACAAGGAGGACCTCCTATCACTAAATCAACGCTATTATCCCCTATCAAAACGTCTAGGCGATTAAAAATTTCGTCCATTGTGTCAGGTCCAATAGTTGCTTGAATCACAGAATCTATTACGCTCTTAGGTACTTGATTCCACAAATCCTCACATTTGTATTTGTCTTTGTTTTTCAGATAATCTTTATAGATATCCAATTGACCATTTTCCCTCAAATAATGGTAGGCAGCTCTAGTGCGCAAGGTATCACACGCATAAGCATCCATTTCAATATGCGCCAATGCCTCAAAACCCATACGAGTAAACCCTTCCGATAATCCACCCGCACCAGCAAACAAATCTATATATTTCAATTTATGCGACTTCACTGCCATTTTTAAATTATATTATTGGTTTCATCATAGTGAAAAACTTAAACATAAATAAGTTGATACACTATAGTATGAATTAAATATCTATCAAGAAATTATATTACCCATAATACAATAGTATCGATATAAATAATTCAATGTATTATTATAATTTCTTTGAAAACAAAGGTAGAACAATATTTTTAAACTTACAAATTTTTTTGACTTGATTTTTTCAAACTTTAAAAACGCCTATAAACTCCCCAAAAAAAATTGCACTTTCCCACTTTCCCAAATTTCAATTTCATTCTTTAAGAAATTACCTCTACCTTTGCACCATAAATTTGTACAAACACATCAAAATGGAACTTCATAAACTTCTCAAAGAGGATATGCGTTACGAGGAGGCGGTAACGGCCTGTATGAACTGTGGTATGTGTACCTCAGTATGTCCGGCCGCTGAGTTCTCGGAATACGATCCCAGAATCCTTATGAACATCGTGCAGACCCAGGACGACGAGGAGATCGAGAAACTCCTGAAATCCGACTACATCTGGCTCTGCGGTCAGTGTATGAGCTGCAAGACCCGCTGCCCGAGAAACAACGTGCCGGGCCTTCTCATCAACGTGCTCCGCAGATATTCTCAGGAACTCGGATACTTCACAGAGAGCCGCCGCGGACGCCAGCAATACGCACTCAGCAAGGTGCTTAACGGAAACATCCTCAACCACGGATACTGCATTGTCCCCGAATCCGTAACACCCGAAAACCATCCCGAACAGGGCCCAGTATGGGAGTGGATTTATAGAAACGTTGACGAATTCTTCGACCGTATGGGAGCCAACCTCCACAAGGAAGGCGAAGGCGTTCTCCGCAAGATCGACAGCAAGGACCTCGAGGAGCTCAACAGCATCTTCAAGGAGACAGGAGCATTCCAGCTCACCGAGGCAATCGACAAGCACAGCGAGCGCAAGGCCGAGGAATTGGGCTACGACACCACCGACCCCGACTCAATGAACCAATACTTCCTCGACATCTTCAAAGGAAAAATATAAACACGAACACCTTGCGGTGTTCAGGGTTTTATCCGAAAATTAAAAGAATAGAGAAGAATTAAAAGAATGGATTTTAGAACATAAATTTTCACGAATTAACACGAATTACTCAAAAATTTATTTATGAAAAATTCGTGATAATTTATGGAAATTCGTGTTTGAAAAAATTTCTTTCCATTCTTTTATGTTCTTCAAATTTTCGGATAAGAAAAAAAGCCTGTCGAAGGTGGGCGCACATAAAAAATTATCGGATAATATGAACAACAAATATACAGTGTCGGAGCAATACCACAAGGAGATTGCCGACAACAACTATTACTACGCAAGGAGCTGCATACGTCAGAACTTCTTTCCCGGAAGCGAGGTCACTTTCCTGAAAGTACTCCGCGACGACCTCCAGAAAGACGTTTTCGACGACCCTCACCACACCACCTGCACTGGAATCGGATACCACAGCGACGTGGTGCCTTTCGATACCATACAGACAGTGGTGGCGCGTCAGTTCTCCCTGATGACCGAGAAAGGCTACAAGAACTTCATAGCATCGTGCGTTACATCGTTCGGAATGTACGTGGAGATTATGGAGACCTGGAAACACTATCCCGAGCAACTCGCCAAAATCCGTGAGCACCTCTACAAGGCCACCAAGCGCGAGTTTCAGATACCCGAGAACCTCTGCCACACTTCCGACATCATCTACAACAACCGTATGCTGATAGCCGGAAAGATAAAATTCCCATTGGTTGACACCAAGACCGGGCGCAAGCTCAAGGTGGTTGACCACATCGGCTGCCACTACGCCAAGCTATTCCCCGACAAGGGAGTGGGCGGCGCAGAGTTCACACAGGTATTGCAGGCAATGGTGAGAGCCTGGGGCGGCGACACCGTCGATTATCCAGAGCGCCGTCACTGCTGCGGATTCGGATTCAGGCAGTACCTCGTACAGGCCAACAGAGGATACTCACTCTCCAACTCCAAGAAAAAGTTCGAGAGTATGCAGCCATACGAGCCCGACGCCATCATCACCAACTGCCCGGGCTGCGCAATGTTCCTGGACCGCTGGCAATACGTGATGAACGAGATGCACGGCATCCGCTACGGCCGCGACGGTCAGTTTATCCCCGTATTCACCTACGAGGAAATGGCCGGACTCGTTCTCGGTTACGATCCCTGGGAACTCGGTCTGCAAATGCACCAGATAGATTGCCGTCCGCTGCTCGACAAAATGGGCATCCCCTACGATCCCGATATGAAATACAAATCGAAAACCGGCAAAACAATCGGCAGCTACACCCCAAAACAATCGATATAAATTCTAAGAATAGAACGCAGATTACGCAGATGAAACGGATTTTCGCAGATTTTTTATACGAACCTATCCGCGTTAATCCGCCCAATCCGCGCCATCCGCGTTCCATCAAACGATTCATATACACAAGATAATGAAGAACATAGTAATCATAGGAGGCGGAATTGCAGGCGTTGAGACGGCTTGTATGCTGGCTCAGGACGGCAACCGCGTCACAATAATAGAGCGCGACAGCAAGATCGGCGGAAAGGTCAACAACTGGTACTGCCTATTCCCCGATTTCAAGAAATCCGACGACATCATCAACTATTACAAGGAGCGCATCGCCAAATTCGACATCGAGCTGAAACTCAACTCCACAGTCGAGAAGGCCGAGCGAAACGGCGACCAATGGTACATCTATACCGGCAATGTCCGCTACACCGCCGACGCCGTGGTACTCGCCACAGGCTATCAACTCTTCGACGCCACCCGCAAGGAGGAGCTCGGCTACAAGATCTACGACAACGTAATCACCCAGGCCGACCTCGAGCAAAAATTCAAATCTGGCGAGATCCTCACCACCTACGGCAAGAAACCCGAGCGCATAGCCATCGTTCACTGCGTGGGCAGCCGCGACGAGAAATGCCACAATATGTACTGCTCAAAAGTATGCTGTGTAACAGGCGTCAAGCAAGCCATCGAGATCAGCAAGTTCCTGCCTGATACTCAGGTAATGTGTTTCTATATGGACCTGAGAATGTACGACAAGTACTTCGAGGAACTCTACCGCACAGCGCAGACTCACCACAACATCCAATTTATCAGAGGACGAGTTTCGGAGGTGGCCGAGACATCAGACAACCGCCTCGCCATCAAGACCGAGGACACCTTGTCAGGCCGACCAATGAAAATGAAGCTCGATATGATAGTGCTCCTGGCCGGAATGGAGACCAAGAAAAACACCACCGAGATAGCGCAGAAATTCGGCGTGGAACAGGAGGTATCAGGATTCCTGAAATCGCAGGACTTCCACCTCGGCGCCGGCATCCTCTCGCAGCCCGGAGTATTCGCCGCCGGCACCTGCATCTCCCCAATGTCAATAAAGGAGACCATCGAGAACGCCCGCAGCTCCGCCCACCAGGTAAACGAATACCTGAAAACGTTATAAAATATTTATTCTCTAAGAGGTTAAGAGTAATAAGAGTTATTAATATTCTTAAGAGTTTACATTTTTTTATTCTAAAAAAATGTGAGTGTAAGAGCCCCCCTCCTGAAAAGCTCTTACCCTCACAATTTGAAAACGTAGTTTTTAAATTGTATACTCTTAAAAGGAAAACTCTTATACTCTTACCCTCTTAGAGAGAAAAAAATTATCAAACAATGGATTTTGGATTTTCAACCATAGAGACCCGCGCCATCGACTTCGACAAATTCGACGGCAAGATCCTCCGCTACGTTATCCAGCACGAGCCGTCAATGCTCGTATGTATGAGCTGCGGAGGCTGCACGGCCACCTGCAGCGCGGGAAACCTCACCGACTTCAACGTAAGGCGAATGCAGCTGATGCTACGCCGCGGTGAGCTGGAGACCCTCCAGACCGAGATCAACAAGTGTATGCTCTGCGGCAAATGCCTGTTGGTTTGTCCACGCGGAGTAAACCTCCGAAACGTGGTAATGTTGATAAAAAAAGCATTGGTAAACCATAAAGACTTATAAAAATGGAATTTGGAGATTATTTCTACTATCCCTTCCTGATAGGCGCGATATACCTTTTGGGCGTAATAGTTTTCAGATTTACCAAATGGTTCATCGGCCTCAGCAAGATCGACAAGATACGCGTGCGCAAGAATTTCTTCACCGTAAAGACCCTCCAGTCCATCTGGGAGTCAATCCGGGAAGGCTTGCTGCACTTCAAGGTTTTCAAAGTAAACACCTTGCTCGGATATATGCACACCAGCCTCGCGTTCGGCTGGTTTCTGCTCATCGTAGTGGGACACTTCGAGACATCGGCCTACCACGGCACAATGTTTTTCCCATTCCAGCACTCAATATTTTTCAGGTATTATGTCACTGACGGCGCGGAATTTCCGGGTCACACCTTCTACGCCTGGGCAATGGAGATAATACTAATGTTTGTGCTCTCGGGAGTCTTCCTCGCCTACTTCAAACGCTTCCGCTCCAAGGCCTTCGGAATGAAGAAAACCACACGTATGCGCCGCGGCGACATCGTGGCACTAACGTCACTCTGGCTGATATTCCCACTCAGATTCCTCTGCGAGACCTTCACCGCCGGAGTATATCACAACGGCAGCCCGTTCTTCAACGCCATCGGAGATTTCTGGTCAGGTTGTTTTGGGGAGCTAATACAGTTTATCAACCCACTCTGGCTGGCCTACTCCATCGACCTCGGAATATTCTTCCTCTGTATGCCTTTCACGAGGTATATGCACATCCCGGCCGAGATCAACTTCATCTTCCTGCGCAACTGGGGCGTGCAGCTCAAGGAGAGGAAGATAAACACCTACACCCTCGCACAGGTTTACAGCTGCTCACGCTGCGGAATCTGCATCGACGCCTGTCAGCTGAACCTCGCCGGCATCAAGAACTCGCAGTCGGTTTACGTTCTCAAGAACATCCGAAACAAGAACCTCACCGACGAGGTATTGTTCAACTGCCTCATCTGCGGTAAGTGTCAGGAAGTTTGCCCCGTAGGCATCGACGTAAACAAGCTCCGCATCACCCAGCGCATCGAGACCACAAAACAGTACAACTCGTCATACGACTACCTGAAAACCGGAATCGCCAAGAAGACCGACGTTGTATATTTTGCCGGCTGTATGACCCACCTTACCCCGGCCATCAAGAAATCAATGGTGAAAATCCTCGACCAGAGCGGCGACAACTATTGGTTTATGGACGAGAACAAGGCCCCCTGCTGCGGACGCCCTCTTATGCTTGCCGGCCAGTACGACGCCGCCCAAAAACTCATCGACAACAACACCAAGATGATACTCGATTCCGGCGCCAAGACCCTGCTCGTAAGCTGCCCTATATGCTACAAGGTCTTCAAGGAGGACTATCAATTGCCCGGCATCGAGGTACGTCACCACTCGGAATATATCAAGGATTTGATAGAAAGTGGAAAGCTTAAAGTTCAAAGAAGCGACAAGAAAGCCGTCTATCACGACCCCTGCGAGCTTGGCCGAGGCAGCAAGATCTACGACCAGCCCCGCGAGGTTTTGGCCCAGACGCTCAGCGTAATCCCACAGGACAAGGAGCGCGAGAAAGCCCAGTGCTGTGGCGGTTCGCTCGCCAACCTGAAAATCTCAATGCAGGAGCGCGACATCCTCGCCACCCAGGTGATGAACGAGTTCTCGGCCTACAACCCCGACTACGTGGTAACATCCTGCCCCCTCTGCAAGAAAACCTTCGCCAAAACCGATATGGTTCCCGTAAAAGACATCGCAGAGATTGTGGTGGAGAATATGGTGGAGAATTAATGAGATCCCCAATGTAGAGACGCGCCCGTGGCACGTCCCGATAATATAAAACAACGCATTCCGAAATCAGTACTTGAGATTGGAATGCGTTGTTGTTTATAATTATCCCACAAAAAAAGCACAAAAAATTTGTAAACATTACGAAATCTTTCTATTTTTGCCTATATATAAACAAAAAAAGAAATGGCGGAAAAACGAATTCCCAAATACCTGAATCCTGTAATCGACTTGGCTTTCAAAAAAATCTTTGGAGACCAAGAGGTTATGATTGATTTTTTGAACGACTTGATACATACCAAGTTGCCCAAAATCACAATTACAGGAGTTACATACCTTAATAAGGATTTGAATGGAGACAGGAAAGACGAACGAGGCGTAATATACGACCTCCGCTGTCTTACCGATACAGGAGAGGAATTCATAATAGAAATGCAAAACGATCCACAAATTTATTTCGAGAAACGAATAAGGTATTATATCTCGAAGGCGATTGTGGAACAAGGAATAAAACCAAGCACAGAAAACGAGAAATACCAACCGTGGGATTACAATACCCACCCCGTTTTGGGCGTTTTCTTTATGAACTTCTATGACAAGAAGGACCGCAAACCGATTTGTCACAAGGCGTGGATAGACACCGACGGTGTATCTGGATACGAACCAGAGGATCCAATGTACTGGAAAATTCAATTGCCATACTATCGCAAAATGGACAAAAGCGATTGCAAAAACAATATTGATTACTGGATTTACAACTTAGCGAATATGGAAACATTTACCGACACACTGGCATTTACCGACAAGAAACCAATCTTCAAGAAAGTTGGAAACATTGCTGAGTATCTTCGTCTATCCAAGGCGGAGCAAAACCGTTATTGGCTTGAATGGGACCAGCTGAACCAGGAACACAACAAAATAGGATATGCAAGGGAGGAAGCCCGCACCGAAATGAACATCAAGCATATCAAATCCTTGATGAAAAATGGATTCTCATTTGACAAGGCAATAGAATTCCTCGAGATCCCAAAAGAAGACATCGAAACGATACGAGAGGTAATAGAAGGATAAAAAGGTAGCGCATAAATGTTCCATGGTATGGAGCTCTGCGGTGTTGATGACAGGCTCACGATTGGGCATTGTCATACGAAGATCAAAAGTTGTGATGATTTCCTTGCCGACAGTATCCTTTCTGGATACGTAGATGCCGGGAAGGAGATTTAAGTGATTCACTGTAAAGCTAGCAATTTTTTCCATAATATTTCTCCTATATGATATCTATTTCATTATTATAAAATGCAAT
>JAZLKG010000046.1:0-44221 GCA_045597465.1 Bacteroidales bacterium | reverse complement strand
CAGAATAGAAATATCTTGGTCCTTGGCTTTGAAATGACCATAAAGTCTTAGTTCATCAGAATGTTGCCTAAGAGGTGGATGAATAAGGTTTTTATTTACTCCTCTATCAACAAACTCCTGTTTAACTGCATCGTGCAATTTGCAAATTGGTTCTTGTGAGCGAATAAGATTATTCTTTCCTGAAACACCTTCCGTTCTAATCGCCTTCTCAATCATTCTTTTAATTGCCCCTATTGCTGACTCCAAATTACTCATTTTCAATATTTATTAAATTCTCAATTTCTTTAACAAAATCAACAAAAGACAAATTCAATTGTTTACATATCATCATCAATTCTACTATATCCAATCGTCTTTCGCAAGTCTCAACCTTGCTGATGAAAGATTGATTTACTCCGAGACGCTCAGATAATTCTTCTTGAGTCACATTGGCTTCCTCACGTTTTTGTCGAAGAAGCGAAATAATCCTTTTGTAATTATATGTATGAATAGATTTGTCCATTTATTGATTTTTTACAAAAATAAAGTCCATATAACAATATCCCAAAATAGAATATTCATAATATCATAATCATAATTCCAATTCCCCAACATTAGAAAACAATTAGAAATCCATTAAACAATTCTAACATTCTTCTAATCAATCACTAACAGCCTTTCCCCAAAACTCGCCATACCTTTGCACCCGAAATCACACAGATAACACTGATAACACAGATACCCACAGAATAATCATAAAAAAATCTGTGTCATCTGTGTCATCTGTGCGAAAAATAAAACTTCGTATAATTCACAAACCATAACGCAATGTTCAAGTTTTTCAGAAAAACCATCGCACCCAAGCCCAACTACAACAGCGAATACGCTCGCTTGGTGGCAAGGCAGACAGAGGCAGGGATCTACAATATGCTCGATTCCGCCAGAAACGGCCTCTTTGAGCACGAGGTAATGGCTCGTCGCAGAAAATACGGCCCAAACACCGTGGTCCACGAAGAGAAAACCAACCCCGCAAAACTCTTCGTATCAGCATTCATCAACCCCTTCGTGGGAGTTTTGACGGTGCTCGTGATAATATCCTTCGTCCTCGACGTATTGCTTGCCGAGCCAGGCGAACAGGATTGGACCACAATCATCATCATCTCCACAATGGTGATATTCTCGGCAATCCTGAGGTTCGTGCAGGAGCTAAAGGCAGGACGCTCGTCTGACGCACTCCTAAAAATGGTGAAAAACACCTGTTACGTGGAGCGCTCCAACACCAAGAGTGGCGAAATCCCCGTGGAGGACCTCGTGCCGGGCGACATCATATTCCTGAGCGCGGGAGATATGATACCAGCGGATACAAGGATTATCGAGGCCAAGGACTTCTTCGTGAGCCAGTCGTCGCTGACGGGTGAGAGCGAGGGCATCGAGAAAATGCCTGACTATCAGACCGAAGAGCCATCGGTGGTTGACATCCAGAACCTCGCCTTTATGGGATCGACCGTAATAAGCGGAACCGCCAAGGGCATCGTGTTCGGCACGGGAAACCAGACCTACCTCGGCACCATCGCCAAATCCATCGCAGGCCACCGCGCCGAGACAGCATTCGACAAGGGCATCACAAAGGTATCAATGCTCCTCATCAAGTTTATGCTGATAATGGTGCCATTCGTATTTATGGTAAACGGATTCACCAAGGGCGATTGGCTCGAGGCATTCATCTTCGCCGTAAGCGTTGCCGTGGGCCTCACACCCGAAATGCTACCGATGATCGTGACCGCAAACCTCGCAAAGGGCGCAGTGAAAATGTCGAAGAAAAAAGTGGTTGTAAAGGACCTGAACGCCATACAGAATTTCGGCGCTATGAACATCCACTGCACCGACAAGACAGGCACCCTACCCCGCGACAAGGTGGAACTCATCAAGTACCTGAACGCCGACGGATCGGAGGACAGCACACGAAGGATTCTCCGCCACGCATTCTTCAACTCATACTTCTCAACGGGACTCAAGAACCTAATGGACAAGGCCATTGTGGAGCACGTGAACGAGAATGGCAAACCGCTCGACGTTGTCACAGAAGATTACAAGAAAATCGACGAGATCCCATTCGACTTCACCCGTCGCCGTATGTCGGTTGTGGTGGAGGACAAGCAGGGAAAGCGTCAGATAATCACCAAAGGCGCAGTTGAAGAAATGATTAATATATGCTCTCATTTCGAACTGAACGGCAAGGTGATACCTCTCAACGGGAATATCCACCAAATGGCAACGGGAATTGTCAAGGATATGAACAACAAGGGAATGCGCGTACTCGCCGTGGCACACAAATCGTTCCTCGACAAGGAAGGAGAATTCAAGGTAGAGGACGAGAAAGATATGGTGCTTATCGGATACCTCGCCTTCCTCGATCCGCCCAAGGAGTCGGCCAAGGATGCAATCCAGAAACTTCACGACTCGGGCATAGAGGTAAAGGTGTTAAGCGGTGACAACGAGGCAGTTGTAAGCACAATCTCGCGTCAGGTGGGCATCAAGGCTTGGAACAGCGTATCAGGAATAGAATTCCAGCAGATGACCGACCAGCAGAAACGCGAGGCCGTAAGGGACAACCGTGTGTTCGCCAAACTTACCCCGCTTCAGAAAACAGAGATCATCACGCTTCTCCAGGAGCAGGACAACACCGTGGGATTCCTCGGCGACGGCATCAACGACGCAAGCGCCCTCCGACAGTCAGATATCGGAATATCAGTGGATTCCGCAGTGGATATCGCCAAAGAGAGCGCCGACATCATCCTCCTCGAGAAAGACCTTATGGTACTTGAGGAAGGCGTAAAATCGGGACGCGAGACCTTCGGCAACATCATCAAATACGTGAAGATGACCGCATCGAGCAACTTCGGAAATATGTTCTCCGTATTGGCCGCGTCGGCGTTCCTGCCCTTCCTGCCAATGCTCAGCATCCATTTGCTGATACAGAACCTACTCTACGACATATCGCAGATAGCCATTCCGTTCGACAAAATGGACCCCGAGTTCCTCCGCAAGCCACGCCGTTGGGATTCCAGCGACCTCAGCAAGTTTATGGTATTCATAGGCCCGATATCGAGCATATTCGACATCACCACCTATCTGTTAATGTGGTTCGTGTTCGGATGCCAGAGCGAGGAAATGCAGACACTCTTCCAAAGTGGTTGGTTCATAGAGGGTTTGTTGTCTCAGACACTCATAGTACATATGATCCGCACCCAGAAAATACCATTCATCCAGAGCCGAGCCTCGTGGCCGTTAATGGTGATGACCTTTGCGATAATGGCCATCGGCATCGCAATCCCATTCACCCCATTCGGCTCCTACATCGGCCTTATGCCACTGCCAATGAGTTACTTCCCTTGGCTGATAGCCACCTTGCTGTGCTATTGCGTCCTCACCCAACTCATCAAAACGTGGTACATCCGCAAGTTCGGCAAATGGCTGTAAGGGATTAATCTCTAAGAGGATAAGAGTTTAAGAGTATTTTCTTTTAAAAGAATAAGATTTTAAAACTCCGTTTTCAAATCGTGAGGGGAAGAGTCTCTCATCTGAAGCGCTCTTACACTCACATTTTTAAAAATAAAATTTTTAAAAATGTAAACTCTTAAAAAAAGAACTCCAAATCGTTTAAACTCCGTGCAAGAAAAAAAACTCTTACCTCTCTTACCCTCTTAGAGAATACCACAAAAAAAATAATACCTATTTTTAGGTATTGTCCCTAACCACAAAGTCCATTAATTTTGCAAGCGAAATTAATGGACTTTATTATACAAGACATACAAATGAAAAAAATACTATTGTTACTAACGGCGCTCATCATCAGCCAGTCAATATTTTCTCAGGGAGCTGATACTACCCTCAGCCTCGGCCTTGGCTACATATCAGAGCTCCAGGCCAACCAGCACGGCGACGTAAACTTCCTCAACCAACTGAGGCTCAACGCAAAACTCCCCATCGGCAAGCGCTTTGCCTTGGAGGGTCAGACAATCTCGTTCGTAAAAACCCGTGACAACTCCATCGCCGACGACGAGCAAGGCTTCTCAAACATAGAGGCCGACAACATCGCCTTCACCCTCGCCGTATTGGATTTCGAGTGGAGGATCAACGAATTCAACACCCTTGAATTCGGAGTCCGCAATATGAACGACGACTACTTCGCCAGCGAGGTTACCAGCCTGTTCACAAACAGCAGTTGCGGAATTTACCCAACCATAGCAAACAACTATCCAATAGCAAATTATCCAGTAACATCTATAGGAATACATTACGCACTCAGAAAGGAGAATTACGAGCTTCAGGCCTCGCTATACAACGGCGTGGCTTCCGACAAATTTAGCGGAGAGGAGAATATGTTCCGCATCTGCCCCAAGAGCGACGGCATCTACGCTCTTACCCAGGGAGAATACCGAAACAATGGTAGCCGATACTTTGGCGGAGTGGCAGTTCACCACGGCGCCATCGACGGCGACTGCAACATCAACAACAAGGAAACCAAAACAACCCTTTGGACCTACGCCGAGCAACGCCTCACCGACCACGTCAACCTCATCCTCGGCTACTCACACGCCTTCCACAGCCACAACTACTGCACCGACTTCCTCGGCCTTGGAGGCAACTACCAAACCGACAAATGGCAACTCGGCCTCTTCGCCGACCTCGCCAAATTCCGCGACCTCACCGAGCGCGCCATAGAACTCACCGCCCAATACTCAATAAACGATTTTTTGTATATCCAACCAGCAGTACATCTGATCCACCAGGAAGGCTACAACTGCGCGGTGGGATTAATGAGATTTGGAGTGGAATTTTGACAAAGAAAAACCTTGAAAATCTCAAGTAGCACTTTGGATTTTCATCGAAAATCTCAAGTAGCGGTTTGGATTTTCATTAAAAATCTCAAGTAATGGTTTGGATTTTCAAGGTATTTATTATACATTTGCACAGTCAAAAACATTAACTGAGCATTATGTACAAAAGATTTTTCAAAATAGAGGAAGAGCCAGAAGAGAGTTTATTTCTTTTTGGTGCGCGCCAGACAGGCAAAACCACGCTCCTGAAAGAAAGATTTCCCAAAGCAATATACATAGACTTGCTTAATACAGAGATATTGAGCCGACTTCAGAGCAACCCAGAACGTCTAAGACAAACATTGGAAATTGAACCACAAGACACAATAGTAATAATAGACGAAATACAGCAACTGCCTATATTGCTGAACGAAGTTCATTGGCTGATAACAAACAAAGGCATCAGATTTATATTAAGTGGATCAAGCGCCAGAAAATTAAAAAGGAATGGAACCAACACCTTGGGAGGCAGAGCATTACCCTGCAATATGTATCCATTGGTAAGTGCCGAGATAGAGGACTTCAATCTCGACCGCGCCCTTACATTCGGCTTGATTCCCAAGATTTACACATCAAAAGCCCCCACAAGACTTCTCCAGGCATACGTTGACGTGTACCTGAAAGAAGAGATAAAGGCTGAGGCATTGGTAAGAAACCTCGCAAACTTCACAAAATTTTTGGAGATATCAGCAATGACCGATGGAGAAATGGTTAATTACCAAAACATTGCGTCAGATTGCGGGGTTAGTTCAACTACAGTAAAAGAGTATTTCGCAATACTTACCGACACACTTATTGGCTATATGATACCAGCATATACCAAAACTCAGAAACGCAAAATGGTGCAGGCTCCAAGATTCTACTTTTTCGACATCGGCGTTACAAACTACCTATTGAAAAGAAACAAGTTGGAGCAAGGCACACCTGAATATGGTCACGCATTCGAACATGTTGTAATACAGGAAGTTGTAGCATACATAGGATACACCCACTGCAACAGTCAAATAAGTTATTGGCATACATATACAGGACAGGAAGTCGACATTGTATTGGGTGACGCCGAGATTGCAGTGGAAGTAAAATCAACAAACAACATAGAAAGTCGACATCTAAAGGGACTAAAAGCATTTAAGGAAGACTTCCCCGAAAGCAGACTAATGGTAGTATCATTGGACCCATTCAACAGAAAGACAGATTCAGGAATCGAGATACTAAACATCCACAGATTTTTGAAAATGTTATGGAATGGAGAGATAATAATATGAACAAAAACGCTGACCAATGGTTGGCGTTTTCGTTCCTCCAAAATCACATCTCCTTCAACCATTTCACAAACCCTTCCTTGCTCACCTCGCCATCAAAAACGCCAAGGTTTCTATGCACACCAACTCTAACCTCGCAGACGAAAAACTTACCATCACGAGCGCCGAGTTCCAAAGTGTAGTATTTCAAGTGAACAAGATTATCCGAGAAAGTGATCACGATACCGCCGAAGAGCGCCTCAGGCTGTTTCTCAGGCTTGGGGAAAGTATAGAGAATCAGTCCCGACTTGCCCGCAACAAGAGGCATAGCCTCAGCCTTGAAGTCGGTAAGATAAAACGTGCAACCACCCTGTTTAGTAATCACTACCTCAAAGAAATTCCTGTCAGCCAGATTGCCGATAGCATCCGGATTCTCGTTCTCCACCCAATCAATCAACTGCGGAATTAACTGATACTCAAAGTCATATTTGGTAAGCATAGTTATTTTAACAAATTACAAAAGTTTATACCTCAACAAATCACCGCAATTATCAGCAACTTGTTCAATAATCTCTCGGCAACGGTTTTCCTTAATTCTTACCTTGTTGCCAACCACCACAAAATCTGAAACCTTCGGTCTCGACGTACCATTCACTGAAGTTGCGTGCTCGCCATTATAGCCATCAGCACAATGTGTTAGATCATACGCAGGAGCAAGACGCCAACGATATTTACCCTTTGCTCCTTTCTCACACATAAATCCAAAATTCTTGCAGTGATCGTCCTTGTTATCAGCAAGATAATTAAAAACCATACGGCGAAACATCTCTTCTACCGCCTTATAGTCTTGAGTGAGGAAGCCAGTAAGTGTCAACAAGTTGTCATAATCGAGAACAGGCGTGGAAAGCGATAAGCCCAACAAACCGCCAGCGGTAGCCACGTGAATGCGCTCGCCCTCTTCTGAGATATCAAAACGTCGCGTAGCAAAATACTTATCATTCAGCAACTTGAAATCAGGAACTTGAATTCCACATTTACGGGCAACCTCATTATAATGAAATTCCTGAGCCCCCATATCTTTGGGGTCGTATGTGTGGCGGAATTTCACAAGCCAATGTCCCTGATTATCAGAATAAACAGCCTTGGGACGGCACCCACCGCTATTTCCACTATTGTACAAAAGCAATCCTGCGTCATCATCAGCCTTTTCCTGAAGAACCTCCAAGGCACGCTGTTGAAGCAAGTCGAAATCAGCGACTTCCACAGCCTTCAAAATATGGGTCTCGGGCTCATAACACAACGCCCCCATACCACCACTGCCAACAATGCTCAACCTATCCAAGACAGAAAGATTATTATCATCAACTCCCTGACCCTGAAGAGTTTTATGCAGGAGATAACGGCCATATCCATCAGGAAGACTATCCTCAAAAATGCCGAAATTACCAGCCAACGGATTAGGTTTTGCGACAAACACTCCAGACTTCAACGGCAATTCCAACGGAGAAATAGAGAATCCATCAGACAACCATTGACTATTGTATTCAAAAGCGCACAAACGGCTATTAGGAGTAAGGGACAACCTGCCCACCACCCTACCGTGATATTTCACCAAAAGTTTTTCGATAGATTTCATTTCTTAGTAGCCCTTTTTTTATTGAGATTTCTCTTTATCTGAAGCAACTCATCCATTGTCTGATACTTCTGAGTCTTGAAAATATTCTTGATATCGGAGGTATAGCCGACTGCCATAGCAATCTTTATCAAGTTCTGAAGCGACACAAGTCCCTTTTGCTCGAACCTCGCAATATTCGCCAACGGCACCTGCGACATCTCCGCAACCTGTTCGCGGGTAAGATTCTTCTCAATCCTCCGCCTCCTGAAATCATTAGCAATCTCCATCGCCACATCATCAGGATTGTCAATTGTATATTGCTCCAGAAGTGCTAATATATTGTTAGTATCCATAAAGAATCGCCTTTAATTAATAATATATTATCAGTTGCAAAGATAAGAAAAAGCATCGGAAAAGCAAGGGTAAGAGTCATAATTTTTCTAAAAACCATAAAGTGCGGAAATATGGCAAAAAAAGTGAGATTTCCGCACATTATAGGCTGATTTTGGCTTATAAAGTGCGGAAATATAGAAAAAAAAGTGGGATTTCCGCAGATTATAGGATTTTTTTGCTAAATTTGCGCAGTAATCTAAAATTTTGAAGACTATGATTGTTGGACGCAAGTTGGAAACCGAAAAACTTTTAGGACTCCTCGACAAGGACGAGTCGCAGTTTTGTGCCGTGTATGGACGTAGAAGAGTTGGAAAAACTTTCCTTATCAGGGAGACTTTCAACAGGAATTTCACGTTTCAGCATACAGGACTTGCAAATTCAGATATGGAGGACCAGTTGGACGAGTTTCGCGCGTCGCTCAAAAAATACGGTCTCAAGGACTGCAAGTCGCTGAAAAACTGGAGAGAGGCTTTTCATAAACTTGCGGAATTGTTGGAGTTGTCAACCGACAAAAAGAAAGTGGTTTTCATCGACGAACTCTCGTGGCTTGATACTCCTAAATCAAAGTTTATCAGCGCATTGGAGCATTTTTGGAATTCGTGGGCCTCAGCCAGGAAAGAACAGGACATTGTGCTGATAGTGTGCGGTTCGGCTCATATTGGATTATCAACAACATAGTGAACAATCACGGAGGCCTCCACAACAGGCTCACGAGTCAGATTTTGCTGAAACCTTTCAACCTGAACGAGTGCGAGAAATTCTGCGAGGCCAAGGGTCTCAATTTCTCCAAGACCGACATTATGGAAGGCTATATGGTTATGGGCGGAATCCCTTATTATTGGAACTATCTGAGCACACAATTCTCTATGTCTCAGAATGTTGACAAATTGTTTTTCGGAGAGGACAGCCCGCTGAGAAACGAGTTCAACTCGCTGTATTACTCGCTTTTCAAGAATCCAACTCCACACCTCTCGATACTGAAGGCTCTTGGAGAAAACTGCGCAGGACTTTCAAGGAAAGAAATACTTGAAACCACTAAAATGATTGACAACAAGACATTTGCCTCCGCCTTGGAAGAATTGGAGCAATGCTCGTTTGTACGCAAATATTACGCTTTCGGCAAGAAGACAAAGGACGCGCTGTTTCAGTTGATAGACAACTTCACGCTTTTCTACTACAAATACATTCTCAGAAACGAGAGGCACAACGAGGCTTTCTACACCAACAGCGTTAACTCTCAGACCCGCGTTGTGTGGCAAGGCCTTGCATTTGAGAGAGTTTGCCTCAGCCATATCAACCAGATAAAACAGAAACTTGGTATCATTGGAGTCAACTCATCGGCAAATTCGTGGACGGCAAAGAAAACCGACCTCCACAACGGCGCGCAGATCGACCTCCTTATAGACCGCGATGACAAAACGATAAATATCTGTGAGGCAAAGTATTACAATGCAGATTTCGCAATCGACGCCAAATACGAGGAAGCCCTCCGCAACAAAAAATCAATCTTCCAAACCTCAACCCAAACACCCAAAACCGTAAAACTAACCCTAATAACAACCTTCGGCCTCGTACAGAATTCACATTCAAGAATAGTGGATTCAGTGGTGAGAATGGATGATTTGTTCAGGGAAGAGGTGTGAGAGTATTGGATTAAAAACCTGAAAAAGGCAATTTTATTTGCGATTTTTGCAGATTTTTTGCAGAAATTGAGATTAAAATTGAGGGAATGGAGAGTTTGAGAAAATCCAATAAATAAAAATATTTGTCAATATCTGAATTGTGGGAATAATTGATTTATAATTTTACCCCAAGTTGGGGGGGATAAACCTATAAATCATTGACTAATTGCAAATTGCAAGCAAATCAATAATAAACATAAAAAAAACTTATAATTATTTAAGTTTCTTGAAAAGAATTCCGATATTTGAGGAGAATTTATAACACAAACAGAATTATGGAAGGAAAAGAAAAGCCATTAACTGAAATATTTGCGATCAATTCAAGTTTCACAATACCTCTTTACCAAAGAAACTATGATTGGAAGGAAGAACATTGCGAACAATTGTTTAATGACCTTCTCAAATTGCACTATGCAGGAAGAGAAAATCATTTCTTTGGAAGTATTGTATCACGTCAGGAAAGCCTTACAAACCCAAACCTGTTTATAATTGACGGACAGCAACGAATTACAACAATTTCATTGTTGCTTATCGCATTGTACAAATTAGCCCAAAAGAATGAAATCAAATTCAAAAGCGAGATTACAAAGCGAAAAATTTATGAGAGGTATTTAGTTGACGAATATTCCGAAACCCGCAAAATCAAACTGAAGCCAATCAAGAATGATATGCTTGCTTTCGACAATTTGATTTCGGAGGACGAGGCTAACTATGTAAAAGATAGCAACGTCACCAGGAATTTTATGCTTTTCTCTAAGTGGATTAAGGAAAATAATTTATATTTGGAGGATTACGTAAGCGCTATAGAAAAATTAGTCATCATCGACATCAAATTATCAGAGAAGGACGACCCTCAATTAATTTTTGAAAGCCTCAACTCAACCGGAAAAGATTTGGAAGAGTCAGACAAGATACGAAACTATCTATTAATGTCTCTCGACCCCAAAACACAGGAAGAGTATTACGAGAAATATTGGAACAAGATAGAAGAATACACGGACTACAAACCTACTATGTTTATCCGTGACTATCTGACAATAAAACTCAAAAGAATTTGCAGAATCGACAATCTGTACAAGGAATTCAAAAAATATTCAGAGGTTCAGAATATAAACAGGCTGAGTCTTTTGACTGATATGCTTGAATATGCCGAGTTGTACGACATTGTAACCAACGAGAAAGCCTCTGACGTTCTACTCAATATAAAATTCAAACACCTGAATACAGTTGGAGTATCTACAGGAATGCCTTTCTATCTCGCCTTCCTGAAATTCAGCAAAGAGAATTCCGTGATTGCAAGCGAGCAAGTCAAAGTATTCGACACTATCGAAAACTATCTTGCAAGACGTATCATCTGCAACTTACCAACAAATGCCTTGAATAAAGCGTTCTGTACACTTCACTCAGACATTTTGAAATTTATTGACAAGAATAAAAAAACATTGTCAGACTATCTTGAAGTAATGAAATATATTTTGCTCAAGAAAACAGGTACAGGAGAATTCCCTAATGACAATACGCTGAAAGAGGACTTCAAGACAAGGCAAATATATAGAATTCCACTTGAGCAACGTCACTTCCTTTTCGAGAGAATGGAAAACGGCAACGAGAAGGGGACGTACGTAAACGACATTCCCAAGGCAATGCAAGTCGGCTCAATCTCTATCGAGCATATTATGCCACAAACATTAAACCCTCAATGGAGACAAGCCTTGGGTGAAAATGCCGAGGCTATACACGACATATATCTGCATACTTTCGCCAACTTGACATTAACAGGCTATAACTCCAACTACGGCAACAGACCGTTCAGCGAGAAAAAGGCAGGCTACACAGACAAGGACTGAAATAAAGTTATCGGTTTCAACGATAGCCAGTATTATCTGACAGAATCAGTAAAAAAGCACGACCAATGGACTGAGACAGAAATATTGGAACGTCAAGGAGAACTCACAAATCGCTTCCTTGATATATGGCCAATGATAAAAACTGACATCAAGGAACAGCCAAGCGACAATATAAGTTTCGACGGAGACGACTTTGATATCCTCACAAGTAGATTTATCACGGCATTTTCTTTCGACGGAGAAACATACAAGGTTGAAACCTCCAAAGATATGCTCGTAGAAATATGCAAGATATTGTACAAAAAGCACGAATACTCAATGATTCAATTGTGTCATAAAGACTACTATGTCCACGCAAAGGACAAGTCACAAGATTATTCAAAATTTGCGGAGAACTGTTTTGTATGGACCTCTTGCTCAAACAAAGACAAACTGAAATGTCTGAAATACCTATTTGACAATATAGGAATTACGCCAGAAGTGGAATTTGAATTAAAACCACTCAACAACGACTAATCGCACAACGCCCAAACCAACTTGAGATATGGCTTGGGCGTTTGCTTTCCGCAAAACTCAAACAGAAAAGCGTGAATAATTTTCACACCATCTTTCTCATCACCGCTATTGCGCAGGGCATCTTGCCTTCCACAAGCCTATACTCCACATCCTTATAGCCAAGCGAAGCAAAAAACTCCTTATACGTCTCCAGAGAGAAATGCTTCTTGAAATAGAGGCCGAGTTTTTGGAGGAAACGGGCGCCGAAGTTTGGCTTTCCGTTGTCGGCAATGTTCACGTAGGTCGGGATTATGATTTTTCCACCCTTCTTGCAGACTCTCTCCAATTCGCGGAGGGCACCCTGAGGATCGTCGAGAAGGTGGATTACATTGCCAGCCACCACGCAATCGAACGTGCCGTCTGCAAACTCCAAATGCATAATGTCGGCCTTGCGGAACTCCACGTTCTGCAACTTTACGCAACGCTTGCGGGCCTGCCTCAACATACCGTCGGAGAAATCTGTCGCAACAAGATTTGCACATTTCTGAGCAAGCGAATACGAGATCTTTCCCGTTCCGCAGGCACACTCCAACACAGAATCTCCCTCTGACACAAAACTTGCAGTAGCAAGGCCCAATTCCTTATAAACCTTGCCATTATATACATTCTCAAAAAAGTCGTAAAGACCCGAAACTTTGTCCCAAAACATAGTATAAATCTTTAATGGTTTGCATCACAAAGATAATAAATGAACAGAGATAAAAGTGTGTAAAAAATTGACAAAATAAAAGCCTTCCGAATCCGAAAAATCCGAAAGGCTCTCTAATCTTTAATCTCTCCTCTAAAAAAATCTACTTGTAATTTCCCATCCTCTCATCGAACGGTGGATTAAAGGAATAGTATTTCTCGGTTTTCTTGAAAGAGAAATGAATGTCGGTGTTGTTGAGGCGACCCTTGAAACGCTTGTTGGTGATATGGTAATTGCCGATTCGGCAATCGCGGTCGTGAGCATCAGGGTAAGTAAGCTCCAGGATTCCGAAACGGATCTCCCACTCAAAATCGTACTTGTCTTCACCGCAAAACTCTGTGCCATAGCCCCATTGAGCATTTCTGTAGTCGGGATTGAACTCCATCTCGGTATCCACTCCGTCGAAGTCGCCCTCCCATACACCGCAGATCACGCGCGACATATCGTGGTCGTAGTCGCCCTCATAGTTCTCGTAATCGTCCCAGCAATCGTCGCACGAGGGAAGCGTAAAGGCCAGCACCGAAAGCATCAGCACCGCCCAAAATCTGAATCCTTTTTTCATAGCCGTTAGTTTTTAATGGTTGAACATATAATTTATAGATGAAAAACCACCGCCGAAATGAATGAGAAAAAGCTACATTCTTCCCTTGGCATCGCTTCCTGCGCCGGTGCCTTTGTATTTGCTCTGGCTCTGGTTGAAGGTGTATCTTACGGAGAGGTTGATGCGCTGATTGTTGTTGTGGTGCTGCTGATCTATTCTGTTGTAGCCGCAATCGAGCGTTACGCGCTGACTTGATTTCCTGAGGGCGTCCTGGAGTGTAAGCCTGAGCACGAGCGACTTGTCTTTTAGGAAGCTCTTCTGGGCCACGAGTCCGAGATTGCAGAGGTTGTTGGTGAGGTTGTAGGTAATCCAGTCGCCGCGGAACTGACAACTCATATTGGCCTCCAGCTGCCAGTTGCCCTTAAGACGGAAGGCATTGTTGCAGTTGAAGATGGAGATAGGCTTGCTGTAGACGATCTCCCTCTCGCCGGTGGTTTCGCGCGGGTCGGCCAGGCTCTTGCGCAATGTTGCGGTCTGTATTCCGGCTGTCCAGTTGGGCGAATACACACCAAATGTGGGCGCTACGTTAACGAAGGCCGAGAACACGTTGACGGGCTCCCTGAGGTTTATCTGCTTCAATATGATTACGCCGTCGTTGTTGTGGATATACGACCACTCCACCTGAGAGTTTTTCCTGCACTCGTAGCTGGCCGACAGGTTGAGTACCTTCCAGTGGACATTGGCGCCGAGGTTCTGCACGTTCTCGTTTTTCAGTTTTGGGTCACCCTGCTGATATGAGTATGGATTAATGTACTGCACGGCATCGCTGAGCGACCAGTAGTTGGGGCGGTGAACCTTGAAGCTGTAGCTGAGAGAGGTCTGCACCTCACCAAACTGACGCGACCAGGCTGCTGTAGGGAACACATTGTTGTCGTTGCGGGTGATACTTCCGTTGGGGTTGCTGAAACTTGTGAAATCGAGTCCCACGTGCTCGAATCTTACGCCCACGCTAAACGAACCAATCTTCTGGAGCATCATTCCATACTCGGCAAAGAAGGCCTGATTCTGCTCCTTAACCTCCAGCTGAGAGGAAGATATGTCGAGACCCGACACCAAATAGTCCTGGCTGCGGTTTACGAAGGAATTCTCCTCACCCAGAGTCAGCTGGCCCTTCCAAACAGGATATGTGAGAACGAGCTTTGTGGCCACCATATTGGTTTTCTTGTTGTCGATGGTGGAGTTGTTTGGCTGCGAGCTGATGCCCTCGAGTAATGTTATATCATTTTCGGACTTCGACTTGTTGGCTATGAAATCGAAATTGAAGTCGATACCCATCTTTCCCACAGTACCGTTGTAGTAGGCATTGCCCTCCATATTGTATGGCTGATAGTCAACTTCATACTGCTTTGAGTGGCTGCTGGAGTAGGTGACATCGTTTGGAGTGCGCATCAGGTAGTCGGCAATCTGTGACTGCTCTTCTAAAGTTGACCATCCGTCGAGTCTTTCGCGGCTCTCCACACGCACACCCACCGAGTGATTCTCGGAGATCTGCCAGTTGGCTCCCATATTGTAGACGAAATTCTCGCCATACCATTTGTTGGTAAGCGCGGCGCTCTGCTCGAGCACCCTTACATCGTTGCCGCTATTGAAGTATGTCCACTGACTGGGAGTCATCGCGTTTACGGTAGTCCAGTCCCAGTAGTTGGCCTTTGCGAACACATCCACGTTGTTGTGGCGGTAGCGGAGGTTCAGTGTGGCGTTCTTGTTGTTGTTGCCATATTCAATATCGTAAATGTCGGCGGCGTCGAAATCGAAACCGAAACCGCTGCCCTGTCGGCGTATGGTCTTTATCCTTACCACGGCTGATACAGTGGCGTCGTACTGAGCGCCGGGATTTGTGATTACCTCTACCTCCTTGATTTCGGAAGAGTTGATGCGTTTCAGCTCACTTATATCATTAAGCTTGCGTCCGTTGATATAGATTACAGGCGAGCCCTTTCCTATCACCTCCAGGCCATTGCTTCCCTCTATCATACCAGGCACCTTTGAGAGCATCTCCTGAGCCGTTCCGGAGTTTTCGAGCACCGATCCTGTAATGGAGGTCACCATAGAATTGCCGGTGAGGCGTGTCTTTGGCTTCTGTGCCTTCACCACCACTTCCTCTATCTGGGCATCAGAGGCTTTCATCCTGATGCTGCCGAGATTGTCGGCAGGATTGTTCACAAACACTGGCTCGTAGCCCACGGAGGTAACTCTCAGGAGATCGGCCTTTTTGGTGCACCCTACGGCAAAGTTGCCGTCTATGTCTGATACTGTGCCGCAGATGAAAGCGCTGTCGGGGAGGCTCATCATCACCACATTTGCGAAAGGCATAGGCTGATCGTTGGAATCCACCACAAGGCCCTTGTAGTTTTGCGCCATCAGCGAGGAGGCGCCAAGAATCATTGAGCTGAGAAGTAAAATCTTTTTCATATTATATGCGTTTTATTGTTTTCGATATGCAAAAGTATATCGTCAACATCAGACGCATTGTCTAAAAATTTTACAACTGATTTTCAAGGGTTTAGTTTGTATGATTTTTTGACAGTTTTTGGAGTTACTTCTTCCTTTTCTTCGGATACGGCAAAACATCCCTCAGAATCCCCACCACCTTCGAGGCGTGGCTACGGTGCTCGATATCAAGAATATAATGCTCCTTGGCGCCGTCGTAAGGGAACCCGCGCTCAGCATCAGCCATCAGCTCCTCAATCTCAGGAACCATCTTCACATAGCAAATCTCGTCGCAGGCGATGATAACGCATTTCTCATCCACATAAATCACGTAATCGCCCATCATCTTGCGGGCCCTCACCTCCCCCAACGGCAACAACTGATTACAAACAAAATCAATAAATTCCGGTGAACAAGCCATTTTTTAGTGTAAAGTTGAAAGTGTAAAGATTAAAGATTAGAGTTTAGAGATTAAAGATTAGAGTTTGGAGTTTAAAAATTAAACGCCTCTCTCCGAGGTCTTTAGACCTCCACGCTCAGTAGCCCCGGCCTCCACCAATTATCAATAACAGCAGAGGCCGGGGAAACCGGGGAAGCCGGGGATTTTTAGAGATTATAGTTCCTCGCCGAATTCCTTCATCTGTTTCAGCAAGAAATCCTCAAGTACCTTTTTCTCAGGAAGTTGAAGCATATATGTGGAAACAAACAATTGATTATCCATTCCAGCGAGAGCATATTCCACCATCTTCTTTCCCTTGCGGGTGCAGAGCAGAATACCAATTGGAGGATTGTCGCCAGGTTGCATCTCATTCTCCTTATAATACGACACGTATGCGTTCAGTTGACCAAAATTCTGATAAGAGAATTCCTCGTTTTTCAATTCGATAATCACATTGCAATGCAACATTCTATTATAGAAAACCAAATCAGGATAGAAATATTCGTCATCAATAACGATCCTCTGCTGACGCGACTCAAAACAGAAACCCTTACCCAACTCCATCATAAACTCCTGAAGATGAGAAATAAGCGCATCCTCCAAATCGTTCTCATCCACAATATCCTGAGCCTTCAGACCCAAGAACTCAAAAGTCATCGGCTGACGAATCTGAAGAGCGGGACTGTCGCTGTTGTTATCAGTATAGGCCGACAGCAACTTCTCAGGATTGGCACTGATACCAGCACGCACATAAAGATTGGTAGATATCTGACGGCGCAACTCACGAACCGACCAAGTACACTTGATACATTCCTGCTCATAAAAGTAACGCTGAAACGGATCGTCGATAGTCATAATCTCCCTAAGATGAGTAAAAGACAAGCGAGAAATAATTCGCTCTCCAGGGGTTATGAATTTGCGCATCACTGATGCGCAAATTTCAACTTCCTGATTTTCAACTCCTTGAAAAAGGTGCATCAGTGATGCACTTTTTTCAAACATAAGGGAACCGGACCCTTGGGGATTAATTGTTGTAAAGTTATCCACCATTTGCGGATACCACAAATAGAATTTTCTTGCCCATTTAAAAAGGGTAACAGTCAGTCCCTTTCTATTCACCTTTTCCTCAAGGCGTTTCAAAAGTCCCGTTCCATACTCAGCCCTATCCTTGCCATTCTGCTCAAACTCAACAATATAATAACCTATCAACCAGTTGCGCATAGTCTGCAAACGGTTGATTGCCTTAATTGCCGAAGTCTGCGAGGCATCGTGAGTTGTCTGAATCACCGAAGTCAAATCATCAAAAGAATGACTTCCAACATTCCAATTCTCAATCGGAAGATCCAACCCATCGTGGGTGTATTTTGTCAAATTGTTGTCCTTCATAATTTTTGCGTTAAGGCGCAAATATAATAAAAAATTTCATAAAAAACAACAACCCAAAACTTTTGAAAATTTATGCGACACTGTCGCATAAATCATCAATTACCCCAACTGTCCCGGCAACACCAATTTTTCCTTCCTTGGGAAACCAGCCTCGTAAGCCTCGAACTCCTGAGGGTTTTCGTCGGCCACAAAATAGCCTTTGGGAGTGTGATACGTTCCCTCGCGACCATCAAGATAACCGGGCAAAAGTTCCTTGGCAAGAAAATACGGCACTTCCGATTCCTTAGGCTCGCCGTGGTAATGAACGCCAAGACTGCTTGCAAGCACAAATCCAGCGTGTTTGTAGAAATCAATATTGCCCTCCATACAGAGAATTCCGACTCCCAACTCCTTGGCCTTCTCGATAGAGAAATTCAGGAGTCTGAGACCATAGCCCTTGCGCTTGTAATCGGGATGAATGCTTATTGGGCCGAAAGTCCAGGCAGGGATCACATTGTCATCCTCCCCTATTATCTCGGCCTTGGAATACATCACGTGACCGATAATCCGGTCGTCCTCCTCCATCACGAAATCGAGTTCAGGAATAAAATCGGGATTGTCGCGGTATTTCATCAGCACAAAATGCTCCACGCAACCAGGACGGTAAACATTCCAGAAAGCCTCTCGTGTAAGGTTCTCTACCTCACGAAAATCCGAAGGCTCTTCCAATCTAATTTTCATAATTTTTATTTTTTGTTACTAACAAAACCAGCAACCGCCAACGCCACGGCAAGCACGAATATAGCCCAAGCAAAAGGATTGTGAGGCATATAGCAAACGGCCAGAATTCCGTCTATGGCAACCGACGACAGCAACAGCGAATAGGGCTTCCGCAAAAACTGATACTCAGAAACCTTGTCCGCAAGCATAAAACATACCAATCCGCCCACAAGAAGCAACGCTCCGCACATAAGGCTGAAATACACAAACGCCCCCTGCGCAGATTCTTCCAGCATAGACAACTTATTGGCAATCAACGGTGTAAAAGTGGCCACGATATGTACCAAACCCATAACAGCCACCAAAACCGACATAATTTTGATTACTTTCATCATTTCTGTAATTTGTAAAAAAAAACACGAATTACCAGAAATTACCACGAATTATCCATAAATTACATTCAGAGAAAATTTTTGAATAATTCTTGGTAATTTTTGATAATTTTTGTCTAAAAAATGCCGAAGGCGAAGCAATTATCGTCTCTTCAATACAACAATCTCAGGATCAGCTCCATCCTTACCGTATTCGCTCACGAGAATATATTTCTCGTCGCAGGCAATGCCATAGCAACGGCCGTCAGATTTTTGAACCTGATTGCCCCAGTAAGTGCCGTTGTCGTCCAAGACCTTGATATTGTTGCCGTTCAGATTGTAGGCCTGATTTATGAACGAGCCCTGAAGCACATAAAGATTGCTGATAGACAATTCGCTGATACAAAGAGCATTCACCTCGCTGATGAAAACCTTCTTCATAGGGTGGTCGGCGTGAGGGATCTGATCCTTTGGAAGGTTCCAGCGCTTCAGCATAGGATAATACTTCAACAACTCCTGCTTGTACTCGCAGGCGGTAAGGCTCTTACCAGTATTCTTGTTGAACTCCTCCACAAACATAGAGCAATACTCAGCCATCTCCTCCATAGAGAAATCACCAGTGAAAGCGCCGTCCTTGTAGCAGTAAATGCAGTAGTCCTCATTCTTGCTACCATCAGCATTAGTACCCAAAACCTCCTCACTAAGAGGCATTCCGCAACTTTGACAAAATTTCTGTTCCATTTTCTTATAGTTTTTAGTTTGTGAATAACGGCACAAAGATAGAGGGATTTAATAGATAAAAGTGTATGAAAAATGGACAAAAAAATTTAAAACAAATCATCCATTGTCACCACATTTTGAATCCTACCACTATATTTATTCGGCTTCAGGCCATAGGTAGTAACCAAAATCAACTGAGGAGACTTTCGGCAGTTGGTCTCAGAGACAAAAACACTAACCTTGTTCCTAAGATCTGCCTCATACGACTTGTCGATAGAAAACTCCGACGAATAAAACTTCATTTCACAAAGATTTATCACACGGTCGTCGCGGTCGATAATCATATCTATCTGAGCATTAGACTCCAGATTTCTGCTTGCCCAGGAAGATATAACGGTATGGACACCAGCAATGCCGAGTGCTTGCTTTATCTTATTGTAATGGGTGAAGCATACCTCCTCAAACGAAAATCCACGCCAGGAATTCAACTGAGGCGACATACCATTGGTTTGCCAGAACTTTGGATCCAGACTCTCCTTACCATCTATAAAATAAAAATAAAACAAAGTAAAAAAATCAGTAAGTTTATAATATGTATCACGCGACGTGCGATTGAAATAACTATACGAAACCACGAAATTGCTTGATATCAGGGTCCTGAGAATCTGTGTAAGACCGCCACCAGAACTAAATGAAAGTTTCTCAGCAATCTCTCCACGGGTATATCCCTTGCGTCGGCTACTCAACAAACGCATAACAGATATATACTTTTCGGAATCTATAAAAAGCGAACTGAACAATCGCACAAACTCAGTTTCAAGTTTGGATCCCTTCTTGAAAAATATATTATCAATATTTTGAGCCACCGAGAAACCTCGTTTTAAATAAGACAAATAATACGGTATTCCTCCCATCACCATATAAAGTTCCAAAATATCGTAATGGGTATAACTGAAATTGTTCCTTAAAAGATATTGCTCAGTCTCCGACAAAGAGAAAGGCTCAAGGCAAATCTCACGCGTGGTGCGTCCATACAAGCCACCCGTATTATTAAGCAACTGATCTGAAATCCAAGACGTTGCGCTACCACACACGATAAGGAAAAGTTTCTTGCAACCAGCACCCCATCCATTCCAGAAATGCTCGAAGGCAGATACAAAACCCGAACGCGCAGTATCAAGCCAAGGTAATTCATCTATAAAAACCACGAGACGACGTTTACGACTACGTTTCAGCAAATCCCTCAACCTATCGAAGGCCTCAATCCAAGACTTTGGCCTCTCGGTGTGATAATCTCCATACTCACGGAGCGAACCGTGGAAACATTCCAATTGCTGTTGCATAAGTAATTCATTGTTGCCTTCCAACTCAAAAGGCGACAACGCTGTATGATAGAAAGACATTTTGTCCTCGAAATACTCCCTAACCAAAAAGGTCTTTCCAACACGACGGCGCCCATAGATTACTGCAAACTCCGACTTATTGGAAGAATACAACTCATTCAGTTCTTTCTGTTCGTCAATGCGACCGATGATATCCTCTCTCATAACAAAAGTTTTTTGAAAATAAATCCGCCACAAATATAACCAAAATCTTGATTTTGGCGAAATAATTTTCAAAATAATTTCGCCAAAACACCCCCTACAACCACTATTTTGGCGAAATAATTTCAATACATTTTAACATCATTACTCTAATATTCAACACTTTAAAATTTCACAAACTTACATAAAATCAGTCAAAATTTCAAACAATTCAGCATAGTTCATTTATAACGTTTAGGTATGAAAAAATGGACAAAAAATTTCATATATCCCAAACCTTTTATAAATTTGCGGAAAACAAAATACAATAAATATGAGTTACTCTGAAATGGCGCAACTTGACATACTTAACGTTGTGCGCAACATAAAAACAGACGCTGACTACGAAGAATTTCGCAATCTAATTGCCCATTATTTTGCAGAGAAGGCTCAGAAAGCCATCGACGCAATGTGGGACAATGGCGAAATAAACGAAAAGACTATTGAGGAATGGGGTAGCACTAAAATGAGAACAAACAAAGGAAATTACACAAAGAAGGTAGGTATCCTTGCACAACAAGTATGGGAACAGAAAAACCTTACTTCAGAACAATTTGAAAACGAAGAGTTTCACTACAGAACACCATAAACTACAAACCATACCAACCAGACAACTGCAAATAACACTTTTTCTCAAAACGGTCGTCCTTTGACCACCAATTAGCCAATGAAAGCCTAATCAAAGTACCTTCCGGTATTTCGTCAACAGGATCTTGAAAACCAACATAACTTAAAAAATGTCGTTCGTGATTATATTTGACCTTTCCAAAAGAAATTACTTTTTTCAAAGGAACATTACTACGCCAAAAACAAACACTATGGGAAGGAACTGCATCTTTATCGATATAAGGAGAGAAACAAGACAATTTCAAACATCCTTCAAAAACATTTGACAAATTCCCTTCGTAAACCAAAACATTGTTATTTACAAAATTTATCAAATCCAATTCCGACATACTATGTTGATATACACTAGAAATAAATTGCTTGTCCTCTGAATGGGGCAAAGGCCTTGCATTCCAGGCTGTTTGATACACAGACTCGTAAACTTGTCCTACTTGATATGGAGCATCATCAGTCAAATGGGCACCACGCTCATTATGTATCCTCAGGAACTCTAAGGTATCCAAATCAAGAGCGCCACAACAAACACCGCTCTTCATCTTTGTCCTAGCAACAACAACTATACGAGACATAGAATACGAATTTACAAATTTATTACTTCAAATCCATAACTACTTTTCAATCGTTTTGCCAACAAAGACCTATGGCAAGCGGTAGCAACAGATTCAACACAGAACAACACAACATTCTCTGATTGAATTATTTCCAAATCCCTAATTAAAGCCTCAAAATCAAAACTATCAAGAATTTGACTACAATAGCAATTCGAAAATAAAGAACTCAAAGTAGTTCTAAGTTTTTTTGTCTCATTCTTATCCCTATCTTCAGCCCATTGTTTCTCTCTTATCTCAGTAGTAGGCGCTAATTCCTTTTTATACAAATAATTAACATCCATCTGTTTAAGTTTCATTTGCAAATAATTACTATTCACAAAACGATAAAGAGAACCACGAACGCCCCTCCTTTGACGTATATCAAGAAAAGTATCTATTTGATTATCTGTCAACAAAGAGAAAAATTCCTCTTCTGTTTTTCCGTAAACACCAACTGTATATATCTTCATTTCAATAAGTATTTCTAGACATTAAACACAATGACTCTCCAAACAAATCCTCAAAACCTTCGTTTGCAACCTCATTAATCACATCCTTTTGAGATTTCAAAACATATTTACCCAATTTGTTTTTAACAATGTGATTAATTATGATCCCGTTTTCTCGTAAAGACTCTCCTAAAAGTTTAGACCTATGACATTCTGCAGGATTACTCTCACTACACATCAAACAAGTAGGAAAACCTAAATTATTGGCCTTAATAATACGGGACAACCCAATCTGATAATTAGGATTAGTTTTCATCTTGTTATAATCCATTTTCCCATTGGTTTTGTATCTATCGTCAGGAGGCAACCCACCAATTTGGTCACCCATATATCCATAAACAATATCACCAGTGTTATTTATAGACACAGCAAGATCTTCCCTATTGAATTGTGGATAATATTTGGAATATGGCTTAGATCTTACGTCAATCAAATACTTAATTCCATAAGACCTAAGAATAGTGACCAATTCTTCAATAGATTTGTTGCCGTGACCAATTGTATATATACAAGACTTTACCATAGCCAGAAAATTTTTCAAATATATACATTTTTTTAATCAAACAATAATACAATCAAAAAAATAATTATTTTTGCAAAAAATATAAATATATGAAGCCATTAAAACACTCTCAAAAAATTGCAATAATGCGCATACTTCTTGACATTGTATACGCAGACGAAATAATTGATTATAGAGAAACGGAACTATTCAACTCTTTAATCAAAGAATTGGAATTAAGCGAACAAGACGTTAATGATATAAATTGCAAATCCGCAATACTAGCACTAATGGCAATAAAAGAATTCGACGCCACACAAAAGACTTACTTCGCAAAACTTATGGAAAAAATGATTAAAATTGACGACGATATTGACGCTAGAGAAGTTGCAATCTATGAAATTGTTTACGACTATTGTAACATCCCTATTGAATTTTCGATAAACTAACGACATCAACACAGAACACCATACTGATACCAACAAAAAAAAAACTGTCAGCCACTTCCCATCAAGCGACTGACAGTTTTAATATCAGAGAAAAGAAAGCCTATTCTTCCTCACGCGCCCATCTTCTACCGTCGAAAACAAACATTGCCTCAGGGCCTTCGCCGTCGGCCATAACTAAACCTACTACCAACTGTCCACCGCAGGTCAAATGATAAGAAATCTCCGACTTATCAAGCACATCAACATTCACTTTAAATACGTAACACAGATCTGATCGATCAGGCATAACATCCTTCAACTCAGTAGCCTTGCCATTCTCGTATTTCCAGATATCAACCTTATTAGCACCGCAATCTATCGCGCCAAACAAATCCTTTCCTCTTTTGTAGCAAACAAAATGGAAATTCTCGGTAAAGCCTGCGCCCATACGGCTCTCGTGGAAACATCCGTTCTCTCCCTCCTGAACATCCATCTCATTGGGATCGTTCACAAAATCGCTGTATTCGCCAGCATTGAGAACCTGCACATAGAAATCCATCATCGTCTCAGGATCCACAGAGTCGTCACCCTTCACGATATTGATTTGGACAACCACGCCGTCAGGCTTGTCGAAAACATACTCGATGAGATTGCAGTTGTCACATATTTTGGTAGCCACACAACCGTTGTATTCAAGGCCTTTATTATATTCATCCAATCCTTTACGGTCACGTCCTATATAATAACCAAGATATTCGGTAAAAACACAGATCTTCTCAATGCCAGAATTGCCCTCATACACCGAGAACCTCTTATCGCCGTTCAGATAATAGACAAATGCGCCCTTCTCCTCCTTGATAGTGTAGCCCTTAATGGCCTTTGGACGAGTGCCTCCAATATCGACGCCCTCCACCGTCCAATAACTTCTGAGTCCTTTCTCATCTACATAATCGGAGGACGAAGGAATCAAAGCCTGCTCCACAAACTTCTCGCCGTCCCAAACAAAATACATAAAACCGTACGCATAGTCTTGTGGAAACTCAATGCCATCGTTGGGATCGTAATCGCAAGCCAAAGTATCCTGACCGTATGGGAATGCAGTCAACTCATCATCAGCCAACTGATCCTCTGCACCAAGGAAATAGAGATAATCCTCTACCAAATCCTTCGCCCTCTTGGTAGGTAACTTCATTTTGGAAGGTGTGAGTTTTCCGTCCCTGTAATCATACAACCTTTGGAAATTGTCTCCTTCATCTCCTGAACCGTAGAAAACCAGCAACCATCCGCCATCGTTGTACTTGTAGAAGTTGAGGGACTCTGTCAAATAATCCTCCGTACCCTCATACTCGCACAACAATTTCCTTTGACGGAAACACTGAGCATTCACCTTTTCAAACTCCTTGAAACCTTCCTTCTTGTCGGGTATCATATTATAGATATCCATAATCGTGGTCTCATCCACAATGTCATTAGTGGTTGCTGACGGCGCAGTTTCTGTCTGCCCCTCTCCTGTCTGTTGCGAGGTCTGCTGAGTACCGCCTCCACAACTTGCCAAAAACGCCAGCGCCAAGGCCGGCAAAATTGTCCTTTTCATAATTATACTCGTTGAGATTAAAAACCGTCACAAATATAAATATTTTTTTGGATTATTCGCACAAGACCACCGCATCCTTGGGCTCCTTCTGATTCTCGTCCCAGATAATCTCGCCAACCTTGCCTTCCACTTTTATGGTTCCTGAGGTTGGATTTTTTATGGAAGTTACATCGCCTTTTATATTACCGTTCACGGTGGAATACTCAAAGAGAAGATTTGCGTCGGGTCCGAAAGTGCAGTCTTCGAGTATCAGACCGTCAACATAGCAAAGCAACTGTTCGCCAGTGAGATGACAGCGCACAAGTTTCATATTCTTGGCGTACCAGCCAAGGTACTCGCCGTTGATCTCCGAATCGTAGATTGTAATGTTCTCAGCCTCCCAGAAAGCGTCCTTGCTGTTTAGCACAGAGTTGTGGATCTCCACATTCTTGGCGTATTGGAAACCATAGTTTCCGTCCTGACGGTAGTTATTTATCCTAACATTCTCGGTGTGCATAAAAACATAGTCACAATTCTGAATCTCAACATTTTGCAACTCCACATTACTGCAATCCCAGAGAAACTGCTCGCCATTAGGGAACTTGGTGTTCTCCACAAAAATACCGTCCATACGGCGGAAAAGCTTAGGCGCGTCCACATTGCAGTTGGTCATACGGCAATTCCTTGAATACCAGAGACTACTGCGCGCACTCTCGGCAAAATAACAGTTGTTGACATTAAAACCGTCCACCTCCCAGAAAACATACTTTCCCTCAAAACGGCAGTTCTCAGCCTCAATATTCGACGACTCCTTAATAGAAGACTCGCCCACGTGAATAGTAACATTCTCTAATCTGATATCGTGCGAGGCATACAACGGACGCTCTCCTCCAAATTCCTGATTTGCAATAACTTTCATAGTTTCTATATATATTATATCGTTTGCGACAAAAATAAAACATTTGTCCAAAATTACCAAAACAAATATACAAAATCCTCAAAAATATCAGCAACCAAAAACAATGATTTTATTACCAAAACTTACGCTCCCTCACAGCCCCGACGGGGCGTCGCCGTGCATAACCGTGGGCGTGGCACGGCACGTGCTGAGCCTGCGGACAGCCACGTACACGGAGAGAGAGCCTACGCCCTCTCCCTCTCATACCTCCTGCAAAACGCGAAATAGCAAACCACTCCAAACACCGCAAGGCACGCGCCCACGAGTGCAGGATAATGGTAACTCTGAGGCTGACTTTCCACAATCGGCAGACCGCCAGCCCAAGCGCCGATAGCATTTCCGAGGTTGAAGGCAATCTGAACCATTGCGCCTCCCATCAACTCGCCACCCTCGCTGTGACGTACAAAGAGCAATTGTTGAGGGGCTGATACCGCAAACAATGCACCAGCCGTTATGAACATCAGAACCACGGCGCACCAATTAATATGCGTAAAGAAATAAATGAGTATCAGGGAAATAAATATAACTATCTCAATCCCACGTCCAGTATGCCCGGGCTTGAAACGGTCGGAGAGTTTTCCGCCCACAAGGTTTCCAATCACCATACCAGCGCCTGCAAGAATCATCATAAAGGTAAGCAAGTTCTCGGGAATGCCTGCAAGTTCGGTCAATGTAGGCGAAATATATGAATACCAGGCAAATACACCGCTGTTTCCGAACATCGTGCAACCGAAAAGCAACCACGGGGCAAGGTGCTTCATAAACCTGAACTCACCCTTAACGCCGTGGTCGGGCAATGGCTCTTGGTCAGGTATCAGATACATAACACTCAGCAATGTAATCACGCCCCAAACTGCCGTAAAACAGAATACGTAACGCCAAGAGAAATTGGAAGTTACGAAGGTTAGAAGCGGATTTCCGATAAGATTGGCAACAGTCATTCCGGAAGACACAATGGCAACCGCAAAGGCCGCCTTGCCCGTGGATTTGCTCAGACGGTCGGCGACAACGGCTCCCACTCCGAAAAACGCTCCGTGAGGTGTTCCCTGCAAGAATCTGAGCGCCATCATCAGATAATACTGCCAGTGCGAACCGCCCTCCTCATAGACGGGACAGCACGCAATCAAGCCTGCCGACAGCGAGTAAATCGCCATCAGAAGATAGAGAATATTCTTCAAGCGCCATTTCCTCGCGAACAACGCCACCAACGGCGCACCCACGCAAACGCCCAGCGCGTAAGCCGAAATAAAATGACCAGCCTGAGCAATTCCGATATTGAAATCGTGAGCCACATACGGCAGAATGCCCATCATCACAAACTCCGAAATACCCAGGCCGAATGTACCAAACGCCAAGGCTATCAATCCTTTATACATATCTTAAAACATTGTAAATCCAGGGCGCAAAATTACAAAAAAAAACGCTGAAACCCGTGGAAATCTATCAAAAATCGACACATTTCCACGGGTTTCAGCACTATTTTTACTTCTGCAACTTCTCAATTTTGCATTTGTAATTCTTGTTTTCGTCGTAATTGACGCCCACGAAAAACGTTTACATTTAATTAGTTAAACTATATTTCAACAAACTCAACTTGCTTAACAAATATTTTCCCATATCTGTTGATCTATAACCATCGTCCATATCAATTACTAAATGTTTCTTGGCCCTAGTACAGGCAACAAATAATTTTTGTTTAGATTCTTCATCGGCAGGATTACCATACATTGAATTTTCTGCTAACTTCAAGATAACATTATCTGCCTCTAACCCTTTGGCTGAATGAATAGTCATTATACGATTAACATTCATTTGCCCTTTATAATAATTAACAACTACAGAATCTTCAAATTTATTATTAATATCTTTCAAAACATCATCTAAAATGGAGATACCTAACTCATTAAAAACCAAACGCACATACTCGGAAATATCAACATCAATTTTTACGAGAACCTTTTCAGAAATTCTTTTTCCAAAAACAACATAATTACTCAAATAATTAACATAATCATCAATTGAATAGACCAAAGAAGGTTCTTGGTTTTCAAAATTATAATAAAATGAGGAAATTTCTTCTATCAAATCCAAATATTGTTCATTATAAAAACTATTGGACAATTCCAAACGTCGTGAATAAACAAATGGAATCCCAATATCCATACAACCTTTGTAAAACTTATTAGCGTCATAGTTATTCTCAAACAGAACCATCACATTAGTTTTACCTATTAAACTTTTTGGTTGAACTTCTAGTGATATAATTTGTCTATTTACTAATATTGAATCTCTTTTGTCAAGAACAACAGAATTAGCAAACTCCAAAATTTTAGGATCACATCTAAAAGTTTCTGTCAATGAATAAGAAACAAAACCATAATCAACCACACCCAAAAACTCTTTAGGGACTGCTCCTCTCCATTGAAAAATAGATTGTTTAACATCACCCAACAAAACACAACTCATATTTGGACACTTATCCAGTAATACTCTTACCAATTCAAATTGATACCTATTCAAATCTTGAGCCTCGTCAATAAATAATCGAGAATACCTCGAATCCAAATAAGATGAGACTAAATCCAAACTTAAAATTAAATCAATGGCAAATTTGTATGAAAAAATATTTAAACAATATTTTCCTGAATGCAAGTCATTCTTCCATCCAGCATACATATTTTCAAGTATATTATTATCAGTGATTTTTATAAAGCGATTATCTTTCTTAATTATTAAAGTTTGTATCATAAACTTGTTTATCACAGACAACCCTTTTAAGTCATAATATCTATTAAGAAATGGATATATTATCTCCCTATATACAAAAGAATCCAAAGTATCAATAAATGAAATATTCATTCCCTTGATATTTGAAGACAACCTTCCTTTTATTTCATTTGAAGCATTTTTGGTAAAAGAACAAGCAATAACGCCCTGTTCCAAAGTCTTTTCTTTGGACAACTCTTGTTTTATTAACTCTACAAGCAAATGGGTCTTTCCAGAGCCAGGGCCTGCCGTAACCACCATTTTTCTGTCAGACATACCCAAAATCAACTTCTTATCTTCGCTAATCTCCATCAAACAAAAATTTTATTAAAGGATTACTTTTATTAGAATCAGTAATTTCAAGATTGACAAGAAAATCTTGAATAAAACTATGTAAGTTTTTAAGTTTTGACTTTTGCAAATAGGCCTTTTGTTTTTCATAATCCTCACCAGAAATTTGAAGATAATTCAACAAATCCCCCTCAAAACCATCATAATGATTAGACAGAATTATTTTATCCGAATAAAACAATTCTGTAATATTTTGCATTTTACTTTTAATCAAACGACAGTTTTCGTCATCATTTTCTACATTAAAAAACTTTTTATCAAAAGTAGAATCAGAGGAAACTCCTAAAACATTTCTTAAAGCTTCTTTCGACTCCGCTCTTAGACAATCAAAGCACCTTTTGATTCCAGCAAATTGCATTTTAGTATCTGAATTTTTAACACCATAAAAGTCATTGTCTGTTTTTATATACACAATAATGCCCAATTGTTCCAATAATTCTTTGGCCGGCTTGAAATCAATGCTACCAACACAAAAAATACCAATATGTTTTTTTATCAAAAGATCACGAAACTTTGTATCAGTAACTTTCAACAAATTATAAAAATACTTTTCGCTAAAACCTTCCACCAAAACAACGATATTGTAATACAACATCGAAGCGAAATCTTCATTAAACAATGACCCATACTCCTTATATAGACCTTCTCTAATAATTGCTTTGTTTGGAGTCGTTGTTATAGAATTCAATCTTATTATTTGTTTCATTTTGCTAAAATCCAACAAATAAGGAGAATGAGTTGTTATAATAGTTTGACTCATATTAAAACCATCAAGATAAGAGGAATACTGCAACTGAAGCAATGGATAAAGATGATTCTCAGGTTCCTCTACGATGAAAATCTTGGACTTCGACTCGTCATAAGACATCTTTTGCAACAACATAGACAAAATCTTGGTCTTTCCATCACCGATAACCATTTCCTCGTTATTACCCATAACAGGAATGATTTTCAGCGAATTATAAATATTAGCAACACTTAGATTACTAATAACATCGAATGATATTTCATCAAACACTTGATTATTTTCATCTTGTGACTTGATTTGCGAACCAATTTGCTTGATTTCAGAATGTTGTCTAATATCATTATTCAATTTTTCTACACTGTCTTTAACAGATGAAGTAAGACTCGATTCTTCTGAATTTTCAATAGACAAAGAATTCTTATATTTGAAGAACAAACTTTGTGATTTTTCAAAATCATAAGACGGGTTAATATATATAAGTTGGATAATCTTGTCAAGAGGATTAGAAACATTGGTTGCAAAATCTTCAGAATCAACATCACCAACAGAAAGCACTTCATCATAATGCATTGTATCAGAATTATAGTTAGCACTTAATCTTGCGCAAACATACTGAAAATCATTGACCTTGTGAATATACTTGGCAATTTTTGAACGCTTAACATTATCAATATCACACAAATTTATTCGCAACTCTATTGAGATAGGTTGACAATTTCCATTAGTAGAATCATTAATTCCAAAATTCTTTTTACGAATATTAAAATCCAAAACTTTCCTAATCGCATAACACAAATTAGATTTCCCTGAGTCATTTTTGCCGATAACAACAAAATTATCTTTCAAGTCAAAAATCTCAAGAGATAAGCCCCTAAAATTATTTATTTTAACACTATCTATGTACATAATCTATCAAGCATTGAATTCAAAAAAAATAGACATCCTTTTTGTATGTCTACAACAAACAAATATAACAACAAATAAACAGAAAACAAAATATTATCAGTGAAAAAAATAACAAAAAAAACTACTTTTTCTCCTCATCACTCTCCCACAATCTTCTCCGTCAATTCATTCAAGAACAAACACTGCGCCCTTGTGATACGTTTGTTGTATTCGTGATATTCCCACGGAGAGATTTGGAGGAGACGACCTTCGGCACAAGCATCAAAACTTCGTCCCGAAGGTTTGTATAATGGAGGAAATCCGTTCTCCCTAAGATGAATTATGCAATATCCCCGCTCCATCGCCTCGTGCATAACTTCACGTTCACGGGGTGAAATTGCAGGACTTACGAGCACTCCACCAGCCTCACCGCAGGCCAGCCATTCACGCTTGTAATGCTCAAAATCAGCATCAGAATATGCCCTATGGACAATCACAGCCACCTTGTCGGGGATATCAAGCAAGAAACGGTTGCCAACAATCTGACACTTTTGCGAGCCAATAGTCCAATCGTGCAAAACCGTGAAATACTGAGGATTATTATGTTTTATAATACCACGTCGGGGATTGTCGCTCAGGTAATTTTGCCAATTATGAAGTTGACCCTTCTTGCGGAGAATGCGGTCATCATAATCAGGCTCAAAAATCGGGCGCACCTCAGGATTACGTCGCGTGTTCCAGCGCTTTGCAGAATTGGCAGTTGGGCTGAACTGACGTTCATCCCTACCCAACTCTTGATTTGAGTTTTGAGAAGAGTCAGGTCCGCTTGAACGTCCGTTCAAGCCCGCCCCAGCCACACTCAATGGAGGCAATGTAGGCCATCCCACCATCTTGCCCTCCTTGTTAAGCCGAAGCCAGGCCTTTGAGCACCCGCCCTTAAAGCCAGACACAACATTACCAAGCGAGAGTTTACCCTGAAACGCCCGCTCCACATATACTATCAAATGGATATGGTCGGGCATAATACATAATTTCCACACGTGCACAAAACTATACACCTGTGAGATCTTGCGTATTTCCTCACGACGGATCACCTCTCCCAGCGGAGACAACACAACACTAGGACAATCAGGAGAATCCATTTCGGCATCAGGGTTTCCTACCAAACTACCGAAAATCGCTTTGCGACCTTCAACAGTTATGGTAATCATATAAATACCCCTCTCTCGATAATTATGATATCGACAACGCTTATGCTTGTTCATCAATGCACAACAAAAACTACAATCAATCAAAAAAAACGTAGAGACGCACGGCCGTACGTCTCTAGAATCTTTTATTCTTTTATTCCTTTATTTTATTGAAAACTGAAAATCATACATCTCGCACAAACTCTTGCCGTCCTCGCTTGCCTTTATTGCGAAGAAGAGAGGCTGTTTGCCCTTAATGCCCTTCAGACCTGATACGGGGATTGAGAATTCGGTTATTTCCTGCTTGTCGGTTTTCTTGATAGAGAACTCGCCAATCTTCTTTCCTCCACGGCTCTCCTTTGGACCACCAACGTAAACTGTTATTGTGCCGTCCACTAAACCCTCGGGCTTAAAGTGAGCCTTCAATGTCACATTATCGGCCTTGGAGGTGCAGTCGAAGTTGAAATACTTGTAGCCAACTGTGGAACCGTTGGTGTTGTTTACAACCGGACAGTAAGAAATCTTGTTGTTGCCGGCACCAAGACAATCCTCGGCCCCGTGACGGGTAGCCTTCACGTAAGAACCTGAGAATATGAAGTTTGGATAACTCTGACGCACACCGTTTGGCTGAGTGTAGTAGCAAGCCCAGCCGGCCAGCGACTTATTGAGCGGATTCAGGCCCTGAGTCTGGAAACCCTCGGAATTGTACTCACCTTCGCTGATGGTAACCTTGCCGCCCTTGCCCTTCTCCACCTTCACGGTGATAGGAGCCACCATTGCCTGACGGGAATACTCGTCGGTACCGGCCTGACGGTGGTAGAACACCCACCACTGATCATTTATCTTGCAGATAGAACCGTGAGTGTTGCCAAACGGACACGCTGTGTAGCAGGGTTTTCCGTTGTCGTCAACATCGCGGGCACGGCCATCGATAATGGTGCCGCCGTAAGTCCAGGGACCCAGTGGATTGTCGGAATAGGCGTATGCGAGAGTATAGTTTACCGAATACATTCCAAACTCGCCCTCATTGGTGTAGCGGCTGTAGATAAATACGTACTTGTCTTCAATCTTCCTCATCGACGAGGCCTCGAAAAACCTGAAAACTCCGGGCTGCTTGTAGTTCGAAACCATATCCTCAACAATCTGAGTACCAGGCTTAACAGTAGCCATAGTATTGGGATCGAGCTCGGCGGCGTAGCTCTTCTCGAAACCCCAGTATCCGTACACACGTCCATCGTCGTCCACAAAAACGCCTGGGTCAAAATTCAAAACGCCGTCGGTGGCGGTTGGATTATCCTTGCTCCAGTTGCAGATCTCGAAAGGTCCATCGGGGCGGTCGCTCTTGGCTATCAGGCCGTTGCGTCCCCAGTGCTGGTCGTTTGGATAGAGGTAATACTCCTTTTTTCCATCCTTGCTGATGCGCATAGCCACGTCTGGCGCAAAAAGCACATCAGACTTTCCATCGGGATTCAGGAAACGTCCGTCGGTACCGAAAGTAGTTTTCAAGATAACACCATCATATCGCCAGTTATTCAGGTCGTTCACTGATGCTGACCAAACCACCTGATCACGTCCGCAGTAGTCGGTGATGCGGTTGTCGTGCGATCCGTAAACATACACGCGGTACTCGCCCGGCTTGTCGGGATCCTCAAAAACGTAAGGCTCGCCGTCGGGAATATACTCCCACATAGGCAGATAGGGGTTTTGTGCATTGGCACAAAACGGAGCAACGGCCATCATCGCCATCGCAATTTTCTTAAAAGTGCTCATAATTTTAATGTTTTCGATTAGATATCTGATGCAAAAATATAAATATTTTTGAGAAAACTTATGCAGCTGACCCTATTATCATAGAGTCAGCTACAAAAAAATATGTTTATGCAGCTGACCCTATTATCACAGAGTCAGCTACATAATGAGGCTGAAGCGCGGCATCAGAAAAATAATATGGAAAAAATTGCATCAGCTCCGAAAAAAGTATTACCTTTGATGCGCTAATTTCAATTACTAATTCTAAAATTATCCACACAAAATGAAAAGAGTATTTTTTGCATCAGCTATGGCTCTGATACTGATGAGCGGATGCAACAAGGACGAAAACGAGCCCGAAAAGGAAGAGGAGAAGCCCGTGTACAATGTGAGCGAGCATCAGTACTACAATGAGTTTGTAACCCTGCCCGCCGGGTTCGACAAGAAGCAGGACACCGTGGCTCACGGCACCTACGAGCTGGTTTCGTATGAATCGAAGGTTTCGGGCACCACGAAGAAGGCGTCGGTGTATCTGCCGCCAAACTACGACGAGAGCAAGAAATATCCCGTTCTGTATCTCCTGCACGGCATTGGAGGCTCCGAGATGCTCGACTGGAGATCGGAGGGCAGCCCAAACTACATTCTCGACAACCTGATTGCCAAGGATTCGGCAGTGCCTATGATTATTGTGTTCCCCAACGGACGTTCTTCCAAAAATCCATACCCATCTGGCAATATTTACGCACAGGCTGGCGATTTCGAGAAGTTCGACAAGGAGCTGATAAACGAGCTGATACCTTTCATAGACGGCAAGTACAACACTTACGACGACCGCGAGCACCGCGCTATTGCCGGTCTCTCGATGGGCGGAGGTCAGTCGCTGAATTTCGGCCTCACCAACCTCGACTATTTTGCGTATGTGGGTGCTTTCTCGGCCGCGCCAAACACCCGTCAGGCAAGCCAGCTCTTCCCCGACAAGGAGAAGGCAAAGGAAATGCTGAAGGTTTTCTGGCTGTGCTGCGGCGACAAGGACGACCTTATCTCCAACTGCCGAAACACCGCAAATTTCTGCAAGAAAAACGAGATTCCTTACAGTTTCGTGATTTACCCCAACGGTTACCACGATATGAAGGTTTGGAAATACAGTCTCTACTGCTTCTCGCAGATGCTTTTCAAGTAGGAAGTTTCTACACCTTATAAGCAAAGAACCTATCGGAATGCGTTTTGCTGCATTTCAATAGGTTCTTTTTTTGTTTTATACAACCACTAATGGCTCAATTAATTATCTACTCTTGTAGAATTTCTCGAGTGTCCTGTAGGCACTTTCAAGTGCCGAAGAAGCCACCTCCTTGCTCTCCACGTCAATCTGCATTACGGGAGCATTGTCGAGATTTCCGTTTATCGGAGTCCAGGTTGGGAGACCGTCGCCGTTGGGATTGCCTGACTTGCAGAAATTTGCATAGAACGAGAGGAACGTTTTCGATACAGCATAATCCTCCTCCTGCCAGTCGAAATACCCGTTAGTAGCAAGGTTGCCCATAGCATACTCAATATCAGCGGAATGCACCGCACCAGGAGCAATCAGAGGGGACTCCGATACCTGAGGACGAGGATGATTATATTTATAGCGGTAAACAGATTTGTTGCTTGTACGGGCGTGATAATCACAGACTTTCCAAGTAGGGAAACCCGTAAACATATCCGAGGCGAGAGTGAAACCAGGAGTATCCATCACGTCCTTGTCCTCAAGAATACCGTAAGCCTCAAAAATCTCGTCGGTCATATCGCCGAAAACAGGCCTCATCTTGTCCTTATAGCCAGATACGGTGGGGTCAGACGGCACACCCTCAAGCGAGTTCCAGCCAGCAAGCAAAGGCACCTGCGACTGTTCGCCACGGGCAAAAACCGAGTCGGGACTCTCAACCATAAAATACCCGTCTAAAACCACGCTCTTCATACTTGGGAAAAAGAGTTTTTGGAGCGAGTCAGCTGATACATTGCGCGCCTCCTTCAAATTGGCCAAACCCTTGTCCTGCAACATTTTCAAGCCCTCAGCCTCAGCCTCCTTTAGCGACACGGCATTGTAAGGCATTACCTCGGCACCGCTCGAGAGCATAGCGCCCGCAAAATCATTCTTGCTAAGTGGCGACACCATCAGCAACGACACCGAGAACGATCCAGCGCTCTCGCCCACTATCGTAATCCTCTCAGGATCACCGCCAAAGGCCCTGATATTTTCCCTTACCCACTTAATGGCCTGCACCTGATCGAGAAAACCGTAATTTCCCGAACCCTTGTAATTGGCCTCGGCCGAGAGTTCAGGATGAGCGAAATATCCGAAAACGCCCTCCCTGTAGTTTGCCGTAACGCCTATAACACCTTCACGGGCAATCTGCGCGCCATCATAACGGGGCTCGCTACCGCTACCAGCCATAAGACCGCCACCGTTGAAATATATCAGCACGGGCAATCCGTCCTTATCGGATTTCGCTGAGGTCCAGATATTTAAATAAAGGCAGTCCTCGCTGATACCCTTTCCGCGGAAAGCCATATCACCGAAAATCGGCAACTGCATAGGATCGGGACCGAACTCCTTGGTACTCAGCACTCCATCCCAGTTTTTCTTGGGCTGAGGCGCCACCCAGCGGAGATCTCCCACAGGAGGCTCAGCAAACGGCACACCGAGATATGCCCTGATACCGCCCTCCAACTCCAGGCCCTCCACCACGCCATTCAAAGTACTCACCTGCAATGGATTACCCGAATTGCCAGCACACGACGCCATCAGCACCGACGCCGTAAGAAAAGATAATAATTGTCGTTTCATAAAATAGGAAAATTAAAATTTCAGACAAATATAAAAAAAGAAAAGCAAGGACACAAAAAATTCCTTCAAACCTATCGGAATGTGGAATTTTTATGGAGATTTCGATAGGGTTGATTTTTGCGACTATGTATATATTTGGTATATATTATTATATTTCTGATACTTACAGAGATTTTGATTGAAATTTTCAAACCTATCGGAATGTGGGATTTTTTTGGAGATTCCGATAGGGATGATTTTTAGAACACAAATTAGCGGAACGCCAGATCCGTTCAACGCAAACCAGCCATTACATCTCCACAACCACATCCCTTCCAATAATCTTTCTTAACTCCGAGCCGAATTTCTCATCAGAATAAACCGAAGCCCAATGCCTTTCGAAAATTGGATTGGTATAGACAGCCACACCATTTTTATTAAGACGATAAACCACGATACGTTCCTTGTCACAAATAGCCATCAACTTAGAACTCAACATTCGTGCATAAGAATAGCATTGATTAAAAGCATTCTGACGCTCGGTAGAAGAAGACATATCGAGTTTGGCCTCAATAACGAAAGGTGCCTTCTCAAAATGAGGCTCACCTTTTGCAAAGAAAACAAAATCAGGAATAGCCCGATCCTGACGGCCAGCCTTCAACGACAATTGACGAGTCCAGTCCGATTCAGAATAGCCAATCTTCATCAGGAAAGGAATAAGAATATTTTCCTCAACATCCCTCTCAACCTTAATCTTTCCGAAATCCATTGTCTCGGTCTCAAACAACTTCGGCAACTTATCAATAGAGCCACCAAGTTCCTTTTCCAAACGCAAAAGTTCCAGATAATCCTTGGCAGAAAACTCCTTACCATTAACGCCACGCATTCCCTGACGAACAATAGTAACATTTTTCAAATAAGGATCAGACTTCAACTTAGCCAAAGGAATAGGCACATCAAGTTTCACAACATCACAAACCGTTGTGCTGTGTTTGTAATAATCAAAAGGGCTCACAACGCCACCAGTCTTTGCTCGCCCAATAAAATGAATAGCACTATATGGAACAAGACTATAGAAAATGATAATATCTCCTTTCCGAGTGCGTTCGTGACAAGTCCAAACAGAATCAGTTTTATATGACGAATTCCTAGACATTCTTTCCAAAGCCTCATAATCACCGTTTTTTACACCAGCACCAGTAATCCAGACATTTGTTGGCAAAGGCAAAGAACTATCTTCTAAAACTTCATCTATACACTTAGGAGCAAAATCATAGAGACAAGCACACATTTCAGCACTTGTCAAATCGTTTTCTTCTTGAAACTCTGTAATAACTGCACAGAGATCCCAATAATAAGCAATATAGTCCCAATAATCTTTGGAATTAGGGAACTCTAATTGATCCAAGTCAATTCCCAGAACAGCACAATAACGCTGAAAAATATCAAAACGGCGCGGGAATAGAATCGGGAAATAGAAAACTCCATACTCTTCATACAAACAAATAGATATATATGTCAGAGCACCCAATTTATGTCTGATTTTATCTCGAGGAACAATAACCTTACCTTTTTTCAGATTTTTAAATCTATCGTACTCATATTCTCTGATTTCAAGATTTTCTATAAAACACATAAAAGAATCAAAATCAATTCTATCGGGTAAGATAGATTGATCTTCATAACTAGACATTATAAAAAATCTATTCAAAAAGTAACCATCGGAAGAATCATTTGAATTACCCATTCTTTCAAAAAATTCAAACAATGAATCTTCCCCATTTTCATAAAAATCATCACGAGAAGTATCAAAAAGACTAATAATCCTTTTGCCTTCCTCCGATTCCTTATATAGTTTCCAAAAATTCTTATTCATAACAGCGGTTTTAAAAGTTAAAGAATAAGCAAATATAATAAAAATGAGAATACAATCTTGACTTTGCCAGACAAAAAAACATATCAACAAAGCAATCATATAAATATCAACCACTTAAACAAAATTCTGCAACTTTTTGCAAGCATTTTCACCTCATTCTTGCAACTTTTTGCAAGTGTTTCAAGGGTGATTTTGCAACTTTTTGCACAGAATTAGAAAAATTCCCAAGATTTTCAATATAAAACTCCCAAGATTTTCAATTTTTCATCAAAAAAGGTAATTACACTTACCGATTTTTATCCAAAAAGGTAATTACACTTACCGATTTCACCGAAAAATCGGTAACTCCACTTACCTTTTTCCACCCTCCCCTTAACCGCAATTATACTTTCTTTTATCCCCAATATTTGCTTATAACAGAAACTTTATTTACCTTTGTGAAAAATAAAAAAATGGTAGAAGGCGAATATTACGGGTTCAGCAATGGCGAACTGATACAGGAATTGGGCCGACGGTTTCGGGAATATCGGTTGAGGTGCAATCTCACGCAGGCCGACGTTTCTGCGGAATCGGGAATCAGCGTGCCCATAATCAGGAACTTTGAGCAGGGCAAAGGCGCAAACATAACCTTGCAAACCCTTCTGTCGCTGATAAGGACCATCAGCCAATTGGAAAACTTCGACCTTCTGTTGCCAGAACTTCCGCCTGATTTGGAAAGATTGTACAAAACACAAGGCAAAGAAAAAAAGAGAGCAAGAAATGGAAGAAAAGATTGTTAAAATAAAACTTTGGGAACAAATCGTTGGATACCTGAAATGGGACAGCAGAAACAAGCGTTCTCAATTTAAATTCGATAAAGATTTTCCGAAACTTGGACTCGACATCTCCCCTATCGCGTACAGCATTCACAGCAAGGGGGCGATGATTGGAATTCCAGGCAACAAGGAAAAAATTTATCAGGGATTGCCGTGCTTTGTGGCCGACTCGTTGCCCGACGCGTGGGGAAATCAGGTCTTCAAGAAATGGATTGCGCTCAACAACATCTCCTCAAAAAAAATCACACCCTTGGATAGATTGTGCTTTGTTGGCAAACGAGGAATGGGCGCGTTGGAATACGAGCCAGCCCACGTATCAGCCGACGAAAGCACAAAGGTCTATGCAGAAGAACTTTACAAAATCTCTATGCAGATACTCAAGGACAGGAGCGACACAATCCTATCCAACGAGAACATCCTAATAGAGGATCTATGCAGGGTAGGAACATCAGCGGGCGGACGCAGGGCCAAGGCCATCATCGCAATCAACAACAAGACGGGCGAGATACGTTCGGGGCAAGCATCTCTGCCACAAGACTATACATACCATATCATAAAATTCAACGAGGGCGACGACTTTCCATCCACTTTGGTAGAAATGGCTTATTACAGAATGGCGACATCAGCAGGTATAAAAATGATGAACTCAAAACTGATAGAGGTGGAAGGAAGAAAACACTTTCTCACAGAGCGTTTCGACAGGTTAAATGGAGAAAAACTTCACGTGCAGACATTGGCGGGAATATCAGAACTCGCCGACTCATACGACGATATGTTTACGATAGCGCGACGCCTGCACTTGTCGCAAGCCGAAAAAGAGCAGATATTCAGACTTATGGTTTTCAATGTGTTAGCAAGAAATGTAGACGACCACACCAAAAACTTCAGTTTTATAATGGACAGGAAAGGCAAATGGAGTCTTGCCCCAGCCTACGACCTCACATTCGCCGTCGATCTATCAGCACCAAGATACGCAAACCGTCAGTCACTGAATATCTTAGGCAAAAACGACAACGTCACTGAGGCTGATTTCCTGAAAATCGCCGAGACCGAGAACATAAAGTCAGCGGATAAGATAATCGCCAACATCAGATACAGCATTTCCAACTTCGGGACATTTGCCAAGGAGGAAGGTATCAGCGACAAATGGATAAGAAAAATAGACGAGGCACTATCACTTCCTTAACCTCCTCTTCCCCACTACCGTTGTCCCCACAGCACCAGCGATCATAATTCCGCCAGCCAGCGCCGTGCCGAGCCAGCCGAAAACGCTCCAGAGGCTTCCGGCGAGGAATGTGCCGAGACTTCCGCCGATGAAATAGGTAACCATATAAATAGTGTTCATCCTCGACGAGGCCTCGGGACAGAGTTTCATCGTGGCGCTTTGGTTGCTGAGTTGGATACACTGCATACCAATGTCAATCAGGACGATACCGAGAATCAGACCCCAGTAATGATTGTCGAAAACAGCCATAATCACCCAGGCAAGGGCGTGAAGTATCAGACCGAGGGCGTTGATTTTCTCAATGCCGAAACGGGGAATAAACCTGCCGACATTTGAGGCCGTGAGCGCGCCCGCCATTCCGCAAAGTCCCAGTAAACCAACCACATCGCTACCCACAAAGAATGGCGCCTCCTTCATCCTGAAGGCCAGACAGCCCCACATTCCGAGAAACGATCCGAACGCGAACGCCGACCGAATGGAATAAACGATAGATTTGGGATTGTCGATAGCCAAACGCCTGATACTCAGCATCAGATCGGCAAAACGGCCCTTGTAAGTAGGCTCCACGCTCGGAAACCACCTCCACACAAACAGCGACGAAAGCGCAATCATCACTGAGGCAATCACATACATCGACCTCCAGCCCCAAAGATGACCCACGTATCCGCTCAAAACCCTCGACCCGAGAATTCCGATAAGCAGACCCGTGAGAATCATCCCGACCTTCCGCTCCTTGAATTCGGGCTTGGAATACAGCGACGCAAAGGGAATGAAAACCTGAGGCGTCACCGAACTGAAACCCGTAACAAACGAGGCCGTCAGCAATACCCAGACATTCTGCGACAGGAAAATCATCAATAGCGAAATCACCGAGGCACAGCAACTTATGAGGACCGTCTTCCTCCTGTTGTACAAGTCGCCGAGGGGAATTATCAGCAACAATCCCAAGGCATAGCCAATCTGAGTGAGCACAGGCACAAGATTCACCTGAAACTCGCTGAGTATCAAATCCTCGCGAATCATATTCAGCAATGGCTGACAATAATAAAGATTGGCCACTGATATTCCCGCTATCACCGCCAACATCCACATCAACGGCATAGGAATTCCTTGATTGGGTTTTAAGGTAATCATCTCAAAATCAAATTATTAAAAACTCAGACATTCAGCAGATAATTGGCACTGCGACCACGTTCGGCTGATTGGACAAGTATATTATTGGCTATCAGAGCCTTAATATCATTATAAGCCGTATCCTGCGAACATTTGCAGATTTTGGCATATTTCGACGAGGTGAGTTTTCCGTCAAAATTATCAAACAGCATATTTATTATTTTTATCTGACGGTCATTGAGACGGAAGACTGAAATACGTTTCCAGAATTCCGATTTCTGCAAAATAGTCCTCAGCAACACTTCGGAATTTTCTATTGCCTTGCCCAGGGTCCTTACAAACCACAAAAGCCATTCGGTAATATCGTCACCGCTCTCCTGAGTATCCTCCAAAATCCTGTAATAATCTTTCTTATTGGCATTTATCTCGTTTGAGACACTATAAAACCGCAGTGAGGAATTCTCGGATCTCGAAAGCATCATATCTGTAATAGCGCGTGCTATACGCCCATTGCCGTCGTCGAAAGGATGAATGGTCACAAACCAGAGATGAGCGATTCCTGCCTTGAGAACCGCATCAATTTTAATTCCAGAATTGATCCAGTGAAGAAAAACATCCATCAAAAACTCCACTTCCTCAGGCTTGGGAGCCTCGTAATGAACAGTCTCTCTGCCCATTGGTCCTGAGACCACCTGCATCTCGCGCGACCTGTATTTTCCAACCTCAATAGCATACAGTCCGCTTCTGCCCGTCGGGAAAAGAACATTGTGCCAGCCAAAAAGCCTGTCCTCAGTAAGAGGCTTGTCGAAATTGTGAGTAGCGTCCAAATGCATCTCCACCACTCCGTCCACATATCGCTCAGAGGGCACACTGCCAGCAATGTCGATACCAAGACGGCGCGCAATAGACGAGCGAAGTTGCTGAGCATTAATCTTTTCGCCCTCAATCTCAGACGATTTCAGAATCTCGAGCGACAAAGTATTCACATACGCCTCGGTCCTTACATCAAAACCCAGAGCGCCCATCTTGCCAATCAACTCACCCTGCTTGAGTCTCACGCTACCCAATTCGCTGAGCACAGCCGATTCGTCATATTTAAAATTCCACCAGTTAGGTCTGCTATGAAGATACATTTCTCAAAAAATTTTGAGACAAAGTAAATACATTTTTCGGAGAAAAATGTGCTAATCTCCGAAAAATTTTCGGAGATTAGCACATTTTTCTCCGAATTTATAAACCAAAATATAAAAATCTGCTCTTCAAATGCCAAAACCGCCTTTCAAAACCCACTTATGGCATTTGGAGCGATATTTTCTATTTCCCCAATAGTTCCAGAGTTTTCTTACAACGCTCTCCCTTATAAAAAACCTCCAGCACCTTGGCGAAAACATCATTTGGCGATACAACGTCGAACAATGTCATCGACGACTTCACCTTCATTGCGTCGATACCGCCAAGAACCGTCTCGGGAGATTTTCCAGAATGAAGAAGTAAGGTATTCGCTATCTCATAGAGCCTATCCCTCAGAACCTGACAACCAAGATATTCGCGGGCCTCAGCAATATCAGCAATTCCGAAATACTGACTCATCTCGCTGAATCCCAAACCCTTGATCTGTGGGAATATATACCAAATCCAATGACTCTCCTTGCGTCCATTGCGGATCTCAGCAAGAGCCGTCTGATAATTATCGAACTTGCCGTCCTGTGCCTTCAGGAAACGGGAAATATCAGTTTTTGACATATTAATAAAGTGTTGATTGTAAATTCGACGAAATTGAGTCCAATTTTTATATGGTCGCTTCGCTCGAAATCATTCAAAAATCGTTTAAAAATCATTACCCTTAATTTGGCCCGAAATATTGGGCAAAAATTAAAAAAAAAATTTTTGTCCCTAACGGGACAGGTCTCGTAGAGGCCGAAAAATTTTTGAAAGATTTTAGCCCAAAATTTCGGGCATAACAATCCAAGGATTTTGAAAAAGATTTTTGTTGGATTTCGAGCGAAGCGACCCTTTCAAATTAATGACTTCGAAGAAGTCATTAATTCGTAAAATACACGTTATTTAGAACGCAGATTATTTATAGCATTCAAAAATGCCGTCCACCTTCTCGGAATCCATCTTTTTTGTCATGAGGCTAACGACCCAGACAACTGCGAAACCGCCCACCATGGCTATCGCGCCACAGTTGATAGGCGACATTGGATTGCCCAGAAGCATGTTGATAACGGTGATGCCAACGCCCCAGACGAAGCAGGCCCAAACCGAGGCAGTTGTAACGCCCTTCCAGTACAATCCCAACATGAATGGAGCAAGGAAAGCACCAGCCAACGCACCCCACGATATTCCCATCAGCTGGGCAATAAATGTAGGCTTGGTAAAGGCGATTATCAGCGATACA
>JAZLKG010000045.1:0-6880 GCA_045597465.1 Bacteroidales bacterium | reverse complement strand
AGAAACAGTAGATTTGTTTATTTCAATTTATACTCCAGAGGAAGAATTGCCGACGATTACAAAGGAAGAGATAAAGCGGGCTACCACTCGTATTCGCAATTTTTTTCGTAAGTCAATATATGAGGATTATGTAAATGATGTTGCTACTTCATCTGATATATTTGAGTTTGTTGATATATTAGGCAAGGATAAAGAACTGCGAGATAATCTGATTAGAGTTAATGCGTTTATTCTTACTAATGGATCATATAAAGGCGATAATCCAGAAAAAGAAAGTATTGCAAGTTTTTCGGTTTACTACAAGGTAGTAGATATAGATTATATTTATAGGATCTCTGAAGATTCACGAACAGCAATTGAAATTGATTTTAAAGAGGAGGGTTATGAAATCCCCTGTTTAGCTTCAACGGAAGACAATGAGAAATATCAAGCTTATATTGCCATTATTCCAGGTAAATGTCTTGCCAATATTTATGAAAGGTATGGAGCTCGCTTATTAGAGCAAAATGTGCGATCATTCTTGCAGTTCACTGGTAAAATCAACAAAGGTATCAGGGAGACTATCAACAAGGAACCCAAGATGTTTCTTGCTTACAATAATGGTATCGCAGCTACTGCCGACAATATAGAATTGGATGATTCAAACCGTTTCATAAAAAAGGTTAGCAATCTCCAAATAGTCAACGGAGGCCAGACTACAGCGTCCATTTATCATACTATGAAAAAAGATAAAGCTGATCTTTCTGATATCTATGTGCAGGTTAAATTCTCCATTATAAAAGAGAAGGATAATTTCAGTGACATAGTATCTTTAATATCAAAATATACTAATACACAAAATAAAGTCAACGACGCTGACTTTACAGCCAATAATCCTAAGCTTGTGGATTTGGAGAAGTACTCCCGCTTTATTATGACACCATTGACTTCAAATAGCAATATGCAGACATATTGGTATTTTGAAAGGGCACGCGGCCAGTATAAAAATCTACGTCAGAAAGAAGGTTTTACCAAGGCCAGACTTAAAGCATTTGATTTGAAATACCCTAAGGATCAAATGTTTAATAAAGTATTGCTTGCCAAATATATAAATGCATATCAGGAAGTTTGGGATGGTAAGAAATTGAAAATAGGCCCCCATTTAGTTGTAAAGGGAAACGAACAGAATTACGCAAAGTTTATCTCTGATAATATGCCTGATAGAATAGATAGTGTATATTTTGAGGATTGTGTAGCTAAGGCAATTTTGTTTAAGGAAGCAGACAAAAGGTATGGAACCAAACGTAATGATTATTGCATTGGACAGATGAAACAAGCTGTTGTTCCTTATGCGTTGGCTTATTTAAATATTATTACCAGAAACAGATTGGATATTTATAAAATATGGAAGAATCAAAGAGTTTCAGAAGAATTATCTGATTTCATTTATGATTTGATGAAACAGATAGATGAATTCATTCAAGAAGAGAGTCCAAGTACTCGTTATACTGAATGGGCAAAGAAAGAGGAATGTTGGTTAACTGTAAAACAACATACATTTTCTTATAGTCTTGAGGATATTGAAAATGATTTGATTGATCCTGATAATATTCCTGTTCGAAAATCTGTTTCTATAGAAATAGGGGAAGATGAGAAAATAAAAAAAGAACTGGATATTATTACTTCTATTCCATATCAGCTTTGGAATAAATTTGCTGAATGGGGGGCTGAAACAAATTTATTGTCATATAATCAGCAAGTTGGGGCTAGGGAAATAGCTCATAAACTGCATTTTAATCATTCTTTATCCTCAAATGAACGTCATAGAGGTTTTGAGATATATGAGATTATTTGCAAGGAGGACATAGATTTGCTTGAAGATGCAGAAGATTATATAACAACTCAAGAACCAGCATTGTCGCATTCAACAGTTAATGGTGGAGTAGAGATAACCAAAGAACTAGTTGAAAAGATGGTTGCTTGGGACAAATATAAGCACGTGCTTGTGGATTGGAAGTGGAAGATAATGAATGAGGTAGCTTCTGGCAAACGACCCTTAACTGAACAACTCAAAAAGGGATTTCTGATAAATTATCACCACTTAAAGAAACAAGGATTTGAAGAATAATTATGGAACATTCAACACAAGAAAGATTGATGGAGTTCTCGGATATGATAGATGAATTCCTTTCAAATATGAAAATGGTTTCTTCTGAGATAGAATCTTTTGGTTATGAAGAAGAACGCCGATATTATGCCCTTTCCGAAGAGGATAGAGATTCTGATGATTCATTAAGAATTTTGGACTTTAAACGTGGATTACTAAAAGTTTTCTCAACTTTGGAGTCTGCCAATATTCTAATACGTGAATCAAAAACAGAATTAGATGAATTGATATCTAAGTCAATTGATGATATTGGTGATGAAGTTTTTGAAGATATCGATGAGAAAGATTTTGAAATCGATGAAGACGACGGTTTTGAAGATGATGAAGACGGAGAGTTTTATCCTGTACTTGAAGTGAAAACTTCAGGGGGTGACATATTCTATAATGGAGTTTCTTCAAAAACATTTTGTGATGTAATATCTCATATTGGTGTTGAATTAGTTGCTTCATTGAAAATATATATTGGCGATTTGCCATTGGTTACCAAAAGACGATATAAAAAGCGCTATAAGTCATTAGGATCAGGTTGGTATATACATACAAATTCTTCTACTACAAGAAAAAAGCAATTGCTTGTTCAAATCTCGGAAAAGTTAGACTTGAATTATAAAATTCGACTAGTTCAGCCTAGGTAGAAGATTATCTATCATTCGTTTATATTATGATTTCTCACTGCACTTATTCCAACGAGTAGTGAGAAATCTTATTTTCTATATTTTTTTTCTATTAATTCCAGACACAATCTGGTATGATGGCTGTCTCTATTTTCATTTTGTAATTCCTTGTTGTATAGAGTCTGCGCAAAAGGCCCATAAATGTTTTTAGGTGAAAAACAAAAATAGCCATATCTGTATTCCTCTACCCCTATAAAATTGAAGTGTTAAAACTGATAGGTGAAATTTTGTAAGTGATTTATATATATAGATATATAATTTTTATACTGGGCATAAACTTGTAAAAAATGCAAGTTTTTGCCCGAGATAAGGGAAAGTACATTTTTTTTGTGAAACAATACACTTTTTATATCTTTGCGCAAAACTATATCACTATGGGCATATATATCAATCCGGGAACGGCTTCGTTTGAGGAAGCTATCAATTCAGAAATCTTTGTAGATAAGACAAAGATTGTGAGTGTGGTGAATGAGGTTGTCTGTACCAAGAAAAAATACGTGTGCGTATCAAGGCCGCGCCGTTTTGGAAAGACAACCGCACAGCAGATTCTGTGTGCCTATTTCTCAAAGAATTGCGATTCAAGACCCATTTTCGAGGATACTAAACTTTCGGAAGTGGAGGGCTGGGACAGGTATCTCAATAAGTTCCACGTGGTCAGGATCGACTGCAACGAATTTGCCTCTTTTGTCAATAAGACAGGCGAGCGTAGTTTTGTGAATATGATGACAGAATATGTTAAGGAAGATTTCGTTAAGGCATTCCCAGAAATTGATTTTTCAAATAAGTTGGGGATTAGTGATTGTATCAAAACTGTCTATGATGCTACCGGTGACAAATTCGTAATCATCTTCGACGAGTACGACCTTGGTGTGCGTGTGGGGCAGAGGGCTGACCTTCATCAGGAATATCTTGATTTTCTTATCTCGCTTTTTAAGAACTCAGCTATGGATCCCGCCATAGCATTGGCCTATATGACTGGTATTCTGCCTATTGTGAAGGATAAATTTGAGAGCAAGTTAAATAATTTTGATAGCATAACAATTATTATTCCTGGACCATACGCTGAGTATACAGGTTTTACAAAGGCTGAGGTTCAGAGCCTTTGCGATGAGTTTGGTGTTGATTATGAGGATTGTCGCCGTTGGTACGACGGATACAAAGTCGGTGATTTCCACATTTACAACCCCAACGCAATTGTGGAATGTATCAGGAAGAAAAATTTCAGGTCTTATTGGTCGGCGACGGGAAGTTATGAGGCTGTCTCTATGTATATTGATTTGAATATGAGCGGCATTAAGGACGATATCATAAGTATGGTGTCGGGCCACAAGGTATATGTTAACACCACCCGTTTCCGCAACTCGCTCGATTCGCTGAACACCAAGGACGATGTTTTCACTTACCTGATTCATCTCGGATACCTTGGCTACGACGCCGACGAGGAGCAGTGTTTCATCCCTAATATGGAGGTCCGCAACGAATGGATAAACGCGATGAGCGACATAGAGGACTTCAAGCCGATTGTGGCATTCGTCGATAATTCAAGAAAACTCCTCGACGCAACAATAAATATGAACGCCGAGATGGTTGCGTATTCCATTAAGGAGACTCACAAATTGGTGTGCAGCAACCTGAGTTTCAACAACGAGCAGGCGTATCAGAGTGCGATTATCCTTGCGTATTTCTATGCTAACTCCAAATACACAATAATCCCCGAACTACCTACAGGAAAGGGATTTGCTGATGTGGTGCTTGTGCCATACGTTCCAAACCTTCCTGCCATAATCATTGAGCTGAAAAAGGACGCCTCAACAGAGACAGCCCTTTCCCAGATCAAGAATAAGGAGTATTCCACACACCTTGCCCATTATCACGGCAATCTCCTCTTCGTGGGTATCAACTACGACAGCGACAAGGAGCACGAGTGTGTGATTGAGAGGTTTGTGAAGGAGTAATTTTTTTTATGTAGCTGACTCTGGGTCTGATGCGGCTTACTAATACTAAATTTAATTGATATGAGAAATGAATTTGTTGCTTTTATGTCGGCTGTGGCGCTTGCTGTGGCGGCTTGCGGCGGCGGGGATCAGAAGCCTCAGGGTCAGCTGCCTGATAATCTGGCCTCTGTTATTTTTGAGCGTATGGTGGAAAATGGCGCTACAATGGTGCTTCAGGATTCCTCTAACTACAGTTTCGACAAAACCACGGCCCATTATGGGGCTGAGGAAATTTGGAGTATGGGCAATTATATTGCCTACGGATGCTACCCCAAAAGGGATGGCGACGCTCTGGTGGTGATGTACAGCATTTTGCAGCATTTCAACTCCAAGGCTACTTATTTTCCTCCCGAGGTTTCGTATTTCAATTACAGAGCATCAGAAGACTCGCTGTATGCGCTTACTGACAAGGAGTATCTCGTGATAGACAGCACCGATTTTGCGGCCCAGAATCCTTTTGTGTGCGATTTCAAGAACAATCTCTATTATGAGTTTGATTCTCTGGGCATTGTGGTGAAGTATGCCAATGAGCGCGGTGTGCCGCCTATAAGATACAACTGGAATGGCGAGAGTTTCGAGAAAGTGCCTGTGGGTGTGGACTATAAGGATGGAATTTTTGCCGATATCGACTGGACCGAGTTTAATCCTGAGCTTTTCAGGGGCGGATATTTTACGCTTAAGGACAATGGAATCTTGAAGGAGGTTTATGATCCAAATGGCGACTGGGTGGCATCGCTCACTATTAATGCCGAGGACAAGATTGAGATGGTGAGCTTCCATTCCAAGATGTACAAGGTAGGCGGTTTGGGAATGCGCGACATTCTGGACGAAAACGCCACCGAATGGAAGGATTACATTGTGGTGGATAATGACAATATGGTAGTATCAGCTTCCAGATCCATAGGCAAAACCAATGTTTCTTTGGAGGCTGATATCAACAGCAGGCGCATTACCGGTGTGGATCTGGTTTTGGGTGACAACAAGGTGGCATCAGCCCTCTTTGAGGTGCCCGCCGACAAGCCGCTCGACGCTACCGGACGCGCTATCTGGGCCAAGGTGCAGGAGATGAAGGTTTTCTCTACCCGCGAGGGCGTGGATTTTGCCTGTGCTGAGAAGAATAGCGTGGATTTCACCACATACGAGCTGAGTATGGTTTGGGATTATTCGGAGTTCAATTATCATTACTGTCCGCAGATGGCCTATTTCAAGATGAATGACGGCAATTATAAGGTGTACCTTATTGAGACTCTGATGTATGATGAGTACGACCAGGTGAATCTGAGGTATACTCCAAAGAAGCGCGAGCTGGCCAAGGCTTATGTCTATGACGGCAATGCCCTGAAGGAGTGCGCCTGGGACCTTCCCGACCCAACGGCCGCCAACTTGCCTTCCAATACTGATGCCGAGTATGATCCCGTGGGCGCGTATTCGTTTAGCGAGAATGGCGTTTCGGTTTGCTACGACGAGATGTATGAGGATGGCACTGATGCCGAGGGCGGAGAGGCCGGATACACCACAGGCGAATACTTATGGACCGGCAATGGCTGGAAGGAGGCTCCTCAGGAATAGGCGGAGGGAGATAAGTTTGGCGGAATTTCCGACAAACTTATTTCTTTTTATTTTCACTTGCACTTTTCAAGTGCATTTCCATAATTTTGCGATTGACTTTCGGCTTGGCTGAGGGGCAATAAATATTTACTAAAGACGTCATCAATGTTTTGTTTCTTGGTATTCTAAACTTCCACAATTAGAACTCAGCCGCCGGACAACCCGAGGTACACATACCGCAGTTCATACAGGCAGTAACCGCCTCCTCGTATCGCATATCCTCCTTTAATAATTTATGAAGTTCCATTTTGATGTGTTTGTACTAATTTGACTGCTAAGGTGCGGGTTATTTCTTAGAGTATGAAATTGAATTGACTACTTAAGTTCTAATTGAAAGTGCAATTAGTTGATGAAAAAATAATCGAGGCAACATTACTGTCACCTCGATAAAATTAACTAATTTTGCATTGCTATGTACAAACAGTTAACTTCGGAGCAAAGATACACAATTGAAAGAT
>JAZLKG010000044.1:0-8179 GCA_045597465.1 Bacteroidales bacterium | reverse complement strand
ACCAGGCTCCTCCGACCCGGCTTGCTGGATGAGTAATTCATAACTCGTAATTAGTAATTAGACTATGATTGCCATGATATTTGCGGCGGGGCTGGGCACCAGGCTGGCTCCTCTTACCGACCACCGTCCCAAGGCGCTGGTGAAGTTTCTGGGGAAGACCATGCTCGAGAATGTGGCCGACAGGCTTACCGCCGCCGGTTGCGACAGGCTGGTGATAAATGTGCACCACCACTCGGCCATGATGAAATACTTCATCGGCAGCCACACCTTTGGAGCCCCGGTATCAGTATCCGACGAATCCGACTTGCTGCTCGATACTGGCGGCGGCATGATGAAGGCTTCGGATCTGCTGAAATCGGAGCCACACTTTATATTATATAATGTGGACGTGGCATGCGATATGGATATCAGGGAGATTTACCAGCACCATGTGGAATCCGGAAACATGGCCACTCTGGCTGTTATGGACAGGCAGAGCACCCGTAAGCTGGTGTTCGACAGCAGGATGAACCTTTGCGGCTGGAAAAACTACACAACGGGCGAAACTCGGGAGAGCCGCAGCATCAGCCCGATGGAAAAACCACGTGAATATGCGTTCAGCGGCATATCGGTGGTAAGCCGTGAGATATTCCCCCTGGTGGAGGAAACGGGCAAATTCTCGATTACGAATCTTTTCCTAAGGCTGGCCGCAAGCCAGAAAATAGGCGGATACGCGCATCAGGGACGGTGGGCCGACCTGGGAACTGTGGAAAAACTACAGTTGGCCAAGGCTATGTTTAGCGGCACATGACAGGTATCTGGGGAATATTGAACAAGAGCTGATCCATCATATTGACATACTGGCTGTTGCGCGATTGCGACGGTATGCCGAGAATCATGTCGGCTCCGTGCGACTCTCCATGAGACTCTACCTGACGCATAAACGAGAGTCCGCGCTGGCTGCGGGGAAGCACCGTTGTGGTGGATCCGGGAAAAAACTGATGGTTGCTGTCGCAGAAGTCCTTGTTGTCCTCCCTGCACACAAACTCCACCCTCATGTCCATGACCCGGGCCAGCTCGGAGAATCTGTCAAGCAGCAGCGGGTTGAATTCCGGCACCTCAACAGGCAGCAACGCATATTGTACGGGCGAGAACCTCTTGCTCTGAACCACTATGATGGGTATGCTGAGAGCCATGATGATTTTCTCGACTGCGCTGCCCGTCACCGACTGCACCACCTGTTTGCCGTGGGTGCAGAGTACTACCAGGCAAAAGCCTCCTTCCTCCACCTCGTCAGACACCTCTCTGTCCAGCAATCCCTTCCTGATGACAAGCCGGGCATCCAGGTTGAATTTCTTGTTGTAGAGATTCACAATGTCCATCACCCTCTTGCGCTCCACAAAGTCGGCATCGCCCAAGCCTTGTGGAGTCTCCACATGAAGCACCTCGGGCTGGAATCCGTAATAACGGCAAAAGTCGAGACCATAGGTGACGCTCCAGAAACATGTGGGAGTGAAATCGGTGAGCACCAATACTTTTTTCATCTTTACGAAAATAAACGCTTTAGGGTTATACCTCGAAACCCATTACCAGGATATCGTCTATCTGTGGACGCGAACCCTGCCATTTGAGGAACTCGGCCTCCAGCAGGACCTTCTGCTCGCCCATCGGTTTCTGGTATATTTTCATGAGAATGTCCTTGTAGCCGGTCATTTTTATCTTGTCGCCCTTGGGACCTCCAAACTGCGACGAGTATCCGTCGGAGGAGAGGTAAATCCTGTCGCCTGGCTGCAATGCAAGTGTGTGGGCCACAAAGGGCACCTCCTTTATATATACGCCTATTGGATTGTGGGTAGGCTTTATCTGCTCCAGCTTGCCGTCGCGTATGAATATAAGCGGAATGTTGCCTCCGGAGTACTGAAGCTCGCGCTTGTTCTTGTCTATCACCATTATGGCAATGTCCATGCCGTCTTTGGGCTGGCCGTCGTCCACAATGTTCTGCTTCAGGAGGAACTTCACCATGTCGCGCAGCTTGTTGAGTATCTCGCCTGCGTTGCGCTCATGGGCACCTCCCACTATCTCGTGCAGGGCGCTTACACCGAGCATGCTTACAAAGGCTCCGGGCACTCCGTGGCCTGTGCAGTCGGCGCATACTATTATCTGGAAATCGGCGTCGTTGTGCTGCCAGTAGAAATCTCCGCTTACCACGTTGCGGGGAACGTAATATACAAAGCTGTCCTTGAATACGGCCTTGAACTCCTGGGCATCAGGCAAGAGAGCCCTCTGTATGCGCTTGGCGTAGGATATGGAGTCCGCTATCTGGTCCTGCTGTTTCTGAAGCTTCTGATTCAGCTTCTTCACCTTCTTGTTGTTCTTGAGCACCAGCACAATAATGCCTATACCCATCAGCAGGAAAAACACCAGGCCCCAGATATAGATTCTCGTCTTGGCCTTCTCCTGGTTGAGGTTGTCGATCTCGCTCTGCTTCTTGTACTGCTCGGCGGAGTATTGGATGTTGAACACGCTCTGGCTGAGCTTGTCGTTGAATATGCTGTCGTTGTAGAGTATCTGATTGCTGTAGCAGTCGGCTGCTGCCTTGTAGTCCTTGCGGGCGAAATGCACCTTTGCTATGGCGTCGTAGGCGTTCATTATCGAGAACTTGCTGCCCACGAGCTTGGAATAGTAGAGGCTCTTCTCGGCCAGGGCCAGCGAGCTGTCCAGCATGTTCTCGGTATAGTAGATATTGGCCAGCTTGTGGGTAATGTCGGATATCAGGTCGTAATCGTTCTCTATATAGGGGTTTTCGAGACAGGCCTGATACTCCTTTTTGGCCAGCGCCACCATGCCCTGCTCGGAATGCGAGTCGGCCATGTACTTGTACGGCACTATCACCTGATAGTTGAGCCTCTTGCACTGGCTGCGTATGGCTATGGATTCCAGGAACGACGAATCGGCCCGGTCGTATTCGTGACGGCCCAGATACACCCTGCCCAGATTCAGGAAACAATATCCCATTATCGACGAGTCGGCCAGGTTTTTGGCGATATCGAGGGCCTTGTTAAGATTGTCCTCACACTCGCTGAAACTGTTGTGGTAAAGATATATGTTGGCAATGTTGATGTGGGCGTATGCCTCCTGATCCCTCACATTGTGGTCCACGGCAGTGCTCAGCCCCATGGAGTAATACTCCAGGGCCTCGGAATAGTTGCCCAGGTTTCGCTGACACACACCTATATATGAATAGCCTTTTACCAGCTGCTCCCAGTTGCCCACCTTCTTGGCGCACTCTATGGCCTTCGACGCGTATTGAATGGCTATCTCCGGCGACGAGTTTCTCACCTTCCAGCAAATGTCGTTGTTCAAGACCGCGGCGGTGGAATCGTCAGCATCAGCCACTACCTTCATAAGGCTGTCCACCTCGGGCGAAAACTGCGCCGATGCGGCGCCGGCCTGTATCATCACCGACAATGCGACGGCCGCAATACGGAATATTGACTTTCTCATAAATAGAAATCCATAAAATTTTTACAATGAATACTGCAAATATTTGCCCAAAACAGAGATACAGCAATATTATTTTATAAAAAGCTTGTTGGTCTCTTCCACGAAAGCAAGAATCTCCTCGGCGCCCAGGCCTTTCTCGCTGGAGGTTATGAAATGCTGAGGCAGCTCCTGCCAGGTCTTCAGCATCTGCTTGCAATACTTGTCAACATTGCGCTTCATGGCCTCCTTGCCCAGTTTGTCGGCCTTGGTAAACACCATTACAAAAGGCAACCCGTTCATGGCCATGAACTCCATGAACTCCACGTCCTTCTTCTGGGGCTCCAGCCTTATGTCGATAAGCACGAATGTGCACATGAGGTTTTCGCGGTTTTTCAGGTAGCCCTCGGTAAACTTCTTCCACTTGGCTGTTACGTCGAGACCAGGCTTGGCAAATCCGTATCCCGGCAGGTCCACGATATACCACTCGTTGTTGATGATGAAATGGTTTATAAGCTGAGTCTTGCCCGGAGTCGACGAAGTCTTGGCCAGGCCCTTGTTGTTGCAGAGCATGTTGATGAGCGACGATTTCCCCACATTGCTGCGGCCTATAAAAGCGTATTCAGGCAGCTCGGGAGCCGGACATTTCCTGAAATCTGTGTTGCTCATTACAAATTTTGCTTCTGATATCTTCATTTCTATATGTATTTACTTGTTGATAAACTTACGGAAAAACCTGATATGCTCAGGCAGCTGGGCCTTCCAGTATCTGGCCTCGTGCCTGCCCGGGCTCTCGGTGTATACGGCATCCACGCCCAGCGAGGCGCACTTGCGGGCAAACTCGCGGTTGCATCCCACGAGATAGTCCTGGGCGCCACAGCTTATTATTATAGGCATGGCTGATTCCTTGAAAGCTTCCACATGCCCAATGGCCGAATAGCGCATCCAGTTGTCGTTGTCAGCGGAAAGAGGCCCCAGTATCTTGCTGAGGCTGGTTTTTACGAGCGACGATTTGCTGAGGTCCAGCACTCCGCTCATGCTGCCCGCCGCACGAAACTTGCCCCGGTATCTAAGGGCCAGATGCAGCGCGCCATGTCCTCCCATGCTGAGGCCGGTTATAAACATTAGCGAAGTATCCACAGGCAGCTCACGCTCTATGGCAGGCAATATTGCATTTCCAAAAAAGGATGCATAATCATTGCCACCCCTGGGCGAATCCATATACCACGAATCGGCAAAACCGTCGGGACATACAATCATCACGCCGTAATCATCGGCCAGCATCTGCAAGTCGCAAATGGAGGGCCACTGCCAGCTGCCCCCGCCATATCCGTGAAGCGCTATTACAGTAGGTATCTTACGGTCTGATGCCGCCTCACTTGGCATATAGCACAATATGGTATCCGATTTGGCATAATCGGGATGATGCGCCACAATCACTTTCTGGGCGGCGGCGCCAAATCCCAACAGCACAAAAAACGTTAATAAAAGCTCTTTCATGATCAACCCTCCCAGATTTGCATATACGATACAAAGATAATAAAGATATTGAATATCCAAAAATGAAAAGAGAAATAAAAACAAAAAGTCACGTAAAATATACCTACAACAGCGTGTAGGAATGTAGAAGAAATACATAAACAAGTGTAACCAAAAATTAACAAGAGGCAAAAACACTATGCTAAATATATTAGCAATACTAAAGAATTTGGCAGGTGGTTCACAGCCCCAAAATCCGCAATTGACAAGAGAAATCCAACAGCGGAAACAAGGCGACAAGATCCTGAAACTATAAAATTATGCCAAATTGTCAGTTAACAACAGAGACAAACGCAACTTCTATAGTTTAGACAATAAGTCAACGAGATTTCGATGAATAAACAAAGCTTTACAACTATGCAAATCCACTAAAGGAATTCAAAACAACAAAGATAGTTAAATTATTGATTTATAGGTAGTTAAAGAAAGAACACAGCGAACACGCCGCAACCTGTGACAGCAGAAAGCGCCTCCTGATGCTCTGTAACGCAGTCAAGCACTAACAAGCACAATCACCAAAACTGAACAAGAGAGAGAGTATGGGAAAATAAAACAAACCGGAATGCGATCCAGTCAAAACAAGCAGGCCAACTGCAGAACCCAGAAAGAAGACAAGAACAAAATAGATAATTATTTATAAATACGATCACTTTCAAAACTTCAACCCAGCATTCACAAACTACCATAATTGTTACAAACAGAAAATACGACACAAAACAAGAAACTAAAAGAATACAAAAGTAAAACCAAGACGGCAAATAAGAGAAGAAAACATGGTTACACAATTAAACAAACACACCGAAATATCGAAAAAATATTTATATACATTTGTAACTTTGTAAACTTCGAATAATTTACATTGATAAACTATTGTAAACATTGAAATTACAAATCCGCACTGATACAAATATAAACTGACAATGTTACAAAAATTACTCCATCAATCCAACAGAGATCAGAACAGCGAGACAACCTGGAGCAAAAAATAAATATAAAAAAATATAGCAACATAAAAAATAAGCTATTTAGAATCATTCTTACAATATGTAAAAATCACTAAAATTTAGGTATTTTTATAACTATCTCATTCCCAGTGCTTTTAAACATTTATCTAACACACTACTTCAAACAAACAGAATATAATGTTAAATTAACGTTAATTGCTATATGTTCATGGCAATACAGACGGCACATAACATATTATATACCAATAATTTATAAGCATCAAATTAACGGAACATAACAAATGATCCAGATTCTGGAACAAATAAATGTAAGTTTTTCGTTACATTTCAAGATACAGATAACTAAATATCGGAAAAATCATAACTTATGAAAACGCCTGATGGCATATACAGAGGCGTATTGTAAAACAAACATTCCATATAGGTATATAAACAACAGTAAATACATAAATAACTGATTATTAAGTGGTTAAGTGAACATTTAAGTCTGAATATGTTTGTAAATCAGCTGGTTGCGCTCAAAATGTTTAGAAAATCATACAGTATCTACGAATGTAAATAGGTGTCGATTTTAAGACAATTTTGTAAATAAAGAATATTTTACAAAAATCAAGTCAAAAACCAAAATTGTAAAAGGTGATATTTGTAAATTCAATTGTTTACAAATATACACTTGTAAACAGTAAAATAATTTAAAAAAAGTTGTTGAAATATTTGCACAGTTTACAAATATTGGTTATATTTGTATATTCAAAGAATTTAAACATTGTAAACTATGGGAAAAACAAAGAACCAAATCGACGGCAACGACGGAAATATGTTGATGGAAAATTCAACAAACTCCAGAGTGATGGAACTGATCTCTCACGAAGGACTGTCAGCCTCAGCCTTTGCAGACAGGATTGGAGTACAGAGATCTTCAATCAGCCACATTTCCAGCGGCAGAAACGAGCCCAGCGTTCCCCTAATCAAGAAGATTATGCAGGCGTTCCCACAAGTAAACGTGGAATGGCTGCTGATGGGCGTTGGCAGTATTTACAAAGATGGCTCCTCGCCTACTCCTGACACCAATGTCAACAATGCTGTGGAGCCGGAGAGCCTTGTTGTCAACTCCGAGACTCCCAAAGAGACACCGGAACCAGTCAACAATGTAAAAGCCGAGGCCGAATATATAGCCACAAGTAAACCCGCACCTGAATACAAGGCTCCAGAACGCACTATTCAGGAATCTCCAAAACGCAACACAGCTGCTCCAGTTAGTGTTGCAAAGGAAAACCACCCTGTTGACAACAATATCAGCGACGGCGGTTTCCCTGGTTTTATGTTCAACGGCGGATTCGTGGTGCTCAATCACGACAGGAAAACTTACTCGTTCTACCGTCCTGAGTAGTTTCCCCGTAGTTTTTCCCCTGTTTACAAAATTGCAAGAAAGTTGAAATCGAACAATTTCAGAAATATTCGAAAAAATTCGATTCATATACTTGACGCTATTTTCAAAAATTTCATTATTCCGAGGACTTGTCTTAAAGTCGAATATTCTTGATTTTTGCTCTAATTGATAGCAACGATTTCAACTTTACTTGCAATTTTGATTTTATACCATTGTAAATATCAATCATAAATCATTGATTTTCAATAATTTAACCATATCAGTAAATTATTTATATTTTTTCCTATTTATTTCACATTTTTCGAGTCCGGAATCAGCCGGAATTGACTTTAATCCTCCCAAAAACAGCGTATCAATATCTCGTTTAGATTTCAACGTATCATCCGCATCCAACCAAGTAATCGAACATTCAAATTATTTTGAGTTATTGAAATTCTGTAGAAATTGGTAAAGTTTGATAGATTTTTACCCAAAATCGTCCAATTTCTACAGTTTAGGAAAAATTGTCGCTTTGGGCCCGAATCAAAAAAAGCAGCCTCAGCCCGAAAAGACAGAACAAACTGAAAAACAAAAACATAAAAGGCGAAAACAACACTGACATTATGTCATACTTGAATTATTGTAAAATTTTTGTAACTTTTTGGTGATTGCTAAATTTTTCATCCTAAATTTTTGCTATCTTTGTATCAAAATTTTGTTCAACATGTATAAGCATATTATTAGGCCGATTTTCTTTCTGTTCAATCCAGAGAAAGTACACGGCTTTGTAATGGGCTGTCTGAGAATAGCCCAGAAGATCAGGATCTTCAATCCCATAGTGAAAGCC
>JAZLKG010000043.1:0-30168 GCA_045597465.1 Bacteroidales bacterium | reverse complement strand
GAATGCGCCTTAATAATTACGAATTACGAATCAAGAATTATGAATGCCCCCATCCGGAAGGCAATTCGTAATTCGTAATTCGGATTTCGTAATTATAATATAACCTCGAACACCCGTCTCACCTGTGGCAGGATGCCCATTTTTTCGGCGTATTCGGCCAGGCGGTTGATGTTTTTTGTGGGGGAGGCGGCGTAGTTGCGGATGGCCATTACGAATGTTTCCTCGTCGAGACGGTTTCGGCTGCGGATTATGTCGCAGATAGTGCGTTCGGCGTCGTAACAGCGGACCTCGTTGCCGAAAGTTGTCTTCCGTGTTGTAAGGCCCAGGCCGTGGAGTTCACGCATTATGTAGTAACAGTTGCACTCGCTCCTGAGGCCCGCTGACAGGCTTGTTCTCGCGGGAATCGTCACTGAATGGATGAACGGTGTTCTGTCGGACAATCCATTGAGAAACAGTGCGCTTTCGTGGCTGAAAACTATGTATTCCGACCGCGTCATCAGGGTGTACATATCGTCGTGAATCTCTGAGGCTAAGGTATAGATTCCCTGCCTGAGCCGTATCAGAAGGCCGTTCTGCACGTACTTAGTCAGCAACATTTTCGAGAACCCCAACTCCAAAACCTGAGCCGTGGTTATCATATTGTTGTGCATTATTATTGTCTGATATATCAGGGAATTAATTTGCATTGTGGTTTACTTATATATGTATTCTGTTTTTAATTACGATACAAAAGTAAACTATTTTGATGAGAAATACAAATTTTTTTAGACGTCGCTTCGCTCAAAATTTTTCAAAAATCTTTTTATAATCTCTTTCTTGGTGCGTGGCCCGAAATCACGGGCGAAAATTTTTCAAAAATCTTTTTTCGTCCCTGAAGTGACGAAGTTTTCTGTAGACGTCTGCTCGGTGCCTGGAAGGCACTATTTTGATTAACCGGGTACGCCGAAATCATAGGCGCTTGCGCCTCTGATTGGCGTATCTGGTATTTGTGTCTGGCGCTTGCGCCCTTTCTCATCCGTTGTTGTTGTTGGACGAGCCGCCGTCGAAAGATGATCCACCTGACGACAAGTCGGTTCCGTCCCACGAATTATAGCCGCCATATCCGCCTTGAGCACCGCCAACTGGTATTATAGTAAGGTGTCCGTTGCTGTAAATCATCGACGCTTCAACCGCTTTCTTGTACTTCGCGGTTATGGTTTTCTCGAGCTGGTCGTTTTTGTAGAAAAGCAGCAGGTCGGGATTTTTGCTGGTGATCCTTGCCCCGGGATCCTGGATAAAATCGTAGATCTCGTTTAGCTGTTCGTTGCTGATATCGTAGTTTTCGGCCAGCTGATACGCTATCTTGGCCCTGATTATCTGATTGTATGTTTTCAGCTCTCTTTCTATCATAATTCGTTGTCCTCCAATAAGTTGAATTCTATATTCTGAAACGGCAGATTCACCGCCGCTATGTGATAATAAGCGTTGTTTTTCTGTTTTGTGTAGTGATAATCGCGCAGGTGGGCTGTGGTGAAGAGGATATTGTTTGGCCTGTCCTGGCTCAGATACGGCGCGTATTCCTTCAGAAACCCCGTAATGTCATACACGTAGAAATCGCCATCCTCTTGGGCCTCAAGCACTTGCCGGTATACCTGAAGCGTGGCCACGTGTTTCTGTTTCAGCCGCTGCTCGTCGCCGTAGGTGTGCGTGTCGCCGCTCAGCAGCTGAATGTAGAGCGCATTGTTTTGCGGAAAATCGCTCTCGGCCTCCATAACGCATTTGCGCACGTATATTTTTACCCCCAGCATCAGGGGTATGTATATGATTTTCCGGACGTTGCGCAATATCTGCGACTTCAGCCTGAAACTCTCGTCGCCCACTTTCAGCACAAAAGCATCAGGATCGTAAATGTACCTGAGCCTCTGGTCCTTCCTTATGAGATCCAGCAGCGAATTCTCCGCAAATACCTTAGGCTCAAAGTCTTCCAGCATTTCGGGATGCATCTCCCTCAAATATCTTACGGCGTCGGCGCTTGGGTTTCCTGATGCTTTCAGCCCTTGTCTCTCGTAAAGTTTCTGTTGCAGCAGGCAGGTGTACGATTTCGGACTTTTATAAACATTCTTTACAAACGGACAACCTGTCTTGCAGAGATACAGATAGCGGCAGCCTCCGCACTCATCGCTGAAACCCACCTTTCCGTGAGCCTGCAAGATCTTTACCTCAGCCTCGGTAAGTATCTCTTCCACAGAGTTTTCGTAAATGTTTCCATAGTAGAATTCCTTGTGATTCTGACCCCTTACGCAGCTGTATATGTCGCCGTTTTTCTCCAGTAGGAAAAATTTCTGTCCGCAGTTGCCGCAGTTTGTGCAGTAGGTGGGGCCAAACTCGTTGAACCACGGGCCGTTGACGCCCTTGTCCAGATCCGTGCCGTCGAATTCCTGATGCATCCGTTCAAAGAAAATCACCTGCTCCTTCTCGCTCAGGGGATGCAGCAGGCCGTTGCTGTTGTAATCGAATCCAATCATAAAATTGAAGTCGTTCATATCGAGGCAGGTGTTCTCGTGCAGATACTTTATGTCGCTGATAATCTCGTTGATACGGAGGTAGTGCTCGCGGAATATTGTGGCTGATACTTTCTTTTTGCAGCTGACCCTATCTAATTGCGAAACGTTCCGGAGTATGGTCTCCAGGGTCTTCTGCCCGCCCTTGCTGAGTCGGAATTGGTCGTGGAGCGAGAATGGCAGATCCAGGCTTCCGCTTATCGAAACATTGTATTTTTCGATGGCGTCCAGATGCTTGCCCAGGCTCAGGAGATTGGTTTTTATATGCGGCCTCCCCACTTTGAACCCGTTGTCGCTCAATAGGTCGTAATTATCTGAGTAATACTGGCTTATGTAGCCCACCAGAGCCTCAAAGTCAGCTACACCCAAAGTACTTACCTCGCCGCCGTGCAGGCTTATGTTGAAGGGCACGATATCAGCCTCCCTGAATTTCCTGACGGCAAAATCCAGGGTTTCCAGTGGCTTGTGGTCCTGCATGAGGTCGCGCGTGTTGTCTTCCAGATAGCAATACCGGCAGGCCATATTGCAAGCCATTGTGGGCACGTATAGCAAATGTATGAACCTCATTTTGTGTATCTTATGTTGGTGGGCGAATCCTTGAACGCGCGCTCGTTTACCTCGCATCCCTGCGGCAGCTCTATGTTGCGGAGATTGGGGCAGTCCCTGAACGCCGACGACCTTATTTCCATTACGGTTTTTGGGATTTTTACGCTCGATAGGCTTGTGCACCCCTCAAATGTGTGTCCGCGGATCTCGGTAATGTTTTTTGGGATTTTTATCTCGCTGAGGCTGCTGCATCCTGCAAATGCGTATCCGCCAATGTGTCTGAGGTTTTCGGGAAGGTCTATCTCCCTGAGGCTGCTGCATCCCTCAAAGGCATATCCGCCTATGGAATCTATGGTGTTTGGCAGGCTGATGCTGGTGATGGAAGTGTTCTTGAACGCCTCGTTCCTGATGCCCTTAACCTCCATACCGTCAACGGTTTCGGGGATTGTGAGTGTGGCTTTCTTGTCGAGAATGCCGTCGGTATAGCAGCTTACATACTTGCCTTCGGGCGCGGTATCGTAGAAAATATGGTTTTGGCTGAAGTATGCCGCAGGCAGCAGACCCACCAGACCCACGTAAACGCCTGTCCTAAAGAGCGTTTTGCTTTTGCAGATATCAGGACCTGCAGCGGCCACAATGTTCTCGATGGGTTCGTCGGGGCGGTGTTTCAGCTCGTCGAGGAGTTTTGTCTCAAGGTCGAGCTTCAGGCTTATCCCAAAGGTGATAACGAGGATAAAGACCGCGCTTATGATTCCGGGCAGCCAGCCAACGTGGATAATCTGCGAGAGCACCATTATTATAATACTTATTGCAGCCGCTATTCCGAATATTATGTTTTTCTTTCTCTCTATGGAATAGGTGCTTGCGGACCCGTTGCCGTTGTATTTGGCAATCTCGGCTTCCAATATGTCTATTGCGATATTGTCGGGCGAGAAACCTGGTACGGCAAAGCGCGGGTCGATGGAGGCAGCATCAGTAACCTTTCCTTTTTTCTTCATAACAATGGCGTTTTTTGATTGTTTCCGCAAATGTAGGAAAAAATTTTTGAAAAATGCAGATTGAAAAGGAATATCACGAAATTTTTTCCTGAAAAAGTTTTGCAATTACAAATTTTCTCTCTACCTTTGCATAGTTGAAAGAACAACTATTAACGAAAAATTAACATAAATTTATGAGACTAAATTTGGAAAATAAGAAAATAATGTTAGCAAGCAAGCAAGCAAGCAAGCAAGCAAGCAAGCAAGCAAGCAAGCTTAGCTTCTCTTATTCATTTTTAGTTTCTAATTTAGAAAAAATATACACATTAGGCGCAATGCGCAGATTGCAGGAAATCCTGTAGTCTGTGCATTGCGTTTTTTTTGTGCATGTTCCGCATCCTGGCGCAATGCGTTTGCGGAAAGCCGAAATCAATCTCATGTCATATACTGGTATTGCGATCGGTGCGAATAGCAAAAGTTTAAGTATTGGAAATCAGGCCAATACGTCCCCCGGTAAGAGAGATGCTCTTTTAGGGAAGTCGGTAGAGTACATTCCAACGGCAACGGTTCCCCACTGGTTTCCCATCCGCGCCACCCATCATAGGGCGCAACAGATTTTCGACAGCATCAGCACGCTGAATTTCGAGGGCCGCATCTTTGAGCCTTATCTTCCGCTCCTGAGGAAGATTGTGTACACCAACGAGGATTTTAAGAACCCAACGCAATATATTCAGGACATTCCGCTAGATACCGGCCTGCTTTTCGTGAAGATGATGCTGAATGATTTCAGAAGCCTTCTCGATATGAAGATTCCGGGCCTTACTCCATACTATAATCATTTTTATACCAATGAGTTTGGCCGAAACGACCTTCTGATAGTTCCCGAGGTTCAGATGAAGAGCTTCCGCATCATAGTGGAATCGGGCAACGAGCACATTCTCATCGACCAAGACAAGGCCCCGAAATATCTGAAGGGCGACGACGTGGTGGTGGTTGGCGGTCCCTTTGCCGGTGTGGAGGGCAAGGTCCTGAGGTTCAGATCGCAGAAGAGGGTTTTCGTGGAGCTGCCGGGATTAGGAATCTTTGGCACGGCGTACGTGCCTCCGCAGTGGATAAGGAAGGTGGAGAATGATTAGCCGTGTCGCCTACGGCGACAGGTGTTCTATACGAAAATTAAAAGAATTATAAAGAATAAAAAGAATCTATTCTTGTTAATACACCAATTATTATGAATTATCACGAATGGTTTATAAATTAATTTTTGAAAAATTTATGTCAATTTATGGTAATTTATGTTGAAAAGCATTCTTTTCATTCTTTGAAATTCTTCTCATTTTCGGATAAAAAAGCCTCCGTGAGGAGGCGACTAAATATAAGCATTTATGTATAAGTGGTTTCTGATACGTGCGGTTTTCAATAAGGCCCGACAGGTTCATGACGCTATTCTTGCCCTTAACGAGGATGTTGATTACGAGCCATTTATGCTGATGCAGAATGGTGAGGAGGTTTTCCCTGGAATGGTTTTCGTGCGCTGCACGGAGGATGGTTTCCGCCGTCTGCTGGACCTCAACATTCAATACCTTACTCCTTATTATGATTGGACTTCCGCTCCCAAGAACGGCAGGAAATCCTTTGTCTCTTTTCCCGACGCCGATATCAGGATGCTCCGCATAATAGCTGATTCCGGTCACGAGGATCTTATCCTCAATCAGTCGATTGCTCCGCAATCTCCCAGCGGCGATTATGTGAATGTAATCGACGGCAGGTTCGCCGGTGTCAGCGGCAAATGGATGAAATTCAAGCATCAGAGAAGGGTGTTTGTTACGATAAACGGCCTGGGCATTTTCGGAACAAGCTATGTGCCGAAGGACTGGGTGAGGAAGGTGGCTTCTTGAATCCGCAGGCTCGCAAGCATCGCCAGCGGTTATGCACGGCGACGCCTCTCCGAGGCTGGGGGAGGGCAACATGAATTATCAGGAATTATCAGAATTTGTTTTATATATTTCCAATGAGAGATTTCAAGGATATTAAAATAGCAGTGGCAGGCACCGGTTATGTAGGCCTCAGCATTGCTACATTGTTGGCTCAGAAGCATCAGGTGGCCGCTGTTGATGTGGTGGCCGAGAAGGTTGAGAAACTCAACAACAAGATTTCGCCTATTCAGGACGATTATATTGAGAAGTATCTCGCAGAGAAGCCTTTGCAGCTGACGGCAACTCTTGACGGCGCATCGGCCTACAAGGACGCCGATTTCGTTGTTATCGCCGCGCCGACAAATTACGATCCTGTCAAGAATTATTTCGATACCACTCACGTTGAGGAGGTTATTGATTTGGTTTTGGAAGTGAATCCTGAAGCCGTGATGGTGATAAAGTCAACAATACCAGTAGGCTACACAAGAAATCTCTATGTGAAATATGCTCAGAAGGGCGTTAAGAAATTCAACCTTCTTTTCTCGCCTGAGTTCCTGAGAGAGAACAAGGCATTGTATGACAATCTCTATCCTTCACGCATCATCGTCGGATTCCCAAAGATGATTGACAATCCCGAGTTTGCCGAGGAGAATGCTGCTATCAAGAAAATTGCCGATGTAAGATTCCTAGAGTCAGCTGCAAAAACATTTGCCGCACTTCTTCAGGAAGGCGCAATCAAGGAAGATATCGACGTTCTCTTTATGGGAATGAAGGAGGCCGAGGCCGTTAAGCTTTTCGCAAATACTTATCTTGCGTTGCGTGTCAGCTACTTCAACGAGCTTGATACATACGCTGAGGTGAAAGGGCTTGATTCTCAAGCGATTATTCAGGGAGTTGGTCTCGATCCACGAATCGGAACACATTACAATAATCCATCGTTCGGCTACGGCGGATACTGTCTGCCCAAGGATACCAAGCAGCTTCTCGCCAACTATGCCGACGTTCCCCAAAACATGATGACCGCCATAGTGGAGAGCAACCGCACCCGCAAGGACTACATTGCCGACGCCGTTCTCCGCAAGGCCGGCTGGTACGACTACAGCACCAATAATCAGTTTCAGGGTCAGTTGGCTCCTGTAACCATTGGAGTTTACCGTCTTACAATGAAATCCAATTCCGACAATTTCCTCAGTCGGCTATCCAAGGCATTATGAAGCGCATCAAGGCCAAGGGCGCAAACGTGATTATCTATGAGCCTACTTTGGAGAATGGCAGCTCGTTCTTTGGAAGTTTGGTGGTGAATGATTTGAGTTCTTTCAAGGCTCAATCGCAAGCGATTATCGCCAACAGGTTTGATGAGTGTTTGGAGGATGTGAAGGAGAAGGTTTATACGAGGGATATATTTGGAAGGGATTAAAATTATTTTGCTATATCGGTAATTGTTTATATTTTTGCTCTGAACAAATAAATACGTATTTATTATGGCATATAATGTTGAGGATATAGCAAATAGATTACTTGTATGGAGTGAGGAGAGTGGCGAGTTGCTTTCCAATATGAAACTTCAGAAGCTTCTTTATTACGAACAGGGTTTCCATTTGGCTTATTTTGGCACTCCTTTGTTTGATGATGATATGGAGGCTTGGATGTATGGCCCTGTAGTGCCTTCTATTTATCATAAGTATGAGGAATTTGGCAAGGATGCTATCCACGGCGATTCCAATAATGTAATTTATTTTGAGGATGATCAAGAAGAACGTCTTTTTGATGAAGTCTTTGATTTATATTCAAGATATTCAGCTGTCTACCTCTCTCGAATGACACATGAGGAAGATCCTTGGAAATCTACTGGAGTAGGCCGGGGCAATATTATTGAAAAATCCAAATTGTTGACTTTCTTTAAGACTCGTTTGAAATGAAAAGAAAGTCGAAGGTTAATAGTTCGCCTGAAGATTTTTCTTTAATAAAGGATATAGACAATAAGTATGTACTTTTTACTGAGGACTTAAAGAGTTTTGTCGGGATTGAATATCCTTTGTTCTCATTCAGGTGGTTGCAGGATAAGTCAATTAATAAGTGTAGAGATGCCAAGTTTTTCTATGACTTTTTGTTTAGACTGCAGAAATTGTCCGAATTGGGTTGGAAAGCTATCAGAACTTCAGGCCGTCACCAATTTGGAAGTGAGAAAATCCCTGTAAAATCCATTAAATCTGATTGTTTACCTCCTTTTGTTACTAATGATATGGAACTTGACGTGTTCCGTGCCGTTGGTGACAATCGCCCAATGATAGGTTTTCAGGAGGGCAAGATTTTTCACGTGATTTTCATTGAGGCAAAGTTCGGGGATGTATATGAGCATTAGAGGTGAGCTAAACCTCACAATTATAAAATCGCTCAGGTGCTCTATAAATCCAATTATCTTGAAAGTTGGGGTACAGGCTATCAGCGTATGAGTGATGCTTGTAAGTCGGTAGGATTTCTGGACCACTTATGTCGTGTGAGCCTAATCTTATTCGTATTTCATTCGCAAGAAAAGTAGCAGGTGAGGGAGTAAATGAGGGAGTAAATGTCGGTAGAAACAAGGAGCATATTCTTTTGTATGATTTCATTAATGCTCATCCTGGTTGCAATATTTCAGCCTTGTCAAAACTTCTTAATGTACCTTGTAAAACCTTAGAGCGTCATATTAAACGTCTTAGGGATCAAGGCTTGATAGAGTTCAGGGGGGCGCCAAAGACCGGTGGTTACTGGGTAAAATGTCGGTAGAAATGATAAAATGTCGGCAGAAAATGTCGGTAGAAATGATGATAAACGCATCAAGCGTCATTCTGCTATAATTGATATTATTAAAGCAAATCCTAATTGCACTCAGTCTCAAATGGCTGAACTCCTTGGCGTCTCGGAGAAAACAATTGAGCGTGATACAGCGGAGCTTCAGTCTTCTGGTGTTATAAAATACGAAGGCGAAAAGAAAAACGGAGTTTGGGTTTTGAAGTAGAACCGTGGCAGGGCTGCGTCTCGATGGAGGGACACGAATTATCATAAATCACCGATCACGCCAGACCTGCGGTCTTGGGTGTAAGCGGTTAATCAAGATAGCGTCTTCCAGACGCGGGGGGCATTCCCATTGTTTTTCAGTAAGTAATTTTTTCAATGTCAGCTGATAATCAAGCTAATAATAAGAGAATAGCCAAGAATACGCTGTTATTGTATTTTAGGATGCTGCTTACTATGGCGGTAACTTTATATACAAGCAGGGTTGTGCTTAAGGTTCTCGGTGTTGAGGATTTTGGTATTTATAATGTAGTTGGTGGTGTTGTGGCAATGTTCAGCTTTTTGAACTCAGCTATGACGACTTCTACCCAACGATATATTACTTTTGAACTTGGGAAAGGAAATTTTGACAGACTCAAGACAATTTTTTCGACCTGTGTTAATATCCATGCGATTATAGCTTTTGCAATTATTCTTCTTGTTGAAACAGTTGGAATATGGTTTTTGTATAATAAGATGGTGATTCCGACTGAACGATTGGATGCCGCAATGTGGGTTTTGCAGATCAGTATTCTTACCACAGTAATTGCAATAATGAGTTTTCCATATAATGCGGATATTATTGCTCATGAGAGAATGTCAGCATTTGCTTATATATCAATTATTGAAGTGTCTTTGAAGTTGGGAATTGTTTTCCTTCTCCAATTATTTGCAAGTTATGATAAGTTGATTTTATATGCATTATTGATTGCTGTTGTTCAATTACTTATTTGTTTCAGTTACAAGTGTTATTGCAATAAACATTTTGTTGAGTCTAAGTACAATCTTGTTTTTGATAAAGCATTATTCAAGGAGATGTTGTCTTTTGCTGGTTGGAATTTGTGGGGTAATTTAGCTGCAATTCTTTTTACACAAGGTCTTAATATGTTACTGAATACTTTTTTCGGTCCTGTTGTAAATGCAGCAAGAGGAATTGCAGTTCAAGTTCAAAGTGCGGTGTCTCAATTCTCTCATAATTTTCAGACAGCTATCAATCCACAGATTACCAAAACATACGCATCAGGGCAGTTAGAGGATATGCATAAGTTGGTATTCCGAAGCAGCAAGTTTACTTTTATGCTTTTGTTGATATTGTGTTTACCAATTATTATAGAAACTCCTTTTATACTTAATTTGTGGCTGGAAGAGGTTCCTGATTATACTTCGATATTTTTACGGATTATTCTTGTAACTACAATTATTGATGCTTCTGCCAATTCTTTGATGGTATCTGCGGCTGCTACTGGAGAAGTTAAGAAATATCAGTCAATTATTGGAGGTATTTTGCTTTCAATTGTGCCGATATCTTATTGGGTTCTGAAACTTGGCGGACAGTCTTGGACTGTTTTTATGGTTCATTTATTTGTTTGTTGTATCGCTTTTGTCACAAGGTTGTTTATTATCAAACCAATGATTAATTTGAATATTGCCTCGTTTTTCAGCAAGGTTTTGATTCGTTGTATGTTTGTGGTTTCATTGGCGATTTTGATGCCAATCTTTTTGCATTTTGCCTTGGACAGGAATATTCTAAATTCGGTCATAATAATTGCCGTTTCTTTTATTTCGGCTGCAATAGCAACGTTTTCAGTTGGTATTGACAGTAATGAGAGGCGTTGGGTTTTGAATAAGGCCAAAGATTTGGTTGGCAAATTCAAGAAATAATATGATTGATATTTCAGAGAAGTTTGAATGTTGTGGCTGTTCTGCGTGTGTGCAGAAATGTCCTAAGCATTGTATTTCTTTAACAGAAGACCGCGAGGGCTTTTTATATCCAATAGTGGATAAATCAGTTTGCGTGGATTGTGGTATTTGTGAGAAGGTTTGTCCTTTTATAAATCCATTCGATAAACGTAATCCTATCAAGGTTTTAGCCGCTATTAATAAGAACGAGGAAGTAAGATTGAAGAGCTCTTCAGGAGGAATTTTCACTATATTGTCTGAAACAGTTATAAATAATAACGGTGTTGTTTTTGGAGCGCGGTATGATGAGAATTGGCAAGTTGTTTTGGGCTATACTGAAACATTAGATGGCCTTGCGAATTTCAGGGGAAGCAAGTATCTGCAAGCCCGTGTGGAAAATACTTATAAACAATGTGAGGAATTCCTAAGGTCAGGAAGGCTGGTTATGTTTTCCGGATCTCCTTGTCAGATCTCTGGATTGAAACATTTTCTGAAAAAGGAGTACGAAAATCTTCTGACTGTAGATTTTGTTTGTCACGGAGTTCCAAGTCCAAAAGTTTGGAGAATGTATCTGGATGAAAGGAAAAAGGGATGGGCTTCCAAATATAAGAAATCTATTGAAGATCTTGAGATAAAGCGGATATTTTTCCGTGACAAAACGAAGTCTTGGCATCGATTCCATCTGGCTTTCGACTTCGTCTTCAAGTCAGATGGTATCGATAGCCTTGGCACCGATTCCAAGCCTCTCGATGAAGATGATTTTATGAGGGCGTTTCTTTCTGATATGATTCTGAGACCTTCTTGTCATCAGTGTAAGGCACGAGGGTTTAGGTCTAATTCTGATATTACCATTGCTGACTATTGGGGAATTGAACATGTAAAACCTGAGATTGACGATGATAAAGGTGTTGGATTGGTTATGATTCATTCTCAGAAAGGGAATGATTCATTAAAATTTGATGATTTGAAATATGTTGAGACTTCGTTTGATGATGCATATAAGTTTAATCATTCTATTATGCAGTCAGTAAAACCTCATCACAATCGTAAGAAGTTTTTTGATTCGATTGATTCTTCTGATAGTGTAATTTCTTTAGTTAGGGAGATGCTAAAGCCAACGATCAAAGAACGCATTAAGAATGTGGTTTTGTATGGCCCAAGATTAGCTAAAAGAATTATAAAAAAGATATTGAAATAATAACAAAAATATTATGGCAATTCAGGATATTACAATTGATTATTTAATTGGAGTTTGGTACGATAAGGTGTCACCTGATGCAGAAATGATCTTTCTTTATATCGGTAAAGATACTATAAGGTTATATTCTCATGCGAAAGAATACTTACAAGAAAATCCTATTTTGAAATTTGATTCAGATAATAACTTTTTCATTATTTCAGAAAATATTGTTATTAAAATATTTGAAAATGATGAAATCGTTTGTTGTGTCAATGGTGAAATGGATTATTGTTTTGTTAAGCGTAAATAATTGTATTGATTTATGAGGATAGCGATACTTTCTCTTGTTCCTGGCCACAATTATGGTGGAATTTTGCAGTCATTCGCTTTGCAAACGGTATTGGAGCGTATGGGGCATGAGGTGAAAGTGATTTCGAAAGTTCCTTCTTTCAAAGAAACTGGCTGGAAGAAGTACATAAAATATGGAGTTCGCTTTGTGAAAAAGTATATTCTCAGAACTCAGAAAGATTTGCCAATAAAGAGAGAGAAATTTTATACAGAGAAACGAAAGTATGAACTTCAAAAAACTTTGGTTTTTGTGGATGAATATTTGCATATTAGGTATATTGATAAGTTTGAGGATATCAAGGAAGGTGAGTTTGAAGCTTTTGTTGTAGGAAGCGATCAGGTTTGGCGGCCACAGTATTTTTGTGGTCAATATAATACAGAAATAGAAAATGCTTTTTTGAAGTTCACAGAAGGATGGAAAGTAAAACGTATTTCATACGCGGCATCTTTCGGAGTTGATTTTAATGAATATTCAACTAGTCAGACTAAATCCTGTCGAGAGTTGCTCAAAAAATTTGATGCTGTATCTGTCCGTGAGGATTCTGGTATTAAATTATGTTATCAGTTATTCGATGTGCCTGCTCGCAAAGTTTGCGATCCTACTATGTTGCTCTCTAAAGAGGATTATCTGAAATTGATTGATTGCAATATTCCAAAAAGTTCAGGAAATCTTTTTGTTTACTGCCTTGATAGAAATGAGAGTCTTGATAAAATTGTATCAGAAATTTCATCTGAGAAGAATCTTGTTCCATTCTTTATCCGTGACGATGACAGAGTGAAACCTTCTGTCGAGTCGTGGTTACAGGCATTCAATGATGCTGAGTTTGTTGTGACAGATAGTTTCCATGCCTGTGTGTTTTCGTTGATTTTCAAAAAACCTTTTATTGTGATAGGTAATAAGGACCGGGGAATGTCGCGATTTGACTCTTTACTTGTTGAATTTGGAATGAAGGAGAGACTGGTACTTTCTTTATCCGACAATATTGTGGATATTGAGGATTTGAAAATAGACGGAGTGGATCCTGTTTTTGAAAAGATAAGAAAGGAATCTTATGATTTTTTACATTTTTAATTATGTCTAGTGTTTCAATTATTATTCCTGTATATAATATCGAACAATATCTTCCTGAATGTTTGGATAGTATATTGGCGCAGGATTACTCTAATTATGAAGTTATTCTTGTAGATGATGGTTCTACTGATAAATCAGGAATAATTTGTGATGAATATGTCAAGAAGGATTCTAGGTTTAGAGTGTTTCACAAGGATAACGGGGGAGTTAGTTCTGCTAGAAACAAAGGTCTTGATGAAGTTAAAGGAGATTGGGTGTTTTTTCTTGATGGTGATGATTATATTGTTCCAAATGCCTTGTCTTTGGCATTTGAAATATCCGATGATACACAATGTGAAATCGTTGATTTCAATTATTCTTCTTTTGATGAACATTCTATTAGGACAAAATTTGTCAACCCGTACAATAAAATTGAGAATAGCAATTCTTGTTTGATTAATTCTCTATATTATAATAGATCATATATTTATCCGAAAATTATCAAAACTAACGTTATTGATAATATAAGATTTGATAGTAATATTAGGGTAGGTGAGGATATATGTTTTATGATTAATATTTATTTAAATAGGTCATTTAATATTTGTCATTCGAAGGAAACTGTTTATATGTATAGATTACGACCTGGGTCTGCTATGCATAACACAAATACAATTGCTAGGATGCGTATGTTAGATGATTATATGGACAATATTATTGCGGCACGAGGTTTGGAAACTCAATTGGCATTCTTTAAGGCCTTAAATAAATATAACGAATATTTATTTAGTGGTGATGATTTGTCTAGTGAAGATTATTCGAAATATATAAGTGTGTTAAAATATAAAGATATTATTAAAGAACCATTGTCTTTTAAGGCTAAGGTTTTATTTTTCTTTTCGAAAATTTCTCCATTTTTTTGGAATCGTTTTTTATCTATGATGCGTTAGTTTTGCATTATAAATAGTTGTTATAATATGTATATTTATTTGTTTACTTTCCTATCTACTGTTATCTTCACTCATATTGTTGATAAGCATTATGATAAGAAGGATATTATTTTCTATGTATGTTCATTATTGACTTTGTTGATTCCTTCATTTGTTGCAGGTTGTCGCTCTTTAACAGTTGGAACAGATGTTAAATATTATCTTGTTGAGTGTTTCGATCTTGCGTCAAATTATTCTATATCTGAATTATTTTTTTATTCTAGATGGGATTTTGTTTTTACACTCTTAGTATCAATTGGTTTTTATTTCTTTAATGATATTAATGTCTCGTTAGGGCTTATCGAATTTTGGATTATTTTATTTGTTTTCCTAGCATTGCTTAAATTAAGAAATAAAGTTCAAATGTGGATGGGAATGTTTGTTTACTTGTTTTTGTTTTTTAATCCATCCCTAAATTTAATGCGACAATCTATGGCTGTTTCAGTTTGTTTGTATGTCTTTTCTCATTTTATTAGTAAGGATTTGTTTAAGACGTTAGTTTTTATGATTGTTTCCTATTTTTGTCACTCTACTAGTATTTTTTTCTTATTAGCCTTGCTTATGTTTAGATATTTTTTTTATAACAGAAAGAATAATACATTGATAATTACATTATATTGTATTTCTTTACCATTATTATTAATTTTTTATAATCAACTTCTAGGTCTTTTGATATCTATGGGATTGATGTCAAATCATTTTGAAGCTTATCAAAATAGTCATGAATCATATTTCTCTTTGACTAATGCTTTGTATCCTGTTGTTATATTTTTTATTGTTTATTTTATTGGTAAAAATAAGAAGACTCTTGATGATACTATTTGGAAATTTACTTTAATAATATTATATTCCGTATTCATATTGAATTGTTTGTCTGTAGTAAGTTTATGGGCGTTTCGTATATCCATGTATTTTACTGTTTTATTAGTTTTTTGTTTACCTGTTATTCAACAAATGATGTCTTTGAGATTTAGAAATATATATTTATTAGTTTTGATTTCTTTCTTGTTCGTTTATTGGTTTTACGATGTTGTTATCAATGGTTCTAATGAAACATATCCTTACAAGTCAATTATATTAGGTTTTTGAAAGTATTATTTATGAATCAATCCATCTGCTTCCTTGCTCAATTTCCACCTCCTGTTCATGGATTATCAAAGGCTGTTGATACTCTTTATTCTTCGGCATTAAGTGAAAAATATCATTTCCCTAAAATAGATATCACCTCGAATAGGAATATTTTCAAGACTCTTTGGAAATTGCTGTTTATAAAGTGTGATATAGTATATTTTACTATTGCACAGACAGTTGGAGGCAATCTGAGAGATCTGCTTTTTTTGATTGTGATATTATTAAGACGCAAGAAATGTATCGTTCATCTTCATGGTGGTTATTATAGGCACTTGATTGACAACGATTGTTCGTTTTTTCAGCGCAAAATCAATTATATACTTTTCAAAAAAGTCGATTCTGCAATTGTATTGGGTGAGTCTTTGCGTTGGATTTTTGATGGTATAGTGTCTGAAAATGACATTCATATTGTAAAGAATTGTATCGATAATTGTTTTTGTGTTTCCGAAATTGATGAGAAGTTGTCAGATATTGAATCATCTTATACGATTAATGTTTTATATTTGAGCAATTTTATCTCATCGAAAGGATATCCTGATTTGCTTAAGGTAATTTTGGAACTTAAGAGACGGGGAATTGTTGATAAATTTAAGTTCTATTTTGCTGGTAAGTTTTTTGACGAAAGGGAAAAACAATTTTTTGATAACTATATTTCTGAAAATGAATTGTCCTCCCATGTTATTTTTAATGGACCTGCTTATGGTCAGGATAAAATTGATCTTCTGAAAAAATGCCACGTCTTTTCTTTATTGTCCACTTATCCCAATGAGGGACAGCCTATTTCTATATTGGAGGCTATGGGTAATGGAATGGCTATTATTACTACTAATCATGCGGGAATTCCAGATATTGCTACTTCTAAAAATGGATTTGTTTCAGACAAATCCAACATTGATGTCTCAAATATATCTGATTTTCTAATTGAAATGTATAAGGATAGAGAAGCTCTAAAATCTATTTGTAAATTAAATTATGATGTAATTCAGTCTGATTTTACTGAAGAGAATTATATCAATGCTATGGATTCTGTTTTTGAAAAATACTCGAAATGAACGATGTAGATTTAAGATCCTTCGATGGATCAGATTATAATAAAGGCGCTGGTTTTATAAAAATCGCCCTTTGGTATTTTGTTAATGCTTTGTTAGTAAAGCCGTCTTTCATAACATTAATGTGGGGGAAGATGTTTTTACTTAAAATCTTTGGTGCAAAGATTGGCAAGCGGATATACCTTAAACCTGGCGTAAATGTGAAATCTCCTTGGAACCTTCAGATTGGCGATGATTGTTGGATAGGAGAGAATGTATGGATTGATAATTTGGACAAGGTTATTATTGGTAACAATGTATGTATAAGTCAAGGCGCTATGCTGCTTACGGGTAATCATGATTATGCAATATCCTCAATGCCATACCGTAATGCCCCTATTATAATAAATGACGGAGCGTGGATTGGTGCAAAAACTGTTGTGTGTCCTGGGGTAACGGTTGGAAAGAATTCAATTTTAACCGTAGGATCAATCGCCACTAAAAATATGGTGGCTGATGGTATATATCAGGGAAATCCTGCGCAAAAGATACGTGATAGAGTTATTAAACAATAATCCTACTCACCCCAATCACTAGCATTATTCCTTGTACTGCCGTCTCCTCCAAGCCATTCCCAGAGAAGTATCAACGGCAGCAACAGATAATACGCTAAATCTGAAATCAATTTTCTCATAATGGCGCAAATTTACAAATAATTATGAAAATATCCATTATTACCTCTTGTTTTAATCGTTCAAAAACTATTGAAGGCTCAATACGTTCAGTTTTCAGTCAGGATTATTCTGATATTGAATACATTATAGTTGATGGCAATTCAAACGATGGAACGCAGGGGGTGATAGAATCGGTTGTCAAGGATGCGCCTCAGAATGTGATTGTCAATTATATTTCTGAGCCTGACCACGGAATGTATGAGGCCATCAACAAGGGAATAAGGATGGCGACTGGTGATGTTATTGCATTGTGTCATTCGGATGATTTTCTTTACGATAGTCACGTGGTAAGTGATTATATGAAGGCGTTTGAAACCACTGAGGCAGATTTTATATATTCCGATGGCCTGTTTGTGGATGAGAATGATATCAACAAACCTGTCCGTAAATGGATTGGTGGCGAGTATTCTATAAGTAAAGTTAAGCATGGCTGGTTGCCATTGCATCCTACTTGCTATATCAAACGTGAAGTAATGAACAAGTTGGGATTGTATGATGAAACTTACAAGATTGCAGCTGATAGTGATTTACTGGTCCGTTATCTATTGAGTGACGATATTAAAGTCCATTATCTAAAAGGTCGTTTCGTGGTTAAGATGCGGATGGGCGGATTAAGTACTGATTCGTCTAAGCGTCAGAAAATGTGGGATGAGGATATCAGGGTTTATACTTCCAATGGTTTCAAATTTCCAGTTTTGATGAAGGTTCAGAAAATGATATGGAAGGTTCCGCAGTTCATCAAGGCAAAGTTTATGAAATAGATTAATTTTTCTGCAGTAAAATTAAATCATTTGTTTAATTTTCTACCAACATTTCTTTGAATTATACCAAACTTTTTCTACTTTTGTGGCAAATTAAATAAGAAATGAGTTTTCTGTCGTTTGAGGGATATCACGGGACGTCTTGTTTGAATGCCAAAGATATTGAAACCAAAGGTTTTGAGCTTTCGGTTGGTGATGATCAATGGTTAGGGGACGGAGTATATTTCTTCACTCATGGAATAAGTGAGCATCCTGAGGATCAGGCAGAGAAGTGGGCTTTAGTGGAAAGTTACAGAAGAAGTTATGAGTTTTATTCTGTACTAAAGGCAACAATAAATGTTGATGAGAACAAATGTTTGGATTTGTCGGATTATGACACGTCAAACTATATTGACAAAATTGCTGTCGCCATTTGCCGCAAACTCAGAATCAATAGTATAAGTGAGGGTGTAGTAATCAATTATATTAGAAAACACAATCTTACAGGTGATGATATTGATGTTGCAATAGGCGATGTCTATATCAAACTTACAGAGGAAGCCAGAAAATACCGGGTGAATAGATTTACGCCCAATTGTACAATTATGGCTGTTTTCAACAAGGAATGTATAACTGATGTCACCAATTATAAAACAGGGAGGATTTGATATGAAGATTACGGACAAGATGTTGGCAGATTTGGAAGAGCATTTTACCAATGTGGATGAAAATAAGCTTCTTTCGGATTTGATAGATTGTGGGTACGCTCCAGTATCATCTGTTGATTATCACTCTAATATTTCTTTTGAAATGTCGGAGTGTTCGTCTGCTATGCCTTTCGGTGATATATGTTTCGATCAGCCCGATAATTTTGTTCAGGTATCAGATTTCCAACCAGATCCTATTGCCGCATAGATTATGAAGTTGCAACTAAAAAACTGGAAAGTTGCCTCATTGAGGTTCAATCTTTTGTCTATGAATGAGTCAGAGACAGAAGGTAATGATGTCTTGTTTTCTGTCGGCAACAGTTTTTCTGATGCTAACTCTCATGAATTTTGTATAGGATTCAAGGCAAAAGTTTCCGACAAAAACTATACTCTTGATCTAGAGATAATGTACGTATTTGAGACTGATCAAGAAATAACAGAAGAATTCAAAAATTCAAATTTTGTAAAAATCAATGCTCCTGCTATTGCTTTCCCATATTTCAGATCTTATTTGACAATATTTGCAATGCAGTCTGGCTTGAAACCTATTATAATGCCTTCTGTTAATTTTGTGAATCTAAAGAATTAACTCCCCAGCCCCAACGGGGCGAAATTCCCATAGCACAGGGTTTCAACCCTGTGCAAAATATTATCCCATCAAAAAATGCAAAAATCATCCAAAATCTACGTAGCTGGCCATCGTGGAATGGTTGGCAGTGCCATCGTGCGTGAGCTTGAGCGCCAGGGCTACAATAATATCATCACAAGAACACATAAGGAATTGGACCTCATCCGTCAGGATCAGGTGGAGGCTTTTTTCGAAGCAGAGAAGCCTGAATACGTGTTCCTCGCCGCGGCTAAAGTTGGAGGCATCATCGCCAACCAGTCTGCATTGGCTGATTTCATGTACGACAACATGATGCTTGAGATGAACGTGATACATGCCGCCTGGAAAAACGGCTGCAAGAAAGTCGAGTTCCTCGGATCGTCGTGCATCTATCCGAGAATGGCGCCTCAGCCAATGCCCGAGAGTTGTCTGCTGACCAGCGAGTTAGAGAAAACCAACGAGGCATACGCACTCGCCAAAATCTCTGGTTTGAAATATTGTGAGTTCTTGAACCGTCAATACGGCACTGATTATATCTCAGTAATGCCTACCAACCTCTACGGTCCCAACGACAACTACCATCCAGAGCACTCGCACGTATTGCCAGCCCTGATACGTCGTTTCCACGAGGCCAAGGAGGCAGGCTTGAAAGTAGTTACCTGCTGGGGCGACGGCTCGCCATTGAGAGAGTTCCTCTACGTGGACGACCTCGCAAACCTCTGCGTCTTCCTCATGAACAACTATTCCGGCAACGAGACCGTTAATGCTGGAACTGGTAAAGAATTGACAATCAAGGAGCTCACCGAACTCACCGCCAAGGTGATAGGCTACACCGGCGCCATCAAGTGGGATACTACACGTCCCAACGGCACACCAAGAAAACTCCTCGATGTATCGAAAGCCGAGAAACTCGGCTGGAAATACAAGACCGAACTCGAGGACGGCATCCGTCTCGCCTACGCCGATTTCCTTCACAACCCAATGCGCGCTGAGCGATAACCATCAATCGCCTGTCGCCGCCTACGGCGCCGATATTTTTTTATCCGAAAATTAAAAGAATTATAAAGAATTTAAAGAATTTATTTTTTGAACACGAATTACCACGAATGGCCTCGAATTATCATAAATATTTTATAGAAAATTTTTGGTAATTCGTGATAATTCATGGTAATTCGTGTTACCTCCCAAGGCCGTAGGCCCATTCTTTTAATTCTTTCTCATTCTTTCCATTTTCGGACACAAAAAAAGCCAGCGGAGCTGGCGCCCATTTAAAGCATTTAACGTATACTAAAATATGAAAAACATTGCACTTATCACCGGTGTTACCGGACAGGACGGCTCTTACTTGAGCGAGTTTCTTTTGGCCAAGGGCTACGAGGTCCACGGCATCATCCGCCGAAGCTCTGTTGACTTCCGCGAGCGCATCGCTCACCTGGAGGGCACTCCAAACTTCCACCTCCATTACGCAGATATGAGCGACTCGATGTCACTCGTAAAACTCGTTGGCAAGGTACAGCCAACCGAGATCTACAACCTCGCCGCTCAGAGCCACGTTCAGGTTTCGTTCGATGCTCCAGAGTTCACCGCCGATGTTGACGCCGTTGGTGTTCTCCGCGTACTCGAGGCCGTAAGAACCAACCACCTCGAGAACACCTGCAAAATCTACCAGGCATCTACCTCAGAGCTTTACGGCAAGGTTGAGGAAGTACCTCAGAACGAGAAGACTCCGTTCCATCCTTACTCTCCATACGCCGTTGCAAAACTCTACGGCTTCTGGATTGTGAAGGAATACCGTGAGGCTTACAATATGTTCTGTTGCTCGGGCATCCTCTTCAACCACGAATCAGAGCGTCGTGGCGAGACTTTCGTGACCAGAAAAATCACACTCGCCGCCGCACGTATCGCACAGGGCAAGCAGGAGAAGCTTTTCCTCGGAAACCTCTCATCTCTCCGTGACTGGGGTTATGCCAAGGATTATGTAGAGTGTATGTGGCTGATACTTCAGCAGGAAAAACCTGAGGACTTCGTGATCGCAACAGGCGTTCAGCACTCGGTTCGTGAGTTTGCTTACTACGCATTCAAGGCCGCCGGAATCGAATTGAAATTCGAGGGCGAGGGAATGGAAGAAAAAGGTATCTGCGTATCAGGTCCTGCCAACCTCATCGGCAAGACATTGGTTGAGGTTTCAGAAGACTTCTATCGTCCAACCGACGTTGTTAACCTTTGGGGCGACCCAACCAAGGCCAAGGAAAAACTCGGCTGGAATCCTCAGACAACTTCATTCGAGGAGTTGGTTTCTATAATGGTAAAGCACGATATGGAAAAGGTGGCCGCCGACCACGTGGCTTCCGTAATGCGCACAAATCTCGCCGAATATTTGGAGAAGGGCGTAATAAAATAGCACGTAGAGACGCACGGACGTGCGTCTCCTTTTTAAAGATAAAAGATTCTGGTTTTGAAGCCTGTTCTTTATCCACTTCTTTTTCAGCCCAATCTTCATCCGCTTGTGTGGGGAGGCAACCGGCTTACAAGATTCAAGGGCTTGCCCAGTCAGGACAGGCCTATCGGCGAATCCTGGGAAGTAAGCGTGATTCCTTACAGCACTTCCACTATCGCCAACGGTGATTTGGCTGGCCGGAATCTTGCTGATGTTATTGCTGAAAATCCAGTTGAGATTCTCGGTGAGGCGGTAGCTGCCCAATACCAAAACAAACTTCCGCTCCTTACCAAGTTCATCGACGCCAAGCACGACCTTAGCATCCAGGTTCATCCCAACGATGATATGGCCAAAGCAAAGTATGGGAAGCCTGGCAAGTCAGAGATGTGGTATATAATCGACGCCGAGCCGGGGAGCTACCTATATGCTGGATTCAATAGGGAGATCTCGCTTGAGGAATACCATCAGCGCATCAGCGACGGAACATTCTGCGAGGTTTTGGCCAAGCACGAGGTAAAGAAGGGCGACGTTTTCTATCTTCCGGCCGGACGCGTTCACGCCATCTGCGGCGGCATAATGCTGGCCGAGATTCAGCAGAGCAGCGATATCACCTACCGAATTTTCGATTACAACCGTCCCGGAATGGATGGCAAGCCAAGGGAACTTCACACCGTTTTGGCCGCCAAGGTTCTGGATTTCCACGTTGTTGACGAGTACCGCACCGAATATTCCGCCGAGGACAACAGGGCTTGCCACGTTATTGATTCGCCATATTTCAGCGTTAGATTGGTAAATACCACCAAGCCCTTCCACCGAAACCTCATCAAATACGACAGCTTCATAATCTCGATGTGCATATCAGGAAACTGCAAAATCCGCATCCGTTTCACGGGCTATGAGATTCAGCTTCAGGAAGGAAACAGTTGCCTGATACCAGCCGCCATAGCCGATTACGATATTATCCCCGAGAGCGACGGCGTAAAACTTCTGGATGCATACATAGATAAGAAGGACCGAAGTTTCGTAAGAAAGGTAACGAGATTCTTGCATCTTACGAGGAAGTGATTTTTGTAGAGACGCGGCCTTGCCACGTCTCCTATCCCCAAAAAAGCCTTACCACAGCCCCACCACAGCCTCCTACCACGGGCGATGCCTGTGGTTACCCACGTAAAGCCCCAAGGGGCTACTGCTCTACTATGGAGCCCCTTATGTAGCTTATTCTATGGGAGGGTGGCCCTTGGGCCACTACTATGGTAACCACTGGCATCGCCTGTGGTATATCGTCTGTGGCGCATCTCCTGTCTTATCGCCTGTGGCATATCGTCTGTGCCCCCCCCCAAGCACAAAAAAATCACCACCAAATCAAAAAATTCGTGGTGATTTTTTTATATGATTATCATAAAGCAGCACTTCCGTGCGTTCCTACAATCCTTTACTCCTGAGCCTGGCACTCGTTGTAGAAGTCGGCGTAGTCGGTGCGCTGATCCTTTGTGAAGGCGATGGCTGTGCGTGGGTGCTGGTTCAGAATACCTGTTACGAGATACTGCATATCGAAGCCCCAAACAACGCCCTGCTTCTTAAGCTCGTTGATATAGTTCTCCACAAACTTCAGCACTGGGTAGAGCTTGTACTTAGGATTCTTCAGGAAACCGATCAGAAGCTCCATAGCGCAGTTGCCGGCGCCGCGGCCCATAGAACCGTAAGTAGCGTCGAGCCAGTCAACACCGTCGGCCACAGCCTCTATAGTGTTGGCGAAAGCCACCTGCTGATTGTTGTGAGCGTGAATACCGAGCACCTTGCCGTACTTGTCGGCCACCTCCTTGTACATAGCTGTAAGGCGCTGAATGCTCTCTGGATAGAGCGAGCCGTAGCTGTCCACAATGTAGATGCAGTCCACAGGGCTCTTGCCGAGCTCCTCGAGGGCAATCTTAAGATCAGTCTCCTGAGTGTTGCTGATAGCCATAATGTTGCAGCTTACCTCGTAACCCTTCTTCTTGGCATCCTCGATCATAGCTATGGCCGAAGGAATCTGGTGGAGATAAGTAGCCACGCGGATAAGGTCAACAGGGCTGTTGGCGCGGTCCTGAACGTCCTCCTTGTAGTTGCAGCGTCCAACGTCGGTCATAACGGCCAGCTTCAGGTTGGTGTTGTTGTCACCCACAATGGCGCGGATATCGTCATCGTTGCAGAACTTCCACTTGCCAAACTTGTTTACGTCAAACATTGTCTTGTCGGCCTTATAGCCAAACTCCATATAGTCTACGCCGGCCGCTACGTTTGTCTCGTAAAGTGCCTTGCTAAATTCATCCGAAAAGTAAAAGTCATTTACGAGACCGCCGTCTCTAAGTGTAGCGTCAACTACCTTGACGCTCTCTCTGAAATTCATCAATTTTGCGATTTCTTTCATTTTGTTTTTATATGTTATTAAAAAGTGTGCGCAAATTTAATCAATAAAATTCATAATACGTAAAATTACTCAAACTTTTTTGCTGAAATCTTCAAAATTATTTCTCCTTTATCACGCCCTGGCGGTACGCCATTATCAGCTTGCGGAGGTTTTCTATCTGACTCATCAGCTCCCTTCCGCGGTCGGTATCGCGCACCAGCATCCTGTGATACTTGAATTCCTCCAGCTGAACCCTCGAGTGGATATCCGATCCCTCCTTCACGGCCTTCTCCTTGCTCTCGAAAGCCTCGTGCTGAACCAATTGCAGGCCGTGGCTGTTGTATATCAGCGTGTATCCGGCTATTCCGGTGGTCTTGTGGTAAGGCTTGCTGAGGCCTCCGTCAATAACAAGACGCTTGCCGCCCGCGCGCATCGGACTCTCGCCGTGGGTGGTCCTCACCGGAGTGTGGCCGTTTATGATCCTCGATTTCTCGGGGTCCAGGCCGAAATCGCGCATTATATAGTCGCAAGTATCAGCATTATTCGCCAGCTCGTAATACGGGCCCTTCTCCTCGCGGCAAAGCTTCTCGTCCCCAATGAAATAGCGCTCAAAAGTGGTCATCTTGTCCTTATTGTATAGAGGCGATTTTGGGCCGCACCACAGATACCACATATAGTCGAGGGCGGTGTGGGTGTCAGCTGACTCTATCCTTCCGAAATACGCCGTGCGGATTATCTGGTCGATGCGCTCCATCAGCTGGCGGCCCTTGTACTTCTTGCCGTCCACTGATACCTCCTCGAAACTTCCGTCCGGATTCAGCGGAATGGCGGCGTGGTACATAAGGCAGTTGTTCCTCACCAGGAAGAGGCTTCCGTGCTTGTAGAGGCAGCGCAGGTGGTTCTGAAGCTTCTCGCTGCGTGTAAACGAGTGGTAGAGCTGCGTCATCAGCATCTCCTCCTCGGGGCTCAGTTTGTATGGGTCGGCGGGGTCTATGGTGGGGAAGTTCTTGTCTTTCAGCTGATACTCCTTTCCATCTATCCTGATGCTGCCTTTCTCGTAATCTATCAGGTGCAGCAGGTTGCGGCTGTCCATTCCGTATTCGGGACGGCGCTTTATTATCTGACCCTCCAGCTTAAACTGTATTATCGAGATGGCCTTGTGCATCTTGGCCATCAGCTGCATCGAGCGGCTCATACGCTGGTTGTCCTCAAAGTCAGCTGCCTGAAAAACAGTGCACTTGTCGTTGCCGTAGGTGTCGATGGCGAAAGTGGCCAGCGGCAGCAGGTTTATCGAGTAGCCCTCCTCCAGAGTCTCCACGTTGGCATAGCGGATGGATATGCGCACCACGTTGGCTATCAGGGCCAGGTTTCCGGCGGCGGCGCCCATCCACGATATGTCGTGGTTGCCCCACTGAATGTCGAAATTGTGGTAGTTGCAGAGAGTCTCCATAATGTCGCAGGCACCCGGTCCGCGGTCGTATACGTCGCCCACAATGTGCAGGGTATCAATCACAAGCCTGTGTATCAGCTGACAAATGGCGATTATAACCTTCTCGCTGCGGCCAATGTCCACAATGGTGTTTATCAGCTGTGCGTAATAGTTCTGCTTGTCGCTCTCGCGCTCGTCCTCGTAGAGCAGCTCGGCTATCACGTAGGCGAATTCGGGTGGCAGAAGCTTCCTCACCTTGCTGTGGGTGTATTTGGAGCTCACCTCCCTGGCCACGGCCACCACCTGGTACAGTGTGGTTCTGTACCATTCGTCGATATCGGTCTCGTTGTTGCGGAGCAGCGCCAGCTTCTCCGATGGATAGTATATCAGCGAGCACAGGGCGTTTTTCTCGCTCTGACGCATAGTCATCCCGAAAATGTCGTCCACCTTCCGGCGTATCACTCCCGACGCGTTCTTCAGCACGTGCGAGAAAGCGATATTCTCGCCGTGGAGGTCGCTCAGGAAATGCTCCGTTCCCTTCGGGAGGTCCAGTATCGCCTGAAGGTTTATAATCTCTGTGGCCACGCTCGATACGTCCGGAAACTTCTCAGCCAGCAGTTTCAGGTATCTCTCGTCCTTTATAAGTTCCTCTATAGGTGTGTCTTTCATAATAGCCTTTGTTGGTTTTTTATTATGCAAATTTACTTTTTATTTTTATATTGTAGCATTTTTTCTTATGAATATTTTATTTCACCTCCATTATCTCGCTCATCCTTGTTGTGTAGCAGGGGCTCAGATACTCGCGCCTCAGGTTCTGCACAAAGGCGTTCTCGGCCTTGTAGTTTGTCATCTCTGATGCTGCGAATATCGAGTAATCTCCGTGGCGGAAATTTATCTGGTCCATCACCTTGCTCAGTGTGTCCTCCTTCAGGCGTGTCTCGGGATCGAAATCGAATAACGCGAGCTGTCTCGGCATATTGGGCTCCACCCCAAGCAGCGTGACTCCGCATCTCTTGAACCCGAATCCTTCCCTGAAAACCTTTTCCGCCGCCATCATAGCTGCCTTCGATAGCTCGAAAGTATCGCACGCCGCCACCGAGAGCATCACCGCCGAGGCATTGGAATATTGCCTGATGCTTTCGTTGAAAATGTCAGTAGCCGCCCAAAACTGCACCGCCTTGGCCGCTCCGTTCATTTTCCTGAGCCTGACGGCGCATTTTGCCGCGTATTTCGATGCAAAGGCCTTAAGCTCGCTGAGGCTTCTCACCGGCTTGTCGAAGGTTCGTGATGTGGTGATCACCCTTTTCAATGGCGGTTCGCTGATGTCGGTGGAATCTATCCCGAGCAACTCCCTATGCGTGTCCACTCCGGGCTTGTGCATCATCTTCCTTACCAACGCCTCCTGCAACTCGCTGAACTGAAGCGCGGTTTCCACTCCCATAGATTTCAGTTTCTCAGCCGATGCCCTGCCCACTCCCCATACGTCCTCTATCGGGAACAGCGATAGGGCCTTCTCGCGTTTCTCCTCGCTGTCGATGGCGGCGGCGCCCTTGTATCCGGCAAACTGCTTTGCGAACTTGCTTGCGCACTTGGCCAAAGTCTTTGTTGGCGCAATGCCTATGCTTGTTGGGATTCCCGTGTTCTTTAGGATTTTCTTGCGGAGTTTCCGGCAGAAATCCTCGTAGTCTGGTATTCCTGATACGTCGAAAAAGCACTCGTCGATGCTGTAGATGTCTATCTCGCCAATCTCCTCGCGGATGGTGTTCATCACTCGGCCGCTCATATCGGCGTAGAGTGTATAATTGCTTGAGAACACCGCAACGTTCTCTCTCTCGATGATGTCCCTCACCTTGTGGAAGGGATCGCCACGGTGCAGACCCACGGCCTTGGCCTCAGCGCTCTGGGCAATTACGCAGCCGTCGTTGTTGGATAGCACCACAACGGGCTTGTCGCGCAAGTCGGGCCTGAAAACCCTCTCGCACGATACATAAAAGGTGTTGCAGTCAGCTATCGCGTACATTTTTATCCTTTTTTGCGCCTACGGCGTTTTTTTTATACGGAAATTAAAAGAATGGAAAATTAATTGAAAGAATTTTTCCCTAGACAAAAATCATCAAGAATTATCCGAAAATTTTTCAAAAATTACTTTTCAGAGAAATTTTTGATAATTCGTGATAATTTGTGGTAATTTATGTTTCCTCAAAAAAAATCATCTCCGTTTCTTTATTGTATAAGTCACAATTCCCCATACCACGAAATCGTTGTCTTCCGATACGTGGATGGGAGGGAAGTCGGGATTTGCGGGCCTCAGCCACATTTCGCCGCCGTGGAGGTCGATGTACTTGAGCGTGAACTCTCCGTCGATGAAACATACGGCCATATCACCGTTCTGAGGCTCCAGCGACTTGTCTATCACTATTATGTCGCCTTCCTCCACTCCGGCGTCTATCATCGAGCATCCCACCACTCGTCCGTAAAACGTCGACGATGGGTGGTTTATCAGCTCCTGGTTGAGGTCGATGGCGCTCTCTATGTAGTCCTGGGCAGGGGAGGGGAAGCCGGCCCTGATGCCCTGGTCGGCAAACGGCAGCATCAGAGGCTTGCCTATTTCCGGTTTTATAATCTCTATTGGCATGATGCTGCAAATATAAAAAAAACTTCCGAAACTTCTATCTCTCGATTAAAGTTTCGGAAGCTTAAATTAACGTATGTCCGATGAATTTTCTCATTTCTTGATCTTTTTTTTTCTTGAAGGTGTTTTGGCCTATCACCGTGTTGGCTGGCAGATTGAATTTCTGAAGCTTCTTGCTTCCTGCAAATGCCGACTCATAGATGGCTGCAAGGTTTTCGCCGCACTCTATCTCGGTGAGGTTCATACAGTTGGCAAAGGCGTTTTCTGATATCACCCTCATTGATTTTGGCAATACCACCTTCTTTATATTGCTGTTGTTGGCGAAAATATCTTGCGGAACGTACTTTACGCCCTCGGGTATCACCACGGTTTCGCCCTTGGTCCATTCGCTGGCGAGTTTTGCGTTGTAGGCCTCTATCGAGATAAACTTGTACTCCAATGGGGTTCCTTTCCCGTATGAATACTCTAACTTGGGACTATTTATAATCTCGTTTGTCTCTTCCATCAGCTTCTGATGCTCTTTCAGAAACTTCTTTCTTAGGATGGGCGCACAATTGTTCATAGCGTTGTTGAGAGCATCAGGCAGCTTCAGCTCTTTTATGGAAGGACAGTTCTCGAGGCTTACTAGGTACTTAAGGCCGTCTGGAAAGTTTATGAAATCTCGCCCTCCGACACGAGGTTGGATTTCTGAAGCGGACAGCCTACGAAAGTGCCAAGCTTCATGAGCAGTGTGTTTTCGTTGGTGGCGTCCTCTGGCACCTCATCGGGTCCGTAGAATATGGTGTAGATATTTTCGTCGGCTCCTACACTATCAACCAATCTGTTACAGACATAGAGGTATTTCTTGTCGAAATTCACCTCCTTTAGTCCTCTGCAGTTGTTGAATCCTTCTATTCTTCGTACGCTCTTGGGTAGCGTGATTGACTGAAGGCTGTGGTTTTCTTTGGCGCTGTTGCCATAGTCGGAGCTCATCATCTCGATTTCCTCCACACCTTCGGCAAAGATGAGGTTCAGCTTGCCGTCGAAGTCGGGAACCTCTTTGTAACCATAGCCCATATAGTTGATTACTACAGTTATCTCGCCCTTCTTATCCATAAGATATTCAGGCAGATCGATTGCCGACAGAGTGTCGTAGTTTTGGGCATACGCATCCTGAAATGCGCAATGCATCAGCCCGGCGGATATAGCCAGGGCCAGGAATCCTTTTTTCATTTCTTGATTTTGATAAGTGTTTTATGTATTTGTTTTTGTATCGGACACACGCAACCGCAGGTCCTCTTCTAATAACTATCCTTTTGCGTTTTTGTTGTCTTTGCTACAATAAAAATGCAATTGCTTTTGTTGATATGATATAAATTCTATTGTCCTGATGCTGCCATTATAATTATTTTTACTATCTTTGCCACAAGATTATTTTATTAATTTTTTAATCGAAATCCTATGCTCGTAAAATTCGACTATGCGATGAAAACCTTGCTCAGGAACAAGGCTAATTTTGATGTCCTGGAGGGCTTCATAGAAGTCTTCCTGGGTAAGAAATGCAAGATTCTCAATATTTTGGAGAGCGAATCCAACCAAGAATCCGAGGAGGACAAATACAACCGCGTGGATATCAAGGCTGTTGACGACAAGGGCGAGATTTTCATCGTGGAGGTTCAGACCACCCGCTATACATATTATATGGAGCGGATACTTTTCGGAGTATCGAAGGCCGTTGTGGAGCAAGTGGAAAACGGAGACGATTACGGCAAGATAAAGAAAGTATATTCAATATCAATCATTTATTACGATTTCGGAATAGGAGAGGACTTCATCTATGAGGGCCGCACCAGTTTTGTGGGCGTCAACAAAAACGACAGGCTTAAAATCTCACGCAAGGAAGACCTTACTCTCGAGGAGATAGAAAAGGGCGACAGCCGCCAGTTCAAATACACCAATTTGGAGCCCGGCGACATTATGCCTGTATATTATCTAATCCGTGTAAACCAATACCGAGAGTCGGTCCGCAATGCGATGACCGAGTGGATGGATTTTCTTAAAAACAATTCAATCCGTCCTGATACTCAGGTTCCCGGACTTG
>JAZLKG010000042.1:0-4454 GCA_045597465.1 Bacteroidales bacterium | reverse complement strand
CATTTGACACTTGATGGAAAGGAAATGGATCTTGCATTTTTGAAACCCTGAATAGCAGGATAATATATCTCAGGATAATAACAATCCTCTCCAATTACTATATCAAATACCTTCCCTGAATTTTTAATAATATCACTAATTTCCCAAAAAGTTGATTCAACGTTATAAATAGTATCATAATACCCAAATCTACTAAACCGATCTGTTTCTCTAACAACATAACTACTATCATCATTAAAACCATTAATGTAAAGTGTTGAATAATTCTCGGCCTCCGCTACTTGTTTATCAAAATCGTACAAACGTGAATCAAACTCAACGGGCATAGTATCTCCAATAGCCCTAATACGGCAAAAACGATTTCCCTTGTTCCGTAATTTTTCCAAATATTGAGGCTCTACTTCCGTAATAACCCTGTGATGAGAAAATTTTGGTTTTCCAAATATAATAACTACTTCCAGATTTGGACAATCCACAAAAGCATTCCAATGAACCGAAGCAATTGATTCCGGAATAGTTATAGATTCGATTTGATCCCAATTCCAATTATTCCCAAACTGAAAATCTCGACTCAGATATTTTTCTGAACGTCCTCTTTCATCTATAGAGTTGATAATATAAAGCCAATCATATTGCTTGTCTCTATAAATCCAATCGTCGTGCAAATAACCATTATGCCAATGACCATTTCTGAATTCATTGGTAATTGCGCACAAAGGTCTTGTAATTTTTTGTATCAGTGTTATTGGTGTATATACTACCGAATCTGTTCCATCTTGTCCCGTAAAATGTTCTACAATAGTATCAGACTGACAAGCGCAATCAGGCTGTTCCTCCAATATCAAATGTTTGATATTATGCAAATGAACATATCCCAAAATAGAAGAACTGTCCCGCTCCTTAAAGTCTCGGGATGAATAGTTAGAAACTGAAATAGTTGAATTTCCCAAATCCTTGATGATGAAATTTGGAACGTAAGGATCCTTTATTGTATCATACCAAGAACGAATTTCCTCATACGGCAATCCAAACAAAACTCGTCCCCAAGCAATCTGAAAATCACCCAATTGCAATGCAATCAACAAAAACGCGACGATAAATTTCAGTTTCATATTCATCAATATTTAAATTAAACAACCACAAATATATACAAAATATGAAACAATAATACATTTGTGAAAAATATTCACGGAAAAATCTTGGAAAAAGCCTTGGCTTTGCTTACCTTTGCTTCAGAGACAAAAACAAAAAACTATGACCGAATTAGACAACCTCTTAAATGACATTGAGAATGGAAGGAAAAGATACAAAAGATTTGAGTTCCTTGAGAACCAGGCAGATGATTGCAAAGAAAATAATCGACGGGCAATCCAAGCGTCCATTATCCTACGAGGAAGCACGGACCCAAGTAGTACAAATCAACGGCTTACCAAACTTCAGCGTAGAAAACGCGACCAGGAAGCAATTGCAAGACAAGAGCAATTAATAGAGCAATGGGCGCGCGCCGAGGGGATTTGGTTCAACGACCTCTCTGATGCCATAAAAGACAAGCAGTTGCTGGCGAATCACAGTTCGGAGGCAGTGGTCTATTACAAAGACAATATGGTGACCAAGATTGTGGCTCTAAGTCATTTTCTGAACCCTCAACTTGCGATTGACAGAATAGTGCTCCACAACATATTTTTCCCAGCCACCCCGATAAGGATTGTTGGCTTTGGCTACGACGAAGGCGAGCGTTTTTTCTGCAACGAGATGAATGACAACAACACATTCAGAATCGTTGTTGAACAGCCATTCGTAAGGGGCATAAAACCGACTTTGGAACAGATAAAAACCGACATTGAGTCTTTCGGTTTCGTTCAGCAAAAAAAGCCAACCTCGTTTATTACCGATTACTACATTGTCAGCGACCTCCACGAGGGCAACGTAATCCACGTTACAGGCGAAAACGGCGAGCCACTGTATTACGACGACGGCAATCCAATCCTCGCCTACATTGATACCGATATGCGCCTAAACACTCCCGACCAAGGGAAGGACGGAAAATACAAGATTGATAATGAGATAATTGAAATATGATTATTTTGGTATGATAAAACAAAAAAGCAGGTCCACTTGTGGACCTTCACGCTCCGTAGCCCCGACCTCTACCAAATGTCAATAACCGCTGAGGTCGGGGGAAATAGATGAAAATTGAAAAATTATTTTTTGCAAAACCCAACAAAATTCAATACCTTTGCAATATAATAAAAATCTCAAAAGGTGTCAGAGAATCAGAAAATATTACAGGAAAGGACAATATGGAGCCAAAGCAAGCAAAAAGCCTATTCCCTCCTCGACAGCGGAATTATCGATTCCATTGAGGTGGGGACGGTGAATGGCTTGAAGCAGATCCACTCGTACCTATTTGGCGGTCTGTATGATTTTGCGGGTCAGATACGCCACGTGAATATCTCGAAGGGCGGTTTCACTTTTGCGCCCGTAATGTATCTGGACCAAACTCTGACAACTATTGAGCGTATGCCCGAGGACACTTTGGACAACATTCTTGAAAAATACGTAGAGATGAATGTCGCTCATCCTTTCCGCGAGGGTAACGGACGAAGCACACGTATCTGGCTCGATATGATTCTGAAAAAGAACCTCAAAAAATGCGTTGACTGGAGCCAGATCGACAAGAAGGCTTACCTTTCGGCAATGGAGAAAAGCCCTGTGAATTCGTCCTTCATCAAGAAACTTATCTCCAACGCCCTGACCAACGACATTACCTCCCGCGAGATTTTTATGAAAGGAATCGACTATTCGTACTATTACGAGGAACCAGAATAAAACAAACTAATTGCTATGACCCAATTCATCATCAAGAAATATCCCGACCTGACCCTCAATGAGTTATATATGATTCTTCGTTTGAGGTCAGAGGTTTTTATCGTGGAGCAGGACTGCGTGTATCAGGATATCGACAACCTCGATCAGGATGCGATTCACGTTTGGATGACTGTTGACGGGAAGGTTGTGGCTTATTGCCGTGTGCTGAAGGCCAACACATATCTCGACGAGGTGGCTGTTGGTCGCGTGATCTCATTAGAGCGTGGCAAGGGCTACGGACTGGATATTTTCAGGAAGGGCGTGGAGGTAGCGCAAAGTGAGTTCGGCGCCGTCAGGATAAAAATACGAGCCCAGCAACAGGCCGAGAAGTTTTACGAGAAGGCTGACTTCCACCGAATTGCCGAGCCTTTTATGTATGAGGGGCTGATGCACGTGGATATGCTTTGGACCAAGCCGTCGGAATACGAAATCTATTGCCGTCAGCAGGAAATGCTCTCCGAACTCCTCGACGACGACGGACGCTGTTTCCCCGAAATGGCCGAGGGACAATTCGTAAGGGGACATTGATTGAAGTAATTGAAGTAATTGAAGTAATTGAATAAAATCTGCGCAAATCCGCCTAATCCGCGGTATCTGCGTTCTATTATACCAACAAACCTATGACCGAGGAAGTACTTGAGAAACTGCGCATTCTGGCGGAGTCGGCGAAATACGACGTGTCGTGTTCGTCGAGCGGAACCGTGCGCAAAAATAAGGACAAGGGCCTCGGAAACACCGTGGGCGGAGTGGGAATATGTCACAGTTTCGGCGAGGACGGTAGATGCGTCTCGCTCCTGAAAGTGATGCTCACAAACCGCTGTATGTACGATTGCGCTTACTGCGTAAACCGAATTTCCAACGACATTAAGCGGGCCACGCTGTCGGTTACGGAGTTGGTGGAACTCACAATGGAGTTTTACCGACGCAACTATATCGAGGGATTGTTCCTGAGTTCGGGAGTTCTTAGAAATCCCGACTACACAATGGAGCGACTTGTGGCCGTGGCAAAACAGTTGAGGGCTCAGAGATTCAACGGTTACATTCACCTGAAAAGCATTCCCGGGGCAAGCAAGGAACTCGTTGACGAGGCTGGCCTATATGCTGACAGAATGAGCGTAAATCTCGAGATTCCCAACGAGCAGAGCCTCAAAATCCTCGCACCCGACAAGAGCCATTCGGCGATTTATCAGCCGATGAAATTCATTCACGAGGGCGTGCTTGCCTACAAGGACGAGCTCAAGAAATTCAGGAACACTCCCCGATTTGTGCCCGCCGGACAGAGCACTCAGATGATTGTGGGCGCCACCAAGGAGACCGACAACGATATTCTGAAACTGTCGTCGGCGCTTTACAAACGAGAGTCGATGCGCAGGGTCTATTATTCTGGTTACGTGGCCGTAAACAGCGACAGCCGTCTGCCCGCACTCAAACAGCCTCCACTCGTGCGCGAGAACCGACTTTACCAGGCCGACTGGCTGATGAGGTTTTATCATTTCACGGTCGACGAAATCGTGAATTCAGATTTCCCTAACCTCGACCTTGAGGTGGACCCGAAAATATCGTGGGCCCTGCGTCACCCAGAGTTT
>JAZLKG010000041.1:0-15656 GCA_045597465.1 Bacteroidales bacterium | reverse complement strand
GCAAAAGGGAGCCGTCGAGAATGCAAATAAATTGATAAGGCAATACATTCCCAAGGGAGTAAGTTTTGATAAGTACACTGACGAAATGATTGCCGAAATACAGAAAAAGATCAACAACAGGCCTCGGAAAAAATTAAATTTGGAGACCCCAAAAAAGATGTTTTTCGCTCATTTTAAATAATTGCACTTGAATGTTGAACCTACGGGGGCAAAGATAAGGAAAATAATTTTCAAAATCAAAAAATCTCGTTATCTTTGCAACGTAAAACCATAAATTTAGCGGCTATGTCAAAGTATTTGAATCCTAAGGCAGACCTTACTTTCAAGAAGGTATTCGGAGAGCACAAGAACCTTGTGATGAGTCTCCTTAACTCGTTGTTGCCATTGCCAGACAAAATGCAGATTACCTCTATCGAGTATCTCTCGGGAGAGAATCATCAGGGCAATTCCGACAAGAAATACTCTATTGTGGATGTAAAGTGTACTGATAATTATGGCCGCACATTTGTGGTGGAAATGCAGAATTATTGGACAACAGCATTTTTCTCCAGGACACTTTACAATGCGGTTCTCACTTACAGCAATCAGATGAAGAAGGGTCAGGCATTCGATCAGTTGAAGGAAGTTTATGCCTTGAGTCTTGTAAATGAGAGCGAGATACCTGAGGGCAAATTAAATAAGAACGACTTCATCCACGAGTATTATTTCACCAATCAGAAAAATGCCGACGATGTTCATAAGGATATTGCCTTGATATTCGTTGACCTTCAGAAATACAAGGAACGTGCCTGCAAGGCGGAAAAAATGCTTGCAAATCTTTGGCTCAAATATCTTACCGAGATAGACGACAGCACCGTGGATGTTGCTCCTGAACTATTGGCCAACTCTGAAATCGCCGAGGCCTTGGAGATTGTGGAACGTGCCGCATATACACCTGCCGAATTGGAGGCCTACAACAAGTATTGGCTTGATATCTCCACTGAGCGTACAGCCTTGGCCCAAAGTCACGCAGAAGGGAAGGAAGAAGGAAAGACTGAGCACGCTATCTCAGTGGCCAAGAAAATGAAGGCTGATTCTATGCCTATCGATTTGATTATCAAATACTCTGGACTTGCTAAAGAGGAGATAGAGAATTTGTAATTTTTTTTCTCTTATTATCGCGGCGCCTTCGGCTATGCTTGAGGCATTTAAGCATAGCAAAGATAAGGAAAATAATTTATATTTTGGGAAAATTTTTCGGCCTCTACAACTATGAATTAATATAAAAAAATGGCGGGCACACAGGCCCGCCATCTTAATATCCGCAGGCTCAACCCGTACCGGGTTTCTCCAACGGCTATGCATGAGACGCCTCTCCGAGGCTATGATATGTGTTGTAACATATAGCCTCGAAGAGGCGTCATATAAATAGCCGTTGGTGAAGCAATGCTTGCATTGCGGAACCTGCGGGAAAGATGTGTGACGGCCCGGTAATACGATCATTTCATCTTTTTGCCATTTTCCACCGGAGGCATCAGCAAGCGTATGCCCCCGACTAATAATAGTACTGCCCTCCGGGCAAGGTTTTCACATTTTACCAATGCAACTCCCTGCCAGGAAGACAGTACAATTAGTAGCCGATTGCATACAACGGGTGTTGGATGCTGTCGGTATTTTTTATCAAGTGTTAGTATTCAAAAGTGATAGTGACAGGATATTCATAATCCAGCTTCTCGGTAAGGATATTGCCATCCTCATTCAAAGTGAATTCATAATGGTAGGTATCCACCTCCACTTCACCTTGTCGGTTAGTATAAGTCTCTGTCATGCTGGTTGGAAATTTGGTAGAAGCCTTTCCGAACATACCAAGAAGCATGAATACTGGCTCGTCGGTCCAGTCATCGATAAAGTCATCTGAATAAGCGCCATAAGTCTCGTACCAGAATTGACCGTTTGGGTTGGGAATGTCCTTGTCGTACTTGTACTCTATCTTATCGTATTCTATCTTATCGTTGGTAACTATCATAGAGACCAAGGCACCATCTTGGTCATAGGCGAACTCGAAATTGCGTGTCGCAGAAGCTTCCCCAGCCTCAATATCTTCCTTATTGTCTGTCTGATATGTGTATTTAATGTTTGATAGTTGCAAAGCGTCATTGTAGGAGCAATCGTACTTGAAAGTGCGGGTCTCCTTTTCATTGTTGCTTACTGTTACAACAAATTCCGATACGGTGCCGTTGGGATTGAATTTGGCATCCCAACTTGACTCGTATTTGCCAATGAGCTTAAACGAGGATGAATTGTGGGTAATCTCCATTGAAGAGGGATAGTCTCCAGCATATTCATTATCTCCTTCGTAATGTTCGAGATAGTCGATGGAAGTCACGAAGCCATCGCTGTTGGTGTTGTAGGCGGCAGTTGTGTAATTGCCACTTTCGTATGTTTCTGTCCATCTTTTCACCTCGACCCTCTTCCAAGAGTCCTCCGCTGTCTGTGAGGTGTTGTCGTTATTGTCATCATCGTCTTTGTCGCAAGACGACAACAACAATGCTCCCGATACGAGCGAAAGAAGCGCAATTCTAAAAATCTTTGATTTCATATTAATTGTGTATTGATTAATAATTTTTACAAAATTAAAAAAAAAAAATGACACGGCAAAATTTTTCTGAATAAAAAAAGCACTTGCTAAATAAAACAAGTGCCTTTTTCGTTTAAAGAATTAATGCAACTCCCTGCCTGGAAGGCAGTACAATTATTAACCGATTGCGCCGAAGCCCGCAGGGCTGGCGCTGTCGGCACGTTGGATGCTGTCGGCTATTATGTGCTGTCGGCCGATCATCAACCTATTCCCCAAAAAACTCCTCAAACAGTTCCACTGTCTTTTTTACGCCCTCGGTGATTTCTGAGAGCTTGATGTATTCGTCGGCGGTGTGGGAGCGGTTGCTGTCGCCGGGCCCCATTTTAACACTGCGGTATGGCATTACCGCGCGGTCGGATGTGGTGGGCGAGCCGAAGAGCTTGATGCCCTGCTTCTCGGCCACTTTCACGAATGGGTGGTTTACGTCGATATGCGATGACTTCAGCTTGAAGCTTCTTGGCTTAACGTCGGTATCCTTGTTTGGAATGTTGGCCTTTATTACGTCGAGAGCCTCCTGATGTGTGTATTTCTCGGTGATGCGGACGTCAACCATGAAGGTACACTCGGCAGGAACCACGTTGTGGAGAGTGCCGGCATTAACGCCTGTTACTGTGCACTTTACCTCGCCGAGCCATGGTGAAACCTTCTCGAACTTGTAGTTCTTGAACCAGTTGATGTCCTCCATTGCCTTGTAGATGGCGTTTACACCGGTGTTGCGGGCAGCGTGACCGGTTACACCGTGGGCTGTGCAGTCGAGAACCAAGATACCTTTCTCTGCAACTGACATTTCCATACATGTTGGCTCGCCAACTACTGCAAACTCAATCTCAGGAAGCATTGGAAGAATGCTCTGAACGCCGTTGTCGCCGGAGTTCTCCTCCTCGGCTGTGATGGAGACGATAAGGTTGTATGGCAGATTCTCTCTATTGTAGAAATAGAGGAATGTGGTCAGCAAGTTGATTGCAGGACCGCCTGCGTCGTTGGAGCCCAAACCGTAGAGAATGCCGTTCTCGACGTCGGGGCTGAAAGGATCGCGTGTGTAGGTCTTGGCAGGCAACACTGTGTCGTGATGCGAGTTGAAGAGGATTGTAGGCTTGTTCTTGTCGAAATTCTTGCTGAGGACCCATACATTGTTGAGATGACGGTTTACATTCTCAACGCCGTGGTCCTTCAGGTAGTTGACGAGAAGCTCAGCTGTTTTGTCCTCGTTGCGCGATGTGGAAGGTGTGGCAATCATGCGCTTCAGGAGCTCGATGCCTTCTTCGGTAAGCTTATTTGCTAATGAGGGTTCCTGCATGGTTCTCGGTGAAAAATTGTTCTACGTCGTTTGAGTTTCCGATAATAACGGTGTTGACACCCTTGTCGATAGTCTTGAAGGCGTTCTCGAGCTTTGGAATCATTCCCTCGGAGAAAATGCCCTTGGCAGAAAGCTCAGGGTAATTCTGCTTGTTGAGGTTAGGGATTACAGAGTTGTCGTCCTCAGCGTCCATCAAAACGCCCTTCTTCTCGAAACAGAAGTAGAGGTTTGTCTTCACGATCTTGGCGAGACCTGCGGCGAGTGTTGAGGCCACGGTATCAGCGTTGATATTGAGGAGCTGAGCATTCTTGTCGGCGGCTATGGTGGCGATTACAGGAGTGTAGCCCTTCTCCACGAGGTCAACGAGGAGCTGAGCGTTAACGCCCTCTGATGTGATGTCGCCGGCAAAACCGTAGTCGATGTCCTTTACGGGACGCTTTACGGCGTCGAGCAATGTGCCGTCAACGCCAGAGAGACCTACTGCGGGACGCTCCAACGAGTTGAGCTTTGCTGTGATGGTCTTGTTGATGAGGCCGGCGTAAACCATTGTCACAACCTTGAGGGTCTCGCTGTCGGTGATTCTGCGGCCATTCACCATCTTGGGCTCGATGCCCATTGACGAGAGGATGGTGTTGGCCACCTTGCCACCACCGTGAACGAGAACGATGTTTTTCTTTATCTTTGAGAGGCGAGCGAGGAACTCGTTTCTGGCGTCCTCGTTGTCGATTACCTTGCCGCCTACTTTTACGATGTTGATTTCTTCTACCATTTTCTAATATATTTTTTTCTCTAAGAGGTTAAGAGAGTTAAGAGTCCTTTTTTTATAATTTTAAGAGTTTGACCTACGGTCTGAGGTTAAGAGCCCATAATATGAACTCAGCCATTTAGTTCCACTTTCCCAAATCCTTCACGCATTAAATTACCTACATTAAAATTGAACAAGTAACCTAATTTTAACTTCAAAAGTTTTAGATAAGTAGTTAACTGTTTAAAATGAACCTTCTCTAATTGCTCAACAGATTTCAGTTCCAATACAATTGAATCATTTACAATAAGATCCAATCGCAAACTACAAGGATCATTTTCTTCATATAAATGAATACCTTTGTAAACAACAGGAACATAAACTTGATGAGATACTTTATATCCCATTTGGGTTAATTCATATTCCAAAGCACGTTCATAAATCCCCTCAAGCAAACCAGCTCCCAAGTTTTTATGAACTTCTATTGCGGCATGAATTATATCCGAAGTGATCTTTTCTTGTGTCATTATTACTAACCTTTCGCTAGTTAATTATAAATATTCTCTAAGAGGGTAAGAGAGTTAAGAGCGCATCAATGATACTCTTAACCTCAGTCCGTTAGGACAAACTCTTAAAGGATAAGAAGGTCTCTTAACTCTCTTACCCTCTTAGAGAACTAAAAAAACTACTTTGTGAGCTTATTGAAGCTGGCGATGAATCTGTCGGCCTCGGCTTTTGATACGCACAATGGTGGGATGAGGCGGATGGTGTTGACACCGCCGGAGAATCCTGTGAAGATGTGCTCTTCCATAAGGAGCTTGTCGCGGAGCTCACCGGCTTTGCCTACAGTCTCGATGCCGATGATGAGGCCCTTGCCACGTACTTCCTTGATTGCGGGATTGCCCTTGAGAGCGTTCATGATGTACTCACCCATCTTGGCGGCGTTGTCCACGTAGTTGTTCTTCATCATCACCTTTACAGTTGCGATGGCGGCGGCGGTGCCGAGGTGGTTGCCTCCGAATGTGGTGCCGAGCATACCGAACTTTGCAGGGATCTCAGGGGCGATGAGACATGCGCCTACAGGGAAACCGTTGGCGATACCCTTGGCCATGGTGATGATATCAGCCTTGATACCTGAGTGCTGATGCGCGAAGAACTTGCCGGTACGTCCGTAGCCCGACTGAATCTCGTCGCAGATGAGGAGAGTGCCGTTGGCTGTGCAGAGTTCGCGGAGCTGCTTCATGAAGTCGTCGGTAGGAATCTGAACTCCGCCAACGCCCTGGATGCCCTCGATGATAACGGCTGCAACGTCGCTATCCATAACGGCCTTTACAGAATCGATGTTGTTGAGCTCGGCCCAGAGAACCTTGTCGGTCTTGTTGATAGGAGCCTGAATTGCAGGATTGTCGGTAACTGCAACGGCGAGTGATGTTCTGCCGTGGAAAGCCTTTTTGAAAGCGATCACCTTGCTGCGGTTGGTGTAGAATGAGGCAAGCTTCAGGGCATTCTCGTTGGCCTCAGCTCCCGAGTTGATGAGGAAGAGCTTGTAGTCGTTGTAGCCTGATATCTGCTGGATAAGCTTTGCGAGCTCCTCCTGAAGAGGCATCTCAACAGAGTTTGAATAGAATCCGAGCTTGTTGAGCTGCTCGGTAACGGCCTTTACGTAGTCCTCCTGGCAGTGACCGATGGAGATAACACCATGACCGCCGTAAAAGTCCATATATTTCTGACCCTTTGTATCAGTCAACTCCAGGCCCTTGGCGCTGTCGATGGCGATTGGGTAAACTTTGTAAACTTCAAATGTATTCATGAAATTTTTAATTTTTGATTTTTAATTTTTGATTGATCACATTTTTGATTTTTGATTTTTGATTCGTAAGTTTTAGAAATTGCTTGTTTTAGTTCTCTAAGAGGTTAAGAGAATTAAGAGTTTTTTCCTTTTTAAGGGAAGTAGAACCTAACGGTTCTGAGGGTAAGAGCATTAATTGATGTGCTCTTACTCTCTGTTCGCTTGCGAACAAATTCTCTAAAAAAAATATGCATAACCTCTTAACTCTCTTACCCTCTTAGAGAATACTTATCACAAACTTACGAAAATTAATTTTTGATTTATCTTATTTTGAAATTCATCAGAAGGCAAATCAAAAATTAAAAATCAAAAATCAAAAATGATTTAGAATGCGTTTGGCTTCAGTCTAAGGCCGGTTTTCTCGTCGAGGCCGAACATGAGGTTGAGGTTCTCGGTGGCCTGACCGGCAGCGCCCTTGAGGAGGTTGTCGATAACAGACTGCACCAAAACCTGATTGCCTTCCTTCTTTACGGAAACGATGCACTTGTTGGTGTTGGTTACCTGCTTCAGGTAGAGGTTGCCGTCGTAGAAGTGTGTGAAAGGCTCGTCCTTGTAGTAGTCGGCGTAGATCTGCTTGATCTCGTCCTCGCTCTTATCGGAAGTGAACCAAACTGATGCGTGGATACCGCGGGCAAAGTCGCCACGGTAAGGCACAAAGTTCACCTGCTTGTCGGCCATCTCTGGAGCCAGGATGTTCTTTGTCTGGTTGATCTCGGCCAAGTGCTGATGTGTGAAGATCTTGTAAACCGACATGTTGTCGTTTCTCCAAGAGAAGTGTGTTGTTGACGATGGCTTTACGCCTGCGCCGGTAGAGCCTGTGATGGCTGATACCTGGATGTCGCTCTGGATGATGCCGGCCTTCAATGCTGGAATCATTGCAAGCTGAATGCAGGTGGCGAAACAGCCTGGATTTGCGAGCTTCATGCAGCCCTTGATCTTATCACGGTTGATCTCAGGAAGACCATATACAAACTCCTTGTTGTCCACACGGAACTCGTTGGTGAAATCGAGAATCCTAACGTCAGCTGGGAAGTTGTACTCGGCAAGCAGTTTGCCGGTCTCGCCGTGAGCGGTACAGAACACCACTACGTCGGCCTTGCAGGTGGGAGCCTCGGCAAACTTCATATCGGTGTCGCCGAAGAGGTCGGCATGCACCTGATATACATAGTTGCCTGCGTTGCTGCGGCTTACGGCCCATACAATCTCAACCTCTGGATGGTTGATCAATATTCTGAGGAGCTCTCCGCCGGTATAACCAGCCGCTCCGATGATTCCTACTTTTATCATTTTTGATTTTTAATTTTCGATTTTTGATTTAGATGGTGATGGAACACGGATTACGCGGATATAGCGGATTTACGCGGTTTATTGTTTATTTCCTATGAATAATTCATAAAAAAAATCTGTGAAAATCCGCCTAATCTGTGTCATCTGTGTTCCATTAAATAATCTGTGTTCCATTAACAAAAACAAAAAAATCCGAAACCGATACTATACTATGATAACACGGTTCCGGATTCAGATTATTTTGGTATGAATTGAATTGCTTAGTACTTCTCGCCGTTTACGCTATACCAAATCTTTGACTGAATGCCAGTTACCTTGGTGAAGCCAACGATATCCTGAGCGGTGAATGCTCTGTTCTCCTCACCATAAACACCAAACTTGTTGGCCATCATGTCGTGAGCAGACTCGATACCGTTTACGAAGAAGCTGTAAGGCTTCAAAGCAACGAATACCTTTCCGTTTACCTTGTCCTGTGTGCTCTCGAGGAACTTCTCCATGTCGCGCATCTCAGGCTCCAGGAGCATACCCTCGTGCAAGCGGTTGCCGTACCACTGAGAGATATTGTCCTTCCAGTAAATCTGCCACTTTGTAAGAACGTGTTTCTCAAGAGCGTGGTGAGCCTTGATGATTACCATAGGAGCGGCAGCCTCGAAACCTACGCGACCCTTGATACCGATGATGGTATCGCCGATGTGCATATCGCGGCCGATAGCGTATGGAGCTGCGAGAGCCTCCACAGCGCGGATGGCCTCTACCTTGTCGGAGTATTCCTTGCCGTCAACAGCAACGAGCTCGCCCTTCTTAAATTCGAGGGTGATAACGCTCTCATCCTGCTTAGTGCAGTGGGTTGGGTAAGCCTCCTCAGGAAGAGGAAGGTTGCTTGAGAGAGTCTCGCGGCCACCGATAGATGTACCCCAGAGACCCTTGTTGATAGAATATTTAGCCTTGTCGAAATTCATCTTGATGCCCTTCTCCTTGAGGAAAGCAATCTCGTCGACGCGCTGGATGTTCTGCTCGCGAACGAGGGCCTGAACCTCAATCTCAGGACAGAGGATATCGAAAACCATCTCGAAACGTACCTGGTCGTTGCCGGCGCCTGTGCAGCCGTGAGCGATCTTGTCGTAACCGTGCTCCTTGGCGTAGTTGGCCACTGTGATAGCCTGGATGATACGCTCAGAGCTTACCGACATAGGATAAGTGTCGTTCTTGAGCATATTACCGAAGATCATGTACTTAACGGTCTTCTCGTAATAGTCCTTGGAAACGTCGATGCACTCAAACTTCTTTACACCGGCCTGCATTGCGCGGTCCTTTGCAGAGGCAATCTCGTCCTCGCCAAAGGCGCCAGAGTTTATCATGAGGGCTGTTACGTCCTCACCCTTGGCAGATAAGTAAGTGGTTACCCAAGTGGTATCCAATCCGCCGCTATACGCTACTAATGTTTTCATTATATTAAGTTTAAAATTTTACAATCACATTCTTCTCGGCAAACTTGGCCTTCTCGCTGAGAGCAGCCCAGTCTTTTGGACCGCGTTCCTTCTCCCACTCGGGATCGTAGAGCATGCCCGTGCAGAGGCAGTTCTTCTTGTTCTTGCTGGTAAGGATAGGGAAGTTAACGCAGCTCTGACAGCCCTTCCAGAACTCCTCGTCGTCGGTGAGCTCAGAGAATGGAACAGGCATGTAGCCAAGCTCGTTGTTTATCTTCATCACCTGGAGACCAGTGGTGAGGCCGAAGATCTTGGCAGTCGGGAACTTGCTGCGGGTAAGCGCAAATGCCCTGAACTTGATGGCCTTGGCAACGCCTCTGCCGCGGAAGTTTGGATTTACAATCAGACCCGAGTTAGAAACGTATTTCTCATGGCCCCAGCTCTCTATGTAGCAGAAGCCTACCCACTGTCCTTCTTCTGTAACGGCAATGATGCCCTTGCCCTCAATCATTTTACCAGTAACATATTCAGGTGTACGCTTAGCGATGCCAGTGCCGCGGGCCTTGGCAGAGCTTGCCATCTCATCAACAATCTCCTGAGAGTACTTGCTATCGCTCTCACACGCTATTCTAACGATTATGTTATCCATAACGATCTGATTTATAAATGCTTTTACGTTGTTTGTTAATATTATTCCGTTATTTTCTGTTTTCGTTTGAAAAACACTGCAAAAGTACCTTTTTTATTTAAATATTACCAAATTTTGTGGTATTTTTTTTATTAAATTTTTCCATAGCTGAAAGTCAGCATGTTAACCCTGTATATTGTCGGTACATATCTGTATAAATATACAGGAATTTGGTATAAATATACAGGAACTAAACAAATAATTAACAAAACGAAGAGGATTTTTTTTCAAAATCTTTTCCTTATCAGCAAAATAAAGACTATATTTGCGGAAAATAACTACAAACCATGGCAAGCGACACAAACAACGGCAAGCGAATATGGCTATTTGCGCTGATAACCACCCTGTTCTTTTTCTGGGGACTGGCCAACAACATGACCGGAGTTCTTCAGGAGGCGTTCGGACATATAATGGATATCAGCCCGTGGCAAACCATGCTCATAGAATCGGCATTCTACGCCGCCTACCTTGTGTTTGCCATACCCGCCACGTACTTTATCTTCAGGTATTCCTACAAAAACACCGTTATGCTGGGCCTGATGCTCTATTCGGTGGGTGCCATGCTGTTTTTCCCGGCAGCCAACGCCGGCAGCCCATACCTATATATAATAGCCATATACGTGATGGCCGGAGGCTGCACAATACTGGAGACTGTGGCCAACCCATACATACTCTCGCTTGGGCAAAACCACAGGGACTCGGTCCGGAAACTCAATCTCGCACAATCATTCAATCCCCTTGGCTCCATCACAGGCATACTCATAGGCCAGTCGCTTATTACCAACAACCTGATATTCAGCGGGGCGGACGCCAATATTGAGATCATGCACGAACAGCTCGACGCCATCACCATCATATATGCCGTGCTTGGCGAGGTGCTCATAGTATTCCTCGTGGCGCTGATGTTTACCTCAATGCCGGTATCCAGACAGCTGGCATCAGAGGGCCGCCGCACCTGGGCCGACCTATGGGAGTCGCTTTGCAGAATCTCAAAGAGCAAGAGGCTGTTAGGCGGCGCAGTGGCCATATTCATGTACGTGGGCGCACAGAGCGGCGTCTGGGGATACATTACAAAGGTGTCGCAGGGTGCAGGCGGCATCAGCACCAACCCTGCCTCAGTGCTCGTATGGGCCATGGTTGCATTTTGCGTGGCCAGGTTTGTATTTACGGCCCTGATGCGCAAAACCCACCACCACAAGCTGTTGCTTATAGCGGCGGTATCAGCCATACTGCTGTGCCTGCTGGTGGTTTTTGGCAGCGGATTGGTCGTTACAGTGGCCATGGTGCTGGTATCAGCCATGATGTCGCTGATGTTTCCCACGATATTCGGTTCGGCACTGGAGAAGGCTGGGGCTGATACGCAGACAGGATCGGCGCTGCTGGTAATGTCTATTGTGGGTGGAGCCCTGATACTGCCCGCACAAAACTACCTGACCGACCACAGCGACGCTCAGATGTCGTTCATAGTGCCTGCGCTGTGCTTCATGGCAATAGCTGGATATGCCGCGGGGCTGATGCTTGCGAGCAGGAAAAAATAAACATGTTCGAAAAATTTGAGGTTGGCAATACAAAAAAAATATCAACAAAAAAATCGAAAAACGAAGGATTTTTTTTAACTTTGCAACCGTAATTCAAAATTTAATTATTACATTTGCAAAGCAGAATAATGGGCATATCGGAAAGAGAGGAGACTGCATCGGGCAATTTCCTGAAAGGATACAACTGCTGTCAGGCTGTGCTGCTCACATTCAGGGACTTGATGGGCATGGACGACGAATCCATCCTAAAGGTAGCATCAGGAATGGGCGGAGGCATGGCCAGAATGCGCGAGGTATGCGGCTGCGTATCAGCCATGGGAATACTGGCAGGATTCATAAGCCCGGCCGTAAACCCCGGCAACATGGACGAGCGCACCGCCAACTACGCTCTGGTGCAGCAGCTTGCAGCCAGGTTCCGGGAAGCGAACGGCTCCATAATCTGCCGCGAGCTGCTTAATATGGGCGATACCAACGGCAGCACTGAGGGTCCCAGGCCGTCCGACCGCACGGAGCAGTATTACAAGAAGCGGCCATGCGGAAGGCTGTGCGGCGATGCCGCAAGGATAGTGGCCCGATACATTGATGAGAATAATTTTTTGATTACAAAAAAAGCATAAATCAAAACAATCAATTAAATATTTAATCATGATTTACACAAATGAAGTGCAGCACATGTGCTGCGTTGCCAAAGGCGCCAACCACGCCAATGCACCTATCCCTGAGGAGGGCAAGTGGGTGCATGTAAAAGAGATTAAGGATGTCTCTGGTCTTACACACGGTATTGGCTGGTGTGCCCCACAGCAGGGTTGCTGCAAGCTCACCCTCAATGTTAAGGATGGTATCATCGAGGAGGCTCTCGTAGAGACACTCGGTTGCTCAGGTATGACTCACTCTGCCGCTATGGCTTCTGAGATCCTCCCTGGCAAGACTCTCCTTGAGGCTCTCAATACTGACCTCGTTTGCGATGCTATCAACACAGCTATGCGCGAGCTCTTCCTCCAGATCGTTTACGGCCGTACACAGTCTGCCTTCTCTGAGGGTGGTCTCCCAGTAGGCGGCTCGCTCGAGGACCTCGGCAAGAACCTCCGCAGCCAGGTTGGTACCATGTACGGTACAAAGAAGGCCGGCTCACGCTACCTCGAGATGACAGAGGGCTACTGCACACGCATGGCTCTCGACGCTGACAACGAGGTTATCGGTTACGAGTTCGTAAACCTTGGCAAGCTCATGGACGCACTCAAGAAGGATCCAAACCTTTCTGGTGCTGACGCTATCAAGATGGCAAAGGGTACATACGGCCGCTTTGCAGATGCAGTTAAATACATTGATCCACGTAAAGAGTAATAAGAACTATGGCATTGTTTGAAAGTTATGAGCGCCGCATTAACCAGATTAATGCAGCTCTTGCAAAATACGGTATCAAAGACCTCGACGAGGCTAAGGCTATCTGCGCTGACAAGGGCCTTGACCCATACCAGATGTGCGAGGATACCCAGAAGATTTGTTTCGAGAACGCAAAGTGGGCTTACGTTGTAGGCGCCGCTATCGCTATCAAGAAGAATTGTGTAAACGCTGCTGACGCTGCCGAGGCTATCGGTGAGGGTCTCCAGGCATTCTGTATCCCTGGCTCTGTAGCTGACGACCGCAAGGTAGGTCTCGGCCACGGTAACCTCGCTGCCCGTCTTCTCCGTGAGGAGACTGAGTGCTTCGCATTCCTCGCTGGTCACGAGTCTTACGCTGCCGCTGAGGGTGCTATCAAGATCGCTGAGATGGCCAACAAGGTTCGCAAGAAACCTCTCCGCGTTATCCTCAACGGTCTCGGCAAGGATGCTGCCAAGATCATCAGCCGTATCAACGGTTTCACATACGTACAGACACAGTTCGACTACGCAACTGGCGAGGTAAACGTAGTATCTGAGAAGAGATACTCAGATGGCGTTCGCGGTGGTGTTCGTTGCTACGGTGCTGATGACGTTCGCGAGGGTGTTGCTATCCTCTGGAAGGAGAACGTTGACGTATCTATCACAGGTAACTCTACAAACCCAACCCGTTTCCAGCACCCAGTAGCCGGTACTTACAAGAAGGAGCGCGTGCTCGCTGGCAAGCCTTACTTCTCTGTAGCTTCAGGTGGTGGTACAGGTCGTACACTTCACCCAGACAACATGGCTGCAGGTCCTGCTTCTTACGGAATGACCGATACTCTCGGCCGTATGCACTCTGATGCCCAGTTCGCTGGTTCTTCATCAGTACCTGCACACGTTGAGATGATGGGCTTCCTCGGTATGGGTAACAACCCAATGGTAGGTGCTTCTGTAGCAGTTGCAGTTGCTGTAGCTCAGGCTCTCTCAAAGTAATTTTTCCCTATAGGATAATTACAGCATAAATACAAGAAAGCTCCGGTGGAAAGTTTTTCCGCCGGAGCTTTCGTTTTTTTATAGAGTCAGCTAGCTGACCCTATAAAAAAGGTATTCCAACAAATATATACACAATAATACGCGTATCAGAACAATGCAGCCACCAGATACCATATTACGGGAACCAGCAGTGACGGAAGCATGTTCACCGTCTTGCAATCCTTGATGCCGAGTATTGCGAGGCCCGAGCTCACGATTAGCACGCCGCCCACGATGCTGAGCTCCACCCTCATCTGCTCCGGCATTCCCGACGAGCAGAAATATGCTATCATGTAGAACATTCCCTGCCAGCAGAAAAGTATCGGCGCCGCCCAGAGCATTATCCATCCGTACGACGCGGTCAAAACTGCTGAGGTAACGAGGTCGAGAGTGGCGTTGGTATATAAATAGGTGTTGCCAGATTCGGCGATGTCCCAGCCGTGGCTCGGCGAGAGGCACGAGAGCACGGGGCCCACGATGCTGAATGTGCCGATGCAATAGAGAAGCACGCCCGTCATCAGGCCCTGGAGACCGTTTTTTGTGCCGTTGGATTTGGCGTTGAGACGCTCGTTTAGCCTGTCGAGCCGGCCCGCAAGATCCAGCTTTGTGCCTATCAGCGAGCCTATTGCGAGGCTCAGGATAAAGAGCACGGGAAACTCGCTCTTGGCCATATTGGGCAGGCAGGCGTTTACGCCCAAGACAAGGCACGCAAGGCCCAGCGCATTAAACATTGCCTTCTTGTACTTATCGCCGATGCCGTCGCGCACTATGGCGCCAAACGTGCCGCCGATAAGGATGGTGCAGGTATTTACTATGGTTCCTAACATGTTTTTCTTGTTTACAAAAATTATCCAAAATTATCCAAAAATTGTTCAAAAATTACTAATCGGAGAAAAAATTTTTGATTAATTTTTGATCAATTCTTGATAATTTTTGTTCTGAAAAATTGCCGAAGACGTTATGATTCAATTTTATAGATCTCTCGTTAACATGGATAAATAAATAAATTTTGCATAAAAAAAAAACATGAATTACCACGAAATTTCATGATAATTCATGTTTTTTGTGTTTATGTTTATCGTTGATTGTCTGTAGTCCGTCTTTACAGTATTATTTTTCTGAGGCTTTCAGTGTGTAATGCTCACCGCCCTTGAAGACGTGAACCTTTACGCCGCCCATGAAGGTTGCCTTTGGCATCCAGAAGCCGGCGTAGGTCTGATACTTCTGAGCGAGGAGATTCTCGCCGCGGAGGAATACGGTGAAGTTGCGGTTTATCTTGTAGTCGGCGGTAAGGTTCACGAGAGTGTAATTCTCCTTCTCGGGATCATCGCCAGTGGTGATGTAGAGACCAGCGATGTTCTCGACATTGGCGCCGATGAAGAATTTCTCGTGATTGTAGCTAACGCCGATGTTGAGCTTGCTCTCAGGCGCGCCCTCCACTGGAGTATCCATGTGGAGATAAGAGTAGTTTCCATAAATGCGGAGATTTGCCATTGGACGGTAAGAGCCCTCAAGCTCGAATCCTGAGTTCTTGAACTCGCCGAGATTCTGGTTGAGCTTGCCGGCGCCGCTTGGATTTGGCGCGGTAACTATCAGGTTCTCGCCATCGATGATGAAGAGATTCAACCCAACAAAACCCTTGCTGAAGTTCTTGTGATAGCCGAGCTCGTAGTTCATCATGCGCTCAGGCTCCAGGTCGGGATTGTGAGGAGGAAACATATACATCTCGCGGATTACAGGATTGCGGAATCCCTTGCTTACAACGAGCTTGATATCGTTGTCGGCAGGAAGATTGAGCGCAATACCGCCCTGAGG
>JAZLKG010000040.1:0-3520 GCA_045597465.1 Bacteroidales bacterium | reverse complement strand
CAACATAACGGCAAGGGACACCGCCGACAATGCAATCCCGCTTGCGGAGATTGCAAAAAGCACAGGCGGCAACCTCCTCATCTGCCGCTACAGCGAGCGAATGTGCCGCGAGTGCGTAGACCACAGCATCAGCGTAATCACCGACAGCATCAGCCACTTCAACAAAAGCCGGATACTCTTCCTTGCCGACAACGCATCGAGAAGAGTCTGCAAGCTCGGTATCGAGGAGCAGAGCCTTCAGGGCTGCCACGTCCTCAACTGTCCAAGTCTCGGCATACCAGCCGAAGAGGCAATGTTCCCATACATAATGGCGGTAGACAGCAGCCTGCGTGTACTCTTGGTATACTTTCCCACCAAGAGTACTCACGGCACCGACTACGACTACCGCCACGTTAAATATATGTACGACAAACTGATACGCTGAGCGGTAAAGCCCCCGTCCCCTTCGGGGACAAAGTATCAATAACCGCTCGTACATCCGGCGCATAGCGGCGGTTTACGTGCGGAATGTAATATAACTATTACAAAAAAAAAAAAAAACTTTACGGAATTAACATATATTAACATGAAATCCTTGTATGTTAATTTTATGTTTCCTACTTTTGCCGTGTCGTTAAGGGAATCTTAAAACTGGCAGAGAGGCGGAAAGCTAGCGTCGCAAGGATGCAGGTTTCGGGAGGAACTGGATGGCACACTTGCGCAAGTTTTTGTCTTGGAGGCCTGAGGCTTCCGGGACGTAAAACACAGATAACTAAATTACGAATCTTTAATTTTGTATAAAAACGAAATGAAGAAAATCATATTGAGCGCAGTAGTAGCTGCCGCCGCAATCTTCGGCGCTTACACTGCAAATAAGACAGATGAGGTGGCTATGAGCGACCTCCAGGTAGAGAACGTAGAGGCTTTGGGCGATGGCGGTAGCGATGGCGGCAATGGGTGGAAATGCCATGATTCAATACAAGAGTATCAAGCCCCTGAAGATAGGAACGGAATTGGGCTGAAGGCAGGCTTCACTGGATCCACAACAATCTATACAGGATTTGACTGTATGTGTGACAAGATTAAATACATATCAGTAAAAAAACGTTGCAAATAGAAATCCGGAATAACAAGATGAGAAAATTCATATATTGCTCAATGATGGCCGCCTGTACAATCTTTGGGGCTTACAATGCTTCCAAAAGTAATAAGGTGGTAATGGACGAACTCACCGTGGAAAATATTGAGGCTCTGGGTGATGGAGGTGACAATGCCTCTGGCTGGAAATGCCCTGGGGCTGCACAGGAGTATGTTGAGCCCAATGGAACATACGAGACAGGCAGAAGAGAGGATGGCATAAATGGCAAATCGTACACCAATCCTGGCTCAGTTTACAATTCGTACAATTGTATGTGCGAGAAAATTAAGTATGTTCAGATAACTAAATATTGTAAGTAATATCATTTCTATCAACAAATATAATCATTGGCTGCAGCAGTGCGGCCAATGATTTAAATCTATAACATGAAGACTAAAATAGCAATAATATTCTGCTTCTGTTTTACATTAATCAGTTGTAGCACAAAACCCAAGATAGATTTTAGAGGAGAATTTGCAGACAGCACCCCCATCAATCCAATTGCATTGACCCTACAGCCATGCCAATTAGATATTATGCCATTAGCTCCATGGGCATGTTGTTTTCTAGACACACTTTTTATTATAGAAGAGAATTCTGATAAAGTGACCAAGGATTTTTTCAAGGTTTATCACAACGATAAACTTGTCTATCAATTCGGTGAGACAGGAAACGGCCCCGAGGATTTTGACTTACCTAATCTGATATCTGCCGGGAAAACTGAGCGCAATTACTTTTATACCACCGACGGCGCCAGAACATTCAAAATCTCGATTGATTCCAATGGTTTTAAGCACAAGATATTTAATATGCCTATGCCAGACGACTTCGTATTGGTAAACAACGTGTTGTTGTACAACGATACATCAATAGTGGTAACACAGACTGGAGAATACCAGTTGCAACGTTTCGATAAGAAAACAAACAAAACGACAGGGTATAATTATTTTGAAAATGCAGGCAATTTCAGCAGTTACGACAATTTTAACCTTTCTGGTCAATTATACCAATCTGTATGCTCTTCCAATGGGGAATACGCCATTCTGGGCTATCACAAATTGAATATGATTGACATAATATCCTTAGCAGATATGTCATTGCACAAGAGGGTATGTTTCAGCAACTATGATTGCAATGATTATACAATAGACAACAAAGGAAACATACTTTTCGACTATGACAAAATCAGATATTTCTTCTCATTCGTCACTGCAAGTGAGGAAACTTTTTATGCACTGTGTTGGGATTGTACAAACGAGGAGGCTGATTCTGGCAGCAAAAAGGGTAAGATATATGAATTTGATTATGATGGAAATATTAAAAATCAATATGAGCCCAATGTTTCCGTCACCACTTTTGCAATAAAGGACAACACTATATATGCAAAAGGTTTTGATCCAATTACCGAGGAGTTTGTAATATGGAAAGGCACATTGCAATAACATATCTGGCGTATTTGCTGACCATAATTATATCAAATATTGGATGCAGCAGTCTTCAAGAAGATTATCTGAAAATGATTGGCCAAAAGATCAATCTTGATGGTATCTCTATAATGCCGAAAACAAAACTCAAGGTTGTAAACTATCAGGACAAAGCAGGTTGCACTACATGTAGAATGCAGCCTGCTAAATGGGAAGCCTTTATTAAGAGTATAGACACAATCGCAAGTATTCAAATAATATTGGTGGTTGAATCGGATAGTATTGGGATTAAATTTCCTAGACTGCCTATCTATCACGATGCTGCAGGCAAGTTCAACAAGCTCAACCATTTCCCTGCCGACGAGCGCTTCCACTGTTTCCTTCTCGACGAGGACAACCGGGTGATCCTCATCGGCAACCCGGTGCAGAGTCCTAAGATCAAGGAACTCTATATCCGCACCATCTGCGAACGCCTTGGCATAGAGCAGCCAACGGCAAGCGATGGCAAGGCCTACAACACCCGCAACCTCGGCAAGTTTCCATACACCGAGGCTAAGGAGACAGAGTTCCAGCTGAGGAACAACAGCGAGGGCACGGTGAACATAGACACCGTATACACCTCCTGCTCCTGCACCACGGCATCTTTGAACAAGACCACGATAGAGCCTGGAGGCTTTGCCCAATTGAAGGTCCGCTATCAAGCCGATTCCCCGGGAACTTTCATGCGCGAGGTGTATGTCGGGTTCGGAGGACAAACCATCACATTCACCATCCGTGGCGAGGCAATGGAATAAACAAGTTACGCAAACAATGAAAAACCCCACATTCCGCTATCTCATTCTGCTGTTTGCCTGTTCGGCGATGACATTCTCGATAGGCTACAGCAGTGGCGAGAAGGCGCTCAGCGAGGAAGGTCCAGCCATGCACAACGCCATGCTGGACCAAAAGCTGATGCAAGCCAACCGAAACGCCAGCTGTA
>JAZLKG010000039.1:0-16354 GCA_045597465.1 Bacteroidales bacterium | reverse complement strand
CTATATGTACGACCGCAACAAGCACTCCATGCAACTGCATTCCAACCTTCAGCGGTCGTTCTCGTATCTGGTGAGGGGTACTCTCATGAAACTCATGGACAACCTTGCAGTACAGCTGGCCTTGGGCATCAACCAGGGTGTAAGCCAGGAGTTGAGCGGATACAAGAAGATGTTGCCATCGGAGCTGATGCATCTGCTGGAGGAGCTTGTGGCGAATATATCAAGCGGCATGGGAGCCAAGATAAGGACCAATGTGATGGAAAAGTACCAGGAGGTTCTCGCGCGCGAAGTGTGGGAGACCACTCCCGATATATTTACCGAGACCACCGATGTCATCAGGTCCACCATTGCCACCGCTCTCAGCAACCAGATGCAGAATATGGCCTTGCAGAATCCTGATGTACTGAAGCTTACAGAATATGTGTCGATAGACAAGATATTGGACGGCCTCAATCTCGACAACCTGCTGGGCGTGCTCAAGCAGTATTCGTCGCTGGAGCTCGATCCCAGTTATCAGGAAAACGAGACTGATATCAACGTATACCATGAGTCAAGTCTGTTTGCTGATGCGTCGTACAAGATTATGGACAACCTGACGTTTACACTGGGCCTCAGGGGTACTCTGGAGCATCAGAAAACCTCTTATTTCTCCACCAGCAAAGAGGCTCCGCTGGTAGGCTCCTTTATCTACCATTCCACCGACGGCGAGACTGTATGGCTTCACGACACCGAGATTTCGTGGGTGGGACGCGCGGTGATCAACTACATGGCTACTCCCAACAACAATATTTACATGTCGGTATCCAAGGGCAGGCGTCCGGGCACTATTTATTACAACTTCCGCAAGGACCATGCTGTAAAACTGCGCCCCGAGACTGCCTGGAACTACGAGCTGGGTATAAAGGGCAGTTTCCTGAAAAACCACATTTTGTATTCGATGGCCGGATATTACTACAACTGGCTCCATTTCCAGAATCAGGTGATGGTGGAATACGAAAACGGTATGAGAACTTACGAGAGCAGCGACAATGGCAAGGCCAGGGCGATGGGCTTCGAGACCTCGCTCGAGGCTTATTTCGGCCTTGTGAATATATTTGTGGATTATTCGTATATAGACACCAAGTTTCTGGAACTGGGCGTCGACAAGCGCGATCTCTCCAATACCAGGTTCAGGATGACTCCCAAGCACTCGTTTGATGCGGGTTTGGACCTCAGAGTGCCTCTTCAGAGAACTCTTGGACTGTATTTCCGTCCAACGTATTCGTTGATGTCGGAGATGTATTTCAATTCCGGTGTCGTAGATGAGAATTCTTTCAAACAGAAAGCGTTCGGATTGGGTGATATTAACGTTGGTTTCAATTTCACCATCAAGAGGATATCGTATGATATCGGCTTGTTTGCCAAGAATATCGCCAACAAAAACTACCTGCTGGATGCGGGTTGCACAGGTCAGCTGGTGGGATTCCCTACTTTCATAATGGGGCCGCCAAGAACTATTGGCGTGGGCCTAAGGCTCGATATCAAATAACAGAGCTCTAGTTGTAATTAAACAAAATAGGAATTATAGATATGAGAAGATATGCTACAATGGTGCTTGCCATGATGGTGATGCTGATGTCGGCGTCCTGCGAGTGGGACGATGTTGACGAGACCAATGCCAAGTACCAGAATCAGGATACTCCCGGCGAGGAGGTGGTTGTGGAGAAATTGCCGGCGCTGAAGGTGGCGGTGGTGCTCCCGCTCGACAACAGCTACCGTCCGCGTTTCGAGCGTGTGGCGCAATGGGCCATCGAGAATATCGCGGAGGCCACCAGGAACCATTCGTTTCCCCCGGTTCCCGACGATTTGGATGGATTGACCATAGAGATAGAGTGGCACGACGAGAATAGCCTCGATACCGACCAGGATACCAGGGATTTGGCCAGACAGTTGGCCAACAGCAAGGACATAATGTGCATAATAGGCCCTATGTATTCGTCGAATGCTATGTATTTCGGCTTGGAATGTGCCAAGACCGGCATGAATATCCTGCTGCCATGCACCACTTCGGCCGAGGTGGTCAGGAAATTCTCCAGCAAGCCGTTTTTCTGGTCGTTTGCCGAGACCGATGTGCGGCAGTGTCAGGTGATACTGGAAACCGCAAAGCAGCATCTGGGCGCCAACAGCGTTACCCTGCTGGCCGGCAATTCGTTTTATGGACAGACTTTTGTGAACTGGCTGCCGTTTCAGGCCAGGGAAAACGGTCTGGAACTCGACAGGATTTATACTTTTGATGGCGACCTAAGCCAGGAACTCGCTTCCAGGGTGTTGGCCGAATCCAAAGAGAACCAGGTGATTGTGTGTGTGCCTGGCGATACTCCTGATATCACAAAAATACAGGATGCAGTGTTGTCTACCGAGCATCTGGGCAAAGTGCTGTTCAGCGATATAGCCATGGACCCATCGTTGCTCGACCTTATGGGCAACAAGTTTGAGAACGCCAGCGGCATAGGCATCACGGCCGACCAGGAGTCTGATTTCCTTAACGATTATATCAGCAAGTATGGACAGGAGCCCACCGAGGGCGAGTGCCAGTTTTACGATGCGCTGGTTCTCATGTCCATTGTGGCCTCCGATCTTTTCTCGCAGAACCTCAATGTGCCCGAGGTGGAGAACTACAAGCATTTCTCTGATGCGTCGTTCTACAACAAGAAGGTGTCTGATGCGCTTACCAGGATTCTGAAGCCTGCCAGCAACCTCAACGAGATGTTCCTTACCAAGCCTGATGATATCAGCGCCCTTATATCCACCAAGATGTACAATCTGCGTGGAGCGAGCGGCCATATCGATTTCGACAAGAACCACAAGTCGTCGGTGGCCCATTCCACATACCAGTATTGGACCATCAAGGATGGCAAGTTCCTCACCCTGCAGACGTATCAGGAGTCCACTATGTCGACCGACGCCTGGGAGAATGCGGCCGCATCGGTCGACAAGATAGAGGCGGCTGATGTGGATATCGAATATCCCGAGCATGAAGGCAACTGGGCGCTGCTGCTGGCCGGCAGCAATAGCTGGGGCGATTACCGCCATCAGGCCAATGTGCTCAAGATGTACAGGCTGCTCAAGGATAAGGGATACCCCGACGACCATATTGTCCTGATAATGGAGGACAATATTGTAAATGACGGATCGAATATACACAGCGGCCAGCTGGTGGATGCCAGTGGCAGCAACCTGTTTGAGGATGTGGAGGTGGACTACAATATCACGAAAGTATCAGCCGCCGACATATCAGCCATACTGCATGGATGGCAGTCGTCGAAGATCAGCAAGGTGATAAATGCAGGGCCCAACGACAATATACTTGTATACTGGACAGGCAATGGCAGCCAGGGACAGCTCTCCATGGCATCGCAGCAGTTTTCCAACAGCGATTTCCAGCGCCTGATATCCGGCATGGCTTCGGGCTCCGACAGGAAATACCGCAAGATGCTCTGGATTGTGGATGCGTCGAACGCGCAGTCGGTGACTTCCATCGACGCTGCAAGCTCCATCCCCGGAGTGCTGTGCATCAACTCGTCGTTGGCAAGGGAGACCTCGCTGGCCGACCAGACCGATTTCGACGAGGCCATGGACACATACCTCTCCACACATTTCACCAGTGTTTTGGTGGATGAGCTGGGCAAATCGTCGTCACTGTCCATCAACAGCCTCTACGAGCGTCTGGCCGTAAAGACCTCCGGATCACACGTAAATGTGTCGAATGCCGCCCGTTTCGACAATCTGTCAACTGCCACTCTCGGCGAGTTTGTCCAGTACAAGAAATAGGGGAGAAGCCTGATGCTGCCTTTCCTGGGTATTGTCACAGGCCGCGTTTTTTCAGCTTGTTCACCAGGTCTACGTAGAATTCCCTTACATCGAAATCCTTAAGGTTTTCGTGGTTTAGGTCTATTACGTCGCCATGCGATATTCCGCGTTTCTCGGTGGTGGTAATCATCTGGAAGTCATTGCCCCATGGGAACGAATCCTCGCCCACGAGGCCGTCGTTGCGTCCGTCGTGCTTGCGGGCTATCAGGTAGCTGAGGTTTAGCGGAAACTGCCCGCCCTCGCTCCTGCTCATGAGCGATCCCACGCTCTGGTAATACACGCCCGGCTGGTCGTGGATTTCGTCGTTGAATTTCTTGCAGTTTTCGAATGTAAGGTCTTTTACAGCCTTCAGGAAATCGGGCTCGTGGTCGCCCAGTTTTCTGAGGGCTTTGTTGTAAGTGTTGGCTATCAGGTTTATCTGGCTCTGATGCATGGTTTTGAGCAGATAGTCGGCAAACTTGCATCCGCGGTGTGGCGTGTTGATGGTGGTGAGCGATGCCACGCGCTCCCTTATTCCGGGCAGGGTGAGTGCGAATCTGGAATCGAGCCCGCCCTTCGAGTGCGCTATTATGTTCACTTTCCCGCATTCGGAATCGTTCACTATCTGCATTATTTTGTCGGCGAGTTCCCTGCCGCAGTTCTCCACCGACGATGCCGACTGCTGGTTGCCGTAGAAAATGGTGGCGCCGTTGCGCTCCAGCTCCTCGGGTATCCTGCCCCAGTAGTTGAGGTATTTGTAGTCGCGGAAAAACACGCCGTGCACCAGCAGTATGGGGTATTTGGTGCGGCACAGCTTTTTCTCGCGGCGCGATAGGTTGAGCTGATACTTGCGGTATTCGAACTCTACCTCGTCGTGGGTTATTTTCAGCAGTTTGCGCAGAATCCATAGGTGGAGTACCGGCACCCAGCCCAGGCATGCGCTTATCAGCCTCCATTTCAGCATCAGCTGCTCCGATGTTATGTATATCCTTATTATTCCATTCCAGAAGATCACCGTCTCTGCCACAAATATCGTTAGGATATCCAATAGATATACGTTGGCCTCGTAGTCGGTATTTAGCAGCAGTATCAGCCCCATTACAACATTTGTCAGTGTGGAGTATCCGAACAATACGAGCAGCTCGTTGCCTCCCGCCAGGATTCTAAGCCTGTTGTGGAAAATCTTTAGCCTGGCTATGTTTGGGAAAAAGTTTATCAATATGAACGTGATTGTCAGGAATACGAATGTGCCTGTTCCGAGGTTTGTCCATTCGTGCAGGAATGGGAAGTTGGCCAACAGGATTATTGTCAGGAGGTTGATGATTCTTATTGCTGTTTTCATTGTGTTTTTTTTTGGGCAAAGATACAAAAAAATGGCGAAGTGATAATGAAAAAACGGAAAGACCCGTGGAGAGTCTTTCCGTTTTTTATTGTTGTTGCCGATAGCCTGTTATGGGCAATGGTTTTTAGTTGTTGATTGATTTGCCGAGCTCGTAGGCCTGCTGCATGTATGGAGTGCCTGATACTGCTCCCGGACGGCCCATCGCTATTGCTGACACATAGCCGCGCTCGGTGGCGTTTTCGGTGCACATTACAAAGCCGCGGAATCCGTTGATGCACCATTCAGCTGTCTCGGTGCTGTTTTGGGCGCAGGCTGTGATGTAGTAATACTCCTTGCCGCCCATCTTGGGATCGCCCCAGGCCAGATACGTGGCGTCGATGAATGTCTTCATCCTGTCGTTTACGTTCATGTAATATGTTGGCGATGCCAGGCATACTACGTCGGCCTCAAGGAACTTGTTGATGATGCGGCCAATCTCCGACGAATCGCGGTTTACGTCGTGGGGTTGGTTGGCGCCCTGCTCCGACAGGAAATCGATCTGGTAGTCGGCCAGGAAAATCTTCTCCACATTGCCGCCCGCCTCAGTGGCTCCCTTTACAAACTCGTCGCAGAGGAGGTCGGTGTTGCCGCCCTTGCGTGGGCTGGAGCTTATCACCAGCACCTTCTTGCCGTCTTTCTTGTTTACGGTGTTTTTGCTGATCCTGATGCCTGACTGTTTGGCCAGCGATGCCGTAATGGCGTTGCCGTCGGTCTGCTGGCCGCTCTGGGATGCGCACGATGCCAGCATTGTGGACGCCGCTATTGCCAGATAAATGAGTTTCTTCATTTTATGTGATTTGTTTTTTTTTAATCTTTTTTTTGCTGCCGTAGAGACGGACCGCGGTCGGTCTCTACTTTCTCTGCTCCTTGAAAGCCATGCCGAAAATCACGTACTGAGTGTTTCCAGCAATTGTGCCCTCGTTCTCGCCCCAGAGGAATGGCCAGTCGTCGTAGTTCTCGAAGTGGTCGGGCTTGCGGAAGAGCAGTCCGGGAGCCATGTTGCCGGGGATAAACGAGAAGTCGGCCCTGTTGTTGCCGTAGAACACAGCCTTGGGACGTGCTGCTCCGATGGCGGCCACAAGCGAGTAGTTGTGGTAGGGATGGCAGCCGAACAGGAAGTTGGCGGCGCGGTAGATCTCCTTCTTGTCCACAATCTCGGGATAATACTTGTTGGCGAAACATACCGTGGTGCCAAACTGTACAATGGCTGTGGATCCGGCCCAGTTTCTCATGCCGATTGGAATACCGTAAGGATTTATGGTGTCGAGGCTCTGGATGTATTCGTTGTATTTAACAACGTATGGCCTCAGCTTCTCCTTGTATCCGGCCTCCATGTAGGGGATGGCGTCGAGGGCGGTCTGCATAGCCAGCTGTGGATCCATGTCGAGCACCTTCCAGATCTTGTCGTTGAATCTGTCGAGATACTGCTGCTCGTGTGTGGATGCGTATAGCTGGAGGTTTGTGGCCAGATCGCCGAAGCCTTTCAGCGACAGGCTGTCGTGCTCGCCGCTTATCTGCTGGTTTTTGTCGGCAATAAGCTTGGAAGCCTCTTCCATCAGGCGCTTGCTCTGTGTGAGTGCGCGCTTGGCGAGGTTGTCGTTGTAGCCCTCCAGGGCGCGGCTTGCTGCTGCAAACATTGTGGCTGCGCGGAAGTCGAGCATGGGATTCCTTGTGGTGAAGGCCCACATGTCGTCAGGTGTGCCGCTGCGTTTTCCGTCGGCTGATACTTGGTAAGGCTTCAGGGATGGGTCGTAGTGGAGTCCGTCGGTAAGCGAGGCTGCATCGCCGAGGTGGTGGTAGTTGTCGAGCACCGAGTTGCTCAAGCACTGCGACATGTGGCCAATCTGCTCGGCCTGTGCCACGAGGTTTAGTGTGCCGTGCTCGATGTATTGCAGGATGTCGGGCACTCCGTCGGGACGGTGGAGGTCAACGTATCTCTGCTCCTGGCTTACGAAAGTTTCGTCGCGGTTGGATCTGAAGAGCTCCCATGTGCGTACAAAGTTCTGCACCACGCTGATGTTGCTGCCGGTCTCGATGTCGAAATCGCCGGCGTCGAAGTAGCCACCAACGTTGAGCCCCGGTATCAGCTCGTAAGGCTTGTACTTGGTGTCTGTTGTGGGGCCCTGGAAGTGGAGGTCGAAGTGGTCTGATTCTGGTGCCTGAAGGTAACCCTCCTTGAAAGGCTCGCCATGCCAGATTCTGTAGCCCTCGTTTACGGTCATGTGGTTCATGTGGATTGGCACCCAGATGTCGGTGGTGGCATCAGTGATCTTGTCGTAGACCGAATTGTCGATTATGAAGTTTCCTGTCTTGGTGTCGCCGTACTGGATGTAGTATACTCCGGGCTCGGTTACCGAGCTGAAATCGAATTTCTCGTAGTTGTATTTGAAGTAGTTGCCCCATTCCTGAGTCTTGGCGCTGTATGCCACCTTGGTTTTGCCGTTGTTCTCTATCTTGTAGAGTGTGGCCTTCTTGGGTTTCTTGTAGTTCTTGTCGAGCTCTATCACTGCCACTTTGGGCTGCTGACAGTCGTAGCCCACCTGGCTGAATCCGATGTTGGGCTCGCGTACCCAGCCTTTCACCTGATTAGGCTCTATGGTCCAGCTTATTACGGTTCCGGTTTTGCCGGCTGGCAGGGTAGACCTCAGGACATACCATCCGTTCTGGGCCAGCATGCGGCCGTCGTATATTTTTATGGAATCGGCCGATGATATCTTCATCATGCGCTCGGGGCTGTCGGTGGCCAGTATCAGCTCGCGGCCGGCCTCCATTGGCTGAGGGTCTATGAACTTGCCCGTGCCGCGGTCGTCGTAGGTCTTGAATCCCTTGAACTGCTTGGGTTTCTGGGTGTTGTCTACAACGGTGCTGTTGCTGGCGGCGTATCTTGGGAAACGGTTGATGCGGTTGTCTACCACGTAGGTTTTCTGCCAGTACTGCGACGGCAGCAGCTCGAGGTTTAGTCCTGCTTTTCCAGCCAGGAATTCGGGAACTGGCTTGTCGAGAACTACCTGAATCTCAACGGCCTTGCCTTTGGATGTCACCACCAGCTTGCTCTCAAAGTCGTAGTCGTCGTAGCGCTGAACCACGGTGATGGAGCCTGACTCTTTGTCTACGGTGCGGCTTACGGTTTTTGGCACCAGATCCCACTGCTCGGGGGTGTTGTTGAGGCGCACTGCTCCGCCCTGAGCGGTGCGCACGCCGTGGTGGATTATCTCTATTCCGGAGTTTTTCTCGTCGTTGAATCCTCCGTTGAAATCGTTGCTGTATACCAGCACGTTTACTCCGCGCTCCTCGAAATATTCAAGGTCGTTGAGGGCGAAGCCTTTGCTGCTTTTCTCCTTTTCGGAGCCGCACGATGCCAGCAGTGCCAATGCGGCCAGGAATACTAATTGTTTTTTCTGCATATATGTGATGTGTAATTTGGGTGATTGTTCTCTGTATTTGATGTTTATATGCAGAAAAGGTTTAATGATTTTTATGGAGGTTTTTTTTCTTGGGTTTTGTTTGGGAATCGGAATTTGTTGTTTACCTTTGTGGAGTATTTTAATACTTAAAACTATGCTTGTTAAGTTTGATTATGCGATGAAGACCTTGCTGAGAAACAAGGCAAATTTTGATGTCTTGGAGGGCTTTATTGAAGTCTTCCTGGGCAAGAAATGCACTATCATCAACTTGCTGGAGAGTGAGGCTAATCAGCAAGACGAGGAAGACAAGTACAACAGGGTTGATATCAAGGCCGTGGACGAAAGCGGTGAAATCTTTATCGTGGAAGTCCAGACCACCAGATATACCTACTATATGGAGCGTGTATTGTTTGGCGTTTCCAAGGCCGTGGTGGAGCAACTTGAGAATGGCGACGATTATGGCAAGATTCACAAAATCTATTCAATATCCATTGTCTATTACGATTTTGGAGTTGGAGAGGACTTTATCTACGAGGGCAAGACAAGTTTCGTTGGCCTCCACAAGAACGACACTCTGAAAATCTCTCGCAAGGAAGATCTCACCCTTGAGGAGATTGAGCGCAACGACAGCCGTCAGTACAAGTTTACGAAATTTGATGTCGGCGACATAATGCCTGTTTATTATATCATCAGGGTAAAGCAGTTCCGCGAGAGCGCCCGCAATGCTATGAATGAGTGGATGGAGTTCCTGAAAAACAATTCAATTCGTCCTGATACTACGGTTCCTGGTCTCGAAAAGGCCAAGGAGAAACTTCAGTACGAGAAAATGACTCCCGAGCAGAGGGCCCGATATGACCGTCACCGCGAGTCGCTCCACAATGAATACGATGCTATCCGCTGGGCAACAGCCTCTGGCAAGGTAGAGGGTAGAGAGGAAAGGGCAATCGAGATAGCCCGTTCTATGAAGTCGGATGGTATGTCTATTGATACAATTATGAAATACACAAATCTCTCAAGAGAGGAGATTGAGGGGTTGTAGAAAATATTATTTTGGATAAATTATGGAAAGAAAGAGAGAAAATATGGATGTAGATATGAATCGTGATACAGAATTGCTCCTAAAGGCTATTCTATCACATTCCGATGGTTCGCTTATCTGCGACCTTTGGGAAGGTGATATCCAAAGAGATTGTCTATACGATGATGAGATACAACAGGCATTACAAAACAATCCAACGTTGCTAAATTATCATTGTCTTGATTACTTTTGGAATCACGACTTATTGTGGTATTTGGGGTGTGTTATGTCTTTTGAAAGCGGAGAAAATGGTGATTTCACTTTTTGCATTACAAGACACGGCGAATATGACAATTATGAATTGTGTACATATCACGTTTGTGATATAACTCTTCAAGATGTTTCTTCCGTAGTTGAAGCAAGAAATTATTTTGTAAAGCGAGTGTTGGGTGATTATGAGGCGGATTATGATTCATTTGTTGTTTCATATTACCTGAATGGCGACAATGCTATGAAACAATTGAAACAGCATATCGACAGATGGATGCCTGTGTATTTCGACAAATTGGAATCAGAGAGTTTTGAGGAAAATAAAAAAGTTAAATTACAATTTGCAGAAAAAAAACTCGCACCAATTTGGGATGAAGTAAAGCATCATTTTATGCACAATAGTATAGAGGAATTGGTAAAAAATTCTGAATGTCAATCCTTTGAATTTGAATGTTATATACGCGCAATAACTTCGATGCAGTACCATATAGAAAGCCTTGAGCAACGAATCAAGTTTTTGGAGGACGAGAGAGACGGCAAATTAGATTATTCGAAAGTGAATATTTAAGGCTTGTTATGATAATCAGATCCTTCGGCAGGCTCAGGATGAGGGGGCGGTCGTTTTGTTATAAGTTAGAGGAAGGAGATTAGTGGCGGCGAAGCCGCCACTAATCTCCTTCCTCTCTTTCCTTCCTCGGCTCTTCACCGTCATCCTGAGCCTGTCGAAGGATCTTACTCGTCCGTCACGTTGATGATATCTACAACGTGATCAATCCAATCTTTTTTTCAAAATTTTTGTTTTGAAATCGGAATTTGTTGTTTATCTTTGCGTTTGATAAAAAAAACGGAGGTTGATATGGATGCTACATTTACAGTGGAATACAACAGCACGGATGCGATTGCTACGGATTTCATCGAGAGGATAAGCCTTGAGATGAAAAAACTTGGTATTTTCAAATTCTCAAATAAAAAGGAGAAGTCTTCAAAGTCGTTGGAAAACAAGACTGTAGAGAATCCTTTGCTGGAGGAATTGGAGTATATCAAAAAGAATTATAAAGACAATTGGGATGGAGCAGATGGCAAGGCCCTGGACAAACAGGTGTATGCCAATGTGAAAAAGATTGTCTCAAAATTTCAAAACCAAATGCTGAATTGGAGTCTTGTAATGAGAAGCAATGGCTCAATTTCTTTGATGTCGAATGACGACAGAGCCTCTGTTGATATAGCAAAAAAACATATCTCTTTCTATGTAATCACAAAGGAAAAGGAGAAACTTTTTCAGCGTCAAATTAATTTTGATTTGTCGAAAAATGACAATGATTTGATGATTATTGACAAAATTTTGAATCTATGGCAAATCTCAAAATAGAATCATTGAACAAACTTGATGATTCCAAAGATTTTAAATTGTATTACGAATAATACTTTATTACTAAGAGCCACCTATTCCGTGGCTCTTTTTTTTATCCGCGTAAATCGGTCCAATCTGCGTCATCTGTGCTCTAAAAAAACTCATTTTTTGTAATCCCCTCTTAATCCCCCTGTAATAATTCCGTAACAAAATCATTCTTCCTTTGCGGTATCGAAATCAAAATTCAGAACAATGAATACTGCAAATTACATTGAGCGCGATCTCTCGTGGATGTACTTCAATCAGAGGATTTTGGCTGAGGCCAAGCGCGCCGACCTCCCGCTCCTGGAGAGGATCAATATGCTGGGAATCTATTCCAACAATCTTGATGAATATTTCAAGGTGAGGGTTGCCGCCCTCAGTCAGAAATCCGACAAGGACCTACTCGATTCTATCGGCGGGCTTAATGCCGAGATGTCGGTAGATTTCAGAAACACAATACATTCCATTAACGATTCGCTCAGAAAGGAAGGTATCTACCTGGTGAGGAACTACGATATCGTGGAGGGTCAGAAACCTGATTTCCTTACTCCAAAACAGCAGGAGAACTTCCGCGAGTTTGTAAAGGATTATTGTCTGAAAAACCTCGCCGGAATCATCTCCCCAATCTGGCTCGACAAGATGAAGGACGTATCCACTTTGCCCGACGAGGGTATCTATCTCCTTGTTCTTCTCGGCTCTGATGCTACAGAAGAGGCGCAGTGCGCCGTTGTTGAAATCCCCGTAAAGAAGCTTGGCCGTTTCGTGGTTTTGCCCGAGAAGAGGGAGAAAGACAAGGTGACAAACTACATTATGTATCTCGACGACGTGGTGCGCTGTGGTGTGCCGTATATGTTTGTGGGACAGAACTTCAGCAGTTTCGATACCTACTCATTCAAGTTCACCAAGAACGCCCAGATGGTGGTTCCTCAGGACTTGGACGAGGGCACATTGGAGAAAATCTCGCAGTCGATAAACAAGCGCAAGAAGGGTACTCCTATCAGGATTATTTTCGACGAGCAGATGCCCAAGAACGCCCTCAAGCAACTCCTCAAGAGCCTCGACTGCCGTCATCAGGCCGAGACGATTCAGCCCTCGGGAAGGTATCAGAACCACAAGGATTATATGAAATTCCCCGACCTCGGACGCAAGGACCTCAAGAATCCCGCCTGGCCAACAGCCAAGAATCAGTTTGAGGGAATCTCGATACTTGAGAAAGTATATGCGGGCGATCAGATGATTCACGTGCCGTATCAGTCGTTTGATGCTTATATTCAGTTGCTTAGGGAGGCCGCAATATCTCCCGCCGTTAGATCCATAAAAACCACCCTCTACCGCCTGGCCAAGGACAGCAAGGTGATAGGATCGCTGATATCAGCCGCAAGAAACGGAAAGCAAGTAACTGTGGTAATGGAACTTATGGCGAGGTTCGACGAGGAGAGCAATATCCACTGGGCCAAGGTGATGACCGAGGCCGGAATCCGCGTGACCGCTGGCGTGGAGGGCCTGAAGGTTCATTCCAAAATCACTTTCATAGAGAGCGAGAAGGGCAATGTGGCCGTGGTATCAACGGGAAATTTCCACGAGGGAAACGCCAAGTGCTACACCGATTTGCTGATGTTCACCTCGCGAAAGGCCATTGTGGACGATGTGGCAAATGTTTTCGAGTTTATCGACAAGCCTTTCAAGCACGTGAAGTTCAATGAGTTGCTTGTATCGCCCAACCACCTTCGCAAGCCCGTGATGGACCTCATCGACAAGGAGATTGAGAATCATCAGTTGGGATTGCCGTCTGGTATCAAGGTGAAAATCAACCACATAACCGACAAGGGAATCGTCGAGAAACTCTACGAGGCCGCAAGAAAAGGCGTGAAGGTGGATTTGCTTGTCCGCGGAAACTGTTCGCTCGTAAGCACCGCTCCCGGCCTCCACAACAATCTGAGTGTCAAGGGTATAATCGACCGCTACTTAGAACATTCAAGAATCCTCGTCTTCACCTCCCGTGGCGACTACAAGGTATATATCGGATCGGCCGACTGGATGCCGAGAAACCTCGACAACCGTGTGGAGGTTTATGCGCCCGTGCTGGATCCCGACCTGAAGGAGCAGGCGCGGATGGTGGTGGAATACGGTCTCCGCGACACCGACCACGCCTACGTTGTGGACGGAAAACCCAACAACGCCCTCGCCACAAGCGACAGCAAATTCCGCTCGCAAGAGGAGTTGTGGAAGTATTACACCAATGTTGAAAAGTAGTTATTTCTGACATAAATTTATGATTTGATTCGCTAAGAGGTTAAGAGATATAAGAGTTTTTTTCAATTAAGAGGCGGATTTTTTCTACGAAAAAATTCTTTGTAGAGTTTAAGAGCATTCATCTGTAGCGCTCTTAATCTCCTGAAAGTAATTTTTGAAAAAAAATAACTTCTCTTAAAAATAATACGCTCTTATTACTCTTACCCTCTTAGAGAAAAAATCAAAAATCAAAAATCAAAAATTAGAATATGTCATCTATAAACGTCGCCGCGATTGATATTGGATCCAACGGCGCAAGGATAATGATAAAATCAATTTCGGAGAGCCTGAAGGTGAAGAAGTTGCAGTTTCTGAGGATTCCGCTCAGATTAGGTGTCGATGTCTTCAACGTGGGCTCGATAACAACTCAGCGCGAGAAACTCCTGGAGCGCACTTTGAAGATTTTCAGGCAGTTGATGAAGATTTACGGCGTTCAGAAATATCAGGCCTACGCCACCTCGGCAATGCGCGAGGCAAGCAACGGCGTCAAGATCATCAAACGCCTCAACGATGAACTGGACCTCGATGTCAGGATAATCTCTGGCGAGGAGGAGGCCACAATTATCTGCAACAACAATGTCCTGAGCGACTACGAGCCTTGCCTCTTTGTGGATGTGGGAGGCGGAAGCACCGAGGTTTCGCTTTTCGTTGACGCCAAACCCGTTAAGTGTCAGAGTTTTAATATCGGAACTCTTAGGATGTTGAGCAACGATTTTAGTCCCAAGACTCTCAGCAATCTTATGGAGGAGGTGTCGTCGATAAGTTTATTGTATCCAAATATCAAAGTTATTGGTTCGGGAGGAAATATCAATAAACTGTATAAACTTGTCAGCAAGCAGAATCCTGGGCTCAACAACTTCCTGCCCGTGAAACTTCTTGACGATATTTTCAAGCGGATGGAGCAGATGTCGGTGGACGAGCGTATGGACAAATACGAACTCCGCGCCGACCGTGCCGACGTAATTGTTCCCGCCGCAACTGTCTTCCTATCAGTGGCCAAGGCCGCAAAAATCTCGCAAATCTACGTCCCGACTTTCGGCCTCGTGGACGCGATGATAAACAAGATGGGATTGGAGTTGTATTAGGAGAGGGCGAGTCTGCATAATCCGCAGGCTCGCCCTTTCGGGCTTCACGTGCGGTTATTCGTATGACGCCTCTCCGAGGCTTTTTTTGCTTTTTAAAACGAATGAAAAATGAATGTTTCAGTTCCTCTTGAGGACCTCCACGCTCCGTAGCCCCGACCTCCACCACGAGTTATAACGGCTGAGGTCGGGGAATTGATGATGGATTGCGAATTTTTTTATTCGATTTTTCTTTGATGTTTTATGAGGATTTGGTATATTTGCGTTGTTAATTATTAAAAAATGCGAAATTATGGCTTCGATGACAATGACTTTTGATATTCCTGAAACTCAGGATATTGATCTTGTGGCTTTGAAAAAGCAAATGCAGGCTTTTTTCAAGATGGTTTTGACGATGCCCAACATTCACAAAACCGCTGAGGTGAAGGAAGAGAAGGACGATATTCATATTTTCGATTGTTTTAGCGGTGATTTCGGTGGCGACAGAGATGCCAACGAGATTGCAGATGAATTACACGATTCAAGACTTTTCTGTAGACAGTTGTAACTCACAATACTCAACATTTTTCAAGAATCCCAAAATTGAAATATGTTGATTGGCAAGATTGAGTTTTTTATTCTTATATCAAGCCACCCGAGGGTGGCTTTTTTTGTTTTGAAATATTTTTTTTGTAGTTAATGAATTGTTTTGTATCTTTGATAATCGAATTTATATAGATCATTAACCAAATGGATAATAATTTAAATCAAGAGACAATGGGTGATATTGTTATATATCAGATAGATGAAGCAAACACCCAGATCGACGTGAAATTCTACGATGAAACCGTCTGGCTTACACAGTTGCAGATGGCTGAATTGTTTCAATCCAGCAAGTCTAATATCAGCGAGCACATAAAACATATATTTGAGGAAGGTGAATTGGAAGAGATTTCAGTTGTTCGGAAATTCCGAACAACTGCCAAAGACGGCAAATCTTATGAAACCAATTTCTACAACCTTGATATGATAATTTCTCTTGGATATAGAATTAAGAGCATTATTGCCACAAGGTTTCGTCGATGGGCCTCTGATAAGATTAAGCAATTTCTTACCAAAGGATTTGTGATAGACGACCAAAGACTGAAGAATTTAGGCGGTGGCAATTATTGGAAAGAACTTCTTGACCGTATCCGAGATATCCGTTCAAGTGAAAAGGTAATGTACAGACAGGTTTTGGATTTGTATGCCACCAGCGCCGATTACGATCCCAAAAGCAATGAGAGTATAGCATTTTTCAAGATGGTGCAAAATAAATTTCATTTTGCTGTACACGGACATACTGCCTCTGAATTGATTTATAGCAGGGCAGATTCTGAAAAGGAATTTATGGGTCTTAACACGTTTAGTGGAAATTTCCCGACAAAAAAGGATGTGGTAATAGCCAAAAACTATCTTGACGAGTCAGAACTTAAAATTCTCAACAATCTTGTTTCTGCATATTTTGATTTGGCTGAGATTAACGCTATAGAGCAAAGGACAATGTATATGAGTGACTATGTTTCAGAATTAGACCGCATATTGCAGAGTACAGGAAAGAATGTTCTTGATAATGCAGGCACTATCAGTCACAAAAAGGCTGTGGAGAAAGCCGAGGCTGAATACCAGAAATTTATACAGAAAAACCTTTCGCCTGTTGAAAGAGAT
>JAZLKG010000038.1:0-61187 GCA_045597465.1 Bacteroidales bacterium | reverse complement strand
GATAAGTACACTGACGAAATGATTGCCGAAATACAGAAAAAGATCAACAACAGGCCTCGGAAAAAATTAAATTTCGAGACCCCAAAAAAGATGTTTTTCGCTCATTTTAAATAATTGCACTTGAATGTTGAACCTACGTTGTTGTTCGGAAATTATGAATGCTTTTTTATTTTCCAAAAAATTATTATATTTGCATTTTTAATCCCCAATTTCTTGAATTATGGAGCAGACAAATAATTCTCCGATATTATTCTACACCGCCCCCGACGGTTCTATTCAACTTGATGTTAAGTTGGATCAGGAGACTGTGTGGCTTACTCAGGCTCAGATGTGTGTGTTGTTTGATATCAAAAAGGCTGGTATTTCCAAGCACTTGAAAAACATTTTTGATAGTGAGGAACTTGATAAAAGTTCAGTTGTTTCCATTTTGGAAACAACTGCCACTGATGGCAAAAAATATGCTACAAGTTTCTACAATCTTGATGTTATAATCTCAGTAGGTTATAGAGTAAATAGTAAACGAGCCACTGCATTTCGTCGTTGGGCTACCAAGGTTCTCAAAGACTATCTTGTGAAAGGTTATGCCATAAATGACCGTATTAAATTGGAACGTTATGAGGAGTTGAAAAATGTAGTACGTATTATGTCGCGTACTATGGACTCTCAACAGATTGAGTCTAATGACGAGACTCGTGACCTCTTTAATATGGTTCAGGATTATGTATATGCTCTCGACACTCTCGATCGTTATGATTATGAACAACTTGTAATCGATAATATACGCAAGGAAGAGCGCTTTCACGCCACATACGAAAACGCTATGGAGATGATACATAGACTGCACGAAAAGTTTGGGGGCAGTCCTTTGTTTGGTCACGAGAAAGATGGATCATTCCATAGCAGTATCGGTCAGATTTATCAGACTTTTGGAGGAGAGGAGCTTTATCCAAGTTTGGAAGAGAAGGCTTCTATGTTGCTTTATTTGGTAGTAAAGAACCATTCGTTTTCAGACGGAAACAAGCGCATTGGAGCCACATTGTTTCTTTGGTTCCTTGAAAAGAATGGCATTCTTTATCGGGAGGATGGCTCAAAGCGTATTGGTGACAATACCCTTGTAGCCCTTACCTTGATGATTGCAGAGTCAAGACCCGAAGAAATGGATACTATGGTAAAGGTTGTCGTCAACTTGATTAACAAGAATAATTAATAATTGTAAGAGATTCTTTCATTTTCACTTGCACTTTTCGAATATCGTGTTTATATTTGCAAAAAAAATAGTTATAATGGCTGATATTAGCGATGAAATATATCTGAATCCCATAACGGATTTCGGCTTCAAGAAGATTTTTGGAGAACCTGACGTTATGCAGGATTTGCTCAACGACTTGATACACAGCAGAGGTATCAAATCCGATATCGTTGAGATAGAGTATTTGATGCAGGAGGATCACGGCGCTCTTAAAACTGAGCGAGGAGTAGTTTACGACCTTAAATGCAAGACCAACGACGGTCAGATTTTCATTATTGAGATGCAGAACAAGGAGCATTACAATTTTGACAATCGTATCGCGTTTTATCTTGCAAGGGCTGTGGCCTCTCAGGGTGACAAGGAAGAGGAGCGTGAGCGCAGGAAGAAGGCCAAGGCAAACAACGAGGAATACATTCCGTGGCAATACGACTTGCATAATGTTTTCGGAGTATTCTTTATGAATTTCATCGACGACAACGAGCAAATGGCTATCAGTCATAATGCCTGTTGCAACACCGAAACAGGAAAGATTACAAATGATGTGGCGCAGTTTTGGAAAATCCAACTTCCCTATTTCAGGAAGATGCGAGAGGAAGACTGCACCAACAACTTAGAATATTGGGCTTATATTATGGCAAACGAAGGACGTATGACAAAGGAACTGCCATTCAAGGGCATAAAAACGATTTTCGAAAAAGTGGAGCAACTATCGAAACTCGTAAACCTCACCCGCGAGGAGCGTGAGATTTACGACCACGAACTCGATATGATCCGCGTGGCTCAGTGTGCCAAGACCTTTGACTATAATAAGGGGGTGGAAGTGGGAAAAGCCGAAGGAATAGAAGAAGGAATGGCGAAAGGAATGGCGAAAGGAATGGCAAAACGTGATTTAGAAATCGCCCGTTCTATGAAATCCGATGGACTTTCAATAGATACAATTATGAAATATACCAATCTCTCGCAAGAAGAGATTGAGGCGTTGTAGATTTATGGCAAACGAAGGTATTTTAACAAAGGATTATCAAAACCTCACCCGCGATGAGCGTGAGATTTACGACCACGAACTAGATATGATCCGCGTGGCTCAGTGTGCCAAGACTTTTGATTATAACAAGGGAAAAGAGGACTGTGCTCTTGAGATCGCACGTTCTATGAAATCCGATGGCCTGCCAATTGATACAATTATGAAATGCACCAATCTCTCGCAAGAAGAGATAGATGCATTGTAGATTTTTTCTTAGGCATATTTCATATTTTTATACAAAGCCACCTTCCGGTGGCTTTCTTTTTTTTCCCGTGGGCATTGGTGATGCCGCACTGCTACTCAATGTACTGCCCATAAAGGGCAGGGCGTTGATTTTTGCCCCTTGTGGGCAATACTTTGAGTAGCCGGGTGCATTGAGTGCAACGAGATGCGCTCGGTGTATGGTATACGAAATGCATATACATATAATTTCCAAATTTTTTTCAAAAAAATCTTTTTTCCTTTTCCGCTTGCTTTTTTCAAATCAATTCCATAACTTTGCGATTGACTTTCGGCTTGGCTGATTGTCGAAATTTTACATATTTACTAAATTGGAAAGCAATCAGGATATATTCGATAAGTTAGACGAGGCGGAGAGTCTTTCCGCTGATGATGTTATCGTACCTATTACTTTTGAGCCGTTCAGTTTTCTGATTGTTCAGGAGATTAAGAAGTTGAAATCCCGAATGGAGGTTTTCAGGTTGTATGAGAGTATTTTTGTAGATGAAAGAACCGTTTTGCTAAAAGAGGGTGAATTGGCTAAGACCGTTATGTTCCCTAATCACAAAACAAATGATGAATATTGGTCTGAGACTAAGGAGATGGCTTTTGCTCTCAATGAATATGGTATTGATGTCTGTTTCCTTCCTGAGGTCGGCGACAAACTTAAGGGCGTGAAAAGAGCCGATGCTATCATAAAGGTTAATGGGAAATGGAGCATTGTCGATTTTAAGTATTTCCATTCTACCAATGATAACACTTTAGGGGTTGATCTTGAAAAGGGATTTTGTCAGGCTTCTGCCGTTGTCCTTAAGGTTCAAAACGCTGACTTAGGCATAGTTGAATTGGCCATTGATTGTTTGAAAGGCAAAAAATCGGAAATTGGGAATGTGTTTTTCCTTAATAAATACAACAAGTTGAAATTTGTCAGCAGGAAAGAAATTTTGAACGACAAGTATTTGAATATTTTAAGAGGATTTTTCTAAATAAAAAAATGCCACACTCAACTCGTGAATGTGGCAAAAATTAATGGCCAACTTATCATCCAGCAATTGCGTCTGGCTTCGTACTCCATTAAAAGTGGTCTTGAGGGGAATTGCTTCCCGAAGCGACCGTTACAAAATTATATCTTTCTTTTCGGTTTTCCAAATTTTTTCCCGATTATTTTTTCCCGTGGGCATTGGGGATGCCACACGGTTACTCAATGTACTGCCCATAAAGGGCAGGGCGTCTCCTTTGGTGCCTCGTTTTTTTCAAATCTTTTTTCCTTTTCCCTTGCACTTTTCAAATCATTTCTATAATTTTGCGATTGACTTTCGGCTTGGCTGATTGTCAAAATTTTATATATTTACTAAAGGCGTCATCAACGTTTTGTCTCTTGTTTTTCTAAACTTCCACAATTAGAACGCTATTCAAGGACAATGCAGAGGGGATGCCACGGGTGAGTTGTTAACAAGTCCCGTAGTGTGTCTGAGGGCGTGCCACGCCCTCTCGACGCACTTTTACGGGTGTACTATATTTACAACTCTGCGTGGGTATCTTGTATCTGTCCGTCAAATAGCGAAGGCTGTGGAAGGCCTAGAAAAATGATGGACAATTGGATGCAGATACCTGCGCTTTTTTTGTTTAATATTGTCCGATTGAGGGTATTTGGCGGATGAGAGAAATGAAAGATGTCCGCTGAAAAATATACATTCATTGATTTGTTCGCTGGTTGTGGTGGATTGTCGTTAGGTTTGGAACAGGCTGGTTTCAAACCTTGTTTTGTTAATGAGATAGTTGAGACTTTTTGCAACACATATAAAAGGAATCACGATTTACCTGATGATTGTTACTACATTGGCGATATCAATGAACTGAACCAAAATCTTGATTTGTATAAAAAGCATTTTGAAGGTGTTACTTTAGTTTGTGGAGGCCCTCCTTGTCAAGGTTTTTCGATGGCAAACCGCCAACGTGTTATTGATGATCCGCGTAATAGTTTATACAAGGCTTATCTTACATTCCTCAAATATGTCAGACCAAAATTCTTCATTATGGAGAATGTTAAAGGAATGGCCAACAAGATGGATGAAATCAAGCAAAATTTTGAGGAATACTTGGGAGATGAATATCAGTTCTCTTATTCAATTTTGAAGGCTCAGGATTTTGGCGTTCCGCAAAATAGGGAGCGTTTGATTTTTATTGGCAATCGTATGGGCGTTAATCCCAAGGATATTTTTGATGAGATTGCCAAACAAAAACGTCCTCATTTTGTTATTAAAGATGCTCTTGAAGGGTTGCCTCATTTGGAAGCAAGAACTGAAAAGGGACAGAAGGATGTGGAGAACGAGAAATCTGGTTTTACAGTAATGGACTTTAAATATATAAAAAATGATTTCTACAAGTTCATTAATGGAGACAGAGAGATAACCAAACTCTACAATCACAAAAACAGATACAACAATCCTCGTGATATTGAAATATTTAGGAGATTGCCACAGGGCGCAAATTCATTGCACGAATCAATTGCTGACATTATGCCGTATTCAAGTCGCAATGATATTTTCAAGGATAAATATTTCAAATTGAAGGAAGATCAGATTTGCAAGACAATAACTTCTCATATGAAGTTTGATTGCAATATGTATATTCATCCTTGGGAAGCGAGGGGTTTGAGTCCAAGAGAATCTGCAAGAATCCAAACATTTCCTGATGACTTTGTTCTTACGGGACCGCAAAATCTGTGGTATGCGCAGGTTGGAAATGCCGTACCCGTAAAATTGGCAAAAGCAGTAGGAACAGGAATTATGAAATTCGCAAAAGAATCAGAATGAAACATTTGGAATTATTTGCAGGAATAGGCGGTTTTCGCAGGGCTTTGGATTTGATAGGCAAGGACTTTAATATTCCTATGGAATGTGTGGGCTTTTCAGAAATAGAACCCAAGGCGGTGAAGACATATAAGGCAAATTTCGAAGGAACAGAAAACGAAATCGAAATGGGTGATATTGTGGAATTTACCTCCAATGAGGAGATAATTAAATCCTTACCCGATTTTGATTTGCTGACAGGCGGTTTCCCTTGTCAATCATTCAGTATGATGGGCAAGCAGGAAGGTTTTGGGGATGAGCATAGAGGTCAAATGTTTTTCAGGATTGTTGATATTCTGAAAATCAAAAGGCCAAAATATATTCTTTTGGAAAATGTGAAAAACCTCAAAAACCACGACAAGGGTAATACTTTTGCCGTCATTAAACAAACTCTTGAGGATTTGGGTTACAATGTGAAAGCCGATGTATTTAATACTTCCGATTTCCGTTTGGCTCAGATAAGGAACCGAGTTTATATTTTTGGAACTTTGGAAAACAATCAGGATTTTGAATTTACAAGTAAATTGGTACTGGATTGTTTCAATGAAGGGTTCTCGGAATCAAGTGTTGAAAAGCAAAACAACGTTCTTGATGTTTTGGAAAAACAGGTTGATGATAAGTATTTTCTTTCTGAAAGAATAAAACCAACAATCCTTAGCAATGGTTCGGGAGGTTTTGTTTCCAATTCAGAAATCAACCAAATAATTGCCCGACCGTTAACCGCTTCTATGCACAAAATGCACAGGGCTTGTCAGGACAATTATTATAGTCAGGATTTTATCGAATCTAATGGATCTATTAATCCCGCATTGAATTTAAGCAAAGAGGAATTGTGTAAACTGCCGATTAGGAAGATTACTCCCAAGGAAGCAATGATGTTGCAGGGTTTTCCTTCCTATTGGAGCGAAAAAGGACAATCTGTTGGAGTTGCTGATGGTGCATTGTTGAAACAAGCAGGCAATGCCGTTAGTGTGAATACGGTTTATGCGGTTTTGAGATATTTAATAACCAATAATCTAATCAAATAATTATGTTCGAAAAAAGCATTTATGGCCAAGATGGTTATTACAAATTGTCTGCAAAAAAATCAGGCGAAACGAGTATCAATCTTTCAAATGAAATTGCTAATTATATCAGATCTAATTCAAATAGAGAACAGATAATTAGTTTTACAATTTATTTGGAGGATTTTTACAAGGCTTTGGGTTATATAGCCAACAAATTGCCTTTGTTTGTTTCTTCCTCGAAATCTTCTTCAGAGGAATTGTATTCTGATGCTTTTTTTCAGAAAACTTTTGCAAATATTAATGCTTTTTTCGGTGGCGAATCTGAAAAAATCTATCAGGTTAATTTATTAAGTAGGGAAGATGGTCGTTTCTATCTTAATAAATTAGAATATAATGGTTTTAATGTCAGGAAGTTTTTAATCGCTGGTCACTCTAAACTAATCTTTGACAAGATTAATGATAAATTAGTTCTTCGATTGGTTTCTGGTGATCTTAGCGATGGAGAAGAATCTTCCGCCCCTCAACCTTCTCCCACCCACACCGCCCTCATCTCCTCTCACCAGTCTCTTCTCCTTGCCTTGCGCACCAAGCCTTTTGTGTTGCTTGCTGGTATTTCGGGTACGGGTAAGAGTAGGATTGTCAGGGAGTTGGCTTATGCGTCGTGCCCAAAAAATATGCAAGAAGATCCCACTACTCCGGGGAATTACTGTATGGTGGAGGTGAAGCCCAACTGGCACGACAGTACCGAGTTGCTGGGTTATTACAGTTCGGTGTCCAAGAAATATTATCTCACCAAGTTCATTCATTTTCTGTATAAGGCCAGTCTGGATGAGAATAAGAATGTTCCGTTTTTCGTCTGCCTCGATGAGATGAATCTTGCGCCTGTGGAGCAGTATTTCGCTGAGTTTCTGAGCGTTTTGGAAACCAGGAAATTCGCCAACAAACATATCGTAACCGAGCAACTTATCAAGAAAGAGGAGTTTGAGAAGTGCGAACTTCCCGAGGAGGACGATACCGTAGGGAATACACGTGTGCAGTTGGTATCAGATATAAAATACTCTTCCAAAGAACTGGAAATTATTAAGCACTTGAAGGAAAACGGCCTTGTGCTTCCCGAGAATGTGTTTGTAATAGGCACTGTGAATATGGACGACACCACCCACCAGTTTTCGAGGAAGGTGATAGACCGTGCTATGACTATCGAGATGAATGGCGGAAAACTTATGGATATGTTTGGCGGTAGCAGTAAACTGGCTTACGTACCGGATCCGTTGCCTTTGAGCGCGTTTCTGCCCAAATATGTGACTGCCGACGAGGTGATAAAGGCCCACGGCAATTGCGAGGTTCAGATAAAGAAGCAGACCGTGGATTTGCTTGACGCTCTCAATAATACTCTTAAAAATACACCTTTCCAGATATCCTACCGAGTGCTGAATGAGTTGGTGATTTATCTTGGCAATGTATTGGACGACAAGGGATATGACGGCGACGGAATGGATGAGACTTTCACTGATTATGTATCGGAATCGTTTGCCAATATCGTGATGATGAAGGTTTTGCCACGCATAGAAGGCGATCAGGAATTGCTGGAAGGCAAACTTGATGGAATACAGGCGATGACGAGAAATGAGAAACTGAACGCAAAACTTCAGGAGATGATCGACCGTCTCGAAGATCAGTCGTTTACAAGATTCTGGGCTTAGTGTATGAAGGTTTTGGAATTCGATACCGATGATTTCAGCGTGGCCCTATCGACCAACGATGATATTGCCCGTTCGTGGAAGAGGTTTCAGGGACATATTGCGCCCTCTGAGAAAAATCCGCGGACCTGTTGGGATTATTGTGCCTATCTATCCAGCCACCGAAACACCATTCTTAGAATCTATGATTACAGGACTCAGCAATTAGTTGATTACCAATTCGATTACGAGAGTCCTGATCTCTGGCCCGTGGTCTTTGAGACCAACAAGTATCAGATTACAATAAGGCTGAAAAACGACAATTGCGACGGCCTGAAGGTGGTGCACAGGAGCAGGGATTTTGTAAAGTCTTTTTATACCGACTACGACGTTCCCAACAAGGTGAGCGGTGAGGTTGAGATTCTCAACAATCCCGGAATCCTGAAACTGGAGTTCGCATATTCCAAAAATGGAAAGCCATTTACGGGAAGCGTGTCGCTGGAGGTGGTGTCGCCCAAGATGGATACCAAGACCGACTACAAGAGCATTCTCCGCGCCGTAAACGAGGAATACGACAACATTATCTTCCATTACCTGGCCACCACCTATCAGCAGTTCCGCCGTGGCAATCGTCGCACCGACGAGACCTGGCTTCAGGCTTTCGAGAATGTGGTGGAAGACTATCTGCGAAACGTTAGGCGCATAATAGACAATCCAAACATAAAATCCAGAAACATAACATTTTACCGCCATATCGACAGGATAAAGAAACTATCGCCACAGGTGGAGCGCGATTATCTGGAAACCCTACACAAGGACCTCTCGCTACTGGAGCGCAAGTATTTCACCAGCCGTGAATACGAGTCCACTATCAATACCATTGAGAACCGTTTTGTAAAACACACCCTCCATACCATTGGGCGGAAACTGAGCGCCATTTTCGACCGTGTAAGGCGTGAGAATCAGGACAAACTCTCCGACGAGTATCAGCAACGTATCAGCGGATATCAGGACCGACTGCGGAAGTATCAGAAACACCCTTTTTTCTACGGAATAGGACGTTTCGAGGGTCTCAGCAATCTATCTATGGTATTGCAGAGCCGTCAGGGATATCAGCAGATATACAAGGACTGGCTGAAACTTAACCGCGGAATATCGTTGTTTGAGGGCGCCTCCAACATAGGCACGCTTCAGATCTGGGAGATTTACGAACTCTGGTGCTTTGTGAAGATGAAACACCTTGTAAGGGAGATTATGTGCATTAGTCCTGATGCTCCCGACTACGAGAAACTCATCGACGAGCCCAAGGGCAGTTTGCTAAATCCATTCACCAACAGCAGTCTGGAGCATATTGTGAGGTATCAGTTTCCTGACCCCGACGGCCCAAATGTAACCGCCGAGGGCAGGGCAAAGGCTGATATCCTGCGCCGTCATCAGGGCGATACCGTTACCCTGCATTATCAGCATACTTTTGTCCGCAATGTGGTGGACGACAGGGACGTGCTAACCGCCACCACCGAGCAGAGGCCTGATATAGTGCTGAATATAGAGCGTGCCAACGGTGATATCCTACTCACGTATCTCTACGACGCCAAATACCGTGTGATATCCGATACCAGACTCGACAAGGAGTTTGAGCCTCAGGATATTGCCGAGATAGAGAAACTTGACGGCAATTACAGTATCGACCGCATTGGCGCCGACTATCCACCGCCCGACAGCATTAATCAGATGCACCGATACCGCGACGCCATTTTCTATTCCACCGGCAAGGGAAAATATTCGTCGAAAGAGGTTATCGGCGGATACATTCTATTCCCCGGCAGGTACGACGACGCGAGTCTCGAAAAGCGCTATTTCTCCAAGAGTATCAGGGAGATAAATATCGGTGCGTTTCCCCTTACGCCCAACGAGCAGTTTCCCGAGAAGGAGGGCGCAATCCTGAGGTCTCATCTCGAGGACTTGTTGCTGAACTACGATAGCGAGATAGACCACATAGAGGACTCGATACCTCAGAGGGGATTGTATTATGCGAAATACAAACCCAAGGAGGCTCTTGTCTATGCCGGATACGTAAAGGCCGACAATCCATTGATAGATGATTTCAGGAACAACGAGGCCGATTTGTATTATTCAGGAACTCAGGGTCTTAGTGCTGATGTTGACATTCAGCAGATAAAATATCTGATGCCTCTGGTATCGGGCAAAATCTCGGGAGTTTACGAGGTGCTAGCAATCAAGACTATGAGGAAATCCGAGATTTCCAAATCCTCTGATGCCATATCCGACAATGGCCTTCGCCATAAACTGGTCCTCGGCGATTTCATATCCTTCGGCGAGGCAGTGTCTTCCAAAAATCTTGTTCATAATGGCGAGACGTTCACATTGGATGAGGCAAGGAGCAAGTATGAGAGTTTGAGAAGAGGGGAGGACTGAATTTTTTTCTACCCATTTCTAAGTATCCCCGACCTTTTGCTTTATTTGATGCTTGGTTAAGGTCGGGGCTACGGAACGTGCAGGTCTAAAGACCTCTGGGTTTTGTTTGGTTAAAATATCAGGTCCTTTTGAGGACCTTCACGCTCAGTAGCCCCGACCTCCACCACGTGTCAATAATTGCTGAGGTCGGGGAATTGATAATTGGCCGAATTAGGGCGTGTTTACCAAATTTTTTTCATATTGTTTTTGTTTTTCGGAGAATGTTTTGTAGTTTTGCGGAAAACAAATGCAATGGATAGCAACGAGGAGATATACCTGAATCCCATAACGGACTTTGGCTTCAAGAAGATATTTGGAGAGCCTGACGTTATGCAGGATTTGCTCAACGACCTGATACACAGCAGAGGTATCAAATCTGATATCATCGAGATTGAATACCTGATGCAGGAAGACCACGGCGCTCTGAAAACCGAGCGTGGAGTTGTCTATGACCTGAAATGCAAGACCAATGCGGGAGAGATTTTCATTATTGAGATGCAGAACAAGGAGCATTACAATTTTGACAAGCGTATCGCGTTTTATCTTGCAAGGGCCGTAGCCTCGCAGGGTGACAAGGAAGAGGAACGTGAGCGCAGGAAAAAGGCCAAGGAAAACAATGAGGAATACATTCCGTGGCAATACGATCTGCACAATGTTTTCGGAGTATTCTTTATGAATTTCATCGATGACAACGAGCCTATGCCTATCAGTCACAACGCTTGTTGCAACACCGCTACAGGAAAGATTACAAACGATTTGGCGCAGTTTTGGAAAATCCAACTTCCCCATTTCAGAAAGATGCGGGAGGAAGACTGTACCAACAACTTAGAATATTGGGCTTATATTATGGCAAACGAAGGACGTATGACAAAGGAACTGCCCTTCAAGGGCATAAAAACGATTTTCGAAAAAGTGGAGCAACTATCGAAACTCGTAAACCTCACCCGAGAGGAGCGTGAGATCTACGACCACGAACTCGATATGATCCGCGTGGCTCAGTGTGCCAAGACTTTTGATTACAACAAGGGAAAGGAGGAAGGATTAGCAGAAGGAATAGCAGAAGGAATGGCGAAAGGAGTTAAACAAAACTCCCTTGTAATCGCCCGTTCTATGAAATCCGACGGACTCCCTATTGATACAATTATGAAATATACCAATCTCTCACGAGAGGAGGTTGAGGCGTTGTAGAATTTCCTACAAGGTAAAACATATTTTTATATACAAAAGCCACCAAGAAGGTGGCTTTTTTTTTCTACCCATTTCTAAGTATCCCGCCAATCTTTTTTACCTATTTTTGAGTATTGCCTAATGTTGTTCTTTCGTCTAATTTTGCGGTCAAAATATATTTCTTAAATGGCAAATAAATTATTAATTTTGTTGGCGGTTTTGGTGGTTTTTTCGGGGTGCGACGAAGGGGCGATTTACCCGAGCGAAAACCTACAGGGACAGTCTGGAATGTCGGTGAGGATTTCGGGCAGGATTCTTGGGTATCAGCAATGGCAAAACATTGATGGTTACCAACTTGTGGTGGCTGGTTTTGGCGACAACACCGATAATCTGGATTACGCCGTTATCTCCAAGAATATTCCCGAGCCTGATGAGGACGGAAATTTCTCTGTGGTGCTCTCGGGTATTCCAAAATCCGAGGTTAAGACTTTGGAAATCAGCGCTGTAAACCGTTTGAGGGTAAGGCTTGCCACATTCCGCAAGTTTCAGGATTTTCAGGCTTCTGACGATACCGTAATGATTGATTGTCAGACTGTTGACGCGTCGCTCTACAGAATGGTTCAGGACAATGTTTTTGCGCCCACCTGTGCCTCGTGTCACGGAGCCTCGGGCAAGGGCGCAAGGGGATTGTTCCTTACCGACAACGACAACTTCAATCCGGTTTCCAAGCCCTCGGGAGCGGTATCAGGATCGTTGGTTGTGGAGCCCGGAAACCACAGTGCCTCAGTTCTTTACCGTGCCCTGGCCGACAACGCCGACGGAGCGCTTCATCAGCCCCACGCCGATATGCTTGAGGCCAAGCGTCGCGACGACTTGATGAAAATCGTGGAACTGTGGATAGACAATGTTGATCAATGGAACGCGGATAACGCTGATTAAGCGGATTTTCGCAGATAAAAAAATCTGTGTAAATCTGCCCAATCTGTGTCATCTGTGTTCTAAATATTCGTAATTAAAAAACAAATGAAATATCAGAAATTTATATACGGAAAGGCTGAGGTTGATTATTCGGTTTTTGAGCCTGGGGAGGGCGTGGGCGAGATTCACGCTTTGGCCAAGGTGAGGGGCGGAGCGTTTCAGGAGCAGTTGGGGGCTATCTCTGATGCTATAAGAAATTTCTTGGCTTCCGCCAAAAATTATTCCGTGGCCTTTGCGAGGGTTATCCTCAGTGATGCGAGCAATCAGGCCGGGCAGGCGGTTTCCGCTATCCGCGGGATCGTCGGCAAGGGCGTAGTGTCGTTTGTTCAACAGCCTCCTTTGGATTACTCCAAAATCGCCGTTCTCTTGCTCCTTCAGGAAAACGCTGATGTTGTGGCCGTGGACGAGTACACCTCAAAGATTCAGCGCAACGGATTCACTCATTACTATTCGGCAGGCGTTGTCAGCGACATTCAGGACACCTACGCCGAGACTGGTCTGCAACTCTCGTATCTTGAGAAACTTCTGATAGACAACAATTTGAATATCGCCGACAACTGCGTCCGCACCTGGTTTTTCGTTCAGAATATCGATGTTAATTACGGAGCGGTGGTAAAGGCCCGTCGCGAGAATTTCGACGTTAATGGCCTCACCGTCGATACGCATTATATCACCTCCACAGGCATTTGCGGACGACATTCAAGCAAGGATGTCACCTCGATTTTGGACGCGTATTCTGTTGGCGGACTCAAACCCGGACAGATGAATTTCCTCTATGCCTCCGATCACCTTAACCGCACTTCCGATTACGGAGTCACCTTTGAACGAGGCACTTACGTCGATTATTCCGACCGCCGTCATATTCTTATTTCGGGCACTGCGAGTATCGACAACAAGGGAAATATCGTGGCCGAGGGCGATATCGTGGCTCAGACTCACAGAATGATTGAGAACGTGGAAGCGCTTCTCGCCGAGGGAAAATCTGGTATCAGCGACCTCGCCCATATCGTTTGCTATCTGCGCGATACGGCAGATTATCCCGTTGTAAGTGAGATCTTTGCGGAGAAATTCGCTGATGTGCCATACGTGATAACATTGGCCCCCGTCTGCCGACCCGGCTGGCTGATCGAGATGGAATGTATGGCGATATCAGGGAGCAAATCCGCCTACGGCGAGTTTTAGTTTTTGTAACATAAATTACCACGAATTATCACGAATTACCATAAATTTTATCATAAATTATTTATGATCATTCGTGATAATTTATGGTAATTCGTGTTTGAAACCCGACGGCGTAGCCGTCAAAATAAATATATTAATGTTGATTTTTACCAAAGTTTTTTATATAATTTTTGTTTGCGTTCTGGCTGTTGCCACGTTTGTGGAGTGGCGGATGGGGACGCCGTTTGTCAGTCGGTATTTCTATTCGCACTGGTGGTTTGTGGTGCTGATGGCGGGTGTTGCGGTGCCTGGGTTAGTGGTGGCCGTCAGGAAACTCTTGAAGAATAACAAGCCTGCGCTGATGCTTCATATTTCATTGGGAGTCATTGCGTTGGGTGCGCTGATTACACATTTCTTCTCCATATCGGGAAACCTTCATTTACGGGAGGGCGTTCCCGAGAAATTCTTTGTCCAGAAGGACGGTCTGATGACGCAACTTCCCAAAATCGTAACCCTCCAAAACTTCAAAGTCGTCAACTACCCTGGCACTGATACGCCGATGGATTTTGTGAGCGAGATAGAGGTTGAGAACGGCGATAAATCGGTGGTTTCGATGAACAGAGTCCTCAATCTTGAAGGTTACAGATTCTTTCAGTCAGGCTTTGATCCCGACCATAAAGGTTCTATTTTCATAGTCAATTACGACGTTTGGGGAATGATGATTACTTATTTAGGATATTTCCTGTTTTTCATTTCTCTGGTCTGGGTTTTGATAAATCCAAGCGGACGATTCAGGAAACTGATACGTGAATTGTCGGTGGCCTCGATGCTGGTTTTTATGACGGGATGCGGACAGCAGGAGCAATTCTCGTCGCCTGTACCCACAAAAGAACAGGCACGTGAGTTCTCGAAAGTAAGTTGTTTCTATCACGACAGAATTGTCCCTCTAAATACCTACGCCACAGATTTTTGTCTGAAACTTACTGGCAAGAAAACCTTCCGCGGAATGAGTCCCGAGCAGTTTCTTTTGGCGTGGATTACTCATCCCGAAAAATGGCAATACGAGAATGTCATCAAGGTAAAGTATGCTTTGCCTGATAGTTGTGGTGTTGAGGTTGTGAACGGCTACACCTCGGTGCAGTCATTGTTTTTACCTGACGGCGAATACAGATTGAATGTGTCAGAAAATCAGAGACTTCCAAAAGGTATTCAGGATATCAACGAAAAACTTCAACTGATAATCTCGCTTACAAACGGCGAGGCACTCAAGATTTGGCCTATTAAGGACGGGGATCGGATATCGTGGCTGTCGTCTGCCGACCAAATGCCTGATACTCTGGCTGATGGACAGCGCCGAATGGTCCGCGAGTGGGTTGAGATGACTCGTCTGGCCCTTGATGAAAATGATGCCGAGGTGCTCGCGCTGATTCCATTGCAGATTGCGAAACTTCAGCAGAATATTTGCGGTGAGACGTTGCCTTCGCCCGCAATCCGTCGCCTTGAGATTGCCTACAATAGGGTAGGGCCTACGGGTTGGCTGTTCAAGATTGTGCTTACTTTGGGAATGGTTTTGCTGTTTTTGGCGATTAGGGGCACGGTGAAAACACGTATCAGCAACCTGAAAAAAATACTTCTCTGGGTGCTGGTTGTGATTGTGGCGCTTCAGGCTATTGCTCTGATTGTCAGAGGCCTGATATCTGGAACCGTGCCGATTTCAAACGGTTATGAGACGATGCTTTTCCTGGCGCTGTCGATTGCCGTGGTGGGAATTTTTGTGAGGAATTTGCAGGAGATTCTGGGCGCGCTGTGCGTGTTGCTTTCGGGTTTTGCGTTGCTCGTGGCAAATATCGGAATGAGCAATCCGCACATAACTCCGCTGATGCCCGTGCTTCATTCGCCCTGGCTGTCGGTGCACGTGATGAGCGTGATGATTGCGTATTCGCTTTTGTCGGTTACGATGGTGAATGCCGTTATTGCTTTGGTTATCAGTAAAATAAAAAATGACGCTGATACAGATTTGAGGTTTCAGAAGATTTCGCTGGTGTTGCTTTATCCTGCGATTGTGCTTCTCGGAATAGGCATTTTTGTGGGCGCGATTTGGGCCAACGAGAGTTGGGGAACGTATTGGAGTTGGGACCCGAAAGAGGTTTGGGCGCTGATAACGATGCTTATTTATGTAGTTCCGCTTCATCCGTCGCTCTTCCCAAAACTCCAACAGCCAAAATCATTTAATTGGTATTTGATTTTCGCGTTTTCAACGGTACTGATGACTTATTTCGGAGTGAATTATTTGCTGGGTGGAATGCATTCGTATGCTAATTAATTACGAATTACGAAATCCGAATTACCCGATTCCCCTGAACCCCGAATGACCCCGACCTTTTCCGTTATATTGCGTTGGTGAAGGTCGGGGCTACGGAGCGTGGAGGTCTAAAGACCTCTGTGTTTGTGTTGGGATGACGGGGTTTTTATTTTTTAGGTCCACTTGTGGACCTTCACGTTCCGTAGCCCCGACCTCTACCACGTATTAAAAACCGTTGAGGTCGGGGAAATTTATGGATAGATTTTGAATTCATTTTAATTCTAATTTCTTATCTTTGCCTTTGTAATTTTAATCTCAAAAATATTATGAACATTAATTCCAACGACCTCTTGGAGAGGTTTGTCAGATATGTGAAGATTCATACCACCTCGGATTCGGAGGTGGCGGATCAGGGGAAGTGCCCTTCTACCAATCGTCAGTTTGATTTGGCGGAGGTTTTGGAGGCTGAGATGAAGGATCTTGGTTTTCAGGAGGTCAGTATCAACAATGACTGTTTTGTATATGGCGTTGTTCCTGCCTCGCCTAAGTTCGAGAACGAGGAGTCGGTGCTTCTGATGGCGCATTTGGATACTGCCGAGGATGTGTCGGGCGAGAATGTCAATCCCGTTATCTGGAAGGATTTGGAGGGTGACAGGATCACTCTCGGGAATGGTCTCGTGATTCAGGGCGCTGATATTAAGTCCGCTATTCAGAACCACGAGACTATCATCACCACCGATGGAAATACTCTTCTCGGTGCCGACGACAAGGCTGGTATCACGGCTATTATGGGCGCCGTCAGCTACCTGAAAAATCATCCTGAGATAGAGCACAGGAGGATTGAGGTGATTTTCTCGCCTGACGAGGAGACGGGTCAATCGATGGACCACGTTCCGCTCGATTTGATTAAATCCAAGTTTGCCTATACCGTGGATGGCGGTCATATCGGCGAACTTGAGATTGAGTGTTTCAACGCCTGGAAGAGCGAGGTCACTTTCTACGGAAACGCGATTCATACTGGTTCGGGCCGTCCTAACCTTGTGAATGCGGTTACGATGGCGTCGAGTTTCGTGAACAATCTGCCACGTCAGCAGGCTCCCGAGACTACAGACGGATATCAGGGTTTCTTTGCACCGATGCAGATTGAGGGCAGTATGGAGAAGGCAAAGGTTGTGGTTTTCTTGCGCGATTTCGATGCTCAGAATATGGAATACCGCAAGAAGTTGATCGACATTCTCAAGGATTCCACGGCATTGAGTTTCGGCGGTAGGGCAGAGGCCAAGCACACTTTCCAATACGCCAATATGCGTGGAAAGTTGGACGAGAGTCCGCGCGTAGTCATCAATCTGATAGAGGCTTACAAGGACAGCGGTGTCGCTCCCAAGATTGTTCCTATACGTGGCGGTACTGATGGTTCGCGTCTCACCGAGATGGGGATTCCTACGCCGAATATTTTCACAGGCGGTCATAACTACCATTCCCGCACCGAGTGGCTGTCGCTGGAACAGATGCAGAAGGCTTGCGAGGTGCTGGTGAATCTGGTGCAGAGATAATAACAAAGCCCTCGCTTCATCGGCGAGGGCTTTGTTATTATTTTAACGTCAGTTCGACGAATTGACAATTATCGCCTTCGGCGTTATTTTAGAAACAAAAATTATCAAAAATTGGTCAAAAATTAATCATAAATTTTCTCAGAGTAGTAATTTTTGAAAAATTTTTGGATAATTCTTGATAATTTTTGTCAAAAAATCTTCGCCGTAGGCGTATTCGATAATTCGTCGAACTCACGTTATTTTAGAATTTAAATACCGAAGTTGAGTTGCGGAAAATGTCGGCTTGGTTGTTGAGTTCCTCGGCGTTCGATGCCAGTTCCTCGCTTGCGGCTGCGTTGTCCTGAATTGACGCATTCAGCTGTCTTATAGCCTGTTGTATTGATGTGATGGTGTCTATCTGGCTCAGGCTTGATTGCTCGATTGCCGACGATATGTTGTTGCTCTCATCCACCTCAGGCATGATGCTGTTCAGCAGGTTTGTAGATGTCTCGGTTGCTGATACACAGCTTGTTGCGCCTTCTATGATGTCGTTGGCCGATGTCTTGCATTTTTCGGCAAGCTTGCGTATCTCGCTGGCCACCACTGCAAAACCCTTTCCGTGCTCGCCAGCTCTTGCTGCCTCTACGGCGGCGTTAAGCGCCAGGATATTGGTCTGGAATGCTATGTCGTTGATGATCTGTATCTTGTCCGAAATGTTGCGGACCGATTTCAGGCTTTCCTGCTGAGCGTTCTGTATGTTCTTGATGTCGCCCATTATCTTTTCGGCTATCTTGCTCGATTTGCGAGAGATGTCGGTGTTGTTGGATATCTCCTGCTGTATGTAGTTCACCGACTGCACTATCTGGTCGGCGGTGGCAGCCTGCTCGTTGGCGTTTTGCGATAGCGCCTGAGTGGTGCTGTTCATATCCTGACTCTGCTCTGTAAGTGTGTTGGAGCCGGCGATTATGTTTTGGAGAATGTCGCGGAGGTCGCTGCAAAGTATTATGCACGATTTCAGGATTCCGGTGGCCTTTCCGTCGTTTTGTTCAAGTCTGAAATCGCCCTTCGCAATCTTGTTCACTATGGCCTGTACGTTTTCGGGCTCGCCGCCCACCTGGATGATAATTTTCTTTGTTATCCTGTTGATTACTATCAATATCACCAGTATTATGCCGCTTATCGTAAACGCTATAGGCCAGAGGATTTTGCCGAGGTCGTTGTATTTGTCTTTCTCTGGGAACACAAACGACACGTATTTTTCAAGCTGGTTGTCGTAGGTGAGTATCATCTCGTATTCTATCTTGTCCCTCTTGAAATATATTGTCTTGTTATCGCTTTTACGGTAGTCCTTTATTTGGTTCCAGCCGTCATCGGGCAGCGAGCTCCATTCGTTGCTGGGTTTCACTATTGCGTGGTTGTCGTTGTCGAGCCATAGCGAGAAACCGTTTTCAAGAATCTGCTTGGCGCCGAAACTCTTGTTTACCGACTGGAGCTTGGTCTGCTCTATGCCGGTAAATACTATTCCCTCCATCTTGCCTTTTATCATAAGTGGCTGATACGTGGCTATATACGCAACTCCCAGTATCATGGTTCTGTTGTAGAAAATCTCTCCCTTCTCCACCTTGTCGAGCACCTCGGCGTTGGTGGCCCTGTTAAGTATTGTTCCTGATGCCGGGTTTCCGTTTGCGTCCTTTATCGATGTGGATATCCTCACATAGTTGCCGTCGGAACATTTCTGAAGGATGGAGAAATGGCGGTCCTTGGATGTGGATGCGTAATGCTCGGCAAGGGTGTTTCGGCCCTGAAGCACGATTCCGTCTATCTCCCAGGCGTTTACGGCTATGTCGCCGAAATGGTATGTGGAATCTTTCACCCTGATGCCGCCCTTATCGTGGAAATACGCCTCCAACGATTTCAGAATCATAAGGTTGGCATTGTTTTCCTGCTCGGAATGCTGGTCGGTGATGGTTACGATGGCGTTTAGCTCCGTGCCCACATTCTGCTCTATGTTCTGGCTGATGTATTTGCTGAGCATATAGTCTAGGAATCCGTTCACAATCATTATTGTGCTGAATCCTATTATGATGAGTATCAGGTTGATACGTCCAATCAAGCTTAGTTTCTTAGTCTTATTCTGTGCCATAAAATTCAGTTTTTTCAGTTCAATACGCAAATATAACAAAAAGTGTGCATATAATTTGCCTTTTCCCCAAAAAAAATCGCACCCACAACACATATTGTTTTTTTTGCGTGTTGTAGGTGCGGTATTTTATTTTATTCCTGATGCTGCTCAATCAGCATTAGTCCTCCAAAGCCTGCTTGATATCGGCTATGAGGTCGGCCTTGTCTTCCAAGCCGCAGCTCATTCTTACGAGGCCTGCTGGGATGCCGGCTGCATTAAGCTGCTCCTCTGTCATCTGACGGTGGGTAGATGTGGCTGGGTTCAGGCAGCAAGTGCGCGCATCAGCCACGTGAGTCTCTATGGCGGCCAGCTTCAGCTTCTTCATGAAAGCCTCAGCACCCTTGCGGCCACCCTTGATAACAAACGAAACCACGCCGCATCCGCCGTTTGGAAGATACTTCTGTGCTATGTCGTAGTACTTGTCGCCCTTCAGGCCCGAGTAGTTCACCTTCTCGATTTTTGGGTGCGTGGAGAGGAACTCGGCCACAGCCTGACCATTCTCTACGTGGCGAGGCATCCTTACGTGGAGGCTCTCGAGGCCAAGGTTCAGGATAAAGGCGTTCTGTGGGCTCTGGATGCTGCCGAAATCGCGCATCAGCTGTGCTGTGGCCTTGGTGATGAAGGCGCCGGCATTGCCGAACTTGGTGGCGTAGGTGATGCCGTGGTAGCTGTCGTCTGGGGTGCAGAGTCCGGGGAACTTGTCGGCGTGGGCCATCCAGTCAAACTTGCCCGAATCCACTATAACACCGCCTACTGCGGCTCCGTGGCCATCCATATACTTTGTGGTAGAGTGTGTTACGATATCAGCGCCCCACTCTATGGGACGGCAGTTTACTGGAGTTGGGAAAGTGTTGTCAATGATCAGGGGCACTCCGTGGGCGTGTGCGCACTTGGCGAAGAGCTCTATGTCGAGCACTGTGAGCGCGGGGTTGGCTATGGTTTCGCCGAATACGGCCTTGGTGTTGGGCTGGAAGGCGGCGTTGATCTCCTCCTCGCTGGCATCAGGGCTTACGAAAGTGGTGGTGATGCCCATCTTTGCCATTGTCACTGATATCAGGTTGAATGTTCCGCCGTATATCGACGACGAGCATACGATGTGGCTGCCGCACTCGCAGATGTTGAAAAGCGCGAAGAAGTTGGCTGCCTGGCCCGATGATGTAAGCATGGCTGCTGTACCGCCCTCCAGGGCCGCTATCTTGGCCGCAACGTAGTCGTTGGTGGGGTTTTGAAGTCTTGTGTAGAAGTATCCTGATGCCTCCAGGTCGAAGAGCTTGCCCATATCCTCGGAGGTGTTGTACTTGAATGTAGTGGACTGAATGATAGGAATTTGGCGTGGTTCGCCGTTGCCTGGTGTGTAGCCTGCCTGCACACACTTGGTGTTGATTTTGTAATCGCTCATTTTTTAATTATTATTTTTAATGTTTGATTTTGCAAATTTAGCAAAATTTTATTTGTTTCAGCAGAATATTATTCTTTTTTGATCCGTCTTAAAAGAAAAAATGCTGAAATTTTGTCTAAAATTTTTGCATTGATTCTATTGCTTCTAATAGAAACGATACGGGCCTGAAGCCGTCGTTGCAACTTATCATTGCAGATTTCGGGTTTTTCATCCAGCCGTCGTAGAAGTTTTCGGCTCCGTGGGCCAGCGCCATCACGAATGGGCTTACGGTTTCCCAGGCCGACGGGCAGAATCCGTCGGGGCGCTCCCAGCCGTTGCAGATAAATACCTGACCTTCCCTGATATCGCAGGCGTGCTCTATGGGGTTTTCGTATTTGGCCATCAGGTCGCGGTACTCGGCCTTGCGGATGGCGGTGATCTTTACCTTTTTCATAAGTGTTTGAACTCAATTTTCGTAAGTTAGTAATTAATATTCTCTAAGAGGGTAAGAGGGGTAAGACTTTGTGTATAAGTTTTTTAGAGAATTTGTTCGCAAGCGCACGGAGGTTAATAGCGCATTAAATGATGCTCTTAATCTCTTAGAGAACAAAAACTTTTCTTTGGCGCAAAGTTACGCATTTTACGTAAAAGTGCCAACGTTAGAGAAAACGAAAATCTAAATTTAATACTTTTGCGATGCACAAAAAAACTATTCAATTTTTCCCATGGAACCATTAAAACATGAGTGTGGCGTGGCCATGATACGCCTCCTAAAGCCTCTTGAATATTACGAGCAGAAGTACGGCACTTGGATGTACGCGCTCAACAAACTCTATCTGATGATGGAGAAACAGCACAACCGCGGTCAGGAGGGCGCAGGTCTCGCGTGCCTCAAGATGCAGTGTAATCCGGGCGAGGATTACATGTTCCGTGAGCGTGGTCTAGGCTCTGGCGCCATTACAGAGATTTTTGCCAACGTGCAGGAGAATTTCAAGAACCTGACCCACGACCAACTCCACGATGTGGATTACGTGAGACGGAATCTTCCCTTTGTGGGCGAGATTTATATGGGTCACCTGAGATATTCCACCACCGGAAAGAGCGGTATCCAGTATGTGCACCCGTTTTTGCGCAGAAACAACTGGCGGGCAAAGAATCTTTGTCTTTGCGGAAATTTCAATATGACAAATGTGGAGGATATTTTCCGCGAGATTACCTCCGAGGGCCAGCATCCGAGGGTATATTCCGACACTTATATTATATTGGAGCAGATGGGCCACAGGCTCGACTGCGAGAGCGAGCGCCTCTTTGCCGACGCGCGTTCAATAGGTCTCAACGGACTCGATATCACCAACTACATAGAGGACAACATGAATATCCGCAAGGTTTTGAAGGAGTCGGGCACCATCTGGGACGGCGGATATGTGATATGCGGTTTCACGGGCAGTGGCGAGTGTTTCACCATGCGCGATCCTTGGGGAATACGTCCAGCGTTCTATTATAAGGACGACGAGATTGTGGCCATTGCCAGCGAACGCCCTGTTATACAGACTGCATTCGATCTCGAAAGCTCCCAGATTAATGAGCTTATGCCCGGCGAGGTCATCTCCATCAACAAGGCCGGCAAGGTTCAGGTGGCTCAGCTCCTGCCCGCAAGGGAGAGAAAAAGCTGCGCTTTCGAGCGTATTTATTTTAGCCGTGGCAGCGATATCGATATCTACCGCGAGCGCAAGGCCCTTGGCGAGGGTTTGGTGCCATCCATCCTTAAGGCCATTGATAACGACATCGAGAACACCGTTTTCTCCTTTATCCCAAATACAGCCGAGGTGGCTTTTTACGGAATGCTCGACGGTTTCAAGAAGTATCAGAACGACAGGAAGATAGATAAGATTCTCGCCCTCGACCACAAGCCCTCCCGCGAGGAGCTGGAGCAGATTTGCCACAGCTATATCCGCAGCGAGAAGGTTGCGCTCAAGGACATAAAGCTGCGTACCTTCATCACCGAGGGAAATTCACGAAACGACCTCGCAGCCCACGTTTACGATATCACTTACGGCTCTCTGCGTCAGGGAGTTGATAATCTTGTAATCATAGATGATTCCATCGTGCGCGGCACCACTCTTAAGGAATCTGTAATAAGAATCCTCGACCGCCTGCATCCAAAGAAAATCGTGATAGTAAGTTCGGCGCCTCAGATCCGCTACCCCGATTATTATGGTATCGACATGAGCCGCATGAGCGAGTTCATAGCCTTCAAGGCAGCCATAGAGCTGCTAAAGGATAGGGGAGAGGAGCATATTATAAAAAATGTGTACGAGAAGTGCAAGGCTCAGATGAATCTTCCCAAGACTCAGATGGTAAATTACGTGAAGGAGATTTACGCGCCATTCACCGACGACGACATTAGCCGCAAGATGGTGGAGATGCTCCGCGCTCCCGAGGTAAATAGCGAGATCGAGATTGTTTATCAGACCATCGACGGCCTCCATTCGGCCATTCCAAACCACACCGGCGACTGGTATTTCTCCGGCGACTACCCGACACCAGGTGGCGTTAAGCGTGTGAGTCAGGCCTTTATAGATTATTACGAGGCTGGAGTATAGGTTTTTACTGTAGAGACGGACCGCGGTCCGTCTCGGATATAATTGAATTACAATATTTATGCAACGAGACGGACCGAGGTCCGTCTCTACAAGGATTGTGTGATGATTATATTTCGTATAAATATTGAGGTTTTTCAAGAAAATAATTTTATGAGAAAACCTCTCGTCGTTCCTGCGGTCCGTCTCGAATATAATTGAATTACAATATTTATGCAACGAGACGGACCGAGGTCCGTCTCTACAGGATTTTTATATCAGCGATGTGCTGAAATATCTTTCGGCGCGGTCGGCGAGTACGGTGGCTATTATCTTGTCTTTGCCGTATTTCTCGGCCATCTGCTTTGCCGCCCATACGTTTGCGCCTGATGATGTTCCTACCAGAAGTCCCTGGATTCTTGCGAGGTTTCGGGCCTGCTCTATGGCGTCGTCGTCGCTTACTGTTACGATATCTGTAATCATCTTGGTATCAAGAATTTCGGGGATAAAGCCGTCGCCGATGCCCTGTATCTGATGTAGACCAGGCTCATCGCCGAGAAGTGCTGATACGTTCTTGGGCTCCACGGCCACTATCTTAAGGTCGGGATTCTTCTCCTTGAGATACTTGGCTGTTCCCTGAAGTGTGCCGCCGCTGCCAATTCCGCTTACGAAGATGTCTACGTGGCCCAGCTGCTCGTAAATCTCCTTTCCTGTGGTGCGGTAGTGCATGTCAGGGTTGGCTGGATTGCAGAACTGCTGGGGAACGAAATAGTCGGGACTTGTCTTGGAGATCTCCAAAGCCTTGTCTACCGCGCCTCCGATGCTGAGTGCTGGGTCGGTGAGCACGAGGTCGGCTCCGAGGGCCTTTATTATTTTCTTGCGCTCCTCGCTCATGTTCTCAGGCATCACGATAATCACCTTGTAGCCCATGCGTACACCGCAGAGAGCCAGACCGATACCGGTGTTGCCGCTTGTGGGCTCTATGATGGTCATGCCTGGCTTCAGGGCGCCGCTCTTCTCTGCCTCCAGAATCATGTTGTAGGCGATGCGGTCTTTGATGCTTCCGCCGGGATTAAGGAATTCGGCCTTGGCGAAGATGCTGAGGCCTGTGCTTTTCTTGAGATCTATCATCGGCGTGCCGCCAATGAGGTCGAGGATATTGTCTGTTACGATCATTTTATGTTATGTTTTCTATACGATGCAAAGATAGTGATTATTTTGAAATTTTTGAATTATTTTCCTGTCAGATACCTGCAAACTCTCTCGATTCCTTCCACAACTCTTGTACGCTGAGTTGCGAGGTTTATGCGCATGTAGTGTTCGGCGTTGTCGCCGTAGAGCGTGCCGGCATTCAGCCATACTCCGGCCTCGTTGATGAGGCTGTCTTCCAATGTCTTGGCGCATGGGCAGAGTTCCTTGAGGTTTACCCACATTAGGTATGTGCCTTCCTGAGGTGTCACCACGGCCGATGGAAGATTCTTGTTTATTATTTCCTTGGCTGTCAGGTAATTCTGATAAATGTATTGGTTCAGCTGGCAGAGCCATTCCCTGCATTCGGGATTTGTGTATGCTTCCATGAGGGCCAAAACTCCGAATGGGTTTACGTCGCAAACCTCGTTGATGTTGATGGCGCGGTCTATCTTTCGGCGGTCCTTGGAGTTGGAGCAGATGATGTTTGCTATCTGAAGTCCTGCAATGTTGAAAGCCTTTGTTACTGAACAACATACGGCGTAGTTTGGCAAAACCTCGCTGTCCAAAGTGCCGAACGGAATGTACTCGAATCCCGGCATCATTATCTCGCAGTGGATCTCGTCGGATATTACGAAAACTCCGTTGTCCTTGCATATCAGGGCCATCCTTGTAAGCTCCTCCCGGGTCCAGACTCTCGATGTTGGGTTGTGTGGATTGCAGAGTATGAACATTGTGGTTTTCGGGTCCTGACACTTGCGCTCAAAATCCTCGAAATCTATGCTGAATTTTCCGTCCCTATCGGCTGATAGATTGCATGGAAGCACCTCGCAGCCGTTGTTCTTTATCGATGAGAAGAAATGGTTGTATGATGGGGAATGTATCAGCACCTTGTCGCCGGTCTGTGTCATGGCCTTTATTATAGCTGACAGGGCTGGTATCACGCCCGATGTGTATATTATGTCCTTGGGCTCGAAACTGTTCCAGCCGTGATATTTGCCAAACCACTGCTGAATGCCCTCGAAATATTCCTTTGGCACTTTGGTGTAGCCGAAAATTCCGTGCTCCACTCTCTTGTGAAGCGCCTCTATGATTGGGGGCGCGGTCCTGAAATCCATGTCAGCCACCCACATTGGAATTAGTTCCTTGTCGGCGTGGAGGTCCCACTTGTAGCAGTTGCTGTTTTTGCGGTCGGTAGGTTCGTCGAAATTGTAATTCATGATTTGTATGTGTTTAAAGTATTCTGATTGCAAAGTTATCATTTTTTTTCTAATTTTGCGGCGTTAAAAAACTTAAATATATTTTTAACAAGAAAACAAGCACTAATTATCTTTACTTTTACTTGGAGTGCTTAGAAAACTGCAAAAACAAGTTTTTGCGGAAAACGCCTAACGCAAGAAAACAAAACATAGAAAACCATCAAAACGGTGTTTTTGCCGTTTTGTTTTTTAGCGTTTAGCGTTTTTTATCTAAACTTTGTTTCGATGTTTTCTGCGCTCCCAAATAAGATTAATAGTTTATTGAGCGCGTTTTCTTGTTAAAAATCTATTTCCCCGGAATTTGAAAAACACTTAAATTATAATGTTCGATACAGAGAAAGATAATTACCTGAGCCGCAGCGGTTTCAGCAGCATCAGCCTTAAAGCTATGCTCTTCGATATGGATGGCGTCCTGTTCGACAGCATGCCTAACCACGCCACATCGTGGGTTGGGGCTACTGAGGCTTACGGTCTTTCCATGACCCGCGAGGAGGCCTATATGAACGAGGGACGCACCGGCGCATCCACCATCAACGAGATTGCCCTCCGCACTTGGGGCCGCGAGGCCACCGAACAGGAAATTAAGCAGATATACAGCAAGAAAACAGAGATTTTCAACCAGTGTCCCGTGGCTCAGCCTATGCCGGGCGCCTGGGAGATTCTGCAAAAGGCCAAGGCCGCCGGCATCAGGATTGTGCTTGCCACTGGCAGCGGTCAGAAAACCCTTCTGGAGCGTCTCAACAGGCATTTCCCCGGAATATTTGCACCCGAAAACATGGTGACCGCATACGATGTAAAATATGGAAAGCCCAATCCCGAGCCTTATCTCATCGCCCTCAGGAAGGCCGGAGTGCAGCCCAACGAGGCCGTGGTGGTAGAGAACGCTCCGCTTGGCGTAAGGGCAGGAGTGGCTGCCAACGTCTTTACGCTGGCTGTAAATACGGGTCCGCTTGATGATGCCGTGCTCCTGGGCGAGGGGGCTGATGCGCTTTTGCCGTCCATGACAAGTCTTGACGAAAGTTTTTACGATTTTGTGGAAAGCTTCAGATGATCTGGGCTTCAGTTTTCTGTTTTTTTTCATCTATATTGTTAGGGTTTCGATAAAATGACGTGTTTTATATGTAAAATCCATAATGTTATAAATTAAAACAAATTATTATAGGAACATGAAACGACTGTTTTTATTGATGGCATTGTCGCTGATATCGGTGCTGGGCATGGCGCAGGATTTTCAGACTGATATTGCTGATGAGATCCCTTCCTTCAAGCGATGGGGCTGTATCGTTGATTTCGAGCGTAACAGCTCGGTTGTAAATATGTACAATCTTACAGGCATTTACGGAATTAATTTTGCCGGAGGCCATCTCTTCCTTGGTGCGGGATTGGCCGCATCATACATGCACTCTCCCGATCAGAAATTCAGCTATGTGGCCAAGCGCTGGGTGGATGGCCATGAGGAGCGTGAGAATGTAACTAAAATGGAGGAATATGGCGTCAACAAGGGTTTGCTGAGCCTGGCAGTTGATATGCGTTATCAGATACTTACAAAATACAGATGCTCGCCCATCTTCCAATGGCGTGTATGCAACGCTTTTGCCAGTGGAGATTCGTATTTTAGCCACAACACCGGCTTCTGCTACAATCTCAAGGGCAGCAGTCAGCTGGAGTTTACTGTAGGTTTCCTGGCTGTCAGCTACAAGCGCGATTATGTTCATTCACAATCCGACTACGATTATGACGTTTTGCTGAATCTAAGCGCTGGTTTCAAATTCTAAATTCCGATTATCATGAGAAAGATACTTTATATATTAGTGGTCCTTGCTTTGGCTTCGGTATGCAGGGCCCAGAATGTGGATGGCACATTCATCAACAAGGGATTCAACATGATGCTTGAGGCCGAGGGCATGGGCAACGAGGCCACAGGTATGGGTGGTGTTGCTTGCACAGTGGGATATCAGGTAAACCCAAACTTCTTTGTGGGTGGCGGTATCAAGAATATTTGGGGCGGACGCCGACGTTTCCGGAAATACAGGAATCACCTCAACGACCGTGACTGGTATCAGACTTCCAGCGACAACACATATTGGGTCGACTCCGATGGTTTCCGGTATGTATATCATGCCTTCGACAAGGACGGCAAGGAGGTTTTCTACAATAACGGATATGAGTTTTTTGAGTGGGATTCCGAGAAACAGGAGTGGATTAATAAGGATTTGTTCGACGAAAAAGGCAATCTCATAACCGATATCCCCGGCAACAACAACGAATATTGTCCCGAATGCGGTTGGGATTTCGACATGGCCTTCAAGATGATACCATATATCTGCGTGAAGTACAATCTGCTTGGAGGTGCGCGCATATCCCCATACGCCGACCTGCGTTTTGGCTGGGATATGATGCGCAGCGAGGACAACGACAAATATGGATTGGATTTCAATGCCATGGGCGGTCTCAGGATGGCGCTCAACGACGGCGACCAGGCCGTAAACATATCTATGGGACTGGCTCTCACTGACATGAGGGGATATTCCAGCAGCGGGGTCTGGGGCGTGGAGAAGATGTTCTTGATACGTTTCGGTTTCGAGTTCTAAGAAAAAATATTTCCCCGATTATTGAGCGGTATATCAGCGGGTTGCAGATTGTTGGATGATTTGCAACCCGTTTTTTGAGTTAACTAAATGTAAAATTTCCTTGGGATTTGTCCCAAAATTAAAAGATAATTCTTATCTTTGCAGTGCGGTTTGTTTCACGAGTGTCTCATGCCGCTTGTTTCGAAACCTAACGAATACATTATATAAATAAAAATATGTCAAAAGTATTTGCGATTGCCAACCAGAAAGGCGGAGTTGGCAAAACAACAACATCAATAAACCTTGGAGCGTCGCTCGCAGTGATGGATAAGAAAATCCTTCTCATCGATGCCGACCCTCAGGCCAACTGTACATCAGGACTCGGGTTCGAGCTTCGCACCATCGAGAAGAGCGTGTATGATTGCCTTACCGACGAGGTGGAGCCAAAGGACGTTATCCTGAAGACTTCCACCGACGGTCTCGACATCATTCCGTCTCATATCGACCTCGTAGGCGCCGAGATAGAGCTCCTGAACGTGGAGGGCCGTGAGTACAAGATGAAGGCTTTTCTCGAGAAGGTTCGCGGTCAGTACGACTACATCCTTATCGACTGCTCGCCATCGCTTGGCCTGCTTACCGTAAACGCTCTCTCGGCTGCTGACGCTGTTATTATTCCTGTACAGTGCGAATACTTTGCTCTTGAGGGTCTCGGTAAGCTCCTGAACACCGTTAAGATGATTCAGGCAAGACTTAACCCGGATCTCCAGATCGAGGGATTCCTGCTTACTATGTACGACAGCCGCCTGCGTCTCAGCAATCAGGTTGTGGAGGAGGTGCGCCAGCATTTCCAGGATATGGTTTTCAAGACTCTTATTCTCAGGAATATCCGTCTCTCGGAGGCTCCTTCGTTCGGAAAACCTGTCATCGAATACGACGCCGCTTCCAATGGCGCTGTAAATTATCTGAATCTCGCAAAGGAGATTCTCGAGAAAGACGCTCAGGCCAAGGCTTAGCCTTGTGTTCCTTCCGTTCTTTTTTTTCTTATTTGTAAGCTGACAATGCCATGGGTGATGTGCCCCTGCGTTGACAGCTTACAAATAATTATTTATGGCTGTTATCAATTTTCGTGGGTATCAGCCCCCTAAACAAGTAACTATAAAACCAGCAGTATCTACAAATGGCAAAAATGCAGATGAAGGGATTGGGCCGCGGTTTGGACTCCCTGATCCAGGATAATACCACATACGTAGCCAACAAGCCCGAGGAGGTTGTTAATACGGGCAGCATAGCCCTTATCCCTTTGGATAAGATTGTCCCAAACCCAACCCAGCCACGTACCGATTTCGACGAGAACGCTCTCATGGAGCTGGCCGAGTCTATCAAGACTCTCGGCATCATTCAGCCTCTCACTCTCCGCAAGAAGGACGACAAGTACGAGATAATCTCTGGCGAGCGCAGATACCGCGCATCCCAGCTTGCCGACCTCAAGGAGGTGCCCGCCTATATCCGCGAGGCTGACGACAGCGTTACCCTACAGATGGCTCTTGTCGAGAATATCCAGCGCGAGAACCTCAATTCAATCGAGATTGCCATCACATACAACCGCCTTATCGAGGAATGCAAGCTTACCCAGGAGGAGCTATCGCAGCGACTCGGAAAGGGCCGCAGCACTATCGCGAACTCATTGCGCCTGCTCCGCCTTCCCGACCAGATGCAGGCGGCCCTCCGCAACAAGGTAATTACCGAGGGACAGATACGTCCGCTCATCAGCGTGGAAGACAAGGACCTCCAGATGGACCTCTTCCAGAAGGTGCTCAACTACGGCCTTACAGCGCGCCAGGTGGAGCAGCTTGTTCAGGATCCAGATGGTTTTGTGTTCGAGATGGAGCGCAGGGAGGAGACTTCCGAGGAGCAGCCAAGTGCCGACGACCAGGCCAAGAAGGTGATGGTGAAGGCGGTGCGTCCAAAACTGAGCGACGAGCAGAAACAGATCAAGAAGAGTTTCTCGAAGAAATTCAATGTGCCCGTAGACCTGAAGCTCGACAGCAAGGGTGCTTGCAAGCTCACCTTCAACCTGAAGTCCCAGGAAGACTACGACAAGATTGTGCAGATGTTGAATAACATACAGCTATAGCCTCTCAGGGCTTTTGGCTTTTCCCATATTGAGTATATGATAGTTAATAGATTATTACGTCTGTTATTTGTTTTCCTGGTGCTGATGCTTGCCTTCCCATGTGCGCTGATGGCCCAGGACGAATCTCAGCCCGGCCCCGACGATTTCGCTATTCAGCAGGATTATCCCGATGGACACGGCGACAGCACACGCGTGCGCTTCTCCACCAACGGCGAGGATTTTGTCTATCTGGACGAGCAGCCGCTCGATTCGCTGGTGGACTCGCTGCCTCCCACAAAGAATCCCAAGATTGCAGGCTGGCTCTCCTTCGCAGTGCCAGGCGCAGGCCAGATTTACAATGGCCAGTACTGGAAATTGCCTATCATCTATGGCGGTCTGGGTACTCTGATATATGTGTCGCAGTTCTACAACACACGTTACAAGCAGCTGAAAAACGATGAGCATTTCCTTCTGGGAGATTCCCTGAGCACCGGATACAATATCTTCGGACTTACCAACGAGTCCGATGTGTCGGGCTACATGCTCAAATACAGGCGCTACCGTGACTTGTGTTTTGTGGGAGTGGCTCTGGTGTACCTCATGAACATTTTCGACGCTGTGGTGGATGCCCACCTCTACGACTACGATATCAGCGACGATATCGCACTCCGTGTGGAGCCGGTGGCCACAAGTCCCGTGCTGGCATTTCAGAAACCTGCTTTTGGGGCGCGCATAGTGCTTAGGTTCTGATACTTGCTTTTCATTGGCTACTATTTTTTTACAAAATATTCTATCCTATCCCTTTTTTTTGATATTATGCAAAAGATTCTGTTTTCCATTCTGTCGGTTTGCCTTGTGGGCCTCTCAAGTGCGCAGGCTCAGGTTTCCGACGATTTCGAGAACTATGCCGATACTATTGCCGATCCCCTGGTGAGCAACTCATTGCAGGAGATTCAGGAGGAGGAGAGCCTTGTATCGGAGAGTATCGACAGCCTGATGCAGGTGTGGTATGTGAAAGACGCCATCAACGACGCCGAGAATTCCAAGGTGCTGGCATCGCAGAACACTCCCGTTTTCTTCTCCGATTCCATATATGAGGCACGCCTCAAGAAGATTCCAACCACATTCCCGCTGGTATACAATCAGAAGGTGAAGGAGTGGATAGAGATGTATATCCGTCAGGGCAAATATTATATCCCTACAGTGCTGGGCCTGAGCAAATACTATTTCCCGAGGATAGAGGAGGAGCTCGACAAGCATGGTATTCCATTGGAGCTCAAGTACCTCACCATTGTAGAGAGCGGTCTTAAGCCAAGGGCCAAGTCGAGGGCCGGAGCAGCCGGTCTCTGGCAGTTCATGTATGGCACAGGCAAGATGTACGGCCTGGAGGTGTCTACTCTCGTGGACGACCGATTCGATCCCGACAAGGAGACTGTGGCCGCATGCAAGCTCCTGAAGGAGATGTATGGAGTATACGGCGACTGGGCCCTTGTGATAGCATCATACAACTGCGGCCCCGGCAGTGTCAACAGGGCCATCAAGCGTTCGGGCGGCAAAACCACCTTCTGGGAGATTTATCCTTACCTGCCACGCGAGACCCGTGGATATGTGCCTGCTTTCATCGCGGTCAACTATATCATGAACAACTACCAGGCCCACGGCTATCAGCCTATCAATGTGGAGCTTCCAATGTATTCAGATACTGTGATGGTTTCCAGGAAACTCCATTTCGGTCAGGTGAACGGCGTGCTGGGCATCAGCATGGACCTCCTGAGGGACCTCAATCCACAGTTCAAGAAAGACATCATACCCGGCGACATAAATCCGTCGGCCCTGCGTCTGCCTGCCGATATGGCCACAAGGTTTGCCGAGCTCGAGGATTCCATCTACAAGTATCAGGATTCAATATTCTTTGCGCCTCAGAATCAGCTTGCGTATCAGAACGCTGCAAAATCCAACCCCAACGCCAGATACTCGGATCCCGAGCCTTGCGACAACTCCATTCCCGCAGGTACTTCCAAGCTGATATACACTGTAAAACAGGGTGATACTTTCGGTTTCATAGCCAACTGGTACGATGTAAAGGTGGCCAAGCTGAAATGCTGGAACAATATCTACAGCGACCGCCTTACTGTTGGACAGAAACTCAGCGTCTATGTGCCCACCATGCGCCTGAATTCCTACAAGAATATCGACAACATGACTTTCGAGCAGAAACAGGCCCAGCAGAGCAACAACATTGTGGCTCAGCAGGGCGCCAAGGGCAACAAGCTGGACCCCAACTATGAGTACTACACCATCCGCAAGGGCGACAACCTGAGCACCATAGCCTCCAGATACCCCGGCATCTCCGATTCCGATATCATGAAGATTAATGGTTTTACATCCAACGATGTGCGCAGGCTTCAGATCGGCCAGGTAATAAAGATAAGACGTAAGAAATAATCCAAGCTCTATAATCAATAATGGTAAGGCCTTCTCATACATTCAATTTCCTTGTGGTGGTGCTTGCGCTGCTCGTGGTCCTGATGCTGGTGTTCCCCAAAGGCGGCATCAGGATCAGCGACGACCTCTCCCTCTATTTCCCCGGACTTCAGGAATGGTGGGACGACGGGCGCTCCACATCTGATGCCAAGTCCACGGCGCTGCTGCCCGATATGGTGGAGGAAGATATTGATGGTTTTGTGGAGCCTGATACCTACGCATCCAATCTGGACTCCATGATGGTGGATTCGCTGGCCGCCAACTATGTGCCAAGGCCCATACAGGTGGACCAGATTCATCAGCCCCTGGAATTGCCCAACGGCAGCTATGAATGCCTGTCAACCCTTTTCCAGAGCCTTATGGATCCCTCTGAGCTATCCAAGGTGGTGCGCATCATCCATTACGGCGATTCCCAGATAGAGGCCGACCGGATTTCCAACTACCTGAGGTACAAGCTTCAGCAGCAGTTTGGCGGCTCGGGTCCTGGCCTGGTGCCTGCCAAGACCGCCTATGACTACAAGGCGCCATGCGCTGTCGAGAACATAGGCACATGGTACAGATACACCATTTTTCCCTTTGTGGATACCACGGTAAAACATTCCAGATATGGCGCCATGGCTGCCTTCAGCCGTTTCGCTCCTATGCGCAAGCAACAGTCTGAGCCTGTGGCCCAGGTAGTTATGCAGGCTCCTGATACTACCATCTCTGCCGATACCGTGGCTATGATGGATACCGTGTTCAATAGCATGCCATCCATATTGCCACCCAGCCGCGAGCCCGGTGTTATGGAGCAGATGTATTACGCATCGCTCAAGTTTCAGCCTGCCACATTCGGACACGCCAACGTGTCGCAGATACGGCGCATCAGGATGCTCTATGGCTACAACCAGCGTCCTGTGAGCGTAAGGGTGCGCGATGGCGAGCAGGTCCTCTACGACGACTCTCTCAGGGCTGTAAACGGCTACGCCATCAGGTCGTGGAATTTCGCCGACTCTCCACAGGAACTGTATATGGATTTTGCCGGAGCCGACAGCCCCGAACTCTATGGTTTCGCCATGGACGGCAATGGGGGAGTGGCGGTGGACAACATACCTCTGCGTGGATGCTCGGGTACCATATTCACCAAGATAGACGGAACAACCCTGGCCCAGATGTACAACGACCTCAATGTAAAGTGCATTATCCTCCAGTTTGGCGGCAACGCTGTTCCGAGCCTGCAGCCGGGCAGCACATCAGGATTCAAGAGCTATCTTGCATCGCAGATAAGGTATCTGAAGCGTCTGCATCCGGGAGTGTCGATAATACTGATAGGCCCTGCCGACATGAGCTGCAAGGTGGAGGGCACCGACCGCTATGAAACCTATCCTGTATTGCCCGAGCTGGTAAACGCGCTCAGAAGCGCCGCATTCGAGAACGGATGCGCATACTGGGACATGTATGCCGCCATGGGCGGATGGAACACCATGCCCGACTGGGTAAACCACGATCCGGCATACGCTGCACCCGACTATGTGCATTTCTCAGGCACCGGCGCCAACATCATGGCCAGGATGTTCTATTCGGCTCTCATAGCCAGATACAATGAGTATATAACCAATAACTGATGAGATTACTATTGACTTTGGCATTGCTGATATCTGTCTCTGTAAGTATCAGCGCCCAGGAATACCCATACGATGTGGCCCAATACAATTTTGTGGACTACAGCAAGGTGAGGCTTATTTTCGGAAAAGACTCCTCTGGCTTCAGCCGGCTCTACGAGAAGCTCGATTCCATGATACTGCTTGGCAAGGGCAATATCAACGTGGTGCAGATAGGCGGATCGCATACCCAGGCCGACGTGTTTTCCAACCAGATGAGATACAGGCTCCAGACCCTGCATCCGGGCCTTGTTGGCAGCCGTGGCATCGTGTTCCCATACAAGATGTGCAAGAGCAACAATCCCACCAACTACACTGTCAAGTATTCCGGAGCATGGACCACCTGCCGCAATGTGGAATGGAAACGCAGCTGCGAGCTTGGCATCTCGGGAGCATCAGCCACCACCTCCGACAGCACAGCGTCGATCATAGTGGGCATGAACCCCAAGAATCCCATCAAATATGATTTCAACAAGGTGGACGTGTTTACGGCGCCCCATGCCGGCATGTATGACATAGAGCCAGTGCCCGAGATGGGTCCTTACCGTGTGTCGCGCAACGACAGCCTGGGATGCACTACATTCACATTCCGCAAGTACCAGGATGTGGCGTCGTTCCGGCTTAGGAAGACCGATTCGTCGCAGACATATTTCACCCTCTATGGCATATCGCTCCTTAACGACAACCCCGGCATTACTTACCACGCCCTCGGCATCAATGGCGCAAGCCTCGTGTCATGGAACGGATGCGAGCATTTCGCACGGCAGCTCAGGCTCCTCAGCCCCGACTGGGTGGTGGGTTTCTTCGGTGTAAACGACGGCAACTCGGCCACATTCAATCCCGAGACTTTCTACAGCCGCTACGACCAGTTTATGCAGAATGTGCTCAGGGAATGTCCCAATGTGGTTTTCACCCTGATAGTGCCCAACGACTATTACCTTCTGCGCCGGCGCCCAAATCCGGCAGTGGCCCTGGAGCAGGAGCAGATGGTGCGCCTGGCCAACAAGTACGGGGCATCGGTTTTCAGCATCTACGATATCATGGGCGGCCTGGGGTCGTGCAACACTTGGGTGAAAAACGGCCTCATGCAGCCCGACAGGATCCACATGACAGGCACAGGTTACAATTTTACGGCCAACCTGTTTTTCAATGCGTTTCTGAAAACCTACGACAATTATCTCCAAAATAAACCCAGGAAATAGTTGCGTTTTCCGGGATTATTTTATACATTTGCAAATGATTTGCCGTTTGGCAAATATACTATTCAATTTATCAAACAAAACAGACAATGGATTTTCTCTCAAGCATCGACTGGGCGGGTCTCTTTCTCTTCGATCCCAAAAAGCCTTTGCTTTTCACCCAGTTTTTTTTCTGGGGCTTTTTCGTTGTGGTGATGGCGATATATGCTAAGGTCTATCAGCGTATTGCCGTCCGCAATATCTATTTGCTGTTGTGTAGCCTGTTTTTCTATTACAAGACAGGCGGAGTGTTCGTAAGCCTGCTCATATTCACCGTGGTGTCGATATATTACATTACCCAGTGGCTCCACCGTCAGCCCGACGGCCTGGGGCGCAAGCTGATACTCTCGCTGGGCATAGTGGTGAATCTGCTGATACTCTTCTATTTCAAATACACTGCCTTTATCATAGATTCCATCAACGGCATCTGCGGCACCAGTTTCAGGGTGGTGAACTATTTCTCGCTGCTCACCAATACTGCCTTCGGCACCGATTTCGTCACCGACAAGATAGTATTGCCTGTTGGCATATCGTTCTTCACGTTCCAGGCCATCAGCTATTGCGTGGATGTATACCGCCGTCAGATAGAGCCCGTGAAAAACGTGCTCGATTTCGGATTCTACGTGTCGTTCTTCCCCCAGCTTGTGGCCGGCCCCATTGTAAGGGCAAGTGAGTTCATCCCACAGATCTACAAGCCGTATCAGCTTACACGCCAGGATTTTGGAATGGCGCTGTTCATGATACTGAAGGGCCTTGTAAAGAAGGTTTTCATATCCGACTATATCAGCATCAACTTCATAGACCGAGTCTTCGATTCGCCGCTCAAGTATTCCGGATTCGAGACTGTAATGTCGCTCTACGGCTACAGCCTCCAGGTATACGCCGATTTCAGCGGCTACACCGATATCGCCATCGGACTGGCTCTGCTCATGGGTTTCAAGCTCACGATGAACTTCAACTCGCCCTACAAGGCCAAGTCCACCGCCGAGTTCTGGCACCGCTGGCACATATCGCTCTCCACATGGCTGAAGGACTATCTATATATCCCCATAGGCGGCAACAGGAACGGCTCGTTCGGCGGATACGCCTGCTGGGTTGTAATCCTGCTGGTATTCGTAATGCTGAGCGGCAGCCTTACAGTGGCCATAGTGCTGTTCTCCCTCATGGCAGTGATGATAGTGCTGTGCTGCATATTCCCTGATTTCAAGCACAAGGCAGTCACCATGATGAACAACCAGATAACCATGCTCCTTGGTGGCCTTTGGCACGGAAGCAGCTGGATGTTCGTCATCTGGGGCGGATACAACGGTTTTGGCCTGGTGGTCTACAAACTCTGGAAGGAGGAGACACAGTGGCTGAAGTGGACTGTGTTGGCCGCCTGCAACCTGGCCGCATACCTTACCTATCATTACGGCCTCTGGAGCAATCCCCATGGTGTGGCGCTATGGATAATAGCCGATGCCGTATGGATATACGCCTATTTCGCATGGCTGATTCGCACCAAGCTACAATACGATTTCCGTCCGTTGAAATACGCCATGGGTTTTGTGCTCATAGTATTCTTCAGCCTCTGCGCCGTGGTGCTTACCGGTCTGTGGTACAAGGATATAGGTGTCATGGTCCTGATGCTTCTGATATTGCTGTCATGCTTTGCCTTTGTATTGTTCGACCGCTGGGACACCATGTTTCCGGGCACATCGCCCCATCATACGGGCACCACTCTTGTGCTGTGGGGCAATTTCCTGGCAGCCATCACGGCATGTTTCCTGGGCTGCACATCATCGCTCTGCATTTTCTGGCTGCTCCTGTCGGTGATAGTGCTGGCCGCCTATGTGGTATATATCACACGCAGGCAGATAAAGGACAGCCGCCTTGTGATAGCCCATTTCTGGGGAGTGTTCCTCACATTCAATTTCATCACCTTTACCCGTATATGGTTCAGGTCGCCCGATCTGGACACCGTAAACGGCATATTGGACCGCCTGCTGAACGGATGGAACGATATGGAGCTGATATCCACAATGGTGATGGGATACCGCAAGGTGTTTGCCGTCATACTGTTCGGAATGATGGTGCACTGGCTCTCGGTTCCATGCAAGGAGAAATACACCAGCTGGTTCGTTAACTCTCCCGTCTGGATAAAGATCCTGATATGCGTGGGCACGGTTTTCATGCTCTATCAGGTAAAGGCATCTGAACTTCAACCGTTTATTTATTTCCAATTCTAATACATAACTAATTTAATTTTTCATCATGGCAGAAACAAAAAATAAAACCACCGAAAGCACTGTTACCACAACCGTAACAACCACAACCGTTACCACAGTATCGAACGATGGCGGTGCTGACAAGAAAACGGGCCTCAAGCGTGCCCTCATCATAGCCGCCAGCGCCATACTGCTGTGCGTGGCTATAGGTTTCATATTCTACGGACGCGCCCGCATCAATACCAATGGCATGGAAAACACCTTGACCAAAAACTCAACAGTATTCTTCAGCAGGTTTGCCTCTCCCGACATCAACGACGTGGTGCTCTTCCACCATCCCGAGGCCGACACCATAGTGCCATCCAGCCCCGACAAGAATTACTACAAGATGTGCCGCAAGTACGGCAAGGCCGCATGGGTGAACGATTCGGAGCTGAAGCCTCTCAACAAGAAGCGCCGCCCCATCCATCCATCACGCGTGATAGGTCTTCCTGGCCAGGTGGTGGCCATCAAGGACGGCGTGATATGCCGCGCCGAGGGCAATACACTGGTGGCTGTGGCCGACCAGCCCGAGGTTAAGAACGTTTACATCGTGGGTGCCAACTCGCTGTTCTCGGCTCCTATCCTCGACTCTCTCGGACTTACCAAGGAGGGAATGTCGTGCGAGGAGATCAATCCAGAAGAGATTATAGGATTCTACCGTCACAAGACAGGCCCTGGCACATCACTCTCTGTGTATGCCCTTTCTGCAAGCCAGGCTGAGTCTCTCAAGAGCCTGCCATACGTAAGCATCGTGGAAAAGGTGGTGCTTCCACAGGAGCATTTCGATCCCATCGTGTTCCCATTTGTGGAGCAGCGCCATTTCAACATCTCGTACATGACTCCAATGGTGATACCCGCCAAGGACAAGGTTATAAAGATCGACCTCAACAATCTGCCTTTCTACCGCCGCTGTATCGAGGCATACGAGGGCAAGTCTGTGGAAGTGGACGACGGCATCATCTACATTGCCGGCAAGGAGGCTGATTCTTACCGCTTTACCAAGAACTACTACTTTGTGGTAAACGACAACCGTGCCACAACCGACGATTCCCGTTTCTTCGGTTTCCTCCCCGAAAACCACATTGTAGGTGTTGTTAAATAGCGACAATCCTTATACAATATCAACGTGAGTTCGACGAATTGAAAAAACTATTCTCTCACGGAAACTCTTACTCTCTGTGCGAGAAAAATTCATCGAACTCACGTAACATTAATTGACAGCGGACTGCATTTTTTTTTGTGCGGACCGCTGTTTTTTTTGTTGCACTTTCGTATTTTTTTGATTATATTAGCCTAAAATTTGCAATTCTAAATCAGATATTATGATTAATAACCAAGGTGCTGGAAATCAGAATGTTGATCGTGGCTCCAATGCGGTCCGGACTCGCAGAAGGAATACAGGGTATCAATATGTGGCGCCATTGGCTAATTGAGCAGAATCGTTTTATGAGGTATATATTGTCAACAATATTCCTGATTATGTGCCTAAACTCGGTGCTTTGGGCTCAGGCTGACAGCCAGAAAAGGCTCGACAGTCTGGAGGCGGTTTACTGTACCCTCAAGGATACCGATACCAACAAAGTGTTGATATGCAATAAGATTGCCTCTGACCACTATCACAACGATTCCACAATCTCGTGGTCCGACTCTCTCTTACGGCTGGCCCAGCTCAATGACATGCCATTGTATACGGCAAAGGCCTATTGTTATTACAGCTGGTCATATTCACAAATGGATGATTACGAGACTGCTCTGTTATACAATTACAGGGCTCTGCTTTTGGCCGATTCCATCGGCGACCTAAGGACCAAGGCCTGGAACTACTACAAGATGGCGGGCACCTATTATTATCTGTCGAATATTGAGCTTTCCGACAGGTATTATCACGATGCCATGTCGTATTACAAGCTCTTGAACGATACAGTTTGGGTTACAAACTGCATGAGGGCGATGGCCGAGAACTACTGCTCCAGAAAATGTACGGCCAGGCTCTCGTTACATACAGGGACGCTTTTGTTCTCGATTCTATGGCAGGAGTCCGGGGATGCATGTCCGACGATTATCTGGGAATAGGAAAAACATATTTCAGAAAATACCTGCTCAGTTCCGACAGTATAGCCTTCCATGCCCTCGACAGCTCCGTGCTTTATTTCCGCAAGGCGCTTGAGGTCGGTATCGGAACCGTCAAAAACAAGTATTACACCACCCGTTACCTTCTCGACGCATTGTTTTGCGTACATAAGTACTCAGCTTCGGACGCCAGACGCCGCATCAGGCTTCTGGATTCCATGCAGGTGCTTTCTATATCGATGGACACATTGCGCTTGCAGATGGGCTACAAAAAGTCGGAGATGAGGGGCAGACTCTCTATTGCGCATTATCTGATAGCCAAAGGCGATTTCCAAAAGGCCGGACGCATGCTGGATTCATTAAGGGAACCAATACTGGACAACAGCCTCAGGTCCATACATGACATCTACTATTGGGTATGCGCCAATTATTACGAGGCCATCGGCGATTACAAGAGCGCCATGCACTACAGCACACTGTTCTACAAATACCTGATAAACGAGCAGTCGGTGGATTTCGCCGTAAAATCCACCGCCAACCAGATGCGTATGCAGTACGAGGAATCGCTCCAGCAGGAGCAAGACAGCATGCGCGCTTTCAGGCACAATATCAGGCTGCTGCTCGTGGTGATACTTTTGGTGGTGGCTGCGCTGGTTTTCTTCTATTACCACAACAGCCGCCATAAGAATATTGCCGAGCATCAGAATCTGCTCCTGCAAGCCCAGAGGGAGGAGATATCATCGCAGCGCGATATCCTGGCCCAGCGCAACAAGCTTATTACCGATTCCGTAAACTACGCCAAGAACATACAGATGGCAGTACAGCCCAAGGAGGATTTCATGCGGGATCTTTTCCCTGAGCATTTCATCATCTACAAGCCTCTCCACATAGTCTCGGGCGATTTCTACTGGGCCCGCCGCCGCAACGGCCGCGAGATCCTTGTATGTGCCGACTGCACGGGCCATGGTGTGCCGGGAGGTTTCCTCAGCATGCTGGGCATCAGCATACTTAACGACCTGACTGCCGTATTGGATCCCGAAATAAGCGCCGCCCAGATACTGGATACAATGCGCGCCATGCTGATGAAAGCCCTGGGACAGAGCAAGCAGAAATACGACAATGGCATCATCTACAGCATGGACGGCATAGACCTGGCCCTGCTGATGGTGGACAGGGCAAAGCATCAGCTCCAATATGCCGGCGCCTACAGACCCCTGCTGATATGGCGCAATGGCGTCATAGAGACCCACAAGCCCGACAAGATGCCCATAGGACTATATCTGGGACCCGAGAAAGACTTTTCCAACAATATCATAGAAATAGAGGACGGCGACATGCTCTATGTCTTCAGCGACGGCATGCCCGATCAGTTTGGCTATGTGGACGACAGCCATCAGGAGTGCGCCCATTACTCCAGCAAACGCTTTGCAAGGTTGCTCGCCAAGATAGGCGGCATGCCGATGGAGGAGCAGAAGGACTATGTGGAGCGTGAGTTGGACCAGTGGCGGAACGGATATCCGCAGCTCGACGATAATATTCTTATTGGTGTGAGGGTATGAGACTGATACTTACATATATAGTGCTTTTGTTATTGGTGGCTGATGCCTCTGCTCAATCATCGGCAGAACGTCAGCTCGACAGCCTTGTATCCCAGTTCGATGCCACCGATCCCGACGATTCCCAATGGCCTCTCTTGTGTTACAGAATATCCCGGTCGCATTACAACATTGATTCCTCGCGTGCATACGCCCAGCGCCTCCTCGATTTCTCCGAAAACAATTCCATTGACTACTGGGAGGCGGCTGCGCTCTACCTGATGGGGTTCTGCGATTATTTCGATTCCGAATACGAGCGTTCCAACGAATTGCAGATAAGGGCACTGGATATAGCCATAGAAGGCGAGTACGATTCGCTGGCGGCTGCCATCAATGTCGAGATAGGCAAAAACTACTCATATCTCGGCAACTATCCAGCTGCCGATGTCCATTATGGCCGCGCGCTCAGTTACTACACCTCGGTCCACGATTCTACAGGCATATCGACTTGCTATTCCTCGCTGGCCATCAACTACAGCCAGCAGCGCCTCTGGGGAAGGTCGGAGAGCCTTTTCCGCAATGCCCTGAAGATAGACTCATTGCGCGGCGACAATTGCGATATGTCCATGGGGTATCAGAACCTGGCCGATATGTATCTATTCCGCTATCTCACAACCACTTCGGAGCCCGATATGGAGCTGATACGCAAGGGCCGGGAATGCCTATTCCAGGCAATGTCGCTATTTTACGACGATCCCTACACCGTTTTCTCCATCTGTTTCAGCCTGTCGTATTTCGTCTACATAGACGCAGTTGAGACCGGACTCTCGGGCGACAAGCTGGCTGATGCCATAGACCTGATGCAGATGCTATATCATGACGGATGCGACGCCCTGTCGAAAACCGACATGGATTCCGAGCTGCATAGGCGACCATACCAAGGCTTCTGAAATACTTGACGAGCTTAGGACAAAGCTGATGCGCGCACTCGGCCAAAGCAAGCAGAAATACGACGCCGGGGCAATATACTCCATGGACGGCATCGACCTGGCCATGGTGATGATAGACTACAATGCCATGACAATGCAGTATGCCGGAGCATACCGTCAGCTCCTGATATGGCGCGACGGGCAGATTATCCTATACAAGCCCGACAAAATGCCAATAGGAATATATCTGGGCGCCGAGAAGAATTTCACCAATCACGATATCGATATCCGCAGGGGCGACATGATCTACATGTTCAGCGACGGCATTCCCGATCAGTTTGGATATCTGGACGACACCCAGACATCTTGCCGGCATTTCTCCACCAGGCGGCTCACGGAGCTGCTTCAGGAAATAGGGTCGCTGGGCATGCAGGAACAGAAACTCGCGGTGGAAGACAGCTTGGACAGCTGGAAAAACGGTTACCGCCAGCTCGACGACAACATACTGATAGGAGTGAGGATATGAGATATCCACCTATAAAATGAAAGCGATGGCTCTCCTGATCTGTTTTCAGGAGAGCCATCGCTTTCTGTATCGTAAGATTGCCTTTCGGCAAAAGTATGTATCTGTTTACTTGGCAGCCACTCTCTCTATCGAGAATGGGGTAAGGATGATTTCTGTTCTGCGGTTTTGAGCGCGGCCAGCCTCTGTGGCGTTGCTGGCTACAGGGTAATACTCGGCGCGTCCTGTGGCGGCGAGTCTCTTCTGGGGAAGACCGCCTTCAGAGAGGGCTCTTACAACAGAATTGGCGCGTGCAGTCGAGAGTTCCCAGTTGTCTTTCCAGGCCTTGCCGCTTACGGGGATGTTGTCGGTATGGCCCTCCACCATGATGCCTACGTTGGGATTGTTGGACAGCTCCTTGGCCAGTGTCTTGATGGCCTTGATGCCCTTGTTTTCCACATCTGCCGATCCCGACTTGAAGAGAAGCTTGTCGAGCATAATAACGTAGAGTTTGCCGTCGCGGCTCTCCACCTTTATCTCGTCGCTCTTGAAATCCACAAGCGCGGTCTTCAGCGAGTTTTGCAGGGCGCTGAGGGCCGAATCCTTGGATGCTATGAGGGCCTTGTAGCTCTCTATGGTGCTCATGTTGCCGCCTATCTGCTCATTCAGTGCGTCGTATCGGCGCTGCAGGTCGGTATAGTTGGCATTCATGCTCTCGTTTTCGGTCTTGTATTTCAGAAACTGCTCCGATACCTGCTGATGCTCTGCCTCCAGAGCCTTGTACTTTTTGTTGGAGCTTATCTTGTCCCACAGGAACAATCCTGCAAGTACCAGTAATGCTGCTGCCAAAAACCAGGCCCAGAATTTGGAGCCGCTTTTTTCCTTGGTGTTCTGTGTAACGGTGGTGTTACTTGTTGATTCGTTAGACATATCTTTTAAACGTTTAGATTTTTTCACGGCAAATTTATATAATAAGTTGACAATTACAAAAGATTTTATGTAATTTATTCAAAAAAAATATTTGGTGACAATTTGTCAGTTTCTCGTTGTTCGGTCTATTTATTGATGAGTAAGTATCAGCAAACCTAATAATGGCAATATGAACAAGGTACAAATCAACAACATACACCGCAAGACCATTAAGTTGATATATTCCGGCAAGCTGTGCGAGGCCGCCGGCATCATCAGGAGTCAGGATATCATAAACACCAACGATTCCTCGTCGCCATTGCAGATGGTGGAGGAGACCTACAAGCTGATGCTGAAATACACCATAGACGGCATGCACGACCCCAACCGCGATGCCATATACCGCCAGCTTCAGGTCTCGCTCATAATGATGGCCGACACCGTGCGCAATGCCCAGTACCGCCGCTATGTGTCCAGCGAGATATTCGACAGCCAGCGCCGCGAGATGCCGCCAGCCCTGACGGCAGACAGCGATGTGCCGGCGTGGTTCCATTATGTGCTCAGGGCAGAGAGCCTTTCGGGAGCCGCTGATGCCGCCATGGCTGATGCTTGCTCTTCAACCTCGCTGTCCTGGATATCCAAGTGCCTTGTTGTCAGCAGTCTTACTCTCAGCTGCCTGCTATATTTCGATATCAGGAAATACAGGCTTCTTACAAGGTTTTACCTTGCAGGCCAGGCCCAGGTATGGCAGCGTGCCATTGTCGGCATAGCCGTGGTGAGCTATTTCTTCAACAAGAGGCTGAGGCTCTATCCCGAGTCCGATGCAATAATAAAATCGCTGATAGACGATCCAAAGTTCCTGCCCAGATATCAGGCCACCATAATACAGCTGATACGCGCGATAGATACCGACAAGATTACCAAGAAACTCAATGACGAGATAATACCCCAGGTGTCCAACATTCCGGGCATAAAGAACAAGATGAAATCCGACTCGCTGTCCATCGACAATCTGGACGACAAGAATCCCGACTGGCACGAGTATATTGAGGAAAACAAGGAGCTTTTTGACAAATTGGCAGATGTGTCAAAACTTCAGATGGAAGGCGGCGATGTGTTCCTGAACACATTCGCGCAACTGAAAAACTACGATTTCTTCCGCAAGATAGAGAACTGGTTTATGCCTTTCACCACCAGCAACAAGGTGATTGCCGATATCCAGCAGCAGTTTGGGGACGGAAGCTTCAGCTACTCCAAATTTGCCGAGAGCCTTATTTCGGCCCCCTTTATCTGCAACAGCGACAAGTATTCATTCTGCCTGAGCATTGTGATGATGCCCGAGAGCCAGCGAAAGACATTTGGCAGATATCTGAGCTCCGGCCTGGGCGAGATGGCCGAGGTTTCCAGGGAAGACCAGATGCTCCACAGCGAGGAGTTCAGCTACAAATATCTGGTGCAGTATATTCAGGACCTGTACCGTTTCTTCAAGCTGAACATGCTGGGCCGCGATTTCATTGATATTTTCGACAAGGGGTTCTCCCCATCGGGCACCATCCTGTTCGACAGGGCATTCCAATCGCCCAAGGAGAAACGCAAGGTGGGCGAGTTTTTCTTCAGCAGCGAATATTACCGCCAGGCGTTCGACATATTCAAGCAGATAAGCACCGAGGCCCCTAATTTCGAGATATTCCAGAAGATGGGATACTCGGCCCAGAAAGCCTGCGACATAGAGCTGGCCCTCGACAGCTACCTGAAGGCTCAGCTCTATGAGAGCGATCAGCCATGGAACCTCAAGAAGGTGGGCTGGTGTTACCGCAAGCTCAAGAATCCGGCCAAGGCGCTGGAATATTACCGCATGGCCGAGGCCAAAGAGCCTGACAACCTGTCGATATCCACAGCCATAGGCAGATGCCTGCTGGAGATGGAGAACTACAGCGAGGCCCTCAAATACTACTTCAAGGTGGAGTTTCTCGACGAGAAGAACACCAAGGTGTTCCGTCCCATAGCATGGTGCTGCTATGAGGAGGGCAAATACGAGCAGTCTGTCAAGTACTTCAAGCGTATACCTGAGGCCGAGCTGATACCCGAGGATCTGGTTTTGGCCGGACACAACTGCCGCATGATGGGCAGCATCAGGGACGCTGTGGATTATTACCGCAGGGCCATATCCATGCCGGGTTTCGATATGCAGAAGCTGGAGGAAGCCATCGGCAGCGACTACAAGCCCGGGGACATCAACGGCCTGGAGAGGGAGAACAACCTGATACTGGATTACATAGCGTATTCATTGTAAAGTATAAACACAAAAAATCCCCTCAGATTTCTCTGAGAGGATTTTCTTGATGGGAATGACGAATATGCACAATAATAATATAAAAAAAATAAAAAAATAAATCAATCAATCTAATCTATAATACTAATAATCATAAAACCTATTATGAAACACAAAATTTTTTTGTGGGGAGTGATGGATTCGAACCACCGAAGGCTTAGCCAGCAGATTTACAGTCTGTCCCATTTGACCGCTCTGGAAACTCCCCAATCCTTTTTTTATTGAGCCGGCGGAGGGATTCGAACCCCCGACCCGCTGATTACAAATCAGCTGCTCTGGCCAACTGAGCTACGCCGGCAAAAGGATGTCATTATTTCAAATCTTCATTTGTACTCATCTCGTTTCCTTGATTTTCCGGGTGCAAATGTAGAGTGATTTTCTGATTCTTGCAAATATTTTTGAAACTTTTTTTGAAATATTTTTTAATGTTTTCAGATTCTGTTGTTTATGATTGCGTTTTGATTCGATTTCTTTGCCTTTGAGTTTCTGTCCCTTAATATAATTTACGTGAGTCCGGCGATTTTTTTATTCTCTAATAATACTATTCCATCGAACTCGCATTAAATTTGCAATAAAAATATAATATTATCTCTTGTCAGATTCATTTAAATAACTTATTTTTGTGAATGAATGCTAATATCGATGTCTATGAAAAATTATATATTATATATTTTTGCCGTTTTTATAGTTTTGTTTCCCTATAAGGCTGTATGTCAGGATTCCATAGATAGAAGACTCGACAGCCTGAGGCAGCTCTACCTGCAGCTGGATGATCTGGATACCAATAAATACAATGTAATGTCGCTACTCGCCCGTCACCATTATATAGCTGATTCTTCCATGATGTGGGCCAATAGGCTAATCGTGCTGGCGCAGAAGAGGGGCAACCTTTATTTCGAGGCCAAGGGCTACTATTTACAGTCCTTGGCTTATTACCATCTGGGAGATTACATCAAATCCAGCGAGAGCAACTTCCTCTCACTATCCATTTCCGACCAGATTGGATGCCAATATCATGTGGCGTACAACAATATGCAATTGGGAATCAATAATTTGCGTATGTTTAATTACGAGCAGGCTTCCCAATATTTCAGCGAAGCGCTGGATCTCTTCCAGCTGCAGGGCGACTCTCTGAATATAGCCAACTGTTATAGGAATATCGCGAATATTTACGGCCGTCAGAAACTCTACAATGAGTCGGAGAGGTATTTCAAGAAATCTTTCGCGATAGATTCACTGCTCGGCAACCGGGTTCAGCTTTCTCTCGATTATCAGGAACTGGGTATTATGAAGCTCCAGAGGTTTTTCTTCGTAATCACCAAGCAGGATCCCATTCATGCCATTCAGGCTGAGGCCAGCCTTCAGAAGGCTCTCGACTTAGGCCCGGGTGACCTCGATGCCAGGTATTGGACATTGTACAATCTCTGCAAGAGCCTTCATGTGCAGTTTATGCTATACCGCAACAGTCCTGAGAAACTCAAGAGCCTGGCTGGCAGGGTGATACAGAATACCAGCGAGCTTAAGGTTGTGGCTGACAGACTTAAGCTCGACAAATACCAAATTGGATACAATCTTGCCCTTGCCAACCTATGCTCGCTTACTGGCAGGCTCGACGAGGCGCGCGAGGCTCTCGATAGGGTGATGCCATACGTGTCGGTTGACGAGGTTACCGGCCTCGATCTGTCTATGGATTACTATCTCTGCTCCGATATTTATTACAGGATGATGGGGGATTTCAAGAACGCCTACGAGATGAAATCCAAGTATTACGAGGCCCAGAACTCGCAGATTCTGCTTGATTATGCCGTAAATTCCGTAACTACAATAGAGCAGGACAAGCATGAGGTAATCATGCACAAAAAGGATCTGGAACAGGCCAAGTTTCGCCAGATAGCGATTATAGTGCTTGTAGTATTGCTGCTGAGTGCTATGTTCTTGGTTTACAACTATAACCGCAAGCGTCGCACCAACGCCATACTTGAGGAGAAGAACGCCGAGCTTGATGCACAGGCCTCCACCCTCAACGAGCAGAACAAGGTTATCACGGCGTCGCTGAATTATGCCAGCCTTATCCAGCGCGCTGTAATGCCGCGTCAGGACAAGCTTATAGATATGTTTGGACAGTATTTCGTGATTTTCAGACCCTTGCATATTGTGGCGGGCGATTTCTACTGGGCCAACACTGTAGGCAGGTTCCAGATTATTGTATGCGCCGATTGTACGGGTCACGGTGTGCCGGGCGCTTTTGTAAGCATGCTGGGCATCAGCCTGCTCAATGAGATTACGAGCGCTGTAAATGATGGAGTGGAATCGGCAGGCCATATTCTCGATATTCTGCGTACCAAGCTGATGCGCTCGCTTGGACAGAACGAGAAGAGCTACGAGCCGGGCAAGGAGCAAAACAAGGATGGCATTGATATGTCGATTCTTATGGTGGACTATCAGAACATGGTGGTTCACTATGCCGGAGCCTTCCGTCCGCTTTGGATTATCCGCGATGGAAATCTCATTAAATACAAGGCCAACCGTCAGCCTATTGGAATGTATTTTGGCGAGGTTGTAAACTTCACCGACAATGTTATCGATATTTCTTCGGGTGATATTCTTTATATGTTTTCGGATGGCATCACCGATCAGTTTGGCTATGTGGACGATGAGCGCAAGGTGGCCAAGCAGTTTTCGGCCAAGCGTCTCCAGGAGCTTCTCCTGAAGGTGTGGAATTTGCCTATGTCGGTGCAGAAATCCATCATAGAGGAAACTCTCGATAAGTGGGAGAATGGTCACAGGCAGATAGATGATATCACCATTATGGGTATCAAGATTCAGTAGATGTAGGTGTCTCCTTTCCGAAAGGCACTTCCTCCTCGGCGGCCATGGGATAGTTTCTTGATTCGCAATCGCCAGTGTTGAAGCTGATTCTTACATTTCCTTTGAGGTGTAGGAAGATGTTATCGAGTTTTCCGGTGAGTTCTCTCAGTGTGGCTTCCCGTTTGTTTGGTTTAAGCTGACACTCCCATACTATGAGGCAGTTCCAGCCCAGCGAGTTTAGTTTTTCTATTACTTGGGAGTCGCGCTCCTTGTTGCGTGTCACCTTGTTTATCCAGAATTCGGTGTTTGTTTTAGGCAGGCGGTAAAGTTTGCAGTCATCGTGTCCATGCCAGAAGCATCCGTTTATGAAGATGCAGGTCCTGTATTTCAGGAGCACGATGTCGGGCTTTCCCGGCAGGAGTTTTGTGGTTTTGCGGTATCTGTATCCATTGGCCCACAGGTATTTCCTCACAATCAGTTCAGGCTTGGTGTCCTTGCTCTTGATTGCCGCCATATTCTTGCTGCGCTGTTCGGGAGTGAGTGGGTCCATGGGATTTTTATGTTTGTTATTAGTGATAATTCTCTTTTATGGGGGGTTTATGTTAGATTATGCCAGCGGCTACCAAAGTAGTGGCCGCAAGGGCCACCGCAGCTGAGGTGTGCTCAGTAGAAACGCAGCCCCTTGTGGGCTGGAGGAGGGTAACCGCTGGCTTCGCCTGCGGTAGATAGCTGAGGGGTGGTATCTACCTCTTCCGATGCTACTGCAGAGCAGTCACCGCAGGCGATGCCAGCGGTGACCAAAGTAGTGGCCGCAAGGGCCACCGCAGCTGAGGTGTGCTCAGTAGAAACGCAGCCCCTTGTGGGCTGTACGAGGGTAACCGCTGGCATCGCCTGCGGCCGATAGCTGAGGGATGGTATCTACCTCCTCCGATGCTGCCAGCACAGATGCTGCCACTGCAGAGCAGCCACCGCAGAGCAGCCACCGCAGATGCAGCCACCGCAGATGCAGCCACCGCAGGCGATGCCAGCGGCTACCAAAGTAGTGGTCGCAAGGGCCACCGCAGCTGAGGTGTGCTCAGTCTTTTAAAAAATCTTCTACTTCATCGTCCATATTGTATTTATGGAAGATTTGTTTGATTTCATCTTCTAAGTCAATAGATCTGTGGTGTTCTTTTTGATTTTTTATGTAATTGATAATAGTTGGTCTTTGACTTTTGGAGTATGTGAAGGCAGCATACCTTTCGCCCCAATATGTGAAATCTGGAAACCATTCCTGATGTTCCTTAATCCATTTTGAGGTTTCTTGTTTTATTCTTTGCATAAAACTGCTTACAGAAATCGTTGGATGAATTTCTACGCACATATGTACGTGATTGGGCATCGAATTGATTCTGTGTAGATAACATTTCATATTTTTGCACATTCCATATATATACTTATATAGTTCCTTCTCGTATTCTTGATTTATTGTAAGTTCACTATATTTTGTCCTCCATATTATATGGTATGTGAAACTTATGAAACTCATGGTAATTTTTTATTTATAAAACCGCAGGCGATGCCATCGGTTACCCGAGTAGTGGTCCAAAGGACCACCGTTTCTGATGTGTGCTCAGTAGTAGCGCAGCCCCTTGTGGGCTGTACTTGGGTAACCGCTTGCATCGCATGCGGTTGATTTAGGTATCAAAAGCGGTATGCTTAGTGGTGGAACAGTCTTATTCCTGTAAATGCCATTGCGATGCCGTACTTGTTGCAGGTATCGATAACATTATCGTCGCGGAGTGAGCCGCCTGGCTGGGCGATGTACTTAACGCCCGACTTCTTGGCACGCTCCACGTTGTCGCCGAATGGGAAGAAAGCATCAGAACCACAGGCTACATCGCTGTTCTTGTCGAGCCATGCGCGCTTTGCCTCACGGGTAAAGACCTCTGGCTTTACCTTGAAGAACTTCTGCCATTCGCCCTCTGCGAGTACGTCCATGTAGTCGTCGCTCATGTAGATGTCGATGGTGTTGTCGCGGTCTGGACGCTTGATGCCGTCTACAAACTGCAAACCGAGAACCTGTGGGCTCTGACGGAGCCACCAGTTGTCGGCCTTCTGACCAGCGAGTCTTGTACAGTGGATACGTGACTGCTGACCTGCGCCGATACCGATTGCCTGACCGTTCTTAACGTAGCAAACAGAGTTGCTCTGAGTGTACTTCAAAGTAATCATTGCGATGGTCAAATCAATCTTGGCCTGTGGAGTGATGGTCTTGTTCTCTGTAACCACGTTGTTGAAGAAATTCTCATCGATAACGAGCTCGTTTCTGCCCTGCTCGAAGGTGATGCCGAATACTTCCTTCTTCTCGGTAGCCTTTGGCTTGTAGTTCTCATCGATCTTGATAACGCAGTAGTTGCCGTTCTTCTTGGCCTTAAGGATCTCGAGAGCCTCGTCGGTGTAGCCTGGAGCGATAACGCCGTCCGAAACCTCACGCTTGATAACGAGGGCTGTGCTCTTGTCGCAGACATCAGAGAGGGCGATAAAATCACCGAAAGAGCTCATTCTGTCGGCGCCACGTGCGCGGATGTAGGCGTTGGCGAGAGGGGTGAACTCGATGTTGAGGTCGTCGGCCCAGTAAATCTTCTTCTCGGTATCAGAGAGAGGCAGACCTACTGCTGCGCCTGCTGGCGATACGTGCTTGAACGATGTGGCAGCTGCAAGGCCGGTAGCCTTCTTGAGCTCGCTAACCAACTGCCAGCCGTTGAAGGCGTCGAGGAAGTTGATGTAGCCGCCGCGGCCGTTGAGTACCTCTACTGGAAGCTCACCGTCTTCCATGTATATTCTTGATGGTTTCTGGTTGGGGTTGCAACCATACTTAAGCTGATATTCCTGCATTTTTAATTTATGATTTTTAATTTTTGAATTATAGAACGTATTAAGACACGCACGTCCGTGCGTCTCTACGAGCGTATTTTTGAAAAGCTCTTAATTCTTAATTCTTAATTATTCTTGTTGATGATTCTTGTCTCGTACTTGCCGGTCTCGATGTCGATGAAACGGGTAAAGAGCGAAACCTTGTTGTCGGCGTTGAGGTTGTCCCAAACGGTCTTTGTAAACTCGTCGATATTGCCATCGATGGTAACGCGCTGAGGCTCACCCTCAAATGAAGGCAATGGGTTGCCGTCCTGCATGTAGGTATGGATAAAACGGCCCTCGCCGGCTATTGGATTGTCGTAACTGAATGTGTAGCGGCAGTTGCTCTCTGGGCGGCCCTCGTCGCTCTTGAGGATGCTCATGTAGAAATTGTACTTGCCATTGCATACGTTCATGATACCGCTGATACGTGGAGTGTAGTTTGGACCATCTGGCTCAAACTGGCGGCCTCTAAGCGACATCTCGAAAGTCTGCTGCTCGTTCATGAGGTCGTAGATGGTGTCGGTCTGGTCGCCGTTGGTAACTATGGTGTTGTTGCCCTGAACTCTTACTGGAGCGTAGATGATGAGGCTTGGGTCCTCGAGCTTTGATGGGTCGAAAGCCTGGGTGCGGATGCCCTCGCCGTCCTCCACGAACACGCGGTTGCGCGAGTTTGTGCTGCGTCCCATGATGAAATAAGCTGTCACGGCATACTTGCCGCATTTGCTCTTGCCGATCACGATACCGCGGCCTGGGTATGTGGTCTTGCTGAGTTCCTGTGCTAATGATTCAAGTTTCATTGTGATGTATTTTTTATTATTAAGTATTCTTGTTGTTAATTATCTCATTGCAAGTTTTTATGGCGGCATCCATTGTCTCCACCATGTTGTAGAATTCCCATTCGGCCAGTCTGCCAGTAAGATACAGGTCCTCTTTCGCAAGATTGAGTTTTATATCAGCCACCATCTTGCGGGTGTCGATGTCCTGTATTGGATGCGTGCACTCCGAATACTTGTGGGTGATATACTCCGGATTCAGCGGCATCAGCCTCAGCTCCCTCCTTATATCCTCCTCCGATATGTAGTCAGTAAACTCTATGGTTCCTGTCATCGGGTAAAGGCTGCCCGAATTGGTGTCGCTGAAGTTGCCTGTGCATATTATCCTGTGGGCCTTGTATTCCTTGCCGGGCAGGTATACAAGTGTGTAGGGATTGCGGCTCAGGCTGCAGAATACCGATGTGGTGCCGTGGTACTTCAGCTGGGAAATGTCGTTTCTGAAGCTGCTTATATAGCTGTCTTCCAGTATATTGGGCAATTCCCGCAGGTTTCCGCAGTATATCACCTTGTCATACATTTCTCCGTTTACCAGCCATTTGCCGTTCTGTTTTTCAATGGTGCTGATACTGGTGTTGTACCTGATATCCAGGTCCTGCTGAAGCTTCTCTATTATGCCTTGGGGACCGCCGTTTATGTTGTATAGGAATGTCTCGTTTTCGTCGTTGGCCTCCTTGTGGTTGAAATTGCTGAAGAGCATGTCTTCCGGCATGGGGGCTTCCATATTGGCAGACAGCCATTTCATGGGGATTTTCCTGAGGTCGCTGCGCCATACTTTCTCGTTGTAGGGACCGAAATAGAGATTGTAGAGGGTCTCTCCGAATTTCGCCTTCAGGAATGTGGCGAGGAATTTGGGTTCGCGCTTGTTTTTCTGCCTGTTTTTTATCTTGAAGATATCGCTGATGATGCTTTTCTGGATATCGGGCCTGAACATGTATATGTGCTTCTCTATGGGATTGGGCACACCCTCTATCTCCTGCATCTTTTTTTTGAACATGCCGTGGAATTCGGGAGTGGACACCTCGCCATTCTCGAAAAGTATCGCATTGTTTTTGTTGATGGCTATCAGGTTGCCGGTGTCCATCACCTTGTTCAGCAGGCTGTTTACATCAGCGCTAATGTTTTCCATCATCTGACCGCCGCATGTATGGAACATGCTGCCGTCGTCCTGACGGATGCAACGTGAAAGCCCGCCGGCATGGGCTTCCTTCTCGTATATTGTGACATCATAGCTGTCGCACAGGATTCTGGCCGAGGTCAGTCCTGCTATTCCAGCTCCTATGATTGCGATTCTGGGCATAATTCGTATTGGATTTTGCTTTCCGCTTCAAAATTACATATTTTTTTGCTATTGGGCAAAAAAATGTGGTCAAAAAATAATTACCCGCAAATATTGCGCTATCGCTGGTTGAGGCTTTTTACCGTTCCTGATGCGGGATACAGTATCATGTTGAAATCCCGGCTCTTCATCAGTATTTCGGGCATGTAGCGCACGGGCGACATCTGGCATACGTTTATCACCTTCTCGGCTATCGAGTTGTTGCCCTGCACTATGCGGACCATGGCCGGGGCGTTGGTGAGGTAGGCCAGGCCATAGGAAGGCGCTGTCTTGCTGCCTGATGCCTTCAGACTCTCCTGTCTTTGGGCGTAAGTGTTCTCGCTGCCATTCTCGTTCATATTGCGCACTGTGATATTAACCGGAGCGCCCTTCTGGCTGTTCTTGCTCTGGACTCCGTATTCCTGCGAGAATCTGAAGATGATATCCTGGTCGCTGTCGTTGCCGGATGGCACGTAGTCGAACATGTAGGTTTTCTCTAACCGTATCTTTTTGCCGATAAACATGCTCATGTAGCTTTCCTCCAGCTTGTTGAGCTGCTCGTGCATGAACTTGAGCGCATCGCCGGATGGGAGGTTCTTGCCATCGCTCTCGCCTACAAGCAGGGCGTTTCTGTCGTCCCTGAGCACAAAAATCTGGTTGGCAAGCTCCTGAGCCTGCTCGTCAAGGCTCTTGCGCACAACGTTTTTCTTGCTTGTGGGCACTGTGGTGAAAATGGAGTCGGCGTCCACCACATGCAGCACCGTGTCGAACACGGTCTCATAGCGGTTTACATTCATCTCCTGGAACTGACGGCGGCTGCTTATGTCGTCGGACTGCTGATTGTTGCCATTGAATCCGCTGGCGCGGTAGCTCTGCTCGGCAAAATCGGGCTTGGTGTTCACACTCTCCAGAAATCCCTCGGGATTGAAACTCATGGCGCATGGATAGTTGCAGTCCACAAGGTAGGTGCGCGATGTGTCCTTTACGGGATACGACGATATCTCTACATTGCCAAGTATCCACTTCTGGGAGTTGGCGGTAATGATATCGTCGGTGCCCAGATATTTCTGTGCATACTGATAGTATGGGCCGCGCACGCTAACCTCGTTTATGGTTGTCACCTTTACAGTGACAGTGGTCTTGGGCAGCGAGTATATTATGCCGTCGGGTCGGGCGGTGGATACGTTGTTGATATTTTCCACATGTATGAAATCCTTCTGGCTGGAGCATGATGCCATTGCCAGAGCCGCTGATATGGCGGATATCGCCAATATTCCAGTTTTTCTCATCTTTTTGTTTGGTCTGCTTTTTTTTAGAATTATAGTCTATTCAAAAAAATGTAATACAAAAATTGTCCCAAAAGCCGGTGCCTTGGAAACTTTATCTCCTCATCTCGAAATATTCCTCGGGATTGTTGGAGTAGTCCTTGGGGTCTGGCAGGTCGCTTGCCTTCTGCATCAGCTCCTCCATGCGGCGGGTCTCCTCCTTGTCTTCCTCCTCCTGGTTTTCCAGACGGCCGTCTATGTAGTTTCGCTCTATCCATTTCTTGGCCTTCTTGTCGTAGACTTTCCATTTGCCCACCCTAAGGTCGTTCTTGTATGTTCCCTGCATTTCCAGCTGACCCTCGGGAGTGTAGAGCGAGTAGCTTCCGTTCAGCATGCCGTCCACATAGTTGCCCTCTATAAGCAGCTTGCTCGATTCGTGATAGCGCCTCCAGATGCCGTTTTTCTTGCCGTTTTTCCACATGGTCTCGTCGGCGGGCAGGCCCCAGAGGAAGTATGTGGTCTCCATGCCATTCTTGATTCCGCGGGTCCAGTTTTCCTCGGCCACCAGTACCGAGTCGTATGTCAGGTATTGCCAGAGGCTGTCCTTCTGTCTCTTGTAGTAATAACCCATGGCCACCTTGTCGCCGTTCTCGTCGTAGAGTATGGCCGAGGCCCTGTCGTCGTCTATCATATACAGGTGGGCGCTTACACCGCCTCTCTCGTAGAATCTGTAGTAGTCGCCTCTTGGTTTTCCGTTCTGATACGTTACCTGGGTCTTGCGCTTGCCGTTGGGGTAGTTCTCTATCCATACGCCCACCTTGTCGCCGGTGACGTCGGTCTCGTTTACGGGGCCGTTCCAGGCCGCCAGCTGCTTGCCGTATGCCACAGGCTCAATGAATAGCTCCGGCATGTTTATGCGTTTCCATATCTCTGTGGTGTCGTTCCATATCTTCACCAGCATGTTGGAGTGCTGGGCGGCGCGGGTCTTGTCGCCCTCGTCCCAGCTCTTGTCCTGGGCCTCGGTCACGCTTGTGTGCATTCTATTCAGGTCGGCGGCGTATTTGGGCGCGGCGCTCTGGTCCTTGTCCTTGCGGGTGGCGCCGTAGATGTTGTTCTCGGCAGAGGTGAGGTTGCTCTCTTTCTTGGGGTTTTCCAGATAAATCTTGTAGTACGACAGCCCCAGCATAAAATAGCTGTCGGCCTGTGTGTTGTTGGCCTGATTGTATTTCTTGGCGGCCTCCACACACTCGGTGTAGCTGCCGGCGTCATACAGCTGCCTTACCTTGTCCAGTTTCTTGTCTTGTGCCTGTGCGCCCAATGCCGTGGCTATCAGGGCTATTGCAATTATATTTCTCATTTCAGTACTGCTATTTTATGTGTTTTGTATGTATTTCCGTTTTCTATCTTTACAACGTATATCCCCGCCTGCAAATTGTGTGTGGGTATCTGCAATGTGCATCCATTGGCCATGCCCGAGATTACAGGCTGTCCGCTTGTGTTGTATACCTGATACCGCGCCATGGGACGCCTGCTCTCCATCGTTATCATACCCGGAGTGTTCCTTACGGTCTCTGATGCTTCCTCCATGTCGGTGCAGGCTGTTGCGGGGTCCAGCTCGTGAAGCCTGAAACTCAGCTCCTCCATGCCGCCCTCGCCTATATCCACGCTCATGCACTGTGTGGCGTATCCGTAGGCCAGGGCGCAGGCCTCCACCCTCTGATGGGGCGTCGTGGGGCGGAAATAGCTGCCGTCGCTGCGGCTGGTGACTGTGGAGAAGTTTTCGTCGTGGTCAGGCATCAGGATCGTGGCGCCCTCTATGGCGTTGCCCTGCCAGTCGCTCACAGTGCCGCAGAAACCTATGGCCGCGTTTTCCAGGAAATCCGTAAGCGCCTGCCGGGTAAGGTTCCAGTAAAAGCCGAGCCTTGATGGGTCTATGGTCTTGGTGTTGGAGAGCTCTATGGTGGTCTCGCGGCACCTCATCTCCTGATACATCCAGTCCTGCATGCCTCCGTGTACCTTGTACCAGTCGCTGCCGAACACGTGTCCCTCCTGGTTTACGCTGCGCAGGTAGGTGGAGTCCAAGGCCCGGCATGTGGCCACGTATCTCTGGCTGATGCCGCTCCACCACTCCAGGTCGGGCAGGCTCATCTCGCCCCTCAGGTAGCTGTCCCAGGGATAGTTCACCACCTCGTCGCCGCCGTGGAGCGACACCGAGAATGCGAACCTCCGGCTCCGGGCCAGACTCATTATCGCCATGGTCTCGGGCTCCAGGGTCTGGCCGCCTTGGGCGCTGAAGTTCCTGTTAAGGTCCACATTGTTGGCGTTTTCGCGGCTGCCGCCCGCCACTGTGGAATCTCCGCCCCGGTATGTGCCGTCGGGATTCAGCAGCGGCAAAATGTATATCACGCATCGGCTCAGCAGCCGGCTGCCATCCATCAAATTGCTTCTGCACAGCGAGTCTATCAGTCTGAGGCTTAGCAGGTAGCCTGTGGTCTCGTTGCCGTGTATCGACGACGACACAAGCACGGGACTCCGCAGTGTGGTGTCGCCGGGAGCAGTAAGCCTAAGCCCGAGAATACTCCGCCCGCAAACGCTCCTGCCCACCTCCACGAGCGACGCCCTGTCGGGGTATTGCGAGGCGTAGTTGCGCATCATGCGGCAGTAGAGCCCATAGGTAGGGTAGAGGTCCCAGCCCTGCATCTGGGTTATGCTGTCGGCCATGCCATACCGGGGCTGACCTACGCATAGCGTATGTATCAGGCTGATAATGATGAATATATATAATTTCCTAAGCATCAGTGTCCAATTATTTTGGCGCAATATATACATTTTTGCGATTGGTTGGCTTGTATGACCGAATTTTTTTTTACTTTTGTGTGCTACTAATTATTTTTCAAATAGAATACCATGAGGATACTTACATATATTGCCGGCATTGTGATGGTGGCAGCCATGTTTTGCGGATGCAGTCAGGGCGAGGGCTCGGGCAACGTGCTTACCGACATACGCACAGTAAGCGAGTTTTCCATCATAAAGGTGGCCGGAGTGCAATTGCTGGAGGTTGAGCAGGGCAGCGAGTGTCAGGTAAAAGTGACCGCCGACGACAATGTGATAAAATCTGTGCTCACCACATGCAACGACGGACAGCTTGTAATAGAAAACAGGTCGTCGCTCAAAAACGTGAACATAGAGGTGAAGGTTGTGATGCCGAATATCCGTCTCCTGGAGATGCACAACAGGGTAAGGGTGGAGTTTCCCGGCGCGTTTGGTCTCCACGATTTCGATCTCAGGCTCATGGGAAGCGGTTCGGTAGATATCAACCGTTTTGTAAGCGATGGCAGGATAAACATATACACCCACGGCAGCGGCAATGTCAGGATAGGCGGATCATGCAAACAGCTGAAAATGAGGAGCGAGGGTTCGGGCAGCGTGTTTGCCGAGAGCATGGATTGCGACGATATAGCGGCCAAGCTGTCGGGTCCGGGCAGTGTTTTCGTAACCAGCAATGCCAAGCTTGTGGCTCAGATAGAGGGCGCCGGATGCCTCTTCTATTCGGGCAATCCGTCCAACTTGCAGAAAAGTGTCAATGGAGCAGGTAGTGTACAGAGAAGATGATTTACTATGAGGTGTGCGTTTTTTGTGATATTAATGGTTCTGATGTCATGCCCAATAAGAGGCCTGGCACAGGAAAACCTGTCCGGAGTATATCATAGCAGCGGATGCGGCGATTTTTCGCCCAACTGCTTCCAGTACCGTTTCCATGAGGACGGCACTTTCAGCTATTGGTACACCACGGATGTATTCGGTGAGTTTTTCATTTCGGGGCGTTATTACATACTCGACGATATGCTGAAACTCACCCCCGACAAGTATATCTTCACCGATACCACACATATCGACTACCTTCCACGCCGCAGCCCGGATTCCATCACGATAAGGATATCGCTTCTGCCGGGTCACTTCAAGAACATGCCCGACACGATGCACGTGCCATGGCTGATAATGGTGAACAATCAGCGCATGTTTTCCGATACCGACGACGACGGAGTGTATACCCTGGCCGCCGATTCCGTATACAGCATAGCCATCAAGGAATATTCGGCCAAGTTCCAGATGGACAGCGAGATACCCGAGGCCGACACCGTGATATCGCCCGCATTGAAATGCCATGATATCGACATATACCTGGCATCATCGGTAATAGCGCCATTCGTGATACGTCCTGTAACACTCTTTAGGATCCACTCCAAGGGCAAGTGGCTGGAATCCCTCGAGCCCCTGCAGTCAGGATACTGGAAACACACCACCAAGGTGTATGTAAAATGATCGTTATTGACCCATGGCCCTTATCATGTCGGCGCCTATCTTGCGGTATTGCTCTATGGTCCAGGGTTTTCCTTCAGGATCCAGATTCCAGTCAACCTCCAGTGTGGAAGATATCCTGAGACTGCTGAAATTTCTCATGTTCCATACATCGGACGGCATTCCGCTATACGAATACGAATCGTCCAAAAGCCTCCGGGGGGCAAATCCGCTTATCTTCTCGAATTTTCTCCAGTAATCGTAGATATGGGAGCCACTGCGGCTGTCGTTGTAGATATCGAAATAGCTGAAATTCTAGTTTACCAGGCCTCCGGGAAATGTGGAGTGCAGGTCCCAGAACATTGCATACTCATATTCCATTGCTGATTTCCCTATCTCGTTCTCAATAAGTTGTATTACCTGTCTCTTGGGATTTTCCCAGTCGCGGTTGTAGTCGCGGGGAAGGCTCATTCTTCCGGTCTGCCCATTCCAAACCGATTCCACATCCACCATGGGCACTATCTTGAAGACATAATCCTTCCTGATTCTCTTGCTGCATCCGGGGCCCAGCAGATAGTCTACCATACCCTCCAGCACATAATTTCCGGCGCTCTCAAAGGCGTGTTGCCTGCAAATAATCCACACCAGCTGTTTACGGTCTTTCTTGCCGTGTCTGGCGTTTATGGTAATCATGCTTATGCCGCGTCCGCCCTCGGTTTCGGCTATTCTCTCCACGTCCACATTTTTCCTGATGCTCTCAATCCAGTTCTCCAGCATGCTGTAGGTGTACGGAAATCCCATGGCGAGGTATATTGTGTCGGACTGAGGCTTCAGGCTGATGCTTACCGCTCCATCCAGGCGTTTGCTTGCAATACGCTCAAAATCAGAGTTGTTGTGGCTGATGCATACGAAATTGGCTCGGTGCACATAGTCCGTGGTCTTTTCCACCACGGTTAATAGTGTG
>JAZLKG010000037.1:0-50489 GCA_045597465.1 Bacteroidales bacterium | reverse complement strand
CGGCGACAAGAGCGGCAACTATGAAATTATGAACGAGACTATCGGTGATATGCTGAAACAATACGAGACTAAATACAATGTACCATCTCCACAAAATCCATTAGCATACAATCTACGTCTCAGAAACATAGTAGAAGCTGCCTACGAGAAAACCGGCAAACAAGTTGTGATAATAATTGACGAATACGATGCCCTGATGCTAAACGTGATAGACAACGACGAGAAACAAAATCAGGTGCGCACAATAATGAACAATCTTTTCTCGCCAATAAAGAACCTTGACCCCAAGCTCCGATTCGTATTCATCACCGGAATCACAAAATTCTCGCAGATGTCGATATTCTCGGCGCTCAACAATCTGAACGACATATCTCTTGACCCAGAATACGAGGGATTATGCGGTATCACCAAGGACGAGATGACAACAGTACTGAAAGAGGACTTGGAAGCATTTGCAATCCATAACGGAATCACATACGGGGAGACGCTCCAAAAATTCAAGGAGAGGTACGACGGATATCATTTCTCCATCCAAAAGCAGGATATATTCAATCCATATTCAGTATTCAGTGCCCTCGACAAAAAAGAATTGAGAAATTATTGGTTCAATACAGGAACGCCTTCGTCATTGATAAAACTGATAAACAAGTTTGATTTCGATATGACTGAGCTGAACAACGTAAAGTGCAGGGCTGAACGTTTCAACAAACCCGTTGAGAAGGTATCTGACCTTGTGCCGTTCCTTTATCAGTCAGGATATTTATCGATAAAGAACTACAACAAGAACAGAAATCAATATACGCTTGGATTCCCAAACACGGAAGTAAGGATGTCGTTTGCAGACAGCCTTATGTCATACGCATATCACCGCGACGAGAAGACCGACAGCTATATGATAGATGCCTACGAGGACCTTAAGCAATACGGCGACATTGCAGGATTTATGAAATACCTGAACCTCTTCTACCGTAAGTTCCCATTCTCGCTCAACAATCAGAACGAGAAGCACTATCACTCGATTTTATACACAATGCTTGCATCCTACGGCGCCGATGTGATAGCCAATCCCGAGAGCGCAAAGGGCAAGGCCGACCTCCTGCTGAGATTCGATGACGTAAACTACATCTTTGAGCTGAAGCTTGACGGCAAAACCCGCTACGCCCTCGAACAGATATACGATATGGACTACGTAGCCGTCGCCATAGAGCCCGGGAAAAAGATTGTGAAACTGGCCATCAACTTCTCAACAACTGACAGATGTATTCTGGACTGGGATGTAGACGATGGGTATGAATTCTAAAAAAAATCGCCCGCTGCTTTTTGGTTGAAATCAAAGCAACGGGCGATAATTGTATATATATGTTCAAGACGTGGCGCATCCGGAGACGTGGCAAGGCCAAGTCTCTACTTATAGAGCTTCATAGAAGTAACCGTTATTAACCGCCAATAGGCACCCTTGATAGAGTGGAGATGTGCGTAGCCGTAGTCTGCCACAATCTTGGCAATATCAACAACGTAAGTGATAGTGCCGTCCCCGTTATCTCTCATCACAGACATATAGGCTTCCCTCTGATAAGCATTGTTTCCACAATCAACCAAGTGATCAGGAGCCTGACCCTCGTCGATGTCACGATTGAGCAAAGGACGGGGAGATGGGTAGACCCCATCGTATTCATCGCTATCATCAATCAATGTAATCTCAAGCCTATTGTACTCAGAGAGGTCAGCATAGATTTCCTTGGGTAAACCAGAATTGCCATAAACGTCCGAAGTAGGTTCTTCCAACTCGTAGATACAATAATACCACCGTATCTTCTCACCAGAAGCATCTGCCGCTGTCCACTCAAAAAAGTCATCATCGGTAAGATCGAATTCAGACTGCTGGGGTTCAGACTGCTGGTCTTCAGGCTGCTCTTCCGCAGCACCTCCTACATTGCAAAGGGCAATCTTATAGATATGATATTCTCCTACGAAATCTCCACTGAAAAATTGAACGTGGATAGCTCCACCATCATCATTCATTGCAATCTCACCATAAGAGTCAACAATATCAATTACATAAGTATTTCTACCCTTCTTGAAAGCGAAATCAAAACCTAGATTATAAGACCAAGATCCGAGCGAACCATGAATCTGGCCTTCTCCATCAGATTCCATATCAACATACAACTTGAAAGAGCCTCCCTTTGGAACATCCTTATCAGTTAAATAGTCCAAAATCAAGTACTGGTTGAACCAAGGCGCAGGATCGCCGTTTTCCTGAAGATGACTGTCGATATCCTCCTGAGTAACAGTAACTACCAAACCGTTCTCGTCGCCATCACCTGAAAGGCCCTCTGCGAAACCGCTCCAGTGGCTCCACTCTGTCACGGTGTAATCAATCTCCCTGATAATAGTGCCCTCATAAGAAACTACATATTTCTGTACGGGATAGAACTCACAATCGCAGTCTAGATAAACCTCATCTCCAGGATAGAACTCGGCCTCGCCATCTGGCTGTGTGGAATATCCCCAAACCATACCGGCACCGGCACTGATATTCACTTCCGGCAATTTTACCCTTGGGCCAAATGCGGAGTGGCTGAAAACCTCAGGCTTGGCATCCTTGCCATTGGTATAAACCTTTACCTGAAAATCACAAATCTCGGCAAAGTTGTAAAGAACGCCGGCCTTCAGATCAAGGTCTACTGAATTGTACTTCTCGATGGTTTCACCATACTTATTCTCGATAGTGAACTTGAGATTGCCCTTCTGGATCTTTCAAGGGATGATACCCACCACTGCAGTCCAATCATCACAAGCATACTCTATCTTGGAAAGATTGCCACCATATACAGAGGCAATTTTGCCGCCATCCATATCGATGCAGAAATCACCGGCTATAGGAGTGCCGTCCATAGTCTCGAGAGTGATTTTGTTTAGTTTTCCTTTCGATGTCGACATCCTGAGAAGCGCGGTGACGTTGCTGAAATGGAAGCTCTTGTCGGAATCGGTGGTATATGCCACACTTATTGAAGCACCATTACAGTATGTATATTCGCCATTAAAGTAACGGGCACTCTGTTCCGAGGGCAAAGAAGCGTGAATGGTGTTTCCATCCAGAAGGCAATAGCCCTTGGGATACAAGGCATAATAACCTTCCGACTCCTTAATGTCTCCGGAAAAGACAGCAACCTTGGAATCCTTCGACAAGTCAGTGATGCCGAAGCCAGATTTAACACCATCAAGCGTGAACACCGATACGGAATCACTCTTCTCGAAAAGCACATCCCATTTGTCGTCGCCCTTCTGAAGATAGGATTTCGACAATGAGGCTGAGCCATCCATTGTGGCGTTGAAACTTACAGCACCAATACCGGAATACGAGGAGGAATAGTTGAGCTCCTCGTACTCCATATCGCAAGCCGAGAGCAAAGCCGCTCCGGCAAGCAACACATATTTTGTTATATTCTTCATATCTAATTAGCTTAATTGATTATAAACGATCAAAGTTCTCCTCGTCGTAGCCATCGACTGTAGAACCAGGCTTCTCTGAGAACACCGGAGTAAGCCTCAGGTCCTTAGGGCCATCGATAACAGACATATAGTTGACACCTATTCTCAGGATATTGCCATCCTGATCCTTCCATCCTGTCTGAATCTTGCCATTTGAAGGCAGGATATAGTCAAGTTCAAACTTTTCTCCATCGATATATTCATCATTATTTGCCACCTTGCCGTTCTCATCAAGATACTCTATCTTGTAAGTCTTTGCCCACTGGGCAATAAACTTAATATCGGAAGGACCGTTACAATAGACGCTATTCCAAGAAATCTCATCATTCCAATTACCATATTGATAACTAGTGAAACCAACAAGCTTGTAACCTTCACGAACTGGCTTTTTGTGAAGCTGATCAGGCTCTCTTTCACTGTAATCAAAATAAATCATGACAAAGGCCATATTGTCGGAATCGTAATTAGGGTTGAAATTAACCCAAAGACCATCAGGGGCTCTCCATTCCTTAACCGACGATCCATCCTCGAACAGGCCGCCATTGGCGTCCACTGTTACAAGACGGTTGTACTGATTTGAATACAAAGTGGTAGACTCAAAAATCTGAACCTTGTCGCCGGGCTGAAGTCTGAAATCAGTAGCCTGACGTCCATAACAGTAGATGCCAGACTCCCAAGTTCTTCGAAGATTGCCATGATCTGGATACTTTGGATTCTCCCAGTAAATGGCACCCTCAGGAAGTTCTGGCAATGTAAATACATAGCCCGGCTCTACCTCTATCTTCTTCTCGCCATCTTTGGTTGGATAGGTAAGGAAACAGCCTTCCTTCTCTATCTTCTCCCAAGAGGCGGTGAATGTTCTATTGGAAAGGATTCCCTTGCTAAATGAGTAATAATCATCCACTACAAAGATATCATCATAGACATTGCCATGCTCATCAAGCCACTTGAGCGTATAGCCGTCACGTGTCCAATTAGGAGCTATAGAACTCAAAGGAGTACCTTTCACTACCTCAGACTCAGAAATATTGCTGCCATCCTTGAAAGTAACCTTGAAAGTCTCGTCTGTAACAAACTGGTTAATCATGACACACTGGCTGGCCTCAACGGAAAAATGAGGGAACTTGTAGGTAAACACGGCGCCATCCATACGGTAACATGTGATCTTGAGCTCCACATCCTTAACGGGCAGCATACTGATAGCCAGCGAAGTAAGATTACGTTTTAGATTATCCAATGTGATAGTCTTGGAAGAGCCACCTGTTGCGACAGGCTTATCTTCCCCAACACCTGATATAGTGACATCACCAGCAATATTTACAGGAGCCTCCACTACAATCTTTTGAATCCAATCAATAGACTTGGCCTCTAGGTCTGGTCGATTAATATTCATCAGTCCCAGATAACCGGTAGCGTGATGGAGTGTGAGGTTGTTGTCGGTTGAATATCCCACACACACAGCACCGGAGGCGTTGTATTGATAGCCGCCCACAAAACGCTCTGTGCTGTCAGCGGTATTGGCAATATAGGAAGCCACTACAGCCTTTATCGTACTGCCGCTAATAGTGGCATCAGGCTGGGCAGGAAACAATGCGTAATATGTGTCAGCATCCTCAGCATCACCTACAAACCAGCCTTCACGACTAAAATTCGTAGCGGCAATAAAACTGTTGTTGAACATATAGTTATTGCCATTTGCAAATACTGAGAGACTATCGCCCTTGGTAAAATTAATCCACATTTCACGGAAGGACGTTTCGTAACCATGATCAGTCTGAATCCAACCGCCTTGTAAGAAATTTACCAAAGCCTTCTGAGTGTGGTTGCCACCTGCCATGGTGACCTCAAAAGTCTTCTGATGGCTTAGTGGCTGATCCAAAGAAGCCGCCACACTGCCAAGCTCCTCTTCGGCGCAGGAGGCCAACGCCAAACCAACGCCAAACATCAGAGCGTATTTGAATATATTGTTCTTCATAACCTAAAAATCATTAATAATAAATAACAGGAACTCTATCTATATCAAACTTGTTGTCCACATCCTCCCAAACCTGATACAAGTCACAGTCGTGGAATATAGTTATCGGGGAACCAGGCTGATACAGATTGCCATCGCCATCCTTCCATCCCTTGAAGATTTTGGAATATCCAAGAAAAGGCGTTCTCAGAACATATTCCTCTTTCTCCAGTTTAGTGCCGGAAAGAAGATCCTCTCCCCAAACACTACCATTTTCTTCATGGTATGTAATCAAAAACTGATACGGCTTCCAAACCGCATAGAGCACTTCAGCATCGCCACCGAAAGAAGCTCCGGACTCAAAGTCGGCAGTCTTGGCGTCGGCAGCCTTGGCCCAGCCAAGGAAATTGAAACCCGGACGCTGCATTGTGCCGGCATCAGGCAATGATGTGGATTCCTTGAAAATCTGTACTGAGGGTTCAGTGCCAAGCTTGTAGCCATTGCCGTCGAATTTCAGGGACTTGCCGTCAGGAGCCACCTGCTCCACCTTGATTTCGGCATTGGCATTCTCGAAGGCTTTCTCGTCCACCTTGGTATCTGCGCCGAGGATCTTGGCTGATACAAGGTTTACGCACTCGGCGAAGGCGTCGCTCTGTATTACCTCCACACAGGCTGGAATCACAACCTCACGCAAAACCTCCACACCCTTGAAAGTATCAGCAGGAATGGTCTTGAGGGCATTGCTAATGCTCTCCAAAACCAGGCGCAGAATGTATCCGGTCTCTCCGGCCTTGGCCAGAGTCTGGGCTGACATGTTCTTCAATGTCTCTGATACCTGCGCAATATTAGCGTCTGATACATCGGTAAGGGTTACGGAAACAGGCTCACCTTTCTTAAGAGTCTGATACTTGGTGGCAAACTCGGCCACGGTGCATTTCAGCTCCGAAACCAAAACAACCTCCGGCTTGTCGGGAGTAGAATTGTCATTTCCTGGATTGTCAGGATTAGGCTTGTCGGTGTTGCCACCTGGATTGTCGGTGCTGCCTCCTGGATTGTCAGGATTGGGCTTCACTTGGGGAGTAGGCTGAGGGTCGTCGCCATCGCCGCCGCAACTGTTGAAAGTAAACGACGTACCAATCAATGCCGCAGCCAATCCCATCTTGAGTAAATAGGGTCTTTTTCTCATTGGTAAAATTATAATAAGTGATTATAAGTAATTAATTATCGGATAGGGAAATAAAAGAAGTTTTGATTCATAGGCATAAATAGTTGATTTTTAAGTTAATTTTCAGGGCAAACATAAAAAAAAAAAAAAAAACAGCAGCAAAATAAAGTATATTAAGAAAATGTTAAGAAAAAAAATCTTCCAAACGCCCTGACAGAAATACTCAATCAAGGCGTCTGGAAGACGCTATTTTGTATAAACGAGTACGCCGAAGATGCCGCGCATCTGGCGTGCCCGGCTATTAATCAGTCACCACCACTCCTTCCGGCAATTGCTCTTCCTCCAGTCTGTCTTCCTCTATCACCAGATTGTCGATGATGAAGTTCTGACGGTCGGGAGTGTTCTTTCCCATGTAGAACTCCATTAGCTGCTGAATCTGGTCCTCCTTCTTGATGAGTACCGGCTCTATGCGCATCTCTGGACCTATGAAGTTGCGGAACTCGTCGGGAGAGATCTCACCGAGTCCCTTGAATCGTGTCATCTCGGGATTCTTGCCGCAAGCCTCTATGGCCGCAAGCTTCTCCTCCTCACTGTAGCAGTAGAAAGTCTTCTGCTTGTTGCGGACACGGAATAGCGGAGTCTGAAGGATATAGAGATGCTTGTTCTTGATAACCTCCGGGAAGAAGTTCAGGAAGAACGTAATCATCAGTAGGCGGATGTGCATGCCGTCCACATCAGCATCAGTGGCTATCACAACCTTGTTGTAGCGGATATTCTCGATGCCTTCCTCGATATTGAGGGCAGCCTGAAGCAGGTTGAACTCCTCGTTCTCGTAAACAACCTTCTTGGTGAGGCCAAAGCAGTTGAGCGGTTTGCCTCGCAGCGAGAACACTGCCTGAGTGTTTACGTCGCGGCTCTTTGTGATGGAGCCTGATGCTGAGTCTCCCTCAGTGATAAAGATTGTAGACTCGGATTTCAGCTGATGGTTTGTATTGAAATGGACGTTGCAGTCACGGAGTTTCTTGTTGTGGAGGTTCACCTTCTTGGCGCGCTCCTTGGCCACCTTCTGAATTCCTGAAATCGCCTTGCGGTCGCGCTCGTTGTCCTCAATCTTCTTGCGGAGAATCTGGGCAGTCTCAGGATTCTTGTGGAGATAGTTGTCGAGCTCCTTGCAGATAAAGTTCATCATAAAGGTGCGGATGCTCTCGCCGTCGGGACTCATATTCTTGCTGCCGAGTTTTGTCTTTGTCTGAGACTCGAAAACTGGTTCCTCCACCTTTAGGCTCACGGCGGCGGCAATGGAGCCCTTGATATCAGAGATATCGAACTCCTTCTTGTAGAAGTCCCTGACAGTCTTTATGAGCGCCTCCCTGAACGACGAAAGGTGTGTACCGCCCTGAGTGGTGTGCTGACCGTTCACGAACGAGTAATACTCCTCCGAAAACTGGTTGTTGTGGGTCATCGCAATCTCGATATCGTCGCCCTTCAGGTGAATAATCGGATAGATGCCGTCGCTGCTCATATTGTCGGTGAGGAGGTCCTTGAGACCATTCTCGCTCTTGAACGACTGACCATTGTAAACTATTGTAAGACCGGTATTAAGGTAAACATAGTTTTTGAGCATCGGGATGATGTAATCCTCCTGAAACTCGTAGTTGATGAACTTCTCGGGATCGGGAGTGAAAGAAGTCTCGGTACCGTTTTTCTCATTAGCTGAACAGATCTCGTCGTCCTCCCTGAGAACGCCCTTCTCGAATACGGCACGTTTCATCTGACCATCGCGGAAACTGCGAATCATGAAGTTGGTAGACAGGGCGTTAACGGCCTTGATACCCACGCCGTTAAGTCCGATAGACTTTTTGAAAGCGGAGCTGTCGTACTTGGCACCGGTATTGATCTGCGACGCCACAAGCACAACCTTTCCGAGCGGAATGCCACGGCCATAGTCGCGGATAGTTACGTGTTTATCTTTGATTGTAACCTCGATCTTTTTTCCGAAACCCATCATAAACTCGTCGATGGAGTTGTCGAGAGCCTCCTTCAGGAGCACATAAATACCATCGTCGGCCGATGAGCCATCGCCCAACTTACCAATATACATACCCGGACGGAGACGTATATGCTCGTTCCATTCAAGGTGCTTAATAGAATCTTCTGAATAATTTACTACTGGTTGGTCCATTTTTTACAAAAAATTTTTATTAGGCAAAGATATGAAAAAAATTTAGAATAATCACAAGAAAAAAACTTGTAAAAAACAAAAAAAAACTTTTACTTTGCAATATAAACCATAAAATATTAGTGATATGGATACTGCAATTATAAACAAAAAAACTAAGAACGCTCCCAATATAGATGAGATCTTCGCTAACTTCTCCAAAGATTGGGGTGGCGAAGGTGATGCTATCGAGATCTCTGAAGAACTGAGAAAATCAAGGGGTAACACAAGAACAATAGAAGTTTGGTAACTCACGTGAAATTATAAAATAAAAATTATGAGAGAAGCAAGATTAACATTTAATGAAGCCCAAAGGAGCGTTCTGAATGTAATGTCGTGTCTGACTGATGACACAGACATAATAGAATTAAAGAAAGTTCTCGTAAAATTTCTCAACGAAAAATTACAAAGAGAATTGGATAAATTATGGGATAATGGAACATTGTCACAAGAAAAATTAGATAAAATATCCGAACAACATTTAAGAACAGCATACAAATAACATGAGCAAATATGTTGTATTAGACACAAACTGCCTTCTACAATCGATATCTTCCAAGTCAAAATACTACAAAATCTGGGAGAAATACATAGAAGGAGAATATTATATTTGTGTAACTACTGAAATATTGGAAGAATATGAAGAAATAATTGCAAGCCACACCTCTCCCGTCGTTGCCAAAATAGTATTAGAAACAATTTGCGGGGCTTTTAATACAATAAAAATTGACGCTCACTTCAAATTCAATCTGATAGAAGCAGACTATGACGAAAACAAATTCGTAGATTGTGCAATTACTTCAAATGCTGAGTTTATCGTAACAAACGACAAACACTTCAATATTCTGAAAAAAATAGGATTCCCCAAAGTTTATATTAAAACAATTGAGGAATTCTATAGTGAATTATAATTATCTATACAATCCAGCCAAAGCCTCGGCCTGACTTACTCCTTTCTTTATCATCCAGTCCATTACGGCGCCGCAAAAATTCCAGTAGTATGATACCGTGGCCAGGTAATCGTCCTCGTCGGGAAGGGCGTGAACCTCCACTCCCATCGATTGTGCGTTATCAAGGATGCGGTCCATTGCCTCGTACGACGCTATGGGCAGGAAGAAACTGTTGTAGGTCTCAAAGAGATAAACCGTGAGGAAGGGGAAAATCTCGTCCCTCATCTCCATATCGTCCTTTGCAACAAGGATTCCCTCGTGCTTCACCTGCTCATCGTCGTCGAAGAAGAATTCCTGAATCTCGTAATTCTCGGCAAACTTCATAAAGGTCTCATACTCGATTACAGTAGGGAAAATGTTGAAATTCTCCGAATTGCATACAAACTCAAAATCCCAATACTCATAGTCCTGAGCCTCGAAACCGTTGTCCTCGTATGAGGCCAGAAAATCGTAAAGCGCGTCGAGATCCAGAAGGAAATCCTCGCGCTTGTTGTCGAATATTTTTGCTAAATCCATGTCTGAACTACTCTTTGCTTTCACGTTCCAGTTTCACCTCCTCCATCATCACGAAACGCGAGATCATAAGTCTGTAGAGACTTTCCACGAGGTCCTGATTTGCACCGCACTCCTCGGCACGGGCACGCACCTTGGCTATCACCTTCTCCTCGCGGGCAAGGTCGCGGACGTGTCCCTTCTTCTTGAAGTTGGCTGTCTGCAAGGCATACTGTCCACGCTCGGCTATGAGCGCTATCATCTGGCTGTCTATTCTATCTATCTGCTCCCTTACTTCTTCAAGAGAGTTGCATTGTTTGATATCCATTTTTACGAAACTGAATTATATTAATTGCTGAATTTTTCTCTCATCTCCATTGGCGCACCTGAATTCTCGAAATCAACAAACATCAACCCCACCAAAAGATGATGGCCGTCCGGGAAAAAACAAAGGTTCATAATGCCATTCTGGATGGCGAATACAAACATATATTTGGCCTTGCCAGTCTTTAGGAGCTCAAGCTTTTCCTCGCCTGAAAGTTCTCCTTCAAATGAATCGATACCTTCTTTGGGAACATCAAGCAATTCCAAATACTCGTTGTAAAGGGAATTGAAGCCATTCATCAATTCTTCCCAAGTGTCGCCATAATTGTAAAGCATCATCACCATATCCACCATTCCGTCATTAAGCTGAGCGTCACCCGCTGTTACTACAACCTCACGACTCAAATGATCGTAACCCTTGAAGAATACGGAATTTTCATTCTGTTGAACAATTTCCCAGTCCCTTTCGGCCAAGATATTTGACGCAAACTCCTCCACAGTTCCGTCGATAGGAACGCCATAGAAAGTTGCGTGGATGGCTTCGGGTTCTAACGACGGAGTAGTCTTCCTAACCATCTGCGATATCTGAGCCATGCCGATTTGAGCAAGCATCAGGGCTATGATAACAAGATAGATTTTTTTCATCATTATAAAGAAAACTTAATTATATTATTCCAATTATAGCATGGCAAAAGTAGAAATAAAAACTATCAATTACAAAAAAAAATGTAACTATATACAAAAAACAGGCTGGCCGCAAAATTGCAGACAGCCTGTAGATTACTAAGTTATTGCAGCAAGTTGCTAATCGTTCTCCTTGAGAATCATATCGATGAGAGTAGCAACTGTGATGATTGTCATACGCTGGTTGATATCAGTAACTGAGTCTGATACGTTAACAAAATACTTGTCGGAATCGGTGAAAACCTCTTTGAGGAGGCCGCCCCACTGCTTGTTTACAGAACCAATCTGATTGCCATTCATATCAGAAATATTGAAGTCCCAAGCCTTCCAGTCACCCTTGATTGTGGCGAACTGCTGACCCTGGGCGTCCATGAGAGAGAACTCAGGCTTCAGGATAGAGAACTTCTGCTTAACGGAGCCAACCACCTCGCCGGCAGCGTTCAATACATTGATCTTTGAGAGGAAAAAAGTGAAACCTCTCTTGAGATTGGCGATAACCTTGCCCTCTGCATCAGTAACCTCGAGATTGAAGGGCAGCATCTTCTTGCTCATGAAAAGACGGAGCAAAACCTTGCCAAAACCAAGATTCTCCTTTATCTGGCCGATCTTGGCGCCATCCTCTGCAAAGACATCATAGGTATTGGCCACTACAGAAAACTGCTGATTAACAACGAGTGTCTTTCTTGAAAAAAAATCGTTCATAATGATAATGCTTTTAAATTGTTAATTATGTAATTGATAAGGCCATACAGCATAGAATAAACACACATGAATGGACACAATTACAACCACAAAAATAGAAAAAAATTGAAAAAACAAAAAAAAAGTAATAAAAAAAATCCCTGATTTCTTTACAGAAACCAAGGATTTTCGTTTACAATTTTTAGTGCGCCGGACAAGACTTGAACTTGCACCCAATAAAACTCGGATATGCCCCTCAAACATACGCGTCTACCAATTCCGCCACCAGCGCATCTTTTCAATATGTCTGTCTTCCTTTTAAGACGATGCAAAGTTAGAAACAATATTTCAAATTTCCAAATTTTTTTTCACTTTTCTGATGCTTAAAGTTTAAAAGAATTGATAAACTTCTGCCAACGTGAATCAAAATACTTGACAGCCAAATCGTTGGATATAACAAGTATATATTTATCTGAATCCACTGTCAGGGTGATACGGCCAAAACGGTTGACAAATTTGCCGTCCTTGGTGGCCTGCTGAACCGATGAATCAACGTATCTCTGAGAACACTTGTAATTGATGTAATCCACTTTGATACTTATCCTGTTGTAATCTATGGCCTGGAATGTGAAATTATCAAAAGCCTTTATCACATATTCGGGATAGAGATAAAACTGGAAATTTCCGAAATCTATCACAGGTGTATCCACCGGCGATGAAATGAAATCGAAGATTCCAACATACAGCGACAATTTCGACATTGCAAGCTGTTCCACAACTTCAGGATCCTCTCCCTCCAGAGGAAAATCCTCACAAATAATGCTGGATTCAAACATATCCTCGAAGGCCTCGCAAAGATTTTTGTACGATTCTTTTATCCTGGATGGAAGCTTGGTCCAGACATCGATTTCAGACTTGGACTTTTTTTCAATACAATTCACATAATTCTGAAGTATCAGCTTCTCGATACCATCATCGATGGTCTGCAAAACATTCCTTGCCGTGCTTGTGTAATATTCATCTATATTATCGACCGGAACAGGCAGATAAGTACGCTTGACTCTGTAAACGATATTATTGACAGGCTCAATTTTCTTAGCATCACGCTTAAAATATGCAGTAATAACAGAAATAATGATACCAATAACTAAAAAGCCCACATGCAATGTTGCTCCCAAAGTGAGAGATATCAGCAATCCGAAAAGGAAAACGCAGCCTTGGTTGTCGTCGTCGGAAGTTTTAATTTTTGGATAAGGATTATTTTGAACAGGCTTCTTCTCTGCCACGGAAACCGTCTTAATGTTTTTCTTAGGCATATTGAGAGGAACGGGAAGATATTTTATATCCAGTTCCCTGGAATAGAAACCTGTGCCGGGAACACCAGTGCATACAAAATACCCCTCACCCTTATTCAAGTATATTGACTTGGAGCGGATAATCTCGTTATTATTGATCTGTTGCTGTGGTTTTGGTGAATTATTGTTTTTCATCATTCTAATGGTATGAAAAAACCCGAAATCCAAATTTAATTCTTTGAACATCGGGTTGATAAAATTTTGTGCGCCGGACAAGACTTGAACTTGCACCCAATAAAACTCGGATATGCCCCTCAAACATACGCGTCTACCAATTCCGCCACCAGCGCATTAATTTCAATATGTCTGTCTTTCTTTAAGACGATGCAAAGGTAAACACGATATTTGGAATTTCCAAATTTTTTTGAAAGTTTTTTCGAAAAAAAATTGAAAGAAAAAAAATGGACAAAAAAAAATCCTTGAATATCATTTCTGATATCCAAGGATAAAAAATTTCGGGAAATGTGCGCCGGACAAGACTTGAACTTGCACCCAATAAAACTCGGATATGCCCCTCAAACATACGCGTCTACCAATTCCGCCACCAGCGCATTATTTTCAATATGTCTGCCAGAAAACTTAATGTCTTTCGTTTTTTGACACTGCAAAAGTAGATATGTTTTGCGTATTAACCAAATCTTTTTTAAGATTTTTTCAAAAAAAATATAGTCACTGATACAAACAACTAAGTATCAGCTATATAAAAAATATTGTAAAATCAAGAATAATAAATAATGAATAATATAAAAATGAAAAAGAGCCTGAAATCCATCTTTCAGGCTCCTTTTGGGAAAATTATATCTGGCTAACAGAATTATTTCTGATCCTTGACAGAGAACTCGATACGACGGTTCTTTGCACGGTTTTCCTCGTTGGTATTTGGAACCAGAGGATCAAGGTAAGCCTTGCTCTCGGTAGTGATTCTGCTTGAATCAACACCACGGCTCATGAGCTCCTTCTTGGTAGCATCAGCACGTTTCTGACCTACATACATATTCTGCTGCAATGTACCGATATTACATGTATGACCCACAATATGGAGTTTCAAGTTAGGATACTCATCCATAAACTTGGCAACAGCATCAAACATCTCCTTCTGGGCAGGTGTAAGCTTGAGTGTTGCATCGTTGAATGCAAAGTTTACAGATACCTTGTTGAACTTCTTGAGCTCCTCTACGAGAATCTCGCCTGGAGTCTTGTTTTTGCCATTATCCACTTTGTTGCCGCCATTATCAACACCATTGCCATCGCCGTCATGACCCTGACCAGTGATATCATCATTGCCATTATCAACAACAAGACTGTCGTTATTGTTGATATCAGGTACAATCTCAATAGTAAGAGTATCAGCCACATTGTTGTCTGTAGAATCAACAGGAACATTGATTACATTTTGGTCGATATCATCAGGCATCTTTCTATCCTTGCCGAAACGACCCAATTTGTAGCGGACGCCAGCCATAAGGCCAATAGCGAGAGGCTGGGACTTTTCTACAATGCTTGACTCCAAAACACCGTTGTATTTAGCATTTTTATAAGCAGTAGCATCCATGCAATCAGGATTGTAGACCAAATTGCCAGCCGATTCCGACTGATAATTGAGACCGTATGAAAGATAGATGCCAAGATCGAGCTCAAGTCTCTGTGTGAGCTGATAGAGCATGCTGCCCTCGCCATAGATACCAAGACAGGCAAGTTTAGCATTATCACCCTTGAAATCAGCGGCAGTATAGAAATTGTGCTGAGGCATTGAATGAAGCTCCTCATCCTTGCCGTTGAAACGACTATAATAACCTCTGGTTTCGAGACTGCCTGCGGTAGTCTTGAATTTGTTGGATAATTCCTTTATCTGATAAAACATACCAAGACCACCTACAACTTTCCATTTCTCAGAAAGCTGAGTCTGATAGTAAACACCAAGAGGAATATTAAGAGTGAGCTGATTCTGCTTTTCCTTCAGGTCGTTGAAATAGGTGCGGTTGGCATAAACCTCGCCTTCCTCATCTACGGCATTGTCTATCTCCTGAACATAGTCGAGAGTTGCTATGGTGCTGTATCTCTTGAGGTTGAGCTCAGTACCAATACCCCAATGATTGTTGAAGAACAAACGATAACCAGCCCTTGTCATAAAACCAAGGCCAGGTCTTTTGGAGCCGAAACCCGACATGTCATAAGTATGTATATGCATGCCTCCACCAAAATCGAAAACAAGATAATGCGAAAGCTTGTTGGTTACGGAATCGTTTTCCTTTGGTCCAAATTCAGGATCAATATCCTGGGCATTTGATACAAATGAAGCCAAGAAAACTACGATAAGCGATAATAATATCTTTTTCATAATCCTTAATCTCTAACAATTAGTTTGAACGAAAGTTTGATATCACCCATAACTACAACACCAGTGTAGTTATCGGCAGGCAGACTAACGAAATTCTTAATCTGAACATTCTCGATTCTCTGAGCCATATTGCCTACAGAATTATAGATTACAATAAAGACATCCGAAAGTTCAGAACCCTCAAAATCAGAGAGATCGATAGTGACAGTTTCCATACGGTAAGCAGGATTTGGATATACCGACACGGTCTTTACAGCAGCCTTGCTTACAGTTGGACGCTTGTCGATAAATACTGGGCAAACCTTTACCTTGTCGCCACTTGTGGTGGTAACTGTAGCGCCGTACAAACCATAGAGATAAGGTTTGTCGTTGAAGAACTGCCATGAAGCATCCTCTATCTCCTTTTCGTCCTTGTTCCACTGATATGCAACGAACAGATCATTAGAATTGTCGATGATTACTACATCATCAAACTTAGTAAGGATAATATCCTTGTTGAAACCAGTAGAGAAAGAGAAGTCAGCAATCTCACCCTCAGAACCAACTTCATCAAACAACTGAATCTTTACATCGTGTTTGCCATACGAAACGCCACCAGGCACAGGTATGGAAACCGTCTGATTGACAGCAGTAGAAGGCAAGTCAGCCTTGACCACATTCTTGAAACCAAGTTTCAAATCGTCGTCGTTAAATGTGAGGCTATACATAGAAGCGAAACCTGAGGTAACAATATCGAAGGTAACCATAATATCATCGCCAGAACAGAATTCCTGACCATTGATAATAATATTGTCAACCTTGATCTTGGCACGTGTAATCTCTCCATCCTTATATACAACATCCTCTGGAGCAACGTATTTATTCAACCAATCAGGACAATTGCTGCCGTCGATAGTGAAATTGGCGGTGATAGTCTTGTTGGTTCCAAGGTCAGGTGTATCAAAACGAATTGTTGTTGCGGAAATAGAAAGATTATCGCCATCCACAACGTTGAGCAATATACCATCATCCGAAGAAGAAGGCAAGGTATTACCATTCCACTCCTTGGTATGAGGGAAGTCAAGCTCAGAAACCCTGAGTTGTCTCTTAAGAACCTTGATCTTGATAATTTGCTGATCTATAAGAATATCCTGCTGATATATATTGAGATTTACAATATAAGAAAGAGGCTGACCATCAGTATCAAACTGAGGTGCAAGCATAATACCATCGGCATTATTACCATCTACAAGATATTCAGCAGACATATTTGCATTGAGAGAACCAACCTTAATATCCTCACCAAGACGTGAAGAACCGTAAATTCTTGTAAGATTTAATATTCCATCACCATCTATCGTGCCACCGAAATTGGCAGGATCATCAGGATCGTCGGGATTAACAATAATAGAAGGATTCTCAGGATCATCGGTAATATCGAGAACAAGCTCATAACCAATAATCTTTGAATCAGCAGTCAAGGTAAGTGTGTTGTTGCTTGACGAATTGGCAAGTTTGTAATTATTAGACTTATCACCTTCCAATGAGTAAGTTACAGGAATTCCCCTATACTCACCGGCAGCCTCGTAAGGATACTGTGTCTTTGAATAATCAGCCTTGAGAGAAACAGAATTCTTGTCAGCAGCAATGAGGTCATCGCTGTTGAGCTCGGGATCTGTCACCTGATTGGCAATATCAATCAAAGTTGTCTGATCGTAATACTTGTTGGCAATCAAAAGCTCACCAGTAAGGGACAAGGATTTTGGATTAACAACAACCTCAGCAAAATTGCTTGTAGCTTCACCGTAATTAGGGTCGGCGGGTTTGAAGACAACCTGAACGAGATATGGAGAAACCTTGTGGTTATCAATCTTGACCTCGAGAGGTTTAGAGATATCAAACTCTTCACCATCAACAAGATAGGTATATGATCCCTTGATTGAAGGCTCTACGGATGCAACAATATCAGTACCAAAGAATGACTCACCGTATGTAACGGCAACGTTGTCCATAGATACCTCAACCTCCATAGGATTGATAATACCCTCCTTGGTATAAAGAACATTCTTCCATTCATCAGGAACAGAATAGAACGCCGCATCATCACCAGCAAGAGAAAGAGTATAATAGATATTCTTATTAACTCCAGCATTCTCGTTGTCATAGTTGGCAACTACCTCAACCTCAATGTCATCATTAGGATTAAGTGTCTTGACAGAGAAATTGTGTGAAACAACCTCAGCAGTCTTGTTGCCATCGTAATCTTTCTCGATAACGATAACGATATCTTTCTTATTATCAACATCATCGATACTTGGAACAATAACAGCCTCGGCTGGTCCGATAGTAATCTGGACTGGCTCGGAGAATCCCTTGAGAAGAATTCCGTTCTTGTCATAAGCTGATGACGAAACAGTATAGGTACCGGGCTGAGGCACGTAACCAACTGGAACAACCTCGTCACCAAGACGGTATGTTACAACAACATCAGAATTCTGAAGCACAAGTCCAGAATTGGTTGGCACAAACTTGAAGTCCTCAGCAATCTTTGAACCATAATTATAAGTACCGGCGGTAAAAGTAGGAGCAAGTTTGATAGCCTCAGGAAGAACAGTAACATTTATCGAACTCTCAACAGAGGCAAAGTTTGGATTGTCATTCTTGACATCAGCATTGGCTTTGAACTTGTAATCACCAACAAGGAATTTGTTGTCTTCAGAAAGTGTACCCAAAACTGTAGTATAAAGAATATCAGTATACTTGCCATCTGCCAATGCAGCATGCTCTGGAGATTCAAACTTAAGTTTTGCATAAAGATCATTCTTGAATACATCAAGATAATCAACTTCTATGGTTCCGTCAACTTCTTTACCCTTATAGATCCAAACTATCTCAGGCTCAATCTGTTTGATTAAACCATTAGGATTAATTTCCTCAGTTTTGGTAAGTACATAGCAAGATTCGATATTGTCGTCAAATTCGAATTTACCCGTCCAGGTAATTGTACGCTTTCCTGCATCAGATTCTGAGAACGATATTGCATCAACTGTAGAAGCATCAATTCTGGCCTTGCCTTCGTGCTCGTCGAGCAAACCTTCCAGGTAATAATCTGTGACATATACCTTTGTGGTACCATCATAATACTTCTCTGATTCATATACAATTACAGGAGTCAACTCAAGAGGAGTAATCTCTACAGTGATATCTGTAACAACGTCATCCCAAATATCTGTATCGGAAGATTTGAACTCAGCCTTGAACTGATAAATACCAACAGGAATTATTGTGCTATCAGTATATGGCTTGAAAGCATCAGAAGTTCCTGAAGCTCTGTAAGAATAAACAGGCAAGTGACTGAAAACAGAAGTAGGAGAATTGAAAACTTCGAAATCGCTATAGAGATCGTAATTCTCGCGAGGATCCGACATCGGACGAACTGTTCCAATCTTGGAACCGTATGGCATCTTTATGAAAGATCCATTATCAGAATAAGATTCCTTTTCCTGATAGTTCCACTCAAAAACGTAATCAGGCTCACCAGGTTTCAGCAGTCTGGTAATTCTACCATTTTGATAAACCTCGTGTGCATAATAGTTCATGGCTATGCGGTTGCCACGTGACAATGTCCAATCAACATTTACAACTTTGCCTGTACCAACTTGAGAACTATTGTAATGAGAAATAGTATCAGCTGTAGCATTGAGCTCTCTGAATCCCTCAACAACGAAAACTGTTGAATCTTCAGTATACTGATAATTGTAGCCATAGGCGTAATTGATGTCGATATCAGAAGGCTTCAGAGAAATATTACCATCATATATCTTGGTGATACGTTTTACATTCATCAATGGTGGCTCACCATACCAAACCCTGAGTCTTGCAGGGTTCACCTTTATAGTAGTAAGGTCACTACCCTGAGGATCACCATTATCATCCACATAATTGTTCACAACCTCATAGTTGGAATTCTCACCTGTCTGGAAACAAGCGTAAACCTTGTGGGTAAGAGCATCAAGATGAACTGGAACAACTCCAGTGTTGTAATAACCATTTGGAACAAAACCACTTACATAAGGCGATTCGGTCTCTGACTTGATAATCCACTTGCTGCCTGATTCATTCTCTACAGGATAATCAACACGGATGGAAGGATTGCTGTCAAAAACAAAATATGGCTTCAGACTGCCCTCATAAAGATTGGCCTTGCCATAATCATAGACACCATTATTGAGTACGGTTCTAATCTTGAGAGGAGTAATCTCTCCAGGAAGGTTCATATCCTCTACCACATAATTCTCAGCCGCAGCACCTCCAAGAATAAACTTGGCGATAATGTGCTGATTGTCGGTATTCACATCAGGACCAACATACTTGGCATCAATAGATTCTATATAGACATCATCCTCAACTCCATTAATCTCTACCAAAGTGGCAAGTGTGGAATTGGCAGCAGCTATATCGATACCATAAACATTGGTTGTGGTATCGTATGGTCTGGTATTCTCCAGGAATGGAACAGTTGCATCAACTGTAAGAACTCTTGGTTTTACCTCGAAAGAAACCAAAACAGAAGGTTTTGACTTGAAGTTGTTGTTGCCGGGCTGGAACACAGCCTGCAATGTGTAGCTGCCTACAGGGAGCATGTGGCCGTAGTCGTACCATACTGAATCCTCAGTCATATACCTCCAAGTACCAGGCATATTGGAACCGGACTCAGAAATACCCTTGAAATTGATATCAACACCGAGAGCCGACTGTCCATAGTTGTATTCAGGAATAGCATCAACAGGAATAACCTTTACTGTTGACTCAAGAACCTCAAGGATAATTTCATCGCTGTATACATCGTCATAGTAAGCTGTCTTGTTGGGAAGAACAGAGAATTTAGATTTCACCATGTAGGTTCCAACAGGAAGCATCAGGGGATCCGAGTTTGAACTGAAAGTTATAACATTGCCGGGATCTTCTACGTTGTAATAATAATAAGTAGGATAAGGATCGTAATTGTTTGTTACACCCTCCAACTTGTCAATATCGGAGAAAAGATTGGCTCCGGTTCCGAATGTGGCACCGTAAGGAATTGCAACAGAAGACTTTATAAGCTTGTTGTTGTATTTCCAGTAAATCTTCTGAGCAGCCATCTTGTTCTTTCGGATTGCGCCCTCAGTATCAGCAAGTGTAAATTCGTAACCCTTTACATTCTTGCCGTAGATCTTGATATTGGAGAAACGGATAAGCTTGTTGTCCTCTACCTTTGAATCCATCCTTCCATTCGATCCGTAATAATTGGCCTCGAATGTCACCTTGATATTATCCTCCTTGAGGGCTCCTACAAGATGCTCGTTAACATAGTTGAGATCTATCGCAACAGTACTCTCGCCATCGTATGGCTTGAATGGATTGAAATAAGCAGCTCCGTCAATAGACAAAACGCGCTTCTTGATGGTAACTCCAAAACCCTGAACACCAGGGAAATAACTACCATTGGGAGCCTGAAGCACAAAACGATACTTAGTATCAGGATCAATATTATCACCATTTACAGGAGCTGATGCATCTAAATATCCTGAAATATTGCCAGCAGCATCCAAAAGAAGCAATTTGAAGTCACTTAATGTCAAGTTGGCATCACCATCCTTGCCAGAAACCTCAAATCGTTCAGCAAAAGTATCACCAAAAGTAAAATCCAGACTGGACGATGCCGACACGGCATTGCCTGTGGATTTGTCCTTTATGACGCAAGTTGTTTGTCCATACGCACTAATATTCAGCAATATAGCACAAAACAAGATTGCATACCTTAACAGTTTCATAAGTTAAAGAATTAATGTTCGACTATGTATTAAAATTGCCCTCAAATTTACAAAATTTTATCAAAATCAGCAAAATTTAACAAAGTTTTTATAATAATTTTTTTCGTCTGACAAATCCAAACCGGGAATCTGCTCTTCCAATTCGTATGCGAGACTGAGGTTTTTCTGACAAAATATCTGCGTGGCGTTGGAATCAGGATTCTGAATCCTGTGATTTACCGATGCCATGAATTTTTCCACACGCGACACATTCTTATCTACCGTATCGTCAAAATACGTCTCCCTGATACGCTGCCATATAATTTTCTCTGATAGCGTCGATGGGTGCACCAGGTCTTCTGCATAAAAACGGTAATCCCTGAGTTCGTCCTCAAGTATCTCATAACTTGGGAAATACTCACAATTTGTACAGTTTTCCACCAGATTGTTGACAGCAAGAAAGAGCGAACTCTTGCTCAGACTATTGCCATGGGCCCCATCCTTCAGGTGGCGTATCGGGCTCACTGTAAAGACTATACGCATGTTTTCGTTTATCGAGCTGATACCTTGAACTATGCGCATCAGACTTGCTGTAAGTTCATCTACCGACACAAGGCGCCTTGTAAAGGTATCAGCAGGCATCTTGTGGCAATTTGAAACAGCGTAGGCATCAGAACCGAGAAAATAAACAAAAGCGGTGCCCAGAGTAATGAAGAGGACATCGCAATTCCTGAGAAACTCACGGGCATTATCCATACTCCTGTTGGCGTTTTCGATGGCTTCGCAGATATCAGGACGGGAAAAAGAACCATGTAAATCGTAACAGCAATACTGCTCTGCATTTTCGAAAAAATCAGACTCCGAATATCTGTAACCTGATATCAGCCTGGTGAACATATTACTGAGCGACAATGGATTATAAACAATGCCGGAGGGATTCACAAGACATCTGAACTTGGCATTGCGGAAAAACGCGCTGATATTTTCTGCAAAACACGAGCCCACAAACATGAGCCGGCTTTGGTAACTTAGCCGTATTGGGGATTTCGGAATGCTTACAATGGTGGAAAGCTGCATTTTACTGAAGATTTTTAGGTAGCGGCAAAATACCGAAATGATTATATATACAAGTGCTGAGATCGTTCAAGGTAATCTGGTCAACTACCATTTTCTGCGCAATATTCTGATTAAAAAACAGATAGACAGGCAATTTGCCTGTATTGCCGAATTTTTGGAGAAGTGGTCCAGCATCCTTCTCATCGATGGCCCAAAACATGACCCTGCCGGAATAAAGCACCGCAGCCATATTGAGAATCTCGGCCTGTTGCTGACAATGAATGACCACCTCACTATATATAAATACTATCGACGGAACAGATGATGGATAATCAAAGTGCTGAGAATCAACAAATACGATATCACATTCCTTTATAAAAGTATCAGCATCGGTCTTACGGATATTGCTATCGAAGCCGATGCCGCAACTTGTAAAAATGAAAATCGCAAGTAAATAAACAAAGTATTTCATATTATACAATTAAAAAAACGACCGCAAATATACAAAAAAAAGCGTATCATCCTAATGATGACACGCTTAAAACAAATAAAAATATGGAGAATTCTAAAAAAAACTATTTTGAATCAGGCGAAAGCCTGTCAAAAGCGGTCTGAGGCTTCAGCACATCGTGAACCTTGATGGCAGGCAACTCCACAGAAAGCTTTAGAGTATGCTTCAGGGTGATATTCTCGGCATTGTCGCCAACACCGAAAACAATATTGCTCTCGGGAAGCACCCACTGAGAATTTGCCTCGTCAAAATAGTAGAGATCGGTGTATGGCACAAACATCTTAACAGTCTGACTCTCACCAGGCTTCAGGGAGATGGTCTTGGCGAAGTTCTTGAGCTCCCATGTAGGACGGCCTGAAACTCTCGAATCCACGTAGAACTGTACCACGGTCTTGCCTTCCACGCTGCCCACGTTGTCGACATCCACGAGAATCTCGTATCCGTTGTCAAGCTTGTTCTCGGTGAGGTGGCTCATCTCGAAATTGGTGTACGACAAGCCGAAACCGAATGGGAAGGCGGTCTTCTTGCCGAATGTGTTGTAATACCTGTAGCCCACAAAAATATCCTCAGTGTAATAAGTGTAGTCAACATTCTGACGGTCAACGTGGTTCTCCTCCTCCACTCCAAACAATGTATTAGGATTGGCCTGAATGTCGTATGGGAAGTCCTTGGCGCCGGGCACGTCGAAATAGTCTATCGGGAAGCTCATTGGCAGACGTCCCGAAGGATTCACCTTGCCTGTAAGTATGTCAACCACAGCGTTTCCGCCTTCCTGACCACCCATCCATGGACAGAGAATAGCATCAGGAATATTGCTCCATGAGGCTGTCTCCATTACGCCCACGGTATTCAGGATTACAAGCACCTTCTTGCCCTTGGCCTTGAAAATCTTGGACACGTTGTTCAAGAGGGCCTTCTCGTTATCGGAGAGATAGAAACTTGCTATCCTGCGGTCCTGGAATTCGCCTGATACGCGTCCAAAGGTGATTACAGCTATATCGTTGGCTGATTCGGCCTTCTTGATATCATCGATGGAGAACTCAGGATTCTCGCTCACGAAACGGAACACCATGGAATCCTTCTTGCCAAACTCCTCTTTCTGATCGGCGATAATCTTGGTATACAGGGAGTTGAGATTCTCATCCACATTGAAACCGGCATTCTTGAAACCGCCATAGAGCGATACTGTGTATTCCTCGTTTACATCTCCCGAGCCTACTCCGCCCGAAATATAGTCGTAAGAAGTGACGCCAAAGAGAGCCACATTCTTTACCTTATCGGCCGATATAGGAAGCGCATTGTTCTGATTTGTAAGGAGAACCGAGCCCTCAGCGGCAGCCTGACGCGTGATTGCAGCGTGAGCCTTAAGGTCGGGCTTGTTGCCAAACTTGTACCCTTTGAAGCGTGGAGTCTTCATGATGAGCTCGAGAACGCGCTTCAGGTTGGCGTCCACAGCCTTCATGTCTATAGTGCCGTTGTTCAAGGCTGCGAGAAGCTCGTCGTACTGACGGTTTACACCCGGCATCAGGAGGTCGTTACCCGATTCCACCTGGGCAATTGTGTTGCTTCCTGCAAACCAGTCGGTCATCACGAGGCCCTTAAATCCCCACTCGTCACGGAGAATTGTCTGATTAAGTTCCTTGCTCTCAGAAGTATATGTACCATTAAGATAGTTGTACGAAGTCATTACGGTCCAAGGTTGAGCCTCATTTACTGCAATCTCGAACTGCTTGAGGTAAATCTCACGCATGGCTCGCTGAGAAACACGGCTGTCGCCCTTGGTGCGGAGAGTCTCCTGGTTGTTGGCGGCAAAGTGCTTGATGGAAGTGCCGACATTCTTGCTCTGTATACCTTTTATAATAGAGGAAGCGGTTATTCCGGCAAGAACGGGATCCTCCGAATAATACTCGTAGTTTCTGCCGCAGAGAGGATTTCGGTGAATGTTTACGCCTGGACCGAGAATCACGTCTACTCCGTATTCCAGGACCTCCTCTCCCATCGACTGTCCCACCTGCTCCACAAGCTCGGGATTCCAGGTAGACGAAAGCGCTGTGGCTATAGGGAAGGCTGTGCAGTAATAAGTGTCAGCTGACCCTGGACGCTCTGGCTTGATGCGCAAACCGGCAGGTCCGTCGGCCAATACTATTGAAGGAATTCCCAGACGCGGGATAGCATGTGTAGTGCCGGCCGCACCGGGGATAATCTCATCGCTGGCACCTACAACAGCCTGAGTGCCAGTGGCTCCAGGCATACCGCAACCAATAAGCAGTTGCATCTTCTCCTCATTGGTCATGGCGGCAATCACGTCCTCTATGGGATCTACGCCAAGCTGAGGCAGCTTGTTGCCGCATCCCGAAATAAGGAGGGCGGCAGCTGACAATGTTGTCATAATCTTTTTTTTCATCTGTATGGATATGTATGTAATTTTGTTTCTGATACTTACTCATTATCAGCAACCTGCGCCTTTGGTGTTGAGATCAGCTCAAGATTCATGTCCTGTTCGAAGATGAAATCAACAACGTCGCGGTAGGCGAAAAACTTCATTGGCATCACCTGGAACTTCTCTGGAGGATTCCATGAGTTTATAACGCGCCTGATACAGCTTTTCACCTTGTCGGGCTCATTGATAAGCATGTAATTGCGTGCGGCTGTAAGATGGTGATTGTCAATTGATATGAAATCGGCAAACTGCTCGTATGTGGCAAGAATGGCACGTGTGGGCACGTGGTTCCACGAAACCTCCAGCATCAGCGACACTGGAAGCGAGGATTCCTTGCTTGGCGTAATGGGACCACCCATGCTGTACATCTGAATCTGGCACGACTGCTCATCGCCATCGATAAACCTTGCAGGTGTAGGCTCGTCCTTGGCCTCTTTGTCTTCCAGACGGCACATAGCGTTCTGGAAAATCTTGGTATACGGACGCACGCCCACGTTGCCCAACTCCTTGCGCTTGAGGTCGATATAATATTCCAGAAAACATTCGGCCCTGCTTATGGCCCCAATCTTCTTGGCGGCCATCACGTATGCGCGCAGGTGATAGACCACAACAAACTGATTGTACCAGAGATGGTCGCTGGAGAGGGAATGCTCGTCGTAATACATAGCATTCTTCCAGTCGCCACGCCAGTAGGCAATCTCGGCCTTCACGAGGTTTTTCATAACCTCCTCGCCCTCAATGGAATCAAGCATCAGAAGCCCCTCATCTACATGTCCGCTTCGTATTGCTGATACGGCATTATCAAAAGTAATGTCTGTAATTGTCTCTATACTATTCAAGGTAATTCAAAATTTTTTGCAATTTACGCATTTTTTGTATAATAATGAAATATTTTTTTAGTATCTTTGCAAAAGAAAATTATTTAATAACATAAAATGGAAAGAACTAAAGTAATCGACCTCCTGAAGCGCGAGGATTATGGCGCAGAGGTAAACGTGAAAGGCTGGATCCGCACCAAGCGCGGCAGCAAGGCTGTTAACTTCGTGGCATTGAACGACGGCAGCACCATCAAGAACGTACAGATTGTAATCGATATAAATAATTTTGACGAAAACGTACTCAAGGAACTTACCACCGGCGCCTGCATCAGCGTGGACGGCAAGCTCGTACAGAGCCAGGGCGCAGGTCAGAGCGTGGAGATTCTTGCCACAGGTCTTGAGATTCTCGGACCCTGCGGCGGCGACTACCCTCTCCAGAAGAAGGGCCACTCTTTCGAGATGCTCCGCGAGCACGCCAACATCCGTATGCGCACCAACACATTCAGCGCTGTATTCCGCATCCGCCACAACATGGCCATGGCCATCCACACATACTTCCACGAGCACGGATTCTTCTACTGGCACAGCCCACTCATCACAGCCAGCGACTGCGAGGGTGCAGGTCAGATGTTCCAGGTAACCACCATGGACCTCAACAACCTGCCTAAGGGCGAGGACGGCAAGGTTACTTTCGCCGACGACTTCTTTGGCGCACCTACCAACCTCACAGTATCAGGTCAGCTTGAGGGCGAGCTTGCAGCCTGCGCTCTCGGCAGCATCTACACATTCGGCCCAACATTCCGCGCCGAAAACTCCAACACTCCACGCCACCTGGCCGAGTTCTGGATGATAGAGCCTGAGGTTGCCTTTATGGACCTCGCCGGCCTCATGGAGCTCGAGGAAGACTTCATCAAGTACTGCATAAACTGGGCACTCACCAACTGCAAGGACGATCTCGAGTTCCTCAACAGCTTTGTAGACAAGGGCCTTATCGCACGTCTGGAGGGCATCCTGAAGGACGATTTCGTCCAGCTGGACTACACCGATGGCATCAAGATCCTTGAGGAGGCCATCAAGAACGGCAAGAAGTTCGAGTTCCCTGTATACTGGGGCGCCGACCTCGCATCAGAGCACGAGCGCTACATCGTGGAGGAGCACTTCAAGAAGCCTGTAATCATGAAGAACTACCCAACCGGGATCAAGAGCTTCTACATGAAGCAGAACGAGGGCGGCAAAACCGTTCAGGGTACCGACGTTCTCTTCCCATACATCGGCGAGATTATCGGCGGTTCGGTTCGTGAGGAATCTTACGAGAAGCTCACCAACCGCATGAAGGAGCTCGACATGAAGATGGATACATACGACTGGTATCTCGACACCAGAAAGTGGGGCTCATGTCCTCACGCCGGCTTCGGCCTCGGCTTCGAGCGTCTCATCCTCTTCGTTACCGGTATGCAGAACATCCGCGACGTAATCCCATTCCCACGTACTCCAAAGAACTGCATGTTCTAATACGCAAAATTCACGTGGTTTGCCCGTAGAGACGCACGGCCGTGCGTCTTCTACACAATAATATAAAAAATGCGCTGCTGAAAATCATTTCGGCAGCGCATTTGTTATGTAATGCATCCTCTACGGGCGGCGTTGTTATTAATGTTCCAGATAATAAACCTTGAAAACCTCAGGATTGCAGTTGGTATCTTCAGGCTCGCAATATGGATGATAATCCACTGTCTGACAGTTGCCCTCGTATGTGAAATATGCGGTGTAGCTATCGTCGTATTCAGCAAACGTGTACCTGCCCAAACCGTCAAGCATCTCAATACCAACAGGCAACATCACCTTCACGGAATCTTCGCTGATATATTCATATCCGCGGCAAACGTAATCCTCCATTTTCTCTAGTTTCAGTCTTCCTTCTTCGTCGTAAACATACTCAAAATCATCATACTTAATCAGCTTGCCATCAGCATTGTAGACACAATTCCTATCCTCTTCGGTACCGTCGGAATAGCCTTTTACCTTTACGATATCGCCCTTATCATTGAAGAAAGCAGTAAAACCGTTACCGATAAAAAGCGAGCGTACAGGATTAAAACCTACAGAATTTTCGCTTTCCCAACAATAGCAGCTTATCACCTTGCCATCCTCGAGCTTGTAATCCCATTTCTTAACAGTGTCGCCCTTCCCGTTGATGATACATAAAGGCTTCTTCCAATCCACGGTTTTAGTTTGGGCTGAAGCTTCAGCCTTTGACACCTGCGCACCGCTGTCGGCGCTTTTGGGGGAATTTCCAGCACAACCCGCAATCATGAGTGCGAGGGCTGATACTGCGATAATCGATTTTTTCATAAGTTAAATTATTTAAGTTTCGCAAGTTAATTATAGGTACTTGTGTTGAGTTGTTGTTCTCTAAGAGTTTAAGAGAATTAAGAGTTATTTTTTGTTTAAGAGAAGTAGAACCTAACGGTTCTGAGGATAAGAGCCTCAATTGTTGCGCTCTTAACCTCAGTTCGCTTGCGAACAAAACCTCTAAAAACTAACACGCAAACTCTTAACTCTCTTACCCTCTTAGAGAATATAAATTATTAACTTGCGAAAGTTGAATTAAATTATATAATGTGAATAAATTCAGTTACTTGTCATTAACTTCCACGGGCTCCAGAACATCCTCCTCAACCCATTTCCGGAGGTAAAACATTGGCAGGTTCATGTTGCCGGGAAAATCCGACCTGTCCACCTTCCTTATGGCATCGAGTTCAGGATAGCCGAAATCGAAACTCTTGCCATAGAGAATAATGCGGCCATTCTGATTGTCGATTTTCCACAGCCCGCCACCAAGACACGAATCCTCGCCCTTGGGCAGAAGCTCACGGTGAAGATACACATTGCCGAATATCAGCTCACCGGAATTTGTTATTATGAATTTGTTGTACATTTCGAATCCTGTTTTTTGAACCATCCGGCAAGGATAGTTCCTGATATTGAATGATATGCGCACGATATCGCGCAAGGTAGAACACAAATAGCAGTTTCAGGAATACCTTCCTTTACAAAGAAAGTGCTCGCCAAAACCGTGGCCATTCCGGCGTTTTGCATGCCGATTTCGAGGGCAAGGGTTTTCTTCTTGGGAAGCGGAAACTTCAGAAGCCTTCCAACATTGTAGCCAAGCAGATAACCGAGTCCATTGTGCAGAACCACAACTCCAAGAACGATGAAAAGTACTGATACCTCGCCTTTTATCAGTTGCGGCTGAACCTGACTTACCACGCCGCCCACAATCATCATCAAGCTGATGACGGCCAAGCCCGGAGTGGATTCCAGAATAGATTTCTCGGTTTTGCTGCCTTCGGTTATCGACATTTTCAAGAGGAAACCCAATCCCAGCGGCAGAATGGTAACGAAGAAAATATTCCTCAACATTCCCCAGGCATCCACATCAATGGAAGTATCAGCCAACATATAAACCAGGAAAGGTGTCATGATTGGCGCCAGCAAGGTTGAAACCGTTGTCATTCCCACAGAATAGGCTACGTCGCCCATGCAGAGAAACGACATCAGATTGCTGCTGACACCGCCCGGACAACATCCCACGAGGATGATTCCGACAGCGAGATAAGGATTCAGGCCGAAAACTTTTGAGAGCGTGAACGCCAACACCGGCATAATTATAAACTGAGCTAATGCACCGATTCCGATATCCAAAGGTCTGGCTGCCAGATTCTTGAAATCCTGAACAGTGAGAGTAACGCCCATAGTCAGCATTATGATTCCGAGGATTACCGACGAAACATTTCCCCTCACCCAGCCGAAACTATCCGGCACGAAAAACGCCACCACGGCCGTAGCTATCACCCACAGCGACGAGTGATTGGAGAATATCTTGAAAAACTTGATTACAGATTCCATTGTCTTCTAATTTTTTGCAAAGATAATCATTTTTTCATATCTTTGCAGAAATAATCAAAGGCAAAAGCTATGAATTACGAACTGAGACTTTTCGACGAGGTATTGTTGAAATTCGGAATAGAGATAACAAAATTTGAACAATTAAAATACTCTATTATAGAATTCGACGAGAGCAAAAAATATTTGCTCCCAATAGGTATGCAACCAAATCCTGATTCCTTGATAAAGTTCTTGAAAATGCGAGTAATTCCCAAAAACAGGGAATTCGTTCAACAGATTCTTTCAAAATCAGGATTGTCGGAACACGACACTATTGGAATTATAAATATCTGCAAGGGTTTAACCTTGAATGATTCATATTGGATAGTTGAAGAAGGCTTCAAAGGAACTTTTGCAGAATACAATCTCTACGACAATAATTTCACAAGAGTATTGGCTTTGATTGCATATACAGGCTATGGAAGCAATTCAAAGAAAGGATTCACTTCATCACCTGAATTCACTACCAATGGAATGTTGAAAAAATGTTGGCGTAGGGAAAAAGATATTTACCTTTATAAAGGTGGCACTTTTGGTTTCGCCAACACAGGATTGGAGCCATACTCAGAGTATTATGCAGCTCAGATAGCAGAGAAGATGGGCCTTGTCCATATCGACTACGATTTGAAGAAATGGAAAGGAACATTGTGTTCAACGTGCAAATTATTCACTAGCAAGGACGTGTCATACGTTCCTATTTACCGCTTTGTAGAAAATGCATCTATCGAATCAATAATAGAATATGTCCAAAACTTAGGACCAGAAATTTACGAAAAGTTCTGTGATATGTTGATTTTCGATGCATTGATAATCAATACAGACCGCCATTTCGGCAATTTCGGACTGTTGGTTGATAGTCACACCAACGAGATATTGGACCTTGCGCCGGTTTTCGATAACGGTTTATCATTGCTTTGCTACGGAATGGACAGTGATTTCGAGGATATTGATGCTTACGCTTATCCTATGCGTTCTCCATATATGTCGTTTGAGGCGATAATGGGACAATTCATGAACAAATCCCAAAAAGACAAGTTACGCAAACTAATTGGATTTAAGTTCAAGAGACATTCACGTTACAATCTGCCCCCAAAAAGGCTCAATAAACTGGAAGATTTCTTGCAAAGAAGGCTTGACTATATGCTTAATTTCAAGACAAAGAATTAATTAGTAAATAACAAAAACAATAAATGATTTCAGTTGACAATCTGGCCGTTGAATTTGGCGGCACAGTTTTATTTCAGAACATCTCTTTTCAGATTAATGAGAAGGACAGAATAGCCCTTATGGGAAAAAATGGCGCGGGCAAATCCACGCTGTTGAAGATTCTTGCTGGCGAGCGTCAGCCAAACCGCGGACAGGTTACTGCCCCCAAGGACAGCGTGATAGCCTATCTGCCTCAGCACCTGATGACTGAGGACGGCAGAACCGTTTTTGAGGAGACTTGTCAGGCATTCTCGCACCTCAAGGATACTGAGGCTGAGATCGAGCGCATCAACAAGGAACTGGAGACCCGCACCGACTACGAGAGCGACGATTACATGGCTCTCATAGAGAAGGTAAGCTCCTTGAGCGAGAAATTCTACGCCATCGATATGACCCATTTCGAGGAGGACGTTGAGAAGACACTTCTCGGTCTCGGTTTCGAGCGTTCGGATTTCCAGCGTCAGACCTCTGAGTTCTCGGGCGGATGGCGTATGCGTATCGAGCTTGCAAAACTGCTCTTGAAGAACCCAGACGTTCTCCTGCTTGACGAGCCTACCAACCACCTCGACATCGAATCTATCCAGTGGCTCGAGGATTTCATCATGAATTCAGCAAAGGCCGTTGTCCTAATCTCGCACGACAAGCGTTTTGTGGATTCCATCACCAACCGCACCATCGAGATTACAATGGGCCGAATCTATGACTACAAGGCCACATATTCTCATTACCTGGAACTCCGCAAGGAGCGCCGCGAGCAGCAGCAGAAGCAGTATGAGGAGCAGCAGAAAATGATTCAGGAAACCAAGGATTTCATCGAGAGATTCAAGGGAACATACTCCAAGACTCTTCAGGTTCAGAGCCGCGTAAAGATGCTTGAGAAGCTTCAGATAATAGAGGTTGACGAGGAGGACACATCAAGGCTGAAACTCCGTTTCCCACCGTCGCCACGCAGCGGTCAGTATCCCGTAATCGGCAACGACGTAAAGAAAACTTACGACCGTGTAATCTTCGACCACGCGGCATTCACAATTCAGCGCGGCGAGAAAGTTGCCTTCGTTGGACGAAACGGCGAGGGTAAGTCAACAATGGTGAAATGCATCATGGGCGAGGTTGAATACGAGGGTTCGCTTCAGCTTGGCCACAATGTTCAGATTGGATATTTTGCGCAGAATTCAGCATCGCTTCTCGACGAGAATGTCACCGTTTTCCAGACCATCGACGACATCGCCAAGGGCGACATCCGCACCAAAATCAAGGATATGCTCGGCGCGTTCATGTTTAGCGGCGAGGCTATCGACAAGAAGGTGAAGGTACTCTCCGGCGGCGAGCGTCAGAGACTTGCGCTCCTGAAGCTTCTTCTCGAGCCTGTCAACTTCCTGATTCTCGACGAGCCTACCAACCACCTCGACCTGAAGACCAAGGACGTTCTCAAGCAGGCACTCCTCGAGTTTGACGGCACACTGATCTGCGTATCGCACGACCGTGACTTCCTCGACGGACTTGTAACAAAGGTTTACGAGTTTGGTCATCAGAAGGTGAAGGAGCACCTCTGCGGCATCAACGAGTTCCTCGAGAACAAGAAGATGGAAAACCTCCAGGAAATAGAGAGGAAAAAATAAAAATCATTTACGAACAACCAATAAAACTAAAAAGCCGACGGTTGAAAAACCGCCGGCTTTTTCCACAAACTATAATAAACAAAAATAAAAAACCCAAAATTTAGTCCTTGAAGAAACCGATGACTTCCTTAAGGTTCTCGGCCTGATTTGCGAGATCCTCGGCACCTTCGGCAAGCATCTCGGCAGAGTCGGCATTGATCCCCACCACACTGTTAAGTTTCTGAATTACATCGTTGATCTGGTTGGCACCAGCATTCTGCTCAACGCTTGCAGCGGCAATCTCGCGAACCAATACACTGGTGTTCTCCACCTTAGGCAGAGTCTCGTGCATCACCTCGCTGGCAGAAATTGTATTCTTGAGACCGTTCTGTGACATTTCAGTAATTTCGTCGGCAGACTTCTTGGCATTTTCAGCCAACTTGCGGACCTCGCTTGCAACAACGGCAAAACCCTTTCCGTAATCACCTGCACGGGCGGCCTCTACAGCGGCATTCAGTGCCAGAATATTTGTCTGATATGCTATATCATTGATAATAGAGCTCTTCTCGGCTATCACCTTATTGGTGTCAAGTACAATTGAGATATTGGAAACAACCTCCTGGAACTTGGTGTATGCCTCGTCGGAAACCTTGTTTGTCATATCGGCGTTCTGGGTATTCTGCTCGATATTGCTGCTCATCTGCTCCATTGTGGCAGAAAGCTCCTCGATGCCTGAAGCCTGGGTGGCTGTACCCTCGCTGAGCTGCTGGCTGCTCTCGTTCACCATCTTGCTGGATGCTGCCAGTGCTGATGCTCCCTCCTTTATACGGTCAACAATCTCGGAAAGTTTTGTGCTCATCTCACTCAAATTCTGAGTCATGAGACCAATCTCATCATTGGAATCATAATCGAACTTCTGCTTCAAATGTCCCTCGGAGATGCCCTTGATAGCAGTCTGAAGCTGTTGAAGCGGATTGGTAAGCACCCTCTTGAGGCATATAGCTGTAAGGATTATAATAATGGCGATAATCACAAGGATAAATGAAAACATACCTGTAAGCATGGAAGTCTGCATCTTCTTGAGCTTGTTGTCGTTCTCGGCAGATATGAGATACCATCCTGGTGTGTTGGCTATTGGATAGTTGCTCATAAAGAGTTGTGTACCTGAGCCATCCTTGAGAGTTACGTATGTTGATATGTTTTCCTTGTTCTCTACGGCATTTCCAATAGTCTGGATATTCTCGAAATCGCTTGGACCATTGGTGATAATGTTGTATGTCATGACACGGCTCTCGTCATCAGCATCGGCAATTGTAGTACCATGCTCATCGACCATGAAATGGATACGGTCTGCATCAGAATTGAGACTCTTGATGATATCGCTGAGAGTATTGAGGCTTACATTTGCAGCCAAAAGACCGACAACCTGGCCATTCTTCTTGATAGGAACAGCGAGAGTGTACTTTTTCTCACCGGTAGATCTTGAGATATCAGGACTTGTCATAGCCATATCCTTGTGATTCCTGAAAACCTCCTTGAAATATTCACGGTCACCGATATTGCTCTGGGAGAAACCCTTGTTGGCCACATAGTAGTGACCATCAGGATAAGCTACAAACAGAAGGCAATACTCATTTTTCTTCTGACGCGCCAAATCGTTGAGGGTCTCAGCATACTGAACCTCATCCATGGTGGAGAAACACTCGTGCTGGGCAAGCCATGTAAGCTCCGAAGTGAAATTTACAAGCTTGGCGGAAACCTCGGCAGCTACACGCATCGAGAGCTCCCTCTGCTGGTTTTCCATAGCCTCCTTCTGACTTGTGCGGCTGTTGTTGTAATTCACAAAAGTCATCATTAACAACAAGAAAGTAACTGATGGTATCAGCAACTTAAGAATCTTGGCTTGAATGGTTGTAGTGCCTTTTGTTTCTTTCATAATATTACAATTTTGGGGTGATAAATTAACGCCATCTTATAGTCTGGCCAAATTTTGCACAAATATAATAAATAATTATGCAAAATACAAAATCCTTCATTGCCAAAATCATGCAAATTATAGGCAAATGAAGGATTTTTTTTTATTTTTTTGAACAGAAAACGACAATTAGCCTTCCACTACCTCGCTGGAGGCTTCGGTGGAAGCAGTTTCAGACTGCTCAACAGCTACCGCCTCAGCGTCTTGTGGAGCATCAGCTGACTTTCCCTTCAGATAGTCGGGAAGCTCGAGGCCGGCGCTCTTGAAAATGTCGTTCAATGGAGGCAGGCTGCCCAGCATGCCTGAAAGGAAGCCTGCTGTGCTTGATTTTCCACCGCTCATGCTGTCCCATACAGTCACCTTGTCGATCTTGATATTCTGAACTGCATCTGTCTGCATCTTCACAATCTCTGTGATCTTGTCGGCAATCATGAGTTTTACGGCATCGTTAGGATTGTTGCCGGCGCTGCGAACCAGCGAGTTGAAACCTTCGGCCTGCTTCTGGAGAATCTCCATCATACCCTTTGCCTTGGCTTCCATCTCGTAGAATATCGAGTCGGCGTTACCTTTTGCTATTCGGCGGATGCGCTCGGCCTCAGCCTCAGCCTCTATCTCAATACGTTTCTTGTCGATTTCGGCAGGTACTACAACATCAGCCTCCTGGGTTGCACGCTTCTTGTCGGCACGTGCAAGCTCGGCGCTCTTCTGGGCCTCGTATGATGCACGGAGAGTCTCGGCCTCGTTGATTTTCTCAGCCGACATAGCCAGACGCTCGGCCTCAGCCTCAGCCTTACGGCGGTCAGCGTTGGAGTTGGCTACTGTGATCTTTGCGGTATTCTCACCCTCTACAGCCTCAGAGTTGGCCTTTGCAACAGAGATACGCTGTTTCATCTGGGCGTCGGCCTCTCCAATCTTGGCCTCGGAGTCTGCGGCGGCCACCTGGATGCGCTGCTTCATCTGGGCGTCGGCCTCTCCGATCTGAGCCTCGGACTTGGCAAGAGCCACCTGAACTCGCTGCTCCTTCTCGGCGTTGGCCTTGCCGATGGCACCCTCCTTGTCGTATTCGGCCTGCTTGCGAACGGCGTCGTTCTTGGCCTTGGCAGTTGCCTCTTTTCCGAGAGCGTCGATATAGCCATTCTCATCGGTGATATCGGTAACGTTTACGTTGATGAGCTGGAGACCAATCTTGCGGAGCTCGTGTCCAACGGCTTCTGATACGTTTACAGCAAATTTCTCACGGTCGCTGTTGATCTCCTCGATCTCCATAGTGGCTATTACCTGACGGAGCTGACCAATGATTACATCAGATGCAAGGTCGTGTATTGTCTTGAGGTTGAGGCCAAGAAGACGCTCTGCTGCATTCTGGACAATTCCGTCGTCAGGGCAGATACCCACCATGAACCGGCAGGGAACGTTTACACGTATGTTCTGCTTGGAGAGCGCGTTGCGGAGGTCCACATTGATAGGAATAGGTGTAAGGTCGAGGAACTCGAAATCCTGAATGATGGGCCATACAAAAGCGGCTCCACCGTGGATACATTTGGCTGTGCGGTCGCCTGAGGCATTCTTGCCAACTTTTCCGAACACTACAAGGATCTTGTCGGATGGGCAGCGCTTGTATCTCTTTATGAACCAAGATACTACCAAAACTGCCACTACCACCAACACTACCAGAAGTACGATAATATTGTCCATGCTTTTTTGATAATTTTAATTGTTGATACTTAATTGTTGTTTGTCAGATAATTCATAATCCAACCTGCCTACAAGCAGGAGGTTGCCATCCAAGGTATCGAGCACCACAACCTTGTCGCCGCGCTTGATGGGCTCGGGGTCGTTGGTTACAGCATCGAAAATCTTGTAGGCGCCGTTTACGAGGATTTCCACCTGACCGCCGCGTTTCATGTTGGGCTGTATGGAATAATATACCTCGCCATCCTGTCCCAGGGCCTTGTCCATGGTAAGGATGGAATTGTGCTGAAGCTTCATGAGCGACTTTATCAAAAAGGCTGTAGCCCCCATCACGAGAGCGCCAGCCAGAATACTAAGCAGCACCACCACAAACATTGAACTGCCGCCATATAATGCCGACAATCCAGTCCATGATGCGCCCATAAAGAATGCCATTATGGTCTTGAAACTAAGCAGCTGGGAAAAGCCCACACCGTGGCCGTCGGAATCCATGTCGCCGTCCATGTCGGAGTCGGCATCGGCATCACCACCTGAATCGCCGCCAAGCATGCTTGCAGCGAACACCGACAAAAACGCCAGTGACGACACAATGGCCACAGCCCAGTATAACTGCTGGATGGAAGACAACGCATTCCACCAAAGCTCAAGATTTTCCATAATGGCATTCGATTTTCAGATTGTAATGTAATATATGGTGCAGTCCTGATGCGGCATTGCTACTCTGCCTTTATCTTGAATGGCTGCTGAACCATCTCCTCCTTGCCCTTGCGGTCGATATAAACCACATTCACGATGATAACCTCGTCGTTGATCTTCTGGGCGATGGAAGGATCAATGGTGATCTGAACCTTACCCTTGCTGAACTCCTCGATGGAATTCTGCATAGACATGGCGCCGATGCCTGCAGGAAGCACGAAACCCACGATCTTCATGGTCTTTGGAGTGTCGTTGGGGATAACGATTTCATGCTTTACGACCTCGGAGCCGATATAGACGATTGAAAGGATCTTGCTGTCGGCCAGGCTTCTGGTGTAGCCAAACTGGAGCTCCTCCTCCTCGTTCTGTGCGAGGCAGGTGCAGCTGAACGCAATCATGATTGCGAGAATGGATAGAATTTTCTTCATTTTCTTAAAAGTATTATAATGTTATAAAAGATTGTACAATATTAGTCAAGTTTTTCGATAGAAAAAAATTTTTTTCTTATTTTATGCTTTCTTAACGCAAAAATTTCATTACTTTGTATTCAAATTGGAAAAAAATTAAAAAAAGTTGGCCCCAAGGAGCAAAATATGGAAAATCGTGAAGCTGCTGATGCTGGGAGCGTGCGCATTGCCGCTATGCATCATAGGGCTTGTCACACTGATACTTGCCGTAAAACCAGTACAGGAGATGGTGTGCGGACGGGTATCGGAGTCGATAAGCAGGAGTATAGGCAGCAAGGTAAGCATCAGGGGCTTCTGGATAAACCCGTTTTCGGTGAGACTGGGCCTGGAGGGCGTGTATGTGGAGGACATGGAGGGCGACACGCTGCTGCGCCTGGGACAGATGGAGGCTTCCATAAGGTCGCTGAGCCTGATGAACAACGATTTCAAGCTTGGCGTCCTTGACATAGACACCCTGGAGGCGAGGATGACGGCCGACAGCATGGGCGTTTTCAACTACGAAAAGCTGCTGGGCATGGACCGCGACAGTGTGGCTGATACCGACTCTTCCCGTTCGGACTACCACATTAGGGTAGAAAGCATCAGGCTCCGCAACATTAAATATGTGTATTCCGCCAATCCCGGCACCGACAGCAGCGTGGCCCTGGATTTCGGCAACCTGAGGCTCAGCAATGTAAGCATATATGCGAGAGACGTGGATATCAGCACACTGAAAACAAGAGTATCGGCCCAGATAGACTCGCTGAGCGCCCTGGAACACTGCGGAATGTGGGTGAAGAAACTTCAGGCCGGAGTGGATTTCTCGGAAAACGGTCTGTATGTGAGGGACATGGCCCTGATATGCAGCAAAACCAACCTGCAGGCCGACAGCATAAACCTGATATACAGCGGAATGGACGACCTGTCGCATTTCGTGGACAGTGTAAGGATAGAGGCCAGCATAAGCGAGGGCTCGGTGCTGGGGCTTGACGACCTGGGCCACCTGGTGCCGGACCTTTATGGATACGGGATTGCCCCGCAGGTGTGCGCGAATGTGAGCGGACCCGTGGACAACCTGTGCATCAGGCCGCTGGACATAAAATACGGCAGCGACACCCGCCTGCTGGCCGACGCATATATAAAAGGCCTGCCCAGCACCGACAAGATGTGGTTCAGCATAAACCTGAGGCAGTTGAAGACGTGTCAGGCCGACCTGATGACGCTGCATCAGCAATGCGACACCACGCCGCTGGTGGACATACCAAACATTGTAAACGAGATAGGCACCCTCACTCTTACTGCCCAGGCCAGCGGAACGCCGCAGAAATGCAAGATGGAGGGCAAGCTGATTTCGAAATTGGGCAGCGCCGACACCAGGATGGAATACTCGGCCAATGGCGAAGGCGGCGAGCTGATGGGCTACCTGAACGCCAACCAGCTGAACCTGGGCGCTATAGCCGACAACCAGCAGAACCTTGGACTGCTGTCGACCCACGATTCGATATGCGTGAGGTTTTTGCCAAACGGCAGGATAAGCGGCCATGTGGAGGGACGTGTGGACTCCATAGGGCTGATGGGATACTATTACCAGCACATAAGGGTGGACGGCGATTTCACCGAGGAGTCGTTTGACGGATTCCTTACGGTAAAGGACCCGTGCCTGGACCTGGATTTCGACGGAATCATAAACATTGGGCAAGAGAGCCAATACAAATTCGCCCTGGATATCAACCACGCCGACCTCAGGGCCACCAACCTGCTAAGCGACACAGTGGACCAGCTGCAGCTGGGCATTACCGCCAACCTGAGCGCCAGCAATATCGACAACATAAGCGGCACGGTGCAGCTTACAAATATAATGAAGTTTACCCGAAACAGCCAGACTCTGTACCTCAACAGGCTGAATTTCAAGTCGGTGGTGGACCACTATATTTGCGGACTGCCCGAGCGGACCTACACCCTTAGCTCCGATTACGTGGACGCCACCCTGAGCGGACGCACCCACGGTACCCAGATACTGGAGATTCTGAGCAATTTCGCCTACATGATACTGCCCAGCCTCGACTACAATGGCCAGAACATCTTCAACATAAAACCCGCACCAAGGCGTCCTACCCAGCTCGACTACGACGATTCCGAGTTCATGAGGTATCTGGGCAACAAATTCGACTTCAAGGTGTCGTTCAAGAACATGGACAGGCTTACGGCAATGTTTGCCCCCGAGCTGCTGGTAAGCAGCAACACAATGATAGAGGGCGGATTCCACACGCTCAGGAAAAACTCTTGGGTGACTTTCAAGACCGACAAGATATCCTACAACGACTATGGAGTGGACAGCCTGAGAGTATCGGCCCGCATGGTGGACGACCAGATGAAGCTGGATATCAAGAGCGACAGCATAATACTATCTGACGACATTAAGCTGAAGCATCCGCATATTGAGGTATCGGCCCGCCATGACTCCATAAACTATGCCCTGAGATGGAACAACAGCAGGGATGACGTGAAAAACGAGGGCAACCTGTCGGGCCTGATGGTGGTGACTCCGCACGAGCTGCCCAACCATTTCCCGGTGATAAAGGGCAAGCTGAACGAATCGCATTTCTACACATGGAACAAGAAATGGGTGATGCCCGAGTCGTATCAGACCATAGACAGCTCCTCGATAACGGTGCGCAACTTCCTGCTGGAGCACAACGGCCAGTATTTTGCCGCCGACGGCACCTTAAGCGAAAATCCCGACGACAGGTTCGTGCTGAAAACGAGCAACTTTGACCTGACTCTGCTGAACCATTTCCTGGGCAACAACAGCATATCCGGCAATGCCACGGGATACACCTCGATATCGAATGTGTACGGCGACCTGCCTCTGGTGGAGATGAACAACAGCATAGACACCCTGAGGGTCAACGATGTGAATCTGGGCAGGTTTGAGGCGGATTTCAGTTTCCACCCCGGAGATTCGGTGGTGAGCATCGACTTCTTCACCATGAACAAGATGCAGAAGAAAAACCTTCACGGATACGGCGGCTACAATATCAAGAGCAACGAGGTGGATTTCTCGTTCGACATAGGCAACATGTCGAGCCGCGTGCTGAGGCCGCTGTTCCAGAATTACCTCACAGTGCCCAACACACAGTTTCTGGACGGACTCACTCATGTATGGGGGCCTCTGGACGATCTGCATGTGGAATCGAGGCTGAAGCTGAAGGGCGGATACTTCAAGATAGACTATCTGGGAACCAAATACACCATACAGGACGCGCTCAACATAGAGGTCAACAACAACATAATCCGTCTCGACAAGGTAAAACTGCTGTCGGGACAGACAGGTCTGGCGTATCTGGAGGGCAAGATAGACCACAACAATTTCAACAATTTCAAGATGACGGTGGCCCTACAGCTCAAGAACTTCACGCTGCTCAGCACACAGCGCACCGACTCGTCGGCATTCTGGGGCAAGGCCTACGCCTCGGGCAATGTAAACATCACCGGCGACCCTACGCGCATGATCAACATAGACGCCAAGGTACGCACCGACAAAAACACCCAGGTGTTCCTGCCCCTATATGGCGCCAGCGAGGTGAGCAACGATTTCAGTTTTGTGACATTCAAGAATCCGGCCGACACCCTGGATTCGGAATTCCGCCGCCAGAAGGCCGACCTCTCCGACATAAGGATGAACTTCAACCTGGAGGTTACCCCTGATGCAGAGGTTCAGGCCCTGCTGGACGAGAGCTCGGACAACGGACTCAAAGCATCAGCCCAGGGCAACCTGAAACTGGATATTACAGGATCGGGAGATTTCAGCATGTATGGAACATTGTCGATGGAGGGTGGAGAGTACTCGTTTGTAAACGGCCCCATCAGCAAGAAATTCGAGGTGGTGAAGGGCGGAACACTGCGCTGGAACGGCGACCCCCTGGATGCGGAGGTGGACCTCCAGGCCATGTACAGGCTCAGGAAAGTGAACCTCTACAACCTGATGGTGGACGAGACCTACCGCGACAAGAAGGTGCCTGTGCAGTGCCTCCTGAAGATGAAGGGAAACATCATGACTCCCGAGATTTCGTTTGGAGTAAACATAGAGGACAACGGCGGAGTGGCTCAGGGTCAGCTGGATAATCTTGACGAAGGCAACATAAACAAGCAGATGATATCGCTGCTGCTGCTCAACCAGTTTCAGCCGCTGCCAGGCCTCAGGAGCTCCGAAAACTCAATGTTCTCGGATTTCAACGCCGGCGAAATTGTGAGCAACAAGATAAACTCGATGCTCAGCGATATCAGCGACAGGTTCGACGTGGGCGTAAACTACCAGATGGGCGACGGCGCATCGTCGGAGGAACTTGACGTGGCCCTGTCTACCCAGCTCTTCGACGACAGGGTGCAGGTATCGACCAACGTGGGAGTATCGGGCGAGGGCAAAAACCAGACCAACCGCAAGACCAACAATGTGGTGGGCGAAGTGGAGGTGGAAGTGAAGCTGAACAAATCAGGCTCCATGAAACTGAACGTCTACAACAAGGCAAATGAGGACGAGCTTCAGGAATCGCCTTACAAACAGGGAATTGCGTTCTCGTTCAAGAAAGAATTCGACACTGTGAAGGAGCTTTGGCGCAGTTTCATGAGCCTGTTTGGCCGCCGCCACGACGATTGAATGGGCTATATGGAAATCAGTCGTGCCACTCCTTGATGCGCTGCTCCTGGCTGAGCTGGCAGATGAGTAGCACGTTGTTGTGCTCGGAAACTATGCAGTCTTTAAGTCCCTGGATTACAACCTTCTTGCCGTCTGGAACCTTTATCATATTGCCCTCGCTCTCTATTACTGTAACCTGGTTGCCGATGATGGCGTTGTGGCAGGCATCGTGCTGAGTGAGGGTATGCAGCGAACCCCATGTGCCGAGGTCGCTCCAGCCAAACTCGGCGGGCTGAACGTAGGCTATGCTTGTCTTTTCCATAACAGCGTAGTCGATGGAGATTTTCTCGCAGGTTGGGAAAAGCTCGTTTACCCTGGCCTGCTCCTGGTCGGTGAACATGGCAGGCAGTATCTGGTCCATGATATCAGAAATCTGGGGCGCGTGTTTTCTGAGCTCGCCCACTATTGTATGGGCGCTCCACATAAACATTCCGCTGTTCCAAGTGAATGTGCCTTTCTGGATATATGAGATGGCGGTTTTGAGGTCAGGTTTCTCGCGGAAGGCCGAAAGCTTGTAGATACCGTCCTCCACTTTATCTCCCTGCTCAATGTATCCGTAGCCGGTTTCGGGGCGCGATGGCTCTATGCCGAGTGTAAGAATCTTAGGGTCAGCTGCAATAAAATCGAATCCCTTGCTGATATAGCTTTTGAACTCGGGAACTTTCAAAACCAGATGATCGCTTGGGGCAACCACGATGAGGGCCTCAGGATCTTCTTTCTGAATCTTCCAGCTGACGTATGCCACGCAAGGCGCGGTGTTCCTCATGCAAGGCTCCAGGAGGATATGCTGGGGATTGATTCCGGATAGCTGCGCGGCCACCAGGTCCTTGAAGTTGGCGCTGGTGACTACCCATACGTGATCGATATCTATGATGCCATCGAAACGGTCGAAGGTCTGCTGAATCATTGTGCGGCCGCAGCCGGTAATGTCGATGAACTGCTTAGGCTTCTGAGGAGTGCTCATAGGCCAGAAACGGCTTCCAATGCCGCCAGCCATAATTACAAGGTGTTTTGACATGTGTTTTGAGTTATTTGTTTAGCGCGGCAAAGGTAGGGAGAATATTTGGGAATCGCAAAAATAAAATTGGTATATTTCGCACAGGTTTAAAAACCTGTGCTGAGAGAATGACACCCCGTTGGGGCTGGATGGTATAAAAACACTTCAGCCCGCAAGATTCACAGGGAATGATGCGGGCTGAGGGGATCCAAAAAAAATCGTTATTCCTCTATATAATCCCTCAAGCTATCAATAAGGGATTGGGAAGCATAATCGCCTAACTGATGCAAAGGCATCAGCTCTGTCTGAAACAAAAGATTCCTCAACTGGACATCGTCGTAGGCCACATAGACGTAATTCATACGCTCCATCTGTTTGGCAGTAGCCATCTGATGCTCGTTGCGATGCTCTCCCAATGCCGCAATTCGCGGAAAAACGATTATCGGCTTGGATTGCTGCATGGCACTGATAATAGTTCCCATACCAGCATGGGCGATAATCAACCTTGCTGTGGAAAACAATTTATTGAACTCATCGGGAGGTAGAAAATCTACTACTTTTACGTTTTTTGGTTCATACTTGTCACGAAAAGCCTGAACCACTATCTCCTCCTCTATATCGACCGCGAGCTCGTCAATAATTTTCACGAAACGGTCGAACGGAGCCTGAGTTCCAATTGTTGCAAATATCATAATATTAGTAAATTAACCGAAAATATTACCGGCGTACATTATACTATCGCTATCTGATAGATTCTCCCACTGAGTATATACCCTGTCGGCAAAACGTCTTGCCATTTTTCCACTTGCGCTCAAAGTCTCCACATTTGCAACAGAATCTATCCAGATTGTTTTTACTCTACAGAGTTTGGCGGCTAAAAGGGCTGTCAATCCGGGAGCTGCTCCTGTAGTGAAGACAGCGGATGGCTTTTCCTGACGTATAATCCTTATCAGCTTCCACAAGGCAAATGGCAATTTCCATGCATTCCATCTCGAAAAGTCATCTATTTTGTGGAAAGTATGTCCAGAAACCATAGTTGCACATTTATCGTGAGTGTAACAATATACCACATCAAAATCAGCCTCCAAACCTTTTGCGATGCGCAATAATTGGATCCAATGCCCTCCGATAGAGGCGACGGCGAGAATTTTGTTGATAGACATGTTTATTGTAAATTAGAATATATTTCCCGCAAATGAGAGAGCACAAAATCAGGCAAATATGAGGAAGCCCGTTTTTTACTTTCCTCTCCTTCCCTATTAACAAACTCTGGATTATTAATATACTTGAAAAGAGCATCATGTATCTGATTTTCATTGCCTGGATTTATCAGAACGCCATTAACATCAGAAGCCAATACTTCAGGAATACCGCCCACATTTGTAGAAATTATCGGATGACCATAACTCATAGCCTCCAATATGGAAATTGGCAATCCCTCATTATAAGAAGGCAAAATATAAACATCACACCAGTTAAGCAAGTCAATTTTTTTATCACCACTTACCCAACCTTCAAAATCTACGAGCTCCTGCAATCTATTTTCCTCAATGACCTTTATAAGTTGATCCTCATTCTTATTGCCGCCAATCTTCAATAATAATTTGCATTTTAAATACTCCTTGCAAGATGATATCACTTTTAGCAAATCAAAAATTCCCTTCCGTTGACCAATCTCACCCATAAACAAAAATCTGACAGGACGGGACGCATCATTTTTGGAATCGTCTTTTTTGAACTCCGGGAACGAGGTGATATTATGAAGAACAACTATTTTGGAAGTTTCTACTCCAACGCCTTCAAACCATTTTCTCCACGATTCTGCAAAGACAAATAAGAATATCAGCCTTCTGCAAGTTCTCAACAATCCATTTCTTTTTACTTTCTGAAGCTTCGTTGTAGAAATCCTTGAAGCGTGACGCGTGGATATGCAACACGACTTTACGGTTGAAGAATTTTGCAAGTTTCAGAATCTGAATTTTTCTCCAGAACGACCCATCAGCTGCTGCGTGAAGATGAACGATCTTAATTTCTTTATCAAACAGCAACCTGAAAAAAATCCGGATATATGAGGAAACGAACCAAAACAACTTTACAACAACATTTCCTTCCTTAAATGTAGGATAATACTGTAAATCATCGATATACCTCGACCAATAATCAACCACGGCAGAAATACCTCCCGGATGATGATTCTTGTAATAATTGCCAGCCATAATGACTTTTCGGCTGAGGGATTTATCAATATAGAAGGACATAGAATTTTATGATAAAGAATTTGCTAAAAACTTAATAGAATCCTCCCTGAATTGACTCAATTTATTATCAACTGAATTCCATTCAACCGAATCAAAGATTGAATTGATATTATCAACATATATACGGGATCTATCAATACCCAATACATTAAACAAAGAATCAATACGGGAATTTCTTCCTGTTGATGAACCTTCGGCAAAACGATAAAAAGTCATAAATTGTTTGTGAAATTGAATACTGAATGCTGTGCAATGGAACGAGTCGGTACAAACATATTCAGCGTCATGAATCAATTTCAGAAAATCATTTGGATCAACATTGTAAGGGGCATAATCACCGAATTTTTCATCAGGTTCATAGTATTCATCCATGTGACGCAAAGTTACTATTTTAAATCCCGTTTTTTCACTCAATGACTTAGCGGCCTTCCTTGCTTCAGGATTTGTTCCGAGAAAAAAGCAGAAGATATAAGGCTCGTTCAAAATAGACTTAGAATCGGAAATCTCAGTTTCCCATTCTCGGGCATTCAACAACATAGTAGGATCAGCAACTACAGTTGCCTTATTATTGCTCAATGATTCTACTATATCCTTACCTTTCTGTTCCCTTACTCCAATCACATGAAACCTGTCAAGATAAGCGCCAGTAGCCTTTTTCTGAAACTCCGGAATCACACTTACTCCAAAACTTGAAGCGTAAGCAACTTTCTTTACAGAATCATCCACAAACAGAAGATTGAAGAACTTATTGGGCAGAGACATTGGAGTCCATACCTGATCACTACCTACAACTACAACATCATAACTTTGGGAGCCTGTATTCAATTCCTGATACCCCTTGTAATCATGAAACAATGGAATCAGTTTCTTTTCCTTATATTTCTCAACTGCATCAATACGTTCATTAAGAGATTTTGCAAACAAAAGATGCTTTTTGAGAATTCTATTAAATTTCAGACGGTGGACAATATTCTTGAATTCTCCTACCCTTATGGCATTCCAAACAAAAGCAACCTTTTGTGTAAAAGAAAGATTCTTAACATAGTTAATCACTTCAACCTCAAAACCAAGCATCTGAATCTTCTTCAATAAAGCATAACCAACCAACGAAGTTCCATAATTGGTATGATTTTTCCTATATGCTATTACACAACCGATTTTCGACATATATTATCTGATTTTTAATATACTTGATTGCTTCAGAAAATTTTTCCGGTCAGCGACATGAGCATCAGTTGAGAAACGACCAGAACTCCACAACTGAACAAGGGATAAGGAAACTTCTTTATCTTTAAGTATCAGAGACAAATTATTACTCAAGAATACATTTTCAGATTCTTCATCTTTATTAGCCGTTTCGAAAATAGCTGATACTTTATTATGTTTCTGCGCTATGGCTGATACAATCCTCGCTTTATTTATCTCTACTTCAAGAGTTTTTGTTTTCCCAATATGATAATCGTCAAAACCGATTATATCAACATACTCATCACCAGGATAACGGGACATAAAATCATCCTCATCTTTCCAATATCTATCGGGACAATATCCCCATAGTATCTCGGCATTTGGAGAGTACTTTTTAATTAATGATTCAGTAAAAATAAAGAAAGACTTATAATCTTCTTTGCTAACCATTTCACGCCCCCACCACATCCATTTATCCTCACATTCGTGCCAAAGGCGGAAAATAAACGGTATTGACTTTCCGTCATCGTCAACCAATTCGTTTATTATATCAGAAACTTCCTTGCAACGAGCATCAAACCATTTACGGGGATTCTTGTATACCGACTTCTTATCATCAACGCCTTGATAATGTCCGAAACCACAATTATCGCCACCTTGATCAGTCAATATTTCTTTAATTACAAACCTATGGTTTGCAGGATAAGCAATGGAAGTATCCCCATACCTATAACGACACCCCATATAGTTTCTGAAACTAGAAGTTACATAAGGATTCTCCAAATGCCAAGAGAAAGAAGGAATAGCTTTGTTTTCTTGCCATTGCTTCTTTACAATTTCTATCAAATTTTCTCGACATTTGTTTTTATAATCTTCAGAGAAATATGTTCCTGATGCATAATAGAAATCAAGGGCATAAATATATAATACCTCAGAAGTTTTATTATTATAGACAGACTCATGGATATTCTTTTCCCGAGGGTTATATAAATGGAACTGGCTGAAAAAAATTTTTCTTGAGGACTGGGCCTCAGACAATTTTTCCCTAACAGATTCAGCATCACGCCAATTATTCCATTGTGCCTGAGAACAGGAACTCAATAATAATGCTAACAACAACAATACTTGTTTCACTATTTGATTTTGGGTAATAAGAACCATAGTAATTTATGTTTCCCTATAAATTGTTTAAATCTCATAAAACAATATCGAAAAGCAATCTTCAGATTCACTTTAGAATTATAAGAAGAACCATATCGAGGAGTAGCTATATGGAATAAATTTAAGAGGTCTATAAAAGATGCGTTACGACTTTTCTTAACTGAAGCCATTGTGCGATTCTCCAACATCTGGTTTTCTGTGATTTCTTCAAGCGAAATTGCGTTATCATTCTGAGCATCTTTTAATAAAGTTTGCCATTTTCTATTGCGTACTATTAAAGCACTAATGCCTACTCCTGTAATTTTTTTGTCTTTAATATGAATGTCCCCAAAAGAAATATCCGACAATTCACCAAACATATCAACGCAAAGAAGACAACGTCTTGGATAAAATGTTGATTTTAAAGGCCTATTGTACGAATTATAATCTTTGAAAAATTCAAACGAAGAGCCCTTAGCAATCATACCTGAAGGATGACCTTCCCGATATGAGAGATAATGGAGATCCTTTAAAGATCCTCCACATTGTTTTAAAATATATTCTGTATAATTAAACGATTGAGTTCCAGAACAAAAAAGGGAGAAGATTCCAATAATCCTCTCCCCATATTTTCTATTAGAGGCTAAAAATTTTCTAATTCCATGAATATGACAAGGTAAACCCACTATAACAAATTTCCCATAATCAGCTTCCATTAATTCTTTTAATCCATCATGAATAGAAACAGGTCCATATTTACTTCCCTTTGCATTAATAATATCTTCCTTACTACGAGCAATATAGGAACGAACTTTTAAAGGAGAATTGTTATCAAAACCAGTAACTAAAGCTCCATCAATCATCCTATTTTCAAGAAGCCAAATCAAAAACTGAGAAACCATACCACCACTTGCAGCAGACTCCCGCAAAATTTCATCATTAGTATGTCCAATATAACATTGCAAATACCTACCTATATATGGATTTTCTTTTATTTCAAAATCACTAAAAGATTTTTCACTACAATCTTGCAAATCAATACCTATTCCAGGACAAGAATCATAACAACGATGGCAACCCTTGTCATTTTTGCAAGTACCTTCTGAAACAACTGGTAAAAAACAACCATTTTTTACAGTCATTACAATGGACTTATTCAAACAAGCATCTACACAAATGCCACAACCGGTACAGAGATTTTGCTTTAATGTATGATTGATATTTGGGAACTTCATTTAGTAAACAACAGGATATTGAGTAAATAAATTTCTTATTCGCATATATATATTACGAAGAAATTTATGTCGGTAGATAATCATTACAATTTTTTTTAAAATGCCTTTATCAGAAGACCAACTACCCTCGCAATGATGAACAGTAATAGAGTCTTTGCTTGAAGTTCTAAAATCAGCAAAAACATCTGCTGGAAATATAATAATATTATTTTTTAATAATTGTAATTGATTTATATATTTAAAGCCGTATCTTTCAGCTATAATTGCTAAAGTAGACGGTATCGTATAGTTGTTTTTGCGATTATCAGCAAAAGACATATTGTTATACCAATCTAGAAGTTCCTTTAAAAAAACAAAATCTTTTTGAGCTCCTATAGTAGCTGACATTAAACCTATTCCAGGTATTTTAACGTCTGGTCTTAAAGAAGTCAAACGGTTACCACTTTTGTCAATCATCTTTGATAATAAAGGAGCATCTGAATAAGAAGGATGGTATTCAACAGAGGTAAACATTGAATAATTAAGATATGAATCAAATTTTTGCTTGACTTCAACATCAGTATCCAAATATACACCTCCCATATTGAATAATGCATAAACTCTTACATAATCAGCTACAAACGCCCACATTTTTGCTTCATAAGCTTGTTGTAAGAAAGGAGATGAATCCAACGGAATAGAATTTTCATTCCAACATACAAATGTGTAATCTGGCATCAATCGTTTCCAATCATCTATCAACTTCTTTTGATTATGAGGAATCTCATTGGGGCCAAACCAACAATAATGTATAATTTTAGGTATCATAAACAACCAATTATTTTTTTTATTTTGAATTTAATAAAAGAATATAAAGTTTTAAATAATAAGGTATAAGAATCATCAAAAAAAGAAGAATATGATAATTTATAATCCATATATGATGATATTGAAAATGAAGTAGATGCATATTGACTAATTCCCATATCTATAATTTTCTTAACAAAAGTAATTAAATACTTTTTATCTCTCTCAGAAACCTTATTAATCAAAAGGGAAATTTCATACGCTGCTTGAAATTGGTTTTTAGCTTTAAGTAATCCATTTTTACTCGCACAAGCAGAAGAATCAGTAATACGATACGAATATACAATATTATCAGACACAAAAATAGATTTACAAT
>JAZLKG010000036.1:0-8431 GCA_045597465.1 Bacteroidales bacterium | reverse complement strand
CCGTCTCTACAACTTGAAAAAAAAAAATCGCTTAGCTCGAAATCATTTTTCATTCGAGCTAAGCGACCATAATCTCTTACTTGCTGGCAAAGAGCTGGCGCTTCATCATGTCGTTCTCGTCGCGGTTCATCACGCAGACGTATTTGATGAAGGCGTTCATGCCCTTGGATTTCTGCTCGTTGAGATAGTAGCTGATATTCTTGGTGTAATAATCAACAGCGTTGAAGTTTGGAGCAAACTGTTTCTTGTAGGTCCTGATGACGTCCTCTATGTGAGAGACACCATATTCGAGGGCCTCGTTGAGGGCTTTCTTTATCTCGGGCTTAATGGGCTTGGATGCCAGCCAGGCTGCAAATACGAAAGGATATCCTGTAAACTTGTTCCACTCGTCGGAAAGGTCATACCTGTAGTTGAAGTCGGTGTACTGGAAGGTCCTGTCGCCGATGATTACACCAGCCGTGGTGCCAGATATCATTTCCTCGTATCCGGGCTTGGCGTCCACAAACTCGGGATTTATCTTCCAGAAATGCTTGGCCAGTATCCTTACAAGGCGGACGCTTGTGGCCGACTGATAGTCGAGATACACCTTTGTGATGTCCTGCAATGGCACCTGGCTCACCAAAAGCACCGACGCCACCTTGCCCTCGGCGCCTATGCAGTATTTGGAGACTATATAGCTGATTTTCAGCTGAGGAATGATTCCAACAGGCACAAGGGCTATGTCGCACTCCTTCCTGAGGAGCATCTCGGCACCTTCGGATGGATACTTGAGTATTATCTCGCAGTTTTCCTTCATGAAATCGGAATGCTCCAATCCGTAGAGGAAGGGCAGCGAGTTGTGATACGACACTAATACTATCCTGAGTTTTTCCATTATTAGTTGTTTTGAATTAGTCGTTGAATGTCGGCATCCCTGTTTTCGAGCTGCATCTGCGCCATGGTGGCCGCCACGGTGGACAGACCTCCAAGGAACGCGGCCACGAATGTGCCAATGAAGAAGTACATCGGCAGGGCGTATACAGCTCCAATCACGAATGCCAGGTATTTGTAGTGGTATACCACGTTGTTGCTAACTTTCACATTGCGGCGGTAGCGCTCGTTGGTGTAGTCCATGAACGAGTAGCCGAAATAATATGAGTTGATAACGAATATGAGCACCAGCGACAGCAGGTTGCCCACCAGGGGAATAAAATTGAGCAGCAGGCACAGGCACGTGAAGAAGAGCTGCTTTACAGTATTCTTCATCGAGAGCACAACAGTCCTCCAAATGTCCTTGGCAGTCTGCGCGGCCGAAGACTCGAACTGCCTGCCGGAGAGCACGCAGTCGGTTTTCTCTGATATCACCGTATATATGGGCGACATGCACAACACCACTATGGTGCCCCCCACGAAGAAGAACAGGATGAAAAACACTGCCGTTATCACCCATTTCACCATGCCCTGGAGAAACTGGAGCCAGGCGCTGTCGGACGAATCCCAAAGGCCACTTACCCAATCGCCGGTAAACCATCCCGAACTTACGAGCAACACCACCAATAGGATATTCACCACCACTGGCACTATGAAATACTTTCCCATACCATTGCGGAATATGAATCCGAATGACTCCTTATAACACTGAATACCAGTGGATATCTGTTCTTTTGCCGTTATCATGTCTGCATTGTAAATATGATGCTAAAATATCACATATATTTTATACAACAAAAAAATTTAGATATTTTTTAGATTAATCTTTATTTTTCTGTATATTTGTGCTGCAAAAATAACAGTAATAAGTAATACTAACCATAAAAAACAAACAGAAATGAATTTAGACGGACGCAGAACGAGCAACAATGTGGAGGACAGGAGAGGCGGATACTCTTCAGGATCGTCCAGCTCGGGCTCGGGAATGAAACTCTCGGGCGGAAAAAAGGGTGGCTGCATGACAGTCATAATAGCCATCATAGGCCTGCTGATATACTGGAAAACAGGCGACAGCACAGTAATGAACCTTGCCAACAGCGGCGGCGGCACAGCTGTGCAGACAGAGCAGACAAACAACCGCGTATCAGGAGGCTCCACCAACAACTCCTTTACAGAGCGCGACGTGGAAAACCTCGACGAGGCATCACTGGCATCATTCTGCAGCAAGATACTGGCCAGCACCGAGGATGTGTGGACCAAGATTTTCAAGCAGAGCGGAGTGCAGTACACATGCCCCAAGATGGTGATCTTTGAGGACGAGGTAAGGACCAAGTGCGGAGACGCAACATCAGCCACCGGACCTTTCTACTGCTCTGGCGACCAGAAGCTGTATCTCGACCTTGGATTCTTCACCACAATGAAGCGTCAGCTTGGCGCCAAGGGCGACTTCGCCTTCGCATACGTGATTGCCCACGAGGTGGGCCACCATGTGGAATACGAGACCGGAGTGCTACAGAAGCTGCATCAGGAGATGGACCGCTGCCGCACCGAGGCCGAGGCCAACAGGATATCTGTACGCATAGAGCTTCTCGCTGATTTCTACGCCGGAATCTGGGGCTACTACGAGAACAAGACTTTCAAGTCGCTGCAGGACGGCGACCTGGAGGAGGCCATAGAGTGCGCGCATCAGATAGGCGACGACTATCTCCAGAAGTCGGCACGCGGCACTGTGAACGCCAAGGAGTTTACCCACGGCACTTCGGCCCAGAGAATGAGATGGCTGAAGCTCGGTCTTACCACCGGCGATATCAGCAAGGCCCAGCAGATTCTCACATGCGACTACAACCAGCTCTAATCCATGTAATGTATAGATAGAAACAAAATATTCAGCAAAAAGATTTATGAAATTTGCGCGGTATTTTCATCTAAAAGGGAGATAATAAATAAAACATAAACTTATACAAAAAAAATGGCTGAAGAAAATTCATTCAAGGAGAATCTCAATTGGAAGAAACTTTCAATTGACGCTATCAACACCATCATCGCGACAGCGATAGGTATCGTAATCGGTCTCTTGGTAGACAAGGCCAAGGAAGACGCCGACAAGGCCGAGAATTATCAGAAGATAATCGTGGCCACCATCAACAACCTCGAGAACTACGAGAAGCAGATAGAGGACAAACTGGAGTGGATAGAGTACCATAGCGAATGTTTCAACCAGTTTGGAGATGACAACTACGCTCCCGAGACCAGCGTGCTCGACGACCTGGGCGAGACTTTCTACACACAGGACTTCATGCAGCAGGACCGCTGGATAGAGGAGAACTTCATCGCCAACGGTAACTTTATCGAGAACACCGACCTCCGCCTCAAGATTGGTAATGTATACAGCCTCATCGACCTGGCCAAGGCCAACTGCATGAAGCTCTCCGAGCTTTCGAGCAAGGCAAGTGACAAGTACCTTGAGTACTCCGTAAGCAACAGCGGCAACGATGGCCAGATTTTCGTAAAGACCATACAGGACAAGGACTACCTCTCATACGCCAAGGAGCTGGAAAATACCAAGACCAACCTTGCCTGCTACCTCACCAACATCCAGGACCTCAACGCCGAGATCGTGAAGATGTCGAAGGCCGACGAGAAGGCTCTCAACGAGATGCGCGAGGCTTCAAAGAAGATCAACGAGACTATCTCTAAGGGCCGCGAGGCTGTAGAGGGCAGCGAGGAGTAATTCAATTCCTGATATCCCCGCAAAATAATCACACAAAAATGGCGGACTTCCGTAGACAACCGGAAGCCCGCCATTTCTTTATTATGCAGTATCTGGAATTGCTACTTCCAGGCGCCCTTGTCTATGATGTTTATCACAAGCTTGTTGAATCTCTCCTGAGTGGAAAGTATCTCGAAGCCTGGTGTGAGGTCTATCTCAACCACGAGGTCGAAGTTCTTGGAATCGAGCTGCTTGCCCCAAGTCTTGAGCATCCGGGTGAGGTTTATGTAATCTACCCTGGCCTTCTTGCCCGGACGAATATTGGATAGCTGAATGCTCTGGCGCATGTGCTGATACTTGTCGTAGAAGACTACTGTGACCTGACGGATGTAGCTCTCGCTCTTGTTCTTGGCCTTTATGCACTTGGTAGGGAGGTCTTTGGCCTTGTAATAGAGGTATTCCACCTTGCCCTCGCCAAGGTTCTGGTTGCTGGCAGCTGATACTGCCGTGCTGTCCTGCGCGATGCCTGCCATCGCCATAAGACAGATGATGAGTGTAAACAGATATTTTTTCATTTTTCTTGTATAATTTTGAGTTGTTTGGTAATTATTTTCTATTATCTAACAGGACGGTACTTGAGCATCAGCTTGCCAAACTTGATGCCAGCCTTGTGGAATCCTTCGGATGAGATGTTGTCGTAGAGCTGAGACTTGCCGCCGTTGGCTTCAATCTCGTATTCAGCTATGGTGGGCTCGTATTCGCCCTCGGCAGCGCGGCGCAGCACTTTTACAGTACATTCCACCTCGCCATCGGGATCCAGCTGCTGCATATTCACCAACACGTAGTATGGAGAATTAATGTATCCGCCAAAGAGGTACTTGCCGTTGGCAGACAGGTTGGCGGCATTCTGGAACACGCCGCAGAGCTCAGCCTTGCGCTTCTCCCAAAACTTGTCGAATCCCTGAGGCTGATTCTGGTAAAAGAAGTGCTCCACCTCGTAATGCCCAGTGGCTGAAGTAAAGTACTCGCACTTGTCGAAATTGAACACAATCTCCATATTGTTATTCTGCGCCACGGCAGCGAAAGCGGCGGAGATCATCATGGCAAATAACAGGATAATTCTTCTCATAATATAGTGTATTTTTAGTTTGTGCAAAGATAAGAAAAAATTATTGGAAGTTGGCTTTTAATTGCTGAGCAATTTGGCAAAATCATCCTTGTTGGGCAAAATTGTCTGATATTTGCTGGCAAAATTGTTGTTGATTGCTTCAATCTCGTAAAAACTTCGTTCTGAAATATTATCAATTCGTGATAAAAATAAATAATGTGACCAGGATAATTTGAAAAAGTCAGACAATTTCTGACTTTTTTGGCATTGTCGATTAACTCTCCAATGCTCTTCACAAGGTTGTTTTCTATATCAGCAATATTTTCTATCGGATATCCGTTGTCCATAATGATTTTATATTAAGCACTCGCAAATATAAGAAGTTAGAAAAAAAAGGAAATTTTAATTGGAAACACTGGAATCTGTGCCAACATTAGAAACATGATTCCTATTGTATTCGCTATTCTCGAATACCTCTGACAATCTTTTCCATAAGTCATATTGAATTTCAATGTCGAGAGTTCGAATGAAATTCCAAAAATTATTTGCAATAACAGCGTTTTCCATAACAATGTAATTTTTGATTTGCGCAAATATAAGAAAAAATTGTTGGATATTTGCAAAAAAAGGGATAATTTTGTGGAGTTCAATCTACAGTAGTAATTGAGAAAAAACTATGGAAAACGTACTCAACATAGCATCATATATTGCTTCTCGTTATAATCAAGAAACTGGAGAGGACATCGATGAGATGAAGTTGCACAAGTTGCTTTACTTCGCTCAGCGAGAAGCTCTTGTATTGAATCTTGGGCCAATGTTCGATGAGCCATTCGAGGCTTGGAAATATGGTCCGGTAATGATTTCCGTGCGTGATTGGTACAAGGAAGGTATGCCAGAGAAGAGGATAAGTGATTCATCGCTGAACCACTTCAAGGCCGCATTGGATTATGTTTTCGAAAACTACTCAAGAAAAGAATCATGGTATCTAAGTCAACTGTCCCATGGAGAGGAATGTTGGCGGAATGCCGAAAAAAACAAGGTTCCTGGGCAAATCTGCGTTGAGGATATGAAGGAAGACGTGGAGTTTCTCCAAAACAGATACAAATTGTGGGACGAATTCTACGGCGAGAAATAATGGCTACAAATCCTATCGACCTGCTTAATTCCTTGAAGTGTGTGCGCATAAGTTCCGACAAAGCACACAAAGAAATGATAAAATCGTTCAGTTGTCAACAGAACGAATGTCTCACAGAATACATCCGAAAAAAGGCTTGGGAGGATGATTCTCTAAACAGAAAAGCTGTTTATCTGGTGAAGGATGATAAATCCATACTTTTTTATTTCTCTTTGCAATGCAGTACTCTTTATGAACCTTTCAACAAGGAGGAAATGGCAAAGTCTTTCGAAAACTTCAATGAGATAGAACCATATCTAAAGGATATTCAGGACATCACCCAAGAGGACGATTTCTCGAATCACATAATGAGGCTCCTGGAGGCTAACATAATTGCAACTGATAAATTCAGAAGGCTTATGGAAAAATTCCGCCTCAGTGGCAATGCCCGTAAAATAATACAAGATGAACACGAGGATTTTGACAACAATCTTCCTCGCGTAAACAAATGCATCCCGACAATAGAATTAGTGCATTTTTGCGCCAATGACAAAACAAAAGGAGTTTGGGACGCCAATACTTATCAAGTGAAATTAGGCGCTGCAATTTTCTTTTGGTTTATATCACCAATTGTAGAGGATATATACAACAAAATAGGATGCTCACATCTTTTTCTGTTTGCTGCAGACGAAAGCCGCGACAACGAACTAATAAAGTATTATAAAGCTACTATGAATTTTGATATAGACAAAAAACTTATTCCAATAAAATCGGCATTCTCGCTATTCTGCACACCTCTATGCCAGAAAATCGCAAATATGAAGACCAACAGAGAGGCTTTTACGAAGGAACTGATCAAGATGGGATAATAGAAACATCCTCGGAACCTGAATATCCGAGGATATTTCCAATAATTTTTATTTTCCGTTATCCTTCTCCATCATTTTCCAAATACCAGCATAAATAGGCCTGTATAATATCTGGGCAAAAGGATAAGTCCGTATCGACTTGCATTTGGGACAAGGCTGAGGCACAAGGTAAACGGTAGCGTTCCACTCGATAGCCGGAGCTTTGAAGAAGTGGTCGCACTCACTGCATTTGAAAGTTGTAGTTCCGAAGTACATAGTATTGTGTTATTTAGATTATTCAAATTACGCCGTTATCTTCTGTCCAACATACAATGCCGAGTCAACGCCATTGGACGAGTTCAGCACCTTCACAGTAGAATTGCCGTTGCCATCCACAAGAGTGATATTCACGGAATACTGCTTGATGACGGTGATGATGGCATATTCCTTCATATTGCGCTGAACCTCAAGACGGATTCTGGCGACGGTGATTTTATCGTCGGAATCGGAGGAGGAGGAGGAGTCAGAAAAAGATCTTCCTCCACCACCATAAATTAAGCCGTCCAGCAAAATATCTAGTAAGCCCATAGGAAAATTCGAAATTGATTTTCACAAAGATAAGAAAAAAATGTTGGATATTAACGAAAACTTCAATAATTTTGCAAAAAAGAAAAATGATGGTTTTTGTAAAAAAAACATAGACTTCCACTGCCTTAGCAGGTAGCATTTTTCTAATGGCCTAGAACCCTAGTAATCTAGTAAACTAAAAACACTACAACATGACTTCAAATAAAGGTTTTCTAAAAGGAAGCGGCTATTGCAAAAACTTATATTTCTATAAAAAATCAATTGTAGTCTATGACCTTACATTTGATTTTGTGAATAGATACCTGAAATACAAAGACAGAACTGTCGATCAAATGGTTCAAGCCGCTAGATCTGGCAAGCAAAACTTTGTAGAAGGTATGGCTGACGGTGTAACATCTGCAGAAATGGAGATAAAGTTGCTAAATGTTGGCAAAGGTAGCCTTCAAGAATTACGGGAAGACTACGAAGATTACCTCCGAACACGAAAACTGACAATTTGGCAAGAGGGTCACCCGAGATACGACAAAATAGTTGAATACTGCAAATACCGAAACGAACTTTCCGACTATTCACCATTATTCAATAAAATGAACGACGAGGAAATGGCTAACTTGGCACTTACACTTATCCACTATGTAGACCGTATGCTTGAAACTTACCTCAAAAAACTCGAGGCAGAGTTCATTGAAAACGGTGGCATCCGCGAAGCTATGACAAGAGCAAGACTACAACGGAGAAACGGACGATGAATTTACGACAAAGCGATAACATAAATCCCAATCACGGCACTACAATAGTGTAATGATTGGGATTCTCATTTACAATTTACTCTTTCTCTTCTACAACTGATTCTTCATCTTGTCAACCTCTTCCAACTGCTTGGAAATGGTAGCCTTGATTGTTTCCAGTTCCTTCTTTCTGGCTTCGGCTTTCTCGATATTCTTTGCCTTGTTTGCCTTGTCTGCCTTGATATCCTTGAGCTGCTGCTGCAATGGCTCAATCAATTCCGTCAAGAATTGTTGCTTTATCATCTCAATTACCTTATCCTTGCTATCAAAAGCATGAGCCAAATAAGGGTCAGGATCAAATTTGCAACTTATCTCATTAATTGCATTTTTGGCATCCCTAATTTGGTCATTATGAGACAACCAATT
>JAZLKG010000035.1:0-174670 GCA_045597465.1 Bacteroidales bacterium | reverse complement strand
CCCCGAGAAGAAAAAGCGCAAACGTATTACCGTGAGCCGATCGGAGAAGGTGCAGTACTAAGAGAAATCCTGAAGCTGTCAACATTGTTGATAACTTCGGGATTTTTTTGTGAATCAAGGAGTTGGGGTGTGGATAAAACTCATTTTACCAATATTCCAGATCTGATATTCAATGCCGAAATCTCAGCGTAATCCAATCTCTTAGGATTGCTGTTCTCATTAAGGTGAACCATAAAGTAGAATTTATGGTGGGGATTGGGATATCCCATCGCCTGCAAATCGTCCTTCGACAATATCTGGGTTCCCGATTTGGTGATCTTGTACTCGAAAGCCTCCCTGTCGTTGAAAACCACAAGCGTATTGCAGTTCATAAGATTTACGGCCTGTTTGTTGAATGTCTCAAGCGGTATCGGATAGAGATGATTGGCCATCACCCAGGCTAACTTTTCGGTAATTCCGTAGAGGGTGTATTCCCGGTCAGGCACATACTGGAGACCGCGCTGGGGAATTGTATCCTTCACATACTCCTGCTTGTCGGAATAATCAAGCAATATGGTGCTGAGATGCTTTTTCAGGATAGTGCCCTCCATATCACGATTGTTGCTTGGATACAATGGGAACGCGCCTATATTGATAGACTTAACACTCTTGGTAAAATAACGCTCTTCCAATGTAGCCTCGTCACCACGCCCCGGAAACAATATGTAGCCACCTATCACCTCCTTGGATGAATACGTATCGGATCCATTATCATAATATATAGCATCCCTATAGCGGTGCATCTGATTTATGGAATCGGGAGGCGGATAATCTCCTCCGTGCAACCTATCTGACTCTTCCCTATCGGCAAGCTCGAATTCCTTGTCAAGTTTTGTATCTGATATCACACGATATTTGGCATCGTAAAGATAAGTAAGGAGAATCTCTCCACTGGCCTTGCGGATATTGAGTACAATATCGGGACGCTGTTCAGTGGTTGCGGTACGGATATCCATATTATCCTTCTGAGTGCGGATAAATGTATGCTGATAATGAAGCGTAATCACATCACCGGCATGCGCACGCAGTTTTTGAGCCAATGGTGACTGATCGCCGTCATCAGGGGTTGGATAATGGAAGGTGACTATGTGTTCCAGTCTGGAATCGGTAAATGGATTCAGGAGGCTGTCCTTGGGCTCTACAATCAGTTTGTCGTAATTAGGCGCATCAGGACTTATGCCAAGGATATCCCTTACAATGTGTTTCATCTTCACGAAACACCAAAGCTCGTAAATCTCCCATATCTGCAACGTTCCAATATTCGCAGATCCATTATACAGATCTATGCCACGCCTCAGCTTCAGCCAGTCCTTATATATCTGCTGATAGCCCATACGGCTCTGCAAAACCATACTCAGATTGCTGAAACCCTCGAAACGGCCCACGCCGTAAAAGAAGGGGTTGCCCTGATACTTCCTTATTCGGTCCTTATAACTGTTTATAACCCTTTTGTAGGAGTCGGAAACATTGTCTCCGCTATCGGCAAGTATCTTATCGAAAATCTTTTCCAGTTTGTTTCCTATGGCAAACAAAGTATGTTTTACAAAACGGTTTTCAGGCGTATTTACAGTAAGCTGATATTCCTGATTGCGGAAATACTTTGTCTCAAGAAGAGAGGAGTCCTTGTTCCTGAGTTCCTGATACTCTCGCTCCACGCTTTCCGAAATATTCCTGATATGGTCGATATGGCGATACGTTACTATTGACCGCGCTTTGGTATTCGGATTCTGGATAATGCGTTTTACATTACGGAGATAATCCTCCACCACAAGCTCGAAAGCCTGCATCCAAGTCTGGTCGTTGCGTACACTGCCCTTCTGAAACTGCTGAAATGTGGTGGCCAGATACCTGAATATTATATTCTGATACTCCTCATCAACGGCGCGGAGAATACTCTTGTAATCGTCCTTGGTGTCCAGTTTGGGCGACACAACATCAAAGGTTACAAAACCCGTCCTGATTTTGCCATCCTTAGTGAATCTAAACTCCAGCTTGAACACACCGGGATTGTTCAGGAAATCCACATTACCTATCACCTTGGCCCCCTGCTCCACATCCTCGTCGTCATAAAAACCCAGCACCACATCATTGCTCCGGTGAACAATCTCTACCTTGGATCCAGGGTCGCAATTCCTTATCTTTACGGATATCTGATGCTCGTTGGTCTCATAGACAACAGGCCATAGATTATCTATCTCGAAATCAAACAATTTCTGCTCCGCCAGCCCCTTTCCGTCATAATTGCAGATACTAAGACGCGTATCCTTACTGCTGGAAGTATATCGCGCGTATGTTTTGGGATTGGAATGTACACGGCCACAGAATCTGTTCCAGCTACTCTGCAAATCAGCCTTAGTGAAAACAGACACAACAAATTCCGGTGTATCAAACTCAAGGATTTTCATATCTCATTAAGCCCAGAACCTTGTAAATGACGAATTCCTGAGACGTGAAATCATCTCAGTAATCTTGACAGAAGACTTGGAACCCAGCTTGCCCTGAAGCTGCTTCAGCTTGCAATCGTTGCTGTCGGGATCTCCAAGAAGTTGGTCGTCGCCCTCTATGCGGGGTAGTATTTTCATAATGGCGATATTGTCAACAGCATCAGCCACCATTTTCTCAAAATCATCGTCACTGCCATCTCCCTGATAACCATTGTCATCAAGCAAATTGCCAAGACATATCACCAACTCGTTCAACACGCGATAAGATACCTGAAACGGAGTTTCGGAGAGCGATTCGTTTACAGCCTTCAATCTCTTTACGGTAAGTTCCTTGATTTTTTCGGCGCATAGCGAATGAGCATCAATCACCTCGTCGGCATTCACATATCGCGGACAGAAACAATCCACCGACATAGGATTTTCACAAAAATCGAGTTTTACGCTACCTCCAAACATATCCATAAGCTCACCACCATTCATCTCGATAGTCATAGCACGGTCTATCACCTTACGGCTAAACTGATGAGTGGTATCATCCATATTCACAGTGCCTATCACAAACAAATTGGAAGGTATCGAAAGACCATTATTCTTCAAATAGTTGATAACAACCTCATCCTCCACCGAATACAAATTCTCAGTAAAAACAGAATTGCCTGCCCCATCGGTAACCTTGCGCAAAAGATCGCACTTGGAGAAATTGTCCTTTTTCAGGATCTGACCGGTCACAACATCACCACCAAGACGCTTGCGGGATTCCAGGACACTGAGATACTCAGCAAAATACTGCTCCACAGGCGCAAGGTTCATCTCATCGAGGCATACGAAAAACGGCACGTCCTTACGCAGACTAGCCTTATGCACAAACCTGATGAAATTGGTAATCATATATTTCTGAGAGATAGTACTGAAATATCCAAGAAGTTCGGTGCTATCGTGCCAGTTTGGTTTCACCTCTATCATACAATAATTACCCGGCTCATTGTTCGGCTCCCTCAAATCCGAAGGACAGGAAGCATAAGCCAATTCCTTAACAATCCTGCTCTTACCCGTACCACTGATACCCGCAAGCAAAACAAACGGCTTGGTGCGGAGAGCGGAGAGGAGAGAAAGATGAGTTTGAGAAGAAAGAGAAGGAGAATTATTTATCATTTGATTAACAGCATTAGAAGTACAAGAATTATAATTGTAGAAAACCGACAAATCAACAGGAGATATTAGTAAACAATTAATTGTTGATAAAGCGGCATACAATGGCTGAACGAATGGACCTCTAGACAATTCGCCCGGATTGGCTTCTACAAGAGTTCCATTCATCTTTAATGTCTTATTGACATTCAGAGTGTTGATTCCTATTCTACTTAGAAAATCACTTTCATTATATAGATTTTCAGAATACGAAAATTCTATAACATCATCTTTTACAAAATATGATAAGTCAGATAATGATAAATGAAATTTTTCAATGAATAGGGAAATCAACATAGAATTATCACACTCATCAGGAAGCGCAATATTTCTATGAGACCAAACTAGCAAATCATACAAAAACGGTTTTCTCTTAAGGAAAAAGTCCAACACTGATTTTTTCCAAAAAGAAGAAAACATTACATATAAAACGTCATCACCAATATAGGACTTCTTGTTGCCAAATCGAAACAAATTTTCTAAGAATGATGATATTTTTGAACACTGAACAGGATAACAAACATTAGAAACTACCGAAGAAGGAAGTCCCACAAGAATTGACATTATTCCCCAAAACTTCTCATCTGTACATTGTTGTAACCTTTTATAAGAGTCCGCAACCTGCTCAACACTAAAGTACTTCATTTAATATTTTAGTTTTATATGTTTCTATCATTCTTTTCATAATTGCCTTAATAATAGGCACACTCACAGAATTACCCAATTGTTTATAAGCCTGACAATCAGAAACAGGCATTATAAAATCATCGGGGAAACCTTGAAGTCTTTTTGATTCTAACACAGACAACTTGCGACGTATATCCCAAAGTTTAGGAGTCCTATTGGCAATGATAGTAGAAGCATAAGTGTCAAGGCAAGAATAAAAAGCCTCTTGAATTTGAGTTTTAGCGACATCTCCCACGTGAAATCTCAATGAGCCATCAGGTTTTTGAAAACTAAAAACACCATACTTACCTTTCTTTGTATTAGGCTCATATTTAGAATTGTCGTGTTGAATTCTATCACCAGGTTTTGCCATTTTGAAATGATAATCAATCCTCTCTAGTTCAAAATCTGTCAATTTCAAAGACGGATTATTATCTGAAAGATCAACAATATCTCTGAGTTTGGGTGTTGGTCCACCACAAGGCTCGGGAAATTCAAAAGGAATATTTTCCCTAAAGGCAACACAATACCAACGTTCTCTTTTTTGGGGCAACCCATAATCAAGAGAACACAAAACCTTCCAATGAGGATAATACCCCAAATTTTTAAGGTTTTCAATAATTGTGGCAAGGGTTTCTCCTTCTTTATGAGAAACCAAACCTTTCACGTTCTCTAGAAAAACCATTGGAGGTTTGTGGTATTCAAGAATTCTACAAATATCAAAAAATAAAGTACCCCTAGTCTGATCTTCAAATCCTTTCTTTCCACCCGCATAACTAAACGGTTGACAGGGAAATCCTGCTGTCAGAATATCAAAATTAGGTATATCTTTGGCTTCTACTTTCTTTATATCACCGACAGGAACCTCTTGAAAATTTGCTTCGTATGTTTTCTGTACAAAGGTATCTATGTCGGATGAGAAAACACATTCAACATCATTTTCTTTCATAGCAAGGCGGAAACCACCAATGCCACAAAACAAATCGATTCCTTTGTATTTTTGCATCTCAACTTTTCATTCTCATCCGCCAAATACCCTCAATCGGACAATATTAAACAAAAAAAGCGCAGGTATCTGCATCTAATTGTCCATCAGTTGTCTCGGCCTTCCACAGCCTTTCACCTATTGACGGACAGATACAAGACACCCACGCCGAGTTGTGAATATAGTACACCCGTAAAAGTGCGTCGAGAGGGCGCAATACGCCCTCAGACACACTACGGGACTTGTAAACAACTCACCCGTGGCATCCTCTCTGCATTGTCCTTGATAGGTTTTCTAATTGTGGAAGTTTAGACAACCAAGAAACAAAACGTTGATGACGCCTTTAGTAAATATATAAATTTTGACAATCAGCCAAGCCGAAAGTCAATCGCAAAATTATGGAAATGATTTGAAAAGTGCAAGTGAAAAGGAAAGAAAAAAAAATGGAAAAAAATTTGGAAAACAGAAAAGAAAGATATAGTTTTGTATCGGTCGCTTCGGGAAGCAATTCCCCTCAAGACCACCCGGGTTTGCATTGCGGTTTTAGTCCGTTGACCCACTTTTAAAAAGCGCTTTTGAGAAATCAGGAGTGCTTTTTTTTATTATAGGAAACCCTTTATCATATATTTGTAACGCTCAGTTTTTATCTGCTTTGCTGTCAACTCCATAAATTTATTGTATTCATTCATTAAAATAATATTACCATAGTGAATATCATTTCTCCTCAAATACTCTACAGATTCCTTAAAAATACCACTGTCAGCATTCGACACTTTTAGTACAATTGTATCTGCCTGTTTGAAACCATCTTCCAGATTACCAGACAAAGTATTGCTTTTAGTAGAATGGTAATACTTAAAATCAGCAATAAACCAATGCCCATTAAATTTAATTATCGCATCAGCCCTTTTGGTACTTTTTAGTTTGTCGCCGACCTCAGGAAGGAAACAAACATCAATACCCGAATCAGTTAGAGCAAAAGCCATTTCCTTAGTCTCAGGCCAGTACTCATCATTGGTCTTATGATTTGAAAACATAACCGTCTTAGCCACTTCACCTTCGTGAAGCAAAACGGTTCTCTCGTCATTCAAGATACTCTCATACAATCTATTACGCTCTATATTAGATTTCAATTTCTTGAGTTCCTGAACAATCAGGAAACTGAACGGCTCAAAAGTAATGGGTATGATGATATCGTCAGCGGAAAGACTCTCCGCCTCGGCCAACTTATCGAATATATCCTGATTGGGTTCCAATTTAGTAAATATATAAAAATGCCTCCCGGCCAAGCCGAAAGTCAATCGCAAAATTATGGAAATGATTTGAAAAGTGCAAGTGAAAAGGAAAGAAAAAAAAATTGAAAAAAATTTGGAAAACAGAAAAGAAAGATATAGTTTTGTATCGGTCGCTTCGGGAAGCAATTCCCCTCAAGACCACCCGTGCTTGTTATACGGTTTTTGAATCCCGGTGGCACATTTTAAAAGCATTTCTGTTAATTCAGAAGTGCTTTTTTTATAGAAAACCCTTGATAAGGTATTTGTATTTTTCAGATTTCAAATGATGAGGTTGAAGAATAATAATCTTGTTATATTCATTCATCAGCACCAAATCGCCGAACTTAATCTTCTTGCGTTTCAAATATTCAATTGCCTCTCTCAAAATACCCGCATCAGCATTTTGAACCTTCAATACAATAGTAGAAGCCTGCTGAAATCCCTTCAATAAATCCCCTGTGAGTGTATTATCATTTGTAGAATGGAAATATTTAAAGTCGGCAATATGCCAAATCCCATTAATTTTTATAATAGCATCAGCCCTTTGAGTACCTTTCAAATCATCACCTATCTCAGGCAAAAAACAAACATCATAACCAGTTTCATTCATAGAGAAAGCCATTTCCTTAGTTTCTTGCCAATACTCATCATTAGTCTTGTGATTCGGGAACATAGTTGTCTTTGCCAAAGGTGTCTCATTCAAAAGCAAAGCACGCTCATCTATAAAAATACTCTCATACAACAAATTACGCTCTCGCCTGTTCTTCAGTTTCTTCAATTCCTGAACTACAATATAACTGAACGGCTCAAAAGTAATAGGTACGATAACATCATCAGCGGAAATCCTCTCCGCCTCATCTAACTTATCGAATATATCCTGATTGCTTTCCAATTTTATAAAATATGTATTTCGCCTCCCGGCAATTCCGAAAGACAATCGCAAAATTATAGAAATTATGCGGAAAGTGCAAGGGAATGGGAAAGAAAAAAAATAAGAGGTCTTTAGACCTCCACGTTCCGTAGCCCCGACCTTAACCAAACATCAAACAAAGCAAAAGGTTGGGGAAAACGAAACGGGGAAAACAAGAAAAAAAACAAAAAAGCCACCTCGCGGTGGCTTCTGTATTATATTAACCAATCTGTTTTTTCAAATCTTCAATCTGTTCTATAGTCAGGCCAGTGGCAAAGGCGATAACGGAAACCTCCATATTCATCGAAAGCATATTTAATGCTACTTTCTTTATACCATCTCTATGTCCCGCATTGTACTTTGTCTCCAACGAGGCATAAAGATCTCTGAAGTTCTTACTCTCATTGAAATCTATGTCCCAAACTGAAGAGGAATCTATTATATTCTGCTGATTTGCCATAATCTGATACTATTAATACAATCACAAAGATACATAGAATCACTCACTAAACCAATTTTCGATTCTTAATGGTAAAATATCAGCTATAAACTGAAAATCCTTTAAGTTTCGCGTCACAAGAGTGAGATTGTTGGCAATAGCTGTAGAGGCAATCATAGAATCTGGCAAAGAAGGAGTCTTACCCATAGCAACAAGCCGTGAATTGATAAAGGAATTAACATCAGCAACATTAATCACGTATGGCAAAATATCCATATTTTTAAGAATATCGTTATAGTAAAACCTTTTCAGAAATTCCTTAGACTTACCTTCTGGTTTATTCAAAAAGCCCCTTATCAATTCGTACCAAGTAATCACAGAAATAGCCGAACGCTGCATATTGGCTATAAAAGACTTAACAACATTCGGATTTGGGACAGCACGGGTAAGCTCAGAGACAATAAAGGTGATCCAATTCGTAGGCTTCCTTGGGATCGCTGAACACATCAGCATACTCAGCCCTCAGCCTCAAATAATCGGACATACTATAACCGGTATTTGATTTTTTGCGTTCTTCCATATCATAATTGGCTGGGTTGCTATAATATTCAGTATTTGAAATTCTGAGAGCATACAAATCGTTGCAGGAATCTTCCATCAGCTTATTTACATAATTGTACTGCTGTTCAATGGCATTGTTTCCTGAACGAAAATCATCACTAATTTTCTGTTTTCTCGAAATAAACAAGTTCATAACATTCTTAACCGCTGTCTTCAATTCACCAACAAACTCATCTGGAATAGCGGCTAAATCTCTCATAAACTCGTTTGTTATTTCCTGGGTTAATTCCTGTGTCATACCAAAGCCCTCCTATTATTTTTACATCCGCAAATATACTAAAATATGCTAACGAAAACAAAAATCCACAACAAAAAAAACGCCTGCCGCTATTTCCATTGAAATCGCCGGCAGGCGTTTATACTATAGCATCAGAGGTACCCCTACTACTTCAAGTAAGAAGATGAAGAGATCGACTGATTGTTGTATACCTTCTTGATAACATCGGCAAAGAGCTCGGCTACTGAGAGTACCTCGATCTTTGGACATGGTTTCTTGAGAGGAATTGTGTCGGTTACGTAGAGAGTTGTGAGCTTAGAGTTCATAATTCTGTCGTAAGCCGGGCCCGAGAGTACCGGGTGGGTGATGATGGCGCGTACCGAGAGGGCGCCCTGGTTGATCATCAGGTCGGCGGCCTTGGCGAGGGTGCCGGCTGTATCGATGATATCATCCACGATGATCACGTTCTTGCCCTTAACATCGCCGATGATAGTCATCTCGGCTACCTCGTTGGCCTTCTCGCGGTACTTGTGGCAGATTACCATTGGCACCTGGAGGAAGTGGCTGTACTTGTTGGCACGCTTTGATCCTCCGATATCAGGAGAGGCGATTACGAGATTCTCGAGCTTGAGCGAGTTGATGAATGGTACAAATATGGTGGAAGACGCCAGGTGATCTACAGGAACATCGAAGAAGCCCTGGATCTGCTCGGCGTGGAGGTCCATTGTGATGATACGGTCAACACCGGCGCGGGTAAGGAGGTTGGCGATGAGCTTGCTTCCGATAGCAACTCTTGGCTTGTCCTTGCGGTCCTGACGGGCAAAACCGAAGTAAGGGATTACGGCGGCAATCTTGTAGGCAGATGCGCGACGTGCTGCATCGATCATGAGCAAAAGCTCAAGAAGGTTGTCGGCAGGGGTAAATGTTGACTGCACGATGAACACGTATGCGCCGCGTACCGACTCCTCGAGACAAGGCTGGTACTCTCCGTCGCTATAATGGTTCATTGTTACTTCTCCAAGCTTAGTTCCGAAAGCCTGGGCTATCTTCTCTGAGAGGTACAGGGAGGTGGTACCCGAGAAAATCTTAATGTTAGAAGTTGATGCCATTTATATAGATTTTATAGTTATATCATTAAATGAGTAAATGAATAAAAGAATAAATGAATAAAACAAGCGCGTCGTTTACTCATTTATTCCTTCATTCTTTTATTCCTTTATTTATTTGATTACAAAGTTTATCATCTTGCCGGGCACAACGATAAGCTTCACTATTGTCTTGCCCTCCAGCTGCTTCTGTACGCGGTCGTTTGATTTTGCCATTTCCTCCAGGGCGGCCTTGTCGGCGTCGGCTGGGAGGTCGAGGGTGAATCTTGTCTTGCCGTTGAATGCTATCGGGTAACACTTTGTGCTGTCAACTGTGAGAGCCTCATCGTATTCTGGGAATGCGGCGTTGTTGATGGAGTCGGTGTGGCCAAGCTGTTTCCAGAGCTCCTCGGTGATATGAGGGGCAAATGGAGCGAGACAGATTGTGAGAGGCTCCAGGATTGCGCGCTTGTTGCACTTGAGGGCCTGAAGCTCGTTTACAGAGATCATAAATGTGCTGACAGAGGTGTTGTAAGAGAGCTCGAGAATGTCGCTCTCCACCTTCTTGATGGTCTTGTGGAGAACCTTGAGCTCGTCGGCTGTTGGAGCCTCGTCAGATACGTTGATCTTGTCGCTCTTGTCGTTGAAGAACAGACGCCAGAACTTGTTGAGGAATCGGCTTACACCCTCTATTCCGCCAGTGTCCCAAGGCTTGCTCTGCTGGATGGGGCCGAGGAACATTTCGTAGAGACGGAGAGTATCAGCTCCATACTTCTCAACGATAGAGTCTGGGTTTACGACATTGTACATAGACTTGCTCATCTTCTCGATGGCCCAGCCGCAAACGTACTTGCCGTCCTCGAGTACGAACTCGGCTGTGGCGAACTCAGGTCTCCAGGCCTTGAATGCCTCCAGGTCGAGAACATCGTTCTTTACAATGTTTACATCAACGTGGATCTCCTGAGTGTCGTACTGATCCTTGAGGTTGTATGATACGAATGTGTTTGTATTCTTGATACGATATACAAAGTTGCTGCGACCCTGAATCATACCCTGGTTAACGAGCTTGCGGAAAGGCTCGTCCTTGCAGATAACGCCGAGGTCGAAGAGGAACTTGTCCCAGAAGCGCGAGTAGATAAGGTGGCCAACAGCGTGCTCGGTACCGCCAATGTAGAGGTCCACATCCTGCCAGTAGTCGTTGGCCTCCTTCGAAACCAGAGCGTCGTTGTTGTCCGGGTCCATATAGCGGAGGTAGTAGGCTGATGAACCCGCGAAACCTGGCATTGTGCTGGTCTCGAACTTGTAGCCCTCGGCAGTCTGCCAGTTGGCAGCGCGTGAGAGTGGAGGCTCGCCTGTCTCGGTTGGGAGGAACGAGTCGATCTCGGGAAGTGTCAGCGGCAACTTGTCTGTTGGGAGCATATAAGACATTCCGTCCTTGTAATATACAGGGAATGGCTCGCCCCAGTATCTCTGGCGAGAGAATATGGCGTCGCGGAGGCGGTAGTTTACCTTGCGGTTTCCGATGCCGCGCTTCTCCACCTCGTTGATGGCGGCAGCCTTGGCCTCGAGAACCTGCATTCCGTTGAACATTCCTGAGTTCATCATAACGCCTTCCTTGGCGTCGTAGCTCTCGGTGCTGATATCAGCGCCCTCAATGAGAGGTATGATAGGGAGATTGAATTTCTTTGCGAAAGCGTAGTCGCGGCTGTCGTGGGCAGGCACTGCCATAATGGCTCCTGTGCCGTAGCCTACGAGTACGTAGTCTGATATCCATACAGGAATCTTGTCGCCTGTGAATGGGTTGATGGCGTAGGCACCGGTGAACTGACCGCTAACAGTGTGGGTATCAGACATACGCTCCAGCTCTGTACGCTTGGCGGCGCCTGCAATGTAGGCCTCCACGGCGTCCTTGCACTCGGGAGTTGTGATCTGACGTACGTACTCGCTCTCGGGAGCAAGCACCATAAATGTAACACCGTGAACTGTATCCGCACGGGTGGTGAATATCTTGAGCTTTACATCAGAATTGTCGATATCGAAGAACATCTCGCAACCCTCTGATTTACCAATCCAGTTGCGCTGCATATCCTTGAGAGAGTCGGTCCAGTCGATGGAGTCGAGGCCGGTGAGGAGTCGCTCGGCGTAGGCTGATACTCTCAGCAACCACTGCTCCATAGGCTTCTGCTCCACAGGATAGCCTCCGCGGACAGAGAGACCGTCCTTCACCTCGTCGTTGGCGAGCACGGTGCCGAGCTTTGCGCACCAGTTCACCATAGTCTTGGCGCGGTAGGCAAGGCGGTAGGCGTCGATGATGGAGGCCTTCTCTGACTCCTCCATACCATTCCAAACGGCTGCTGGGAATGTGGGAACATCAGAATGAGCGGCGTTCACCTTCTCGTTTCCGTTGGTCTCGAACTCCTTTATGAGGTTCTCGATAGGCTGTGCCTTCTTTGTATTATTGTCGAAATAGTGATTGTACATCTGGATGAACGCCCACTGTGTCCACTTGTAGTATTTGGGATCGCAAGTGCGGAGTTCGCGGCTCCAATCGTATGAGAAGCCGATTTTCTTGAGCTGAGAACGGTAGCGCGCAATGTTCTGCTCGGTGGTAACGGCAGGGTGCTGACCTGTCTGGATGGCGTACTGCTCGGCAGGAAGGCCGAATGCGTCGTAGCCCATTGGGTGAAGCACGTTGAAGCCCTTGAGTCTCTTGTAACGGCTGTAGATATCGGATGCAATGTATCCGAGTGGGTGTCCAACGTGGAGACCGGCACCCGATGGATATGGGAACATATCCAAAACGTAGAATTTTGGTCTGTCGGACTTATTGCTTACCTTATAAGTTCCATTGTCCTCCCAGTACTTCTGCCAGAAGGTTTCTATTTCACGGTGATTGTATTCCATTGTATAAATATATTTATAACCGCAAAAGTAATAAATATTTTTTAGTTAATGGAAGTATTTTGAGTAATTTTATTGTAAAGAATTCTCCATCCTCGCAAACCTTCCTCATCTCGCCATCTTGGATTAGCCAAGTCTCGCCGTGGAATTCCCTGATGCTGCCTTGCTGGAAATAGAAACTGCCGTCAGTTATCTTTTGTTTGGAAAATATATCTATAATCAACGATATAAGTAGAAATAACACAAATTATATTATCGGGCCTTGTGCGGAATTGTTTCATTGGGGAAAATATTATTTGGTTATTAACCAAATTAGTTTTACATTTGCGATAGAAAAATCAATGAGAGATGCAGAGAGAGCAGAACAACAAACTTCTATATATGGACATCACAACCGATTTTGGATTCAAGAAACTGTTTTCGGATCCTGAGGTTATGAAAAAGTTCCTCAACTTGCTTATAAGAGAAGATGATGATAGCATTGAGGTTATTGAAGTTCAATACATAAATGTGGAAGACAGCGGAGCAATAAAAAGTGATTATGGCATCCGTTACGATTTGCTCTGCAAACTAAACACAGGCGAGGAAATAATAGTGGAAATGCAGAATCAGAAGCAAAAGCATTTTGAGGATAGGATTCATTTCTACTTGGGCCGGGCTCTCGTAAAACAAGGGATGCAGGCAAAGGCCGCCTACAAGCAACAGGTAATGGCTATGAAACAGAACCAACCTGATGCAAAAGTAAAGCAATTCCATTGGGATTACGATATGCACGAGGTTTATGGCATTTTCATTATGAATTTCACCGACGACAACGAGCCAGAACCAATCAGCCACAATGCCTGTATGAATGTGAACACACACAGGATTGTAACAAGGCAGGGACAATATTGGAAAGTCCAATTACCGAGGTTCCGAAATATGAAGGAAGAAGATTGTAAAACACTTTTAGAATATTGGGGGTATATTATGGCAAACGAGGCTACAATGACAAAAGAGTTTCCGTTCAAGGATATGGATCCAATCTTTGAGCGAATGGAGCAGATATGCCTGCTTTCCAATATGACACCCGAGGAAGACTGGGAGTATTGGAACGAATTAGACAACTATCTCTGCACCATCAATGCTCTCGACACTAAATTTGAGGAAGGCGAGGACAACCAACTTCTCAAAAACATCAAATCTCTCTTGAAGAAAGGATATTCCATCGACTCTATTTGCGATTTGCTGGATATTCCTCAAGAGAAGATGAAGAGGATTGAGAGGTTGATATAAAGGAAAATAATTTTTCTTTTATAAAATCCCCGGCCTTTTTTCCGTTATTGATACGTGGTGAAGGCCGGGGGCTACGGGGCGTGGAGGTCTTTTAGTCTTGTAGATTGTTATATACATAAGTATATAAGTCTTTAAATGTTCTTACCTGCTGACTATAAGTAATCCCTCCGTAAGGACCATATTGGTATTGATATGGTATTTTAACATCAAATTCTTCTTCAATAAAAGCCGCTATATCTATATAACTTAAAGTATCAAATTGAGACAGAATCCTTTCGTCTGGACTAGTGATTTTTATTTCGAATTCGTATTCTATCTTAATTCGTATTCTATTTGCTAATATTTTGTAATTGTTCTTGAAATCACAACTATCAATTAGTTTATCTATTTTGTCCAAATTGTATTTTTCAGATGCTGAATAATATAGCGAAACCTCTACTCCAAGACGTTCCTCTATGTCTTTGCATTTCTTATCTAAGAAACTGATTAGTTCATATTGTGGTTTATGTATTGTATAGTCCCAATATTGTCCTTTTTGTGCACGGTCGGCTTGGTTTAGTATTACAAAGAAAATGGAATTGCTATCTTGTAAAACTTTTAACACTTTTCTTGCTGTTCCTAAATCTCGCACTGAACCATCTATTACCAAAATGACAAAATCCATCATAGGGAGTAGATTTTTCATTTGCTTAATATATAAAGCATCTTTTGAAGAACTATCTCCTAGACCAGGGGAATCCCAAATATAAATCTCGTCCTTAAAGTAATGTCTGTTAAAGGAATATGTTTCAGGATCGGGAGAATCACCAACAATAGCTACATTACGATTGGTTAATGCATTCATTGTTGATGATTTTCCTGTACCTGTTCCTCCAACAAACAATATGTTATGTTGGATATTCATTTAGAACCACTTTTTTTTGCTAAACCAATCCCAAACCTTTTTACCTACAGTTGCTACTATGGCGGGAAGACTATTGACTACAAATTCTCCCACGGTCTGCCAAAATCCTTTTTCAACAGATTTGGTTGTCTGTGATCTATACGAAGTACCCGAACTACTGTTGATTGATTTATCATCAGAAGTCATATATAGAGTACCTCTTTTCTTGGGTGGTGTTGCTTCTATGATATAATACAACAACTTTGAAAGATTCCAACCTGGTTCTTGTGGTTTACCTTCTTCTTTGTATCCAGCTTTGTAGTAAACAGGTTCTACATCAATGCCTGTATCATCCTTTATTCTTTTCTTCACTGACAATACTTTGTCGTTGAGAAAATCTATAAGAGGTTGTTCTGGTTCATTCTTGGCTTCGTTCCAGTTTTTGCCTTTCATAGCAACATCTGCTTGGTTGATAGCTACGATAACTCTTTTCTTGTCATTGAGGTTAGGCATTATAACTCTCTTTATCAAATCGTATGTCGTGCCAAGATCTCTAGAAGAGCCGTCTATTATAACTAAGACTAAATCTATAAGATACTCTCCGTTTTCTTTCTCTGAGAGTAATTCTTTGATACCTGCTGAGTGCGTCTTGTCCTTTTCCTCTCCATCTCCAAGACCTGGACTATCCCATATAACTAAATTGTTTAGTTCGTATTTGGTAATGTCCATTGTCATAGGGGAAGGCCCTGTTCCTACTTTGGCTTTTTCGCTCTTGAAAAGGGCATTAATTGTTGAACTTTTACCACAGCCTGTTGCACCAGTAATAAGAACATTGGCCTTGGCATTAACGAAAATTTGAAATCCCTTAGCAATTCCAACTTTTTGTTCCTCTGTCAAGGAACTGTCGTTTAATTGCTTCTTAAGTTCTTCCAATTCTTCTAATCTCGAATTTGGCATATACTTAATGTGTTAATTCTTCCTCTGCCCTTGGGAAGATAAAACATAAAAAAAGCGTGGGCAGTCTTGTCGGCTCGTCCACGCTATATAGGCCTTCGCACGCCTGTCCGTCAAGACGAGCAACTTGAAAGCCTCACGCGATATGGTGTATAAATCCACACCCACCCCATAAGCCACTTTCGTGGCAATGGAGAAGGCTGGACGTATTGATACAATACACCTTGTGAGGCATTTACAGTTGCTTTTAATTGGCGGACTCTTGAAGTTGCGAAGTTCATATAGCGTCAATCAAAGCGTCAAAGTAAACGCCTTTATGTAAATAAAGTTGAAAATCTTATTTGATTTTCGTTGCTTCAAAAATAAGAAGTATTTTTGTATTTATCAAAACAAATAAGAAATATTTTTATGTAATTGTGGCAAACGTCCTTGCCCCAGAAATCGAACCATCCACGTCAAGATTCTGCAATATGTCGCGCAGGCGTGCTGTGAAGCCTGACGTGATTCTCTCGTAGTTGCCCTGTCCGCAGCAGAAAATGAGAGTCTTTCTTCATTTTATCTTGTCGGGAGAATAAAATCACCATCATTTTATCCAGTCGGGAGAATAAAATTAACCCAATTTTATTTTGTCGATTGGATAAAATGCAGTAATTTTGCCGAAAACATTTGCACTATGATACAGAAATCCATAATATACGAAGTACTTAAAAAGAACAGGGAAGAAATTGCGAATCAAAAAGTTATACACAGAGATTTCGATTTCGTGGAAGAGGCCAGCTATGCCCTTGTGGGTGTAAGGCGCTCTGGAAAATCATATCTGCTATATCAACTGATACAGGGATTCCTGAAAAAAGGTATTTCCTGGGACGAAATGCTGTACATAAACTTTGAGGACGAGCGACTGCTTGGTATGACAACTGAGGACCTAAATTCAATCCTGGAGGTCCACTACACAATGTCGGACAAGAAACCGACTCTGTTCCTCGACGAGATTCAAAACATCCCTTACTGGGAAAAGTTTGTAAGGCGCCTTGCCGACACCAAGCATAAACTCTTCATCACAGGAAGCAATGCGAAAATGCTGTCGTCAGAAATAGCCACTACCCTTGGAGGCCGTCTGATAATAAAGGAGGTATTTCCATACAGTTTCACAGAATATCTGAAGGCACGCAAATGCAAGATAGACAACGACTCTCTGCTGATTACAAACAAAAGGGCCGAGATTAAAAGACATTTCAAGGAATATTTCACCACCGGAGGATTCCCCGAATGTGCCAACTATCCGTCGAAGAGAGATTACCTGAGTTCGGTGTATCAGAAAATATACCTTGGCGACATAGCAAGCCGCAACAATATCGAAAACAGGTATGCCCTGCGCCTAATGTTCAAAAAGATAGCCGAGAGCGTCTGTCAGCCAATATCTTTCAACAGACTTACGAACATACTTAAATCTACCGGCACAAAAATATCGGTAGGCTCCATAATCAACTATATTGAGTATTCCACCGCGGCGTTCCTGCTTTTCCCAATCAGAAACATAGCGGACAACCTTACTGAAAGGGAAACCAACCCCAAGTATTACTTTGTGGACAACGGAATACTTAGCCTGCTGATGATGGACAGCGACTCGCTGCTGCTCGAGAACCTGACGGCAGTATATTTGCTGAGAAAATACGGAACCGACCAGAATGTATTTTTCTACAACCACAATGTGGAAATAGATTTCTATATTCCCGACGAAGGCCTCGCCATACAGGTAAGTTACGACATATCGCAATCATCAGATACTTACGACCGCGAGACCAAGGCTTTCGTGCAGTTTTCCAAATACATCGACTGCAAGAGATGCCTTCTGCTGACATACGACACCGAAGACACCATAATCCGCGACGGCGTTACCATCGAGATCCTGCCGTTCTGGAAATGGGCTTTGCAATTAGGAGTTTAGATACTCACCACATCTCCGTCCTCGCAAATCTTCTTCATCTCGCCATTTTGCAGAATCCAGGTCTCGCCGTGGAATTCCCTGACATCGCCCTGCTGAAAATAGAAACTGCCGTCGGGAAGGGCGTAGAAAGTATGACCCACGCTGTCAGGAATGGAGATATCCTCATAGATGCGGAGACCGTCGAGCGTGGCGTGGCGGCATTTGTTCATATGCGGTTTTATCTGAATGTCGGTGAGTCCGAGGCCCGGGAAAAATCTCTTGTAATTGGGGTCGAGAGCCTCGCCCGGCTCCTCGGGTACGGAATAAACCTCCGTGGCGCTGTTCATACTTCCGGCGCTGATGCCTACTATCATTCCGTTGAAATCCTTGAGGATATCAGGCAGACCCATTTCCATAAAAAACCTGTTCTGAGTGGGCACGTGTCCGCCACCGAGAATCAGCATATCGCTGTCAAGCACTATCTCGCGGGCCCTGAGGATATTGCGCCTGTCCAGACCCCGGAACTGCCTGAATGTAAAGCCTATCCGCTCCAGCATATCCCTGAAAGCTGATACGTGGCCGTCGTTCTCGTGGTAATTGTCGGGAGAGGCGGTTATATATGTGCAGCTCATACGCTTGTGGCTGTTAAGAAGCAACAGGCGCTTGAATCCGTTCTGATGGTTTATCTCTGAAGTGCCCTCTATGCAGGGACTGCTTGTCAGCAACAATGTAATCATAAAATAATGTTTTGGACAAAGGTAAATCAAATTATCCAATTGTCCAAAACATTTATCGGCTACAATACCTTGTCCATAAAATATGAAATCTGAGGACGCCACCAGCACCAGTCGTGCGCCACATCGTAACCCCAGTAGTCGAACCAGACATTATTGACACCGCGGCGGTGGAGTATATCATCGAGACGGCGGGTGGAGGCTAAGAGGTCGTCTTCCCAGTTGCCCTGACCCACGCATATTATTATGCGGCGGTTGCGGTACTCGTTCCAATAATAGTGGTCGTCGGGCATATGGGTCAGGTAATCCTCTGGACTGTTGGAATATACCAACTCGTCGCTGTAGTTTCCGAAGAAATAGCTTGCGTGATAGAGGCCCGACTGAGCTATCAGGGTATCAAAGATATCAGGCCTGCGGAAGAAGAAGTTGGCCGAATGGAAACCGCCCATAGAGCAACCCGTGGCTATCAGGTGTCCGCTGTCGCCAATCTCAGGAACCAGCTCGTCCACAATGTAATGATACCAGCGCTCGTGTTGCTCAATGCGCCAACGGCAGTCGCCCTGCTCGTTGCTCCAAGTCTCCCAGTCGATGCCGTCGAGACAGACAACTCTGAGGCGTCCGCTCTCGATGAATCCCGAAAGTTGGTTTATCATTCCGAAGTTCTCGTAGTCATAGAATCGGCCGTTTTGCGATGGGAACACCAACGCTGTTTTGCCCGAATGTCCGTAAACCTTGTATTCCATATCGCGACCCAGCGAATGGCTGTAATGCTTTCTGTATTCTATCTTCATTTTTGATTTTCGATTTTTGATTTTTAGAAGGCAAAGAAATCTGCCGTTAATCAACTTATTATCGCCTTCGGCGTTTTTTTTAGGAAACAAAAATTATCAAAAATTGGTCAAAAATTAATCATAAATTTTCTCAGAATAGTAATTTTTGAAAAATTTTTGGATAATTCTTGATAATTTTTGTCAAAAAAATCTTCGCCGTAGGCGTAGTCGATAATTCGCATAACGCTCGTTAATCAACCTGTTTATGAACGTATTCCACGAATTCGAGGTACTCGTCGTAGGTTTCCAGTTTTACGGTGAACATCTGATTTCCCATCGCCCCCGACAGGATCTCGGGCATACGCTCGCACATCACCAACTTGTCCTTGTATTTTTCCCTGACGTCGTTGTCGGAATATACGTAATTGTGGCAATCCCTGCGCGATGCGAAACCGCAGTAATACTCGTTTTTCCACGGAATCGAGAGCGCGTTGCCGCCGTTGTGGTAGTATGCTGATGCCAGCTGACTCTTGTCGTAGGCTATCATATCGGCCCAGATGCGGTAAACGTCAGTGCTGTGGGCGTAGTTTATCATATCGGGAGTGTATCCGCCGGCAGGACGCATATTCACCTCCAGGGCCACGAAGTCGCCCTTCTTGCCGAGAGTTCCACGGTCACGGTCCAGACGGAAAAACTCAAGATGCACAAACCTGCTCCTGACACCGAAAGCCTCCACGGTCTTGCGTCCGATAGCTTTGAGGGCATCAGGAATCTCACGGTCCACGTAATACGCGAGGTCGAGTTTCTTGTTCACGATATCCATTATTGAAGGCGGCCAAACGGTCATCGACTCAAAGAGCGGCTTGCTCTCGCTGTTGATTACGGCGTCGTAAGAGCAAATGTCGCCTGATATGAACTCCTCAATCACATAATGCTCCACGTTGGGCACCGTCTGGAAGAAACGCTCCAGCTCCTCGTCGCTGTGGATCTTGTGGGTACCGCCCGCACCCACTCCTATATCAGGTTTTCCGATGAGCGGATATCCTGTCTCTGATGCGAACACCCTGGCCTGATACAATCCCTTGTCGGCCTGTAGCTGACGCGCGGTAGGAATGTTGTGCTCCAAGTAGATGCGTTTCATCTCTGATTTCTCCTTGATGAAGGCAATCTGATCACTCTGTATTCCTGAGCGCACGTTGAAGTCAGTCCTCAACTTAGCGTCCTGCTCCAGCCAATATTCGTTGTTGCTCTCTATCCAGTCTATCTTGCCGTACTTGAAGGCGAAGTATGCCACGGCCCTGTAAACCTGGTTGTAGTCCTCCAGGTTGTCAACCTTGTAATATTCTGTAAGAGTGTTTCTAAGCTCACGGCTCAGGCTGTCCCAAGGCGCGTCGGCTATTCCCAAAACATTTACGCCATTCTGCTTGAGCCTGTCGCAAAACTCCCAGTAAGTATGTGGGAATTGCGGTGATATGAATATGAAGTTCATTGTTTTTTAGTTTAAAGTTCAAAGTGTAAAGTGTAAAGTGTAAAGTGTAAAGATTAGAGATGCTCGTAGAGACGCACGGACGTGCGTGTCAATATAAAGTGCGTGTCAATGTTCAAACACCTCAATGCCATTACAAAATTAATCATCATATAAATTTTGTATTGTGATTTTCAGATGGGATATTCCATCCCGAAAATTGGAATATTGCATTTTTATGTGACGCCTATTCCTTGTTTCCTTACCAACCACGATGCAAAATTGAGCAATCTTTGTTTTTATTCCAAGAAGAATGGATTATTTGGAATTTATATCTGTTTATAGGATTGTATATAGAAAGAAAAACCACAAGACCGCGGAGTTTGGTCTTGTGGCGGAATATGTTTTTTTATTTCGTCCCTAACGTCGCGGAACTATCTCTCGGCCCACTCAATGGCGCACTCGTGGATCTTGGTTTCCTTGTCGTAGCTGATGCCTACGAACATCACCTTTCCCTGATAATTCCTGAAGGCCTTGTCGTAACGGCGGTCCTTGATCTGATCGAGCGCGAGACCTGTGGATTCGTTGCATTTCAGCTCGATTACCACGGCAGGCCGGTCGCCTTTCAACGGGATGAGCGCTATATCAGCGAACCCTTTTCCGGATGGGAATTCCTGAACAATGTAATAGTCAGACTCAGCCGCGATATAGGCGACCGCCATAGCTACCTGGAATGCGTGCTCGTTGTTGTATTTTAGCGGATGGCATAACTCCTCGTGGGCACGATTGAGCGATTCAGCCACGAATTCCGCATCGCCCTCAATGGTGCGCTCCACAAGCTGATGCGACTCATCCACACGCTTGGCTATGGTCTTGAAATTCTTGGCCTTGTCGATGGAGTTGGCCCATTGTTTCTTCACCTCGTAATTGGGAATGAAACACTTACGTGTTTTGTAATTGTATCCAAGATAACCGATATGAATCAGGTAAGTGTAAACATCGTGCCTGTTACAGAAATCGGTCATAGTGTTGTCGTAGCTTTCCACATTCACATACACGGATTCCCCGGCAAGCATCCTGAGAACATCGTCGTAAATGCCGTCGAAATTCAGGTCTATGTAAGTTGCCACGGCATCAAAACTTCCTGTCCGCACCCAATATGACTGATACTTACGGTCGAGCATCGACATCACGATGGATTTTGTGGCGAAAATCTCCTCGTCGTCTATCATATATCCATCGTACCAATGCTTGCAGTCCTCGAAATCCATTCCATACTCCTCGCAAAGGGATTGGGCCTCGCGGTAGGTGACTCCAATATAGGGCGCGAGGAAACGGGTGTTCAGCACGGAATACTCGTCAAACTCATTTAGTTTGCTCTGAATCCTGTCCTTGATGATTGGCAGTATTCCCGTAAGGTAAGCCAAATCAAAGGCCGGACGGAGTACGTTGTCCTTGAAGAGCGATTGCAGGAAATCGAGGTAAGTCCTCAATACTGAGTCGCTTACCTTCTCCCTGATCATAATATCGTACTCATCCATTAGGAAGATGAAAGTCTCCTTGGTCTTGGCGTATATTTTGAGAATGGCCGATCCGAGGTTGGTCTCTGCTGAGATATCCACCATCGGGAATTCCTCTGCGAGTTCAGCGATAATCGCCTCCTGAACCTTCCTCATTACAATGGACTTGTCCTCGTTTTTGGCGAAAAATCCATTAAGGTCAAAACATATAACATTATGCTTGTTGAGGTGTCTGAGATATTCCTCGCGGTAAGCCTCGTCCTTGCCAATCATCAGATTGTCAAACATTTTGCGCGAGTCGCACCCCTTGGAATAATATGCGGCCATCATACCCATATTCACGGATTTTCCGAACCTTCGCGGACGTGACGCACAGATAAATTTTCCCTTGGACCTCAATTTCCTGTTGAGTTCCTTAATCACCATCGACTTGTCGATATAAATCTCTTCGTTGAGATTTTCCTGAAAGTGCTCATTTCCCGGATTTACGTATATTCCCATAATGCAAAATGTTTTCGTGCAAAGATACGGAAAAATATTGGAAAAAATATTATTTATTAATCTGTTTGCGAAATCATTAATACATCTATCGACAATAATCCCCGACCTTTTCCCATTATTGATACGTGGTGAAGGTCGGGGCTACGGAGCGTAGAGGTCTGGAGACCTCGGGGTGATTATTTGAGCCTTCTTGTCTAAAACATTTCCTTAATCATCAAGGATTTACTGTATTAATTTCACAAAATCCTTTATTTCCAGCAAATTAACAATAGGAAAATCTATGGAATTCAAAATTGCATAATGTTTGTCGTTGGAAACTATATATTCTGCGTTCCCGCAAATTGCGCAATCTACAAATTTATTGTCGTCAGGATCTGCATTTATCAAATTGAAACGCCATTGAGGTTCTATCCGTATAAGATTTGGTGCATTTATGAGTGAATTCATCACTATTTCTGCAAAGTATGGAGAAATGTTTTTGGATAGAATTTCCTCATACTCATAAAGGATTTCAGTAGAGACACAAAACTCCAATTTGCCTTCTACAAAATCCAACCAAATTTTGTGATATGGACTTCGAGTAGGCAAAGCCATAACGAGACAGTTCGTATCTAATACAATTCGCCTCATTATGCAGTTTTATATTTTGTTCTCCAATGCTCTTTGCCGATTTTTTCAATCGCCTCTGCATTTAAGGTTCCATCATCCCATAAGCGGTCGGCTTCTTCTTGAACTTTTTTTGTATAATACTCAAAAAGTACATTTTTGAGTTCAGATAAGCCTTTTTCGCTTTTGCAAAAGTTGAACATATTTATCAACTGCATTTGTATAGGATTGAAAGTTGTTTTTTCTCTAACGGCTTCCATAGTAAATATATGTTGTTCTATTTCACCGACAAAATTAATTATTATTTTCTGTTAAAACAAAATATTTTTTATTCATCTGTTTGCGAAATCATTAATACATCTATCGCCATTATCCCCGACCTTTTCACGTTATTGATACGTGGTGAAGGTCGGGGCTACGGAGCGTGGAGGTCTAAAGACCTCGGGATTATTTGTCGAGGACGGGGCGGACTAAATATGTCTATTATCTGAATGCTATATTATTAAAATTCAATATTGATTTTGAAATCTATTTCGTTGCAAGTTTCCAATGCTTCTGAATAACTTGCACTCAAACGAAATATTGACATAAACTTTAAACTAAATGCAATATCGAGGCTTTGGTTCATATTATCTGTAATATCCACCTCTATGCAATCCGTTTTCAAAGTTGAACCTCCTTCATTACATCCTCTTTGTTCTATAAGGCTTTTAATTTTGGGTTCTGATATGGTTCCATTCTCTTCGGCTTTCGCCAAGGCCTTCTCGTAGGAAATCTGAGGTTTTTCGTATTCTCGTAATAAGTTGGCTGATCTTTGACGATATTGTTCGTTTTGGGATTTTATGTCGAGTTCTCCATTTATTAATTTTTTAAATCCACAATTAATATTGGCATCGAACTCCCTTTTTTGTGAATTTTTCAATTCTATCTTAGCCGATATTTTGGTTACACCTAAGTATTGAAGAACGTCTGATATCGCATAAAATTTGTCACAAAACAAATCCACAGGATCTCTATCCGCTTTAATAAATGCGTTGTTTATGTATGGGTGTCGAATATAGATATCATCCACTGTGTGACGTGGAGTGCCATATACCGATAACCCATTATCCTTGAGAACTGACCCTATGTCTTCTATAGATACGATTTCCAAACTTTTATCTAATTTGTCGGAATTATCGTCCCATTTGTAAGTTCTTGACATTCTGTCAGGAACTACATATATTGCATTACCTTTTATTTCTCTATTTCCCATTTTTAAATTGTTTTATCAAATACTTGTTTCAAAATTTTGTTTACATATTCTTTAGAAGTTAAGTCACTTATTATAATATTATTAAAGACAAAGTCTTTAACATCTTTTGAGCATAACTCCATTATTTGGGTTCTGAAATCGTCCACGTATTTGCAATTAGCCTTGTCAAAATGAGTGGCAATTATAGCAAATTTCTTTGTATTTATTGAGTCTTGCGTTTTTGTCTTTATAAAATCAATTCTGTCAAGAATTTCTTTGCGTTCATTCTTGTTCTCTAAGAAAAGTGTTCCATTGAAAAAGAATAAGATTATATCGGCACTTAACATTTTTTCGTTGTAATATTTCCTAATAAAACTCTTGTCACCGCTAATATCATATCCTTTCAAATTCAATCCTTCAAAATATATGTTTATCTCGTCCTGAATGGTTTCTGTAGTTGATAGACGAAACTCTTTATATTTTAGCCAATTTAGAAATGTAGTTTTCCCTGCACCTTTCATTCCTAATAAGGATAGATTTTTAGTAATGTGAAATGTTGGGGGATCATAAGAGGGACCATCACATATTATTATAATCAACCATACCAACCAACCAATACCCGGAATAAATAGTAACCACACAGGAGGAAACATACTCAGAGTCAGTCCATTGCCTTCAACAACATTTTTGGCAATTTCGATTTGTGAGAAATCGATAGTATCTACAATTTCGTTCATTCTTTTCTAATTTTTATATAATTATCATTTTCACATAATTACCTTCATTTCATCCGTGTTTAACTCATAACCAATGGATGAGGAAATTCTTATTAGTTCTGATCCTACGATTCCGATATCCTTGGATTCACAATAGAACATAAACATAATTTTCCTATTTTGAATGTCTTGGGTAAGGAAATTAGATCTGATATAATAGCCGTCAATTGATGACTTGATTTGGAAATTTGGTGAATATTCTCTAAAAAAGTGAGTAATCCAGATCAAAAATTTGCGTACACTTTTCCAACTTTCGCATTCCAGAAGATAGTCAAACTGACTTTGCAGATAATCATTTTGACTATCTGATTCGTAAATTTGACCATCAACGACAATTGTACTTTTCTTAGTCGGGTCAGCACTTTGAGCGAATAAGATAGTTTTCATTTTTGGCGATTTTAAATGTTCCCGACTTCCTAAAGAATCTGTAAAAAAAAAGAAAGCGCAGAAGTCATACAAAACTCTCTTTCTTAGTTGAGGCCCTAGGATTAGCCTTTGGATGAAAAGATTATTTTGCGACTACTACGCATATATCATATAGTCCAGCAAGTGTGTAAAGAGTTTCCCCTTCGCACACTTCGGACTGATATACAACATAAAAAGTCACAAATGCTATCTTGACATCCAGTGAAATTTCCTAGGTTTCAACTAATCAATTGAGCATTGTAACGCTTTTGAAAATGTTAATGTGTCTATTGACATTGCAAATATAGATAATTATTATTATAAAACAAAAGTAAATTATCTTTTTTGGGGGAGAAAATTTCTCTCCAATTCGAAATTGCAATCATAAATATCCCCAAATATTTTCCCCAAAAAAGATCAGAGTCCCGCATAGTCATACTCCTTGTACTCCCAATCCCTTGTCTCGGTGTAGTATTCCACGGTATCCACTTCGCCGCTGCGGACCAGGGCGCCGTCGCGGTAGGCCAACAGGCGCAGAAAGGGAACGGGTTGCCAATCATCAGCCGCATCCAGCGGCTGAGTACTGAATATTTTGGCATCAGGGGCCACTTCCTTGAAATACAAAGTGTTGGCATAGTTGGTATGCACGTAGAGATATTCGGTGTCCCAAATCAGGAGATTTATCTTGTTGCCGGGGCTCAGGGTGAATATCAGGCTGTCGAGCAAATGAAAACGCTCATCGAAATTCAGCGGACGGCCCATTCTCTGCTGCATAGAGTTCACATTGTCGAGAATGTAGTAGAGTATCCTCTCGCTGTCGCTCTCGCCCTCCTGAACAGCCTTGTAGCGGTCCATATCAGGATAATCGAAGATAGTGCCGTTGTGCGCCAGTGTCCAGCAGCGTCCGCAGTTGTCGTGCTTCACGAATGGGTGGGTGTTCTCGTAAAACATACGGCCCACGGTGGCCAGACGGATATGCGCTATCGCATTGTCGATAACGAGCGGATGCCTGAGACGGTGCTTCAGATACTGACTCTCCGAGGCCTTGGTCGGCTCTTTCTCCAGCGATACGTTGTTGCCGTAGAAACAGGCAAGCCCCCATCCAGAATAATGTTTCTCGCTGTGGCTGAAAAATATTGACAGATAGTCGTTTATCTCTATCCTGCTCTTGCTGTTTAAACCAAAAAGTTCGCACATTGTCGCACCCCCTTTTCTTTTATGATCCGGGCATAATTGCAGTGTCCGGGATCGGTGAGTTTATGTATCTGATAATCTATGTTGCCGATGATTTCCCTGCTGTCAGCCCCGAAAACTCCCTGATAGAATCCGCGCATAGAATGCAGTATCGACAGGCCACTCTCCACAATGGAGAGGCTCGATCCGTCGGGATTCAGTATCTTGGTGTCCTCGATATTGAAATGCGCCGCGCTCTTGAAATTCTGTATGCACTGTATCTGCTGCATATCAGAGAGCTGCATCGATTCTATGCTTGCAAGGTAAACCAGGAAATACTGCATAAAATCCACATCGCGCACATCTATTCCTATTTTAGAAAGAGGATTCAGGTCCACGGAGCGCAACTCTATGTGGTTGATTCCCTTGGTCCTGAGATTCGGAAGCTGATTCTCGCCCCTCGGCTTCAGGCGGATTGGATAATACAGCTCGCTTGGCGCGGTGATGATTCCAGTATCCACGTAGCGCTCTATGGAATCCACGTATTTCTGAAGGTCGGAATAGTCGAGGGTGGGCACAAAGAAGTTCCAGTAGCCTGACTCGGAGCACCTTACCGATGCCATCCCCGAAAACACCCATCCCTCGGCGCTGCCCTTGCTGTAATACGAGCTGTCGATGAGCGGACTCGCGGCCGTAAGCGCCACGATTAGCCATCCATATCTGAGACAATTTTGTGCCAGATCGAGATACAGGGCATCAGAAAAACTCTGAAAATCACTGTCCTGCGAATCTTTCCCGATTGCCTTGCCTGTATGCAACTCATAGTTTTTGCGCAGGAGGTCGCCTGAAAAGGAGTAGTTGAAATGTATTCCCGAGAATGTCATCTTGTACTTGCCGTATTTGGTGGCCAGATACTCGCGATAGGTGGTCTTTGGTGCGCTGTCGCCCAAATACCTTGCAATCGGGATATCGTCCTCGCCGGATATGAAGGGCGGATTGCTGTATATCCAAAGGCTCTCTCCCGTAGGTTTCAGCTCGCTGACTATCCTTTGGTGAATCTCATCGAGCTCCTCCATAAGGGCCGCGCTCGTCTTGTGGACTCCCGTATTTATCTCGGTCTGATTCTCGCAGAAATCGCGGACCACACGTTCGTCGCCAGGGCTGAACGGGTGCGGGCGCTGACTCAGCCTCAGATTGTCGGAAACCCTGAGAGTCTCCCTTTCGAGGCCGAAATTCCCGCTCAACATCAATTTTCGTATTTCTATGTTTTCTGTATGCAGCATAATTACGTAAAATTTTACTGCCTACGGCAGTTGTTTTTTTTATCCGAAAATTCTAAGAATTTAAAAGAATAAAAAGAATTCATTGCTTTCGTATTCTTTCTATTCTTTATAATTCTTTTCATTTTCGGATAAGAAAAAGTGGCGTAGCCGCTTTCGGCTATGATTTCTTTCCTAATATCACCGAGGCCTGTTGGTCTATCGCCTTTAAGCTTGGAGCTTTCAGCATAAATACCTGAGCTCCCATTCCGCCCGATATGCTCTTGGGAGGGATTTTCTCCAATAGAATATCACCGTTGAAGCGGTTTCGTATCTCATCGGCGCTGTACTGATACTCCACATTGGCGCCTCGGCCAAAATGCGTTACGTACCTTTGGAAGCGGTAGTTCGGGAAACTGCGGTTCTCGTCATAGACAAGGCTCTCGGCCCAAATCTGATACACGTCCACATCGTAGGCGTAGTTCATCTTGTCGGGGATATAGCCGCCAGGAGCCCTCATATTAACCTCCAGGCCAATGATATCACCCTTGCTGCCGAGGTTTGCCTTGTCCTCATCGAGCCGGAAAAACTCGAAATGGAAAAACCTCTGACGTGTCCCGAAAGCCTTTACGGCCCTGCGTCCTACATCCAGCAGATCGCTTGCCTGTACATTCTGCGTATAGCTGACATTCTCTCCATTGCCTACCAGCATCGCAAGCGGCGTAACGGCCATCACCTGACCCGTGCAGAAAAGTATCTCGCCGCGGCTGTTGGTGATTCCATCGAAAGTCTCAATGTGGCCGGGCACAAACTCCTCTATAATATAAGTCCCATCGAAGGTAATCTTGCCTAACACAGAATTCAGCTCGCCGAAATCGTTAATCTTATAAGTGTTGCTTGCTCCCACTCCGTTGTCAGGCTTTATTATCACGGGAAAACCGGCAGTCTTGGCAAACATCAGCGCATTCTGAACGGAATCTATCACGCTGTACCAGGCGGTCTTGATTCCGGCCTCGGCATACTTGCGTTTCATAGACGACTTGCGCTTCACTGTGGAGAGCTCAGCGGGTCTCATTCCTGATTTCACGTTGAAATCCTCCCTGAGACGGGCCTCGGTCTCCAGCCAATACTCGTTTTGCGATTCTATATGGTCGATCTTTCCGTATTTGTGAGTAAAGAAGGCCACGGCGCGCATCACCGTGTCGTAATCCTCCAACGACTCAACATAGTAATATTCCGAGAGCGAACTCTTTACATTCGCATCCAAATCATCGTACCTGCAATCACCGATACCGAGCACGTTGCATCCAAGTTTAAGAAGCCTGTTGCAGAAATTGTAGAAATGCAGCGGAAAATTCGGCGACAAAAAAACTATATTCATTTTGATTTTATATTGAGTTTTTGTTCTCTAAGAGGTTAAGAGAGTTAAGAGTTTTTCCGTTTAAGAGAAGTTGAACCTAACGGTTCTGAGAGTAAGAGCCTCTATTGATGCGCTCTTACTCTCCGTTCGCTTGCGAACAATTTCTCTAAAATATTTATACATAAACTCTTAACCCTCTTATCCTCTTAGAGAAAATTAATCAACGGACTTGCAGAGGTTTTTATTCCCAGAGAAACCAGTTCCAAGTAGGTACCTCGTATTGCCAGCTTGCCTCGTTGTGGTTGCCGCCCTCGTTGCGGAAGAGGTAGGTCTTGGCGCCCTTCTGCTGGGCCAGCCACTCCACCTCGCGGATACGGTCCTCAAGGCCGGGATTCTCACGCGCCTCCTCGGTGCCCCACGACAGGAAAATCCTTGTATCGAGATTCAGCACCCCGGTATTGAACTCGTATCGGAATGCGTCCATCGCCGGAGCTATGGCGGGCGATATCACAGCCGCCTTCGAGAATATGTGGTTGAAATGCGCCACACCATATAGCGCCATCATTCCACCCATACTGTATCCTGCTATCGCCGTGCCCTCACGGAATGGATAAGTGCGGTAATGGCTGTCGATATATGGTTTCAGGGAGCTGACAATCCATTCGAAAGTCTGATACCCGCGTCCGGGAATGTGTCCGTAAATGCGGCTCTCAAGGTCGTAGGGGCAATACTCGCAGACACGTTTCCAGTCGTCGGCGGCACACTCTATGCCTACCACTATGACGCGTTTCCAGTAATGGTCGTAGAAATCCCTCAGTCCAAGGCACTTGCCGAAAGTGGCGTCGCCGTCATAGAAAAGGTTGTGACCATCAAACATATATACTACGGCATATTGCTCACCGCTGCTGTAATACTCGTCGGGAAGGTAAAGGTGGATTCTCCTGTTCTCACCTGCAGCCTCCATCCAAAAATCAAACTTCTCTACCATTGTGATAATTACGAATTACGAGTTACGAATTACGAATTCGACGCTCTCGTTTGGGGATTCAAAATTACATATTGCGATAAATATGGGATGGGAAACCAAGGTGGGATATTTCACCAATATTAATGAAATATCCCACCCGAAAAAGTGAAAAACTCAATTTTTTTTAGGCAGCCTTCTGAGCTCCGCCGTATGCTATGTGCTCAAAGAAATATTTGGCCTGAAGTCTCCACCAGTGGAAATCGTGGCTTACATCCTTGCCCCAGAAATCGAACCATCCGTCCACATCCAGATTCTTAAGAGTGTCGCGGAGGCGTGCTGTGGAGCCCGAGGTGATTCTCTCATAGTTGCCCTGTCCGCAGCAGAATATCAGGGTCTTGTTTCTGTACTGATCGAGAAGAAGATGACTCTTGCTGATATTTGCAAGGAAATCGAGCGGAGAGTTCTGATATATCAGCGCATCGTTGTACTGTGGGAAGAAATAGTCGGCGTGGAAAAGTCCGCTCAGCGATACTATCCCATCAAAGAGGTCGGGACGGCGGAAAAAGAAGTTTCCGGCGTGGTATCCGCCCATAGAGCATCCGCTTACGATGAGTTTCTCGCCACGGCTTACCTGAGGAATCAGCTCCTCGGTAATATAATTGAACCATCTCTCGTGGAGCTCTATCCTGTCGTGGTGGTTGCCATCAGTAAGGCTCCAGGTCTCGGCATCGATGCTGTCGCAACAGATGAGACGGAACTCTCCGGCCTCGATCATAGGCGCCAAAACCTCGATCATACCATTATCCTCCCACTCATAGAATCTCTGATCCTGCGAAGGGAAAACCAAAACGCCACGGCCACTCTCGCCGTAGGTCTTATACTCAATCTCACGGTTGAGATTGTTGCTCCAAGTTTTGTGATATTCTATCTTCATCGTGTTGCAGTGTTTTATTAATTATTACACTGCAAAGGTAGGGTGGCGGCGCTGTTATTCCAAGGAAAACAAAAACAATGGAATTAAAAACTACAACAAGGTTATTTTATAGAATATAATTATAAAAATACTACCATTTTATCTTGACGGGAGAACAAAACAACAATTCATTTCACCCTCACCATCCTGTAATCGCTGCCATAGCCGCACCAATAGCCTATGCCGCCGCTGATGTTGCTGTGTATATTGGTGGAATACTGGAGTATGGCGTTTCGGGAAGACGAGAGGCTGCTCTCGTAATCGTGCCAGAAACTGTAGGACACGCTGTCGATATGGCAGAGCTTTACAATCACTGTCTCGCCCTCGTTGAAATACATCTTGTATTTCTCGTCGAGGAAACGTCCGCGATACACATCCCACTTTACATCGGAGACCTGGATATCAGAATCGCTGATGGTCTGCAATATGGTGGAGTAATACATATTGGAGGTGGTATCAGTACTGGTGAAAATCTTGTAGAAATCGCGGGTATCAGCCCCGTCGCGGAAACGCACCTTGATGCTGTATTCGCCATCCAGGGCCGCCGGCTCAGCGTAGGCGGTATCTATGGGCACCCTGGGCGGAATGGACGTTACAGCCGTGGCCACCTTGCCATGATACTCCACCCTGAGGCTGTACTGCTTGCCGGCCTCGCCGTGCATGCGCCCCGTGGTATAGATGTAGGGCGGGAAATAGTGGCGGTTTACCTTGCTGAGCATTATCTCCTCGCGCTCGCCGTCAGACACAGTAACCTTGGCCCACTTTATGATATTATCCCTGATGCTGTCGATACTCTGATTCACTCTACTCACATTCAATGTGCTGGATAGTATTATGATGGGCGCCCTCCCCTCCTCTATCCAGCCTTCCACCACTATGTCGGGCTCGGAATCCAAATAAATGTCGGCATCGCAGCCGGATACCAAAATCAGCAGCATCAGTATATACAAATAACGCATAATCTATTAGAATTTAATATGATAGCTGATACTCGGCAGGGTTTTCACCAAAAATCCCACACGCCAGTATCTGTACATTCCATTATACATTTTCAGACTATAGAAAAGGTCGTTTTCGTGCGCCAGGGCATTGTAGAGCGAGAAATTCAGCGATTGCTCGCAGCGGGCAGTCTTTTTCAACTGCATTGTGGCCGAGAGGTCCATGCGGATGTATGGGCGCAGGCGGTTGGCATTGTGGTCGCCATATTCCGACATTATGTTGCCATTCAGTATGTAGAAATACTTGGGCGCGGTAAATGGTGTTCCCGATGCGTACACAAAAGTGCCTCCAAGACTCCAGCGGCTGCCCAGGCTGTATGTGGCCACCATGTTGAGCTCGTGGGGACGGTCGTGGTTCGATGGATATGTGTAATCCCCCGACCGCCTCATCGACCTTCCGAAATTGTAGCTCACCCAGCCCCTGAGGTTGCCCAGGCGTTTCTGCAGTATCAGCCCCAGACCATAATTGTAGCCGGAGCCGGACATCAGGTGGCTCGGGATATCGTATTCGGTGGTCACAATATCCAGCAGCGATCCGTTGTATTCCACCTGGTTGGATATGCGCTTGAAATATATCTCGGCCTGTATGCCGAGCATCGAGCTGCAGGCTATGGCCTGATACCCGGCCAGCAGACAGTGCGCCTTCTGATACATGGATTCTCCGCATGGGTACCAGAACTCGGTGGGCAGTCCCGACGACGAGAATCCCGTCTGATAGATATCCTGACACCTCATGGCATACTGGAATTCCAGCGACTGCTCCGCCCAGGCCTTCCTGACGGAGAAATTGGGCATCAGCTGCCAGCTGCCGCCATTGCCGCCGCTTACATACACCCCGCCCCTGATGCCGGCAGTCAGCATCAGCCCACCGGCCACCGCACGCCTGTACTGCGCGTATGCGAAATGCTCCTGCAAGGCCATCCTGTCTGTAGCACCCTCCACGGCAAAATTCTCTGTCTCCATGGCCGGCATCTGCGGCAGTATGGAGTGCATGGCCAAATCCACTCCGGCCTCCACCCCACCCCTTGCTATCCACGACTTGGCCCCAAGGGTGTATATCCCGGATGGCATGTTGCCGTGGTTGCTGCCAATATCGAGGGTCATATCGTTGCGGTAGCGGCTTATATACAGCATACTGTTCCACCTGAGGCCGCTTTTCTTGTTGTAGTGGATGGCGGCCAGGTCGTTGCCCCAATCGAGGCTCAGGGAGAATCCGCCGTCGTTGTCCATGCGGTCGTGGCCGTGGTAGAGGTCCACATAGAGCTCGTTATACATATTGCAGAAGGCGACGTACCGTGCGTTGAAATCGCTGAATTGGTAGCGGAGGCTGTTGTTGTCGATGCTCAGCCAGCAGCCATAGAGCATATTCATATACGAGGCGCGGGCCTGAAGCATCAGGCACTGACTCTTGGCCAGAGGTATTTTCATGGCGCCCTGAGACGACACCAATCCCACATCGGCCACTGCCTGAATGGAATCCACCCCGGTCTCGGTCTCGAATGTCACCATGCCGCCTATCCTGCCGGGATAACTGGCCGCCCCGGGCGACTTGCTGATATCCACAGCGCTGAAATAGTCGGGATTGAAAATGGAGAAAAAACCCAGCAGGTGGCTTGCGTTGTAGATGGGCGCGCCGTCTATCGAGACATAGTTGTGGGAATTGTCGCAGCCCTGGATATGTATTCCGCTGTCGTACTCCGAATTCACCTGAATACCCGGCATCATCTGCATCAGGCGCATGGGATCGCCATTGCCCAAGATCTTGGGCAAGCCGTTCATGTACTCCGACGACAGGCTCATGTATCCGGCGCCCCTCATCCTTATGGGCGCATTGCGGCCCTCGGCGGTCACGCTTACCACACCTATCTCGCTGCCTTCCACCAATGTGTCCTTCTGGGCTGACACACCGCTGCTAAACGAAGCAAGCATCACAGACAAGGCCAACGCCTTGCCCATGATGCTTGAATATGGGTTTATAAAATGGTATGAAGCCATTTACATAGTCATGGTTTTAGAAATCGAGCTTGTTCTCGTAATCATCCTGCATAGATTCGAAGAGGTCGCGTACGCCGAGGAAGTCGTTGTCGCCGGCATAGTCGTCGAAGGCGAAACGGGTGCCATCCTCAAACTGAACAGCGAAATTGTAGGTCCAGTATGTATAATTCCAGCCCTCTTCCTCTACAGGCTCAAGAACCACCTTGCACTGCTTGGTGGAGCCGTTGTTGAAATAGAGGCTGAGGTCGAGCTGCTTGTTTGCCTTGTCGATGGCGGCCTTGTATGCTGCTGCATCCTCGTCGTTGTCATCAGCCTCGTCCATAGCGTCGAAGAGAGCCTTGGCGTCAAGGATTGAGCCCTTTACCTGGATCTTGCCGAGGATGTCGATAGATATGTTGCCAGAGCCTGACTCCATCTCGAGATCGTATACATCCTCTTCGTCCATATTGAACTTGGCTGTGGCCGAGCCTTCCATCTGGAGAAGCTTTGAAGTGCCATGGTTGATAGCGAACACCACCTTGGCAGAGTTGTCCTTGCTTGAATAGCCAGCCTCCTGTGTGTGGAAGTTGTAGTCGAGGATATATACCACATTAGATACGGCATAGCTGTCCTTGTTTACATTGTACTCGCTGGAAGAAGCCACCTCAAGGTTGGTCTTTGTAACAGTCTTGAAAATCTCCTTGCCGTCGCGGGTAAGGGTTATGGTGATATTCTCAGGAACCTCGATTACACGCTCCTCACGGTCTACCTTGGTTGTGCGGGTATAGTCCAGTGTAGCCACAGTCTTGTCGGCATTCCAGGTAAGCTTCTGCTCATTTGTACGGTTGGACCAATCTCTATCATCGTCATAATCACCATAAACAGAAACTGTGTTGCCGCTGGTCTCGAGCTTCAGGACGCAAGGCTTGCCCTGATCGTCGGTGAACTCGAACTTGAGGCCGTCAGACTCTGACTTCTGCCATTTGTTGTCAACGAGCTTGAAATCGCCCTTGAACTTCGAAACCTGATAGAGACGCGAGGTCTTGGTCAAGTCATCATAGTAATGGGTATTTTCTATAATTGTAATCTCACGGAGTTTCTCAACCTGCTCGTTTGTGAGATACTGCTCATCACGGTTATTATCGTAATAATAATAGCCATTATATGAATCGCCGTAATAATCGCTAAAAATTATATCTGTTCCAGATATGTTGTAGCCCCCCATCTCACCGTATGACCTTTCGTAATCCAACTCGAGGGTGTTGCCCAGGTTGGTTACAGTGAGTGCCTCCATGCAGTCGTCGGCCCAGTCCTCTACGGCGCTCCAGTCCCACTTGTTGCCTGATGACTTGGAGATGGCGTCCTCGCCTGAGTTCTGGCTGTTGATGAAGTTGATGAGGTCTATCACCTCGGCAAAGTTCTTGGAATCGAACTCGCTGAGGAGCACCTTGCCCACCTCGTCGATGTAGTTTTTCTGTTCCTCGGCTGTCATGGCCTTGTTTCCATCAATGGATGGAACATTCACCTCCGGGAACTGGCTGTCTGGAACCTCAAACCCACCGTTGGAAGGCTTTGCCTCGTCCTTGTTGCAAGAACTGAGGAAACATGGAGCAACGGCAAGTCCCAATGCCATAGCCACGTTTCTTACTGTAGAAGTTGTGTACATTTCAACAATAATTAGTTTGTAATAAAATTTTCGGCAAAGGTATAAAAAAAATACGATTGCGCAAACTATTTTGCTTATAATTTTCCAAGACTTCAATCAGGCCCTGACACTTGGGAACCCCCGGCCCTTAAGCAGCATCCATACATATAGCATCAGCGCCGCAATTATTGAAATCCAGATAGCGGTTTTCCTATGCAAGGGCTCGTAGCTGAGCTCCACCTCGTGGCTGCCGGCATCAATCTCCACACCGCTGAAACCCACATCTATCTTGTGGACCACGGTCTCCTGTCCATCCACCTTGCAACGCCAGGCCTTGTCGTATGGTATGGTAAGCAGCATCATGCGCCGGCCATCAACCATGATGCTGCCCTTTATATGATTATTGGCAAAATGCGTTACCTCAAGCGATTGCCTATGATTGATATCCACTATGGAATCGAACATGGAGTATACATCGGTGACTTGGAGCAAATCTGGCGGGAAAGCCTTTGACGCATCCACATGGCGGAAGTGCGAGAGGTCGATACCGGAAGCCTCGGGCGCGGCAAAGGCACACAGCAGCGACAATTCCTGAACGGCGCTGTCGTGGGAATGCACATACAATGCTGCCGCGGTCCAAAATGCATAATCGGCGGGCAACTTGGCATACAGTATATCCTTTATCTCCTGGAAATCATTGAAGGCAACCCCTGCGATACTATTAACCACACTGTCCACCTCGGGAATAAGGTCGAGACCGGATTTAAGCAACCGCTTGTGCACAAACTCCAGATGCGACTCGCTGACCTGGAATTTCAGCAGCGACCTCATCTCCGCCTCGGTGATATAGCTGTCGAGGGCAAATCCAAGGGGCATGGCGCAGTTGAACCGGGTTACCATCCTGTTGCCGCTTACCCAGCGGTCGCTGATATGGCGCATCACTGGATTCACATTTACAGTGTCGATTTTTTCGTGGACCATATACTTGAATCCCATAAGCGACATGGAGAAAACATTGCCGTTGATGCCAGAGAGCCATCTGGAATCGGACTCAAGCTCGGGATAGGCCTGTCCAGTGGCCTGGAGATACCTCACATACTCTGGCTGATTGAAGGAATTGTAACCAATGGACGAGAAGTAGCCGAGCACCTGGTTGTAGTTTGGCGGGGTGTGGCGCGACTTGCCCAACACGTAGTTGGCGTGCACTCGGTAGAATTTGGTGGAATCCTTGGCCCTGATGTCGCCGAGTACCTGGGAAAAGCCGTCATCATAGCCGGCCTTGTTTATGTCGATATCGGAAACATATATACAGCTGCGGCCATCGAAAACCGAATTGGTAAGAACAAACACTTCAAATAAGGTCACCAAACATATCGAAATCTTGATAAATTGCCTATTACATGAGTTTGCAAAAACAAAGAGCAGAATGGCATATACCACAAGCATCACAATACCGAAAACCGAGAGCCAAGTGTTCTGCACCTCGTCGTTGTATTCCAGGGCGTTGCCGGTCTGTACCCACAATGCCAGGCCGCATACCACAGCCGATGCAAGCAATAGCGGCACGTTGATGCTGCGCCTTATCATGATTACGCTGAGCGACTGCGCCATCAGCAATATCATCGCAAATATCAGGAAAAAGTTGATTCCGTATCTGAAATAATCACCGGCATTAAGCACTATGGCCTGTCGCAGAGGGTTCACAAACAGCACCGAAAGCCATATCAGGAGGAAAAATCCGTATATAATCCTCTTGCGGTTGCTGATGCAGACAAATATCTGCGGGAATATCAGCAATGTCACTATTCCGCAATACAGGGCCGGGGCTTCCAGGAAATTGTTCCACGAGTTCACGAAAAACTCGTTGCCTACTATATTGTGGCCAAACAGACGCAACACTATCGACGACATCATGGATCCATCCACAAAGAATGTGTCGGCGAAATTGCTTCCAAAACCACCTTCCATACGCGGAGTATTGAGCTGAACGGTAAGGCTGTTGAGCAAATCTGGCAGATTTACAAGCATACCCAATATACCCATGCCCAGCATCCACAAAAACGTTAGCATCAGTCTCTTAAAGTTATACTTCAATATCAGCATCCTGAATATCAGATATATGACTACAAACAGCGTGTATAGGTAAAGCTGATAAGGCTGCCCAGCCAGCATGGCCACCGCAATGGCGAACAGCCACGGGCGGCGCTGATGGAGAATCTGCTCTACGGCATATAGATAAAAGACCATGTAGAATCCGAACATCTCGATATTCCACAGCGAGAGCACCACAATGCCGCCGCTGTAGGCAGCCAGAAATCCCGCCAGCAGAGATGCGAACTTGCTTACATCCAGTTGCCTGAGCCACAAATATGTAAACACTCCTGTACCAACGAATGATATCAGAAACTTGCCATAGAAATATGTGATGGCCAATCCCTTTACGCCGGCCAGCATGAGCGCCAGCCTGCCTATCCAGAACATGACGAAGCCCAACGGGTCCAGCGGTATATTCTGAACGTATGAATTGCCCATGGCATGATAAAACGAATAGGTGCTCAGCATCTCCTCGTGGCTAAGCGTCTCGTTCACATACCATTGGGGAAGATACGATGTGTACGAATCGTCGGCAAAGTCGGTGAACACAAATGCCCTGCTGAGCGAGAAAAACTGCCACATGGAACACAGTCCTACAAGAAGTATCAGCCCCACAAGGACAAGCAGACTGTTTTTCCGAAAAAAAACTGACAAATTGTTTTCCATAAAACAAAAATAATTACGTAATTTGTTGCTGCAAAAATATGAAAATTAATCGGATTGCGCAAATGATAACGATACCATTCAACAAGCCATTCCTTACCGGGAACGAGACCAGATACATAGAACAGGCCGTAACCCAGGGCAAAATCTCCGGCAACGGAATGTTCACGCAAAGATGCCAGCAGTTTCTGGAGCAAAGATACGGCATGCGCAAATGCCTGATGACCAGCAGCTGCACCGACGCCCTCGAGATGGCCGCCATGCTGTGCGGCATGGAGCCCGGCTACGAGGTGATAGTGCCCTCGTACACATTCGTAAGCACTGCATTGGCGTTCGCAAGGCAGGGCGCAAGGGTGGTGTTCGCCGATTCGTCCATAGACAACCCCAACATAGACCCGGACCAGATAGAAGGCCTCATCACTCATAACACCAAGGTTTTGGCAATAGTCCATTACGGCGGCATGGCCTGCGACATGGACCGCATAATGGATATTGTGGACCGTCATGGGCTGATACTCGTGGAAGACTGCGCACAGGCTTTCGACGCGTATTACAAGGGCAAGGCGCTGGGCACTTTCGGACAGATGGCCACATTCTCGTTTCACGAGACCAAGAACATAATATGCGGCGAGGGCGGCATGCTGGCCATCAACTCCCCTGCCCTGCTCCACCGCGCCGAGGTGATATGGGAAAAGGGAACCAACCGCGCCGACTTCTCGCGCGGAATAGTAAGCAAATACGAGTGGATGGATACCGGCAGCTCGTTTCTGCCGTCGGAGATCACAACGGCATTCCTCTGGGGCCAGCTCGAGAATTGTGACAAGATCCAGCGCCGCCGTATCGCGATTTGGCTGCAATATTACGGCCTGCTGCACGGAAAGCTTTCCGGGATTGGAATCTCGACAAGCAATATCCCCCCAAACGCCACCTGCAACGGACACCTATTCTATTTATTATGTAGGAGTTACGAAGAGCGCGAAACCCTGATGGAAACGCTCGGGCAAAACGGCATTCTGGCGGTATCGCACTATCTATCGCTCCACAAAAGCCCGTATTACAAAAGCAAACTGTCGCCAGAAGAAAACATCCCATATTTGCCCAACAGCGACTGCTACGAAAAAAGACTGCTCCGTCTCCCTCTCTATTACGAGCTGGAAACGGAGCAGGTAAATGATATCTGCAACCTTGTATTAGGTTTCTATAATCTTTGACTGCCGGAGAATCTATCCCTGGGGATACTTGGATATGAGCTCACGCATCTTGCTGAGCACGTCCTCCAGCTGGAAAGGCTTGCTCACATAGTCGTCCATGCCTACCGACAGACAGTGCTGCCTGTCGCCGGCCAGGGTGTTGGCTGTAACGGCTATTATTGGAATATGCCTACCCGTCGATATCTCGGAGCCGCGGATTTTCTGTGTGGCGGCGTATCCGTCCAAAACAGGCATCTGTATATCCATAAGCACAACATCATACTTGTTTTTGGCCAAAAGATCCACACATTCCTGGCCATTGGAAGCCAATGTGATGGATTTAACGTGCTTATCGAGGCTGAGGCTCATAACCTTCTGGTTGATAGGATTATCGTCGCAGACCACAATATCCACCTCCGACAAGTCTTTCTGTTTTACTGTGGATGTGTATCCCGTGGTCTCGTTGGTTACAACAGTATTCTGGGACACAGCCTGCGATGCCTGAACCTCCTCCTCGCCATCGAAACAGATATTGAAGTATATGCAGGTCATATCGTCGTCGATGCGGCGCTTGATACTGCCGTTCAGGTTTTCCACAAGCCTCTTGGCTATCACCAGCTCGGGTATCTCGCTGTCGTTGACATCGTCCACCACAATGCCGGACTTGATGTCGAAACGGTATTTAACGGGATTGATGGGAATCCTCACCCTGTTTACCGCGATTGTGACATTGGCGGGCAACTGGTCCTTTGGTGTATGCTGCAGGAAAAATTCGAAGATATTCAGGAAAATACGCCTTATCTTTACGGCATTGCCCCTTAGCAGCGGCAGCGGGCCGCGGACTTCCAGCTTCACCTCGAAATTCTGCATGAACTCGCCTGTCTGCGTTATCAGCTGCTGGAGGTCGAATGTGGAAACCTCGTCGATCTCGTTGCCGGAGTCATGCGATGGGTTCTGCACGCCGTCGCTCTCCTCGTCTATTATCTCCACAATGTCGGTGATGGTTTTCACTGATGCTATCAGCGATTCTATCAGCTGCTGCTTCTTGCCGGGCTCGTTGTTGTCGGCTATGATGTTGGCAATACCCAGAATGTTGCTCAGCGGTGTGCGTATCCTGTGCGAAAGCTTGGAAATAAACTCCTGTTTCTTCTTTACATTGTTTTCCAGAGCGGCTATGGCCTCGTCGTTCTGCGCCATCAGCTTGTTGCAGAATTCTATGCACAGAGACATCAGAAGGCACGCGAATAGCGACGCCCCGGCAAAAACTATCATCGAGATGGGGTCTGTGGGGCCAAGCAATGCCAGACATATACCATGAAGGGCCAGGAATATTATCGTAACGATGAGAGCCATGTTGCGCTCCATGGCGCATACCGCATACAATGGCACTGTAAGGGCCAACACGCTGAACACCGCATGGGCGGGATATGCGAACTGAAGCCCGAGCGATGCCGCCACAGAAGCCAGCAGGCCTATCACAGACAGCTTCCCGAGGCTCATCCTCTTGCCCAGCAGATACAGCACCAGGAAGACGGCGCTGCACCCCAGCGGCAGGAGATACTGCAGCGGTGTCATGGCAAAGGCAAGGGCTATCAGGGACACCAGCAACAGGGTTACCGATACAAGCAAATTGAGCAGGCTGTTGAGTATCTGCGTAATCTTGTTTCTGGCGTCTGCATTTTCGTCATTGCAATTGGATATCAATAATGTTAAAATCTTTGTAATCATAGCATCAGTATTATTGGGTGCTAAGATAATAAAAATATCATATAATTGTACAAAAAAGCGAGATTTTATTTTCTGACACCTTATTATATAGAGGCAACCCGCCTCAGAATACGAAAACAAAAGCCGGCAACATTATCCAATAGCGGACAATATTGCTGGCTTTCTGTTATTTAGGATATGTTTATTGAAGCTATGATGCAAATGCTATTTCTTTCGGGCCTCGCGGCGGGGGGTGTCCACATTGTAATGGAGGCCGATGCTCTCGCGGCGGCGGCGTGCGCTCTTTATCACCAGGAATGCCGTGTTGATGGCGTTCCTGAGCTCGCACAATGGCACAGTAACCTTGCTGCGCTTGTATAGCTCCTCGGTCTCGTTGTAGAGAATGTAGAGACGGTCCAGGGCGCGGTTCATGCGGAGGTTGCTGCGCACGATGCCCACATAGTAGGTCATGATCTGCTGAAGCTCCTTGAATGTCTGTGTGATGAGGATGTTTTCCTCGTTGGTTACAGTGCCCTCGTCGTTCCACTCAGGGATATCGGTGCGGAAATCCAGCTTGCCGATAAGCTCCTTGCTGTGCTCGACCGACCTGTGGGCGAATACCAGGGCCTCCAGCAGCGAGTTGCTGGCCAGACGGTTGGCACCGTGGAGACCGGTGCAGGAAGTCTCGCCGCCCGCATAGAGGTGCTTTATGGTAGTGCGTCCGTACTCATCCACACGTATGCCTCCGCAAAGGTAGTGGGCTGCGGGAACCACGGGTATGGGTTTCTGTGTGATATCGATTCCTATAGACAGGCACTTGGCGTATATATTCGGGAAATGCTGCTTGAGAGCCTCGTGGTCGGTGCCGGTGGCATCCAGATACACGAAATCGTCGCCCCGGAGCTTCATTTCGTTGTCTATGCTGCGAGCCACGATGTCACGGGGAGCCAGGCATCCGCGCTCGTCGTACTTCTCCATGAAAGTCTTGCCGTCCTGGGTCTTCAGTATAGCGCCGAAACCACGCATGGCCTCGGTGATGAGGTACGAAGGCCTCTCGCCCGGATGATAGAGCGATGTGGGGTGGAACTGCACAAACTCCATGTTGTCGATAACGCCCTTGGCCCTGTAGACCATCGCTATGCCGTCGCCGGTGGCGATAGTCGGGTTGGTGGTGACCTGGTAGATGTTTCCGATACCGCCGGTGGCCAGGTAGGTGACCTTCGCGAGTATCTTCTCCACCTTCTCGGTGTTCACGTTGAGGGCATAGATACCGTAGCACTCTATATTGTCGTCGTAGCGGGTGCATGTCTCGCCCAGATAGTGCTGGGTGATAAGCTCCATTGCAAACAGATGGTCCACAATGGTGATGTTGGGATGCTGGCTGGCTTTCTCCACGAGCGCCCTCTCCACCTCGAAACCGGTGTTGTCCTTGTGGTGGAGGATACGGAAATCGCTGTGACCACCTTCCTTGTGGAGGTCGAACGAGCCGTCGGGTCTCCTGTCGAAGTCTATGCCATACTCCACCAAATCCTTGATGCGGTCGGGAGCCTCCTCCACCACAATCTTCACGATATTCTCCTTGGAGAGGAAATCTCCTGCCACCATGGTGTCGTGGATGTGCTTCTCAAAAGTATCTACTTTTGTATCAGTAACAGCCGCAATGCCGCCTTGCGCGAAATTTGTGTTGGCGTCGGTAACCGACGCCTTGGTTACTATGAGTACTTTGCCTATCTCTGCCGCCTTTAGCGCAAAGGTGAGGCCGGCTACTCCACTGCCTACTACAAGGAAATCTGTCGTACGCATGATATCAATATTTTTATTGGTTTATATGTTTCTGTTGCCTGCATGGCTAATAGCTTCTGTCGAAGAACAGCCGCGAGGTCTTTATGCCTACTGTAAGGTACTTGTTGTTGTTGCCGAACATCTGCTGGCGCCCCACACGCGCATAGAGCTTCAGGTTTCTCAGGCATGGCATCGTGTATTCCGCCGCCAGGGCCAAGTGGGTGTTTTTCTCGCTGATGCCCTGCCCTACCTTGTTGCCAAACTGATACTTGTGGAGGTCGTATGACTTGAATATGTTGTTGCCCATCGACATGTCGTCCTCGTCGCGGCCCAGGTTTACATGGTCTATCATCAGCTCCAGGTCCCAGTTACCGCAGCGGTACTTTATGTCGGCCAGATATTCCTTCATGTTGGCGCCAAAGGGATTGGCCAGCGGCTGATGATACATGGAATATGTGTTCACCGACTTGTCGTGAGAATATATAAACGGTCTTATATAATCAAACTCAAGCACATACGACAGTTTGCCGAAAAATCCCTTCAAGCCCATCTGATACGAGTACTTGTTGTTCCAGGATCCCGAATTCTCCTTTATCTCCACAAAATTGAAGTCGTCGAGCATAAACTGCGCGTATGCCTGATGGTTTTTCAGGTACGAGATTTTTCCGAAAAGGCCCATGATGGCGTCGTCGGGCGACCCCAGGGAGAATTCCAGGGGACGGAAAAACAGCATCGGGTTTATGTAGTGGAGGTCCATCATCTTGGTGTTGCCAAGCGTATCACGGCGTATCTGCATCACGGCCTCGTAGCCTCCGATATTCAGCCACTTGGCCGGATTGTATGAGAAGGCATGGTATATCATGTACATCTGGCGGTACGAGTCGCACTCGTTGTCCCAGTTTTGGGCGGTGTTCATGGAGAACACATACTTGAAGTTTCCAAGTGTAACATCCATGTCGAAATAGTACATTCCCGAATTGGACGCCGACAGCAGCATCGACCTGTAGCCGTCGCCTATGTGTTTCTTGCCCTTGCCCACCGACAGGCCTATGAACTTGGCCGGACGGTAGTTGGCGTAAAACTCGTAATACCTCGCCATATAGCTGTTGTCCTTGCGCGAGAATCCGTCCATCTGGGGATACCTGCCGATGGAGTCGGCCAGGATGGAGGTGCTCATAAGCGGCTGCTCGTATCCGCCGGCAATGGATGCCGACACGGTGAGCTTCTTGCCGCAGGTGTATTCGGCGTGCAGGCCCAGCATGGCATCGGACATGCCGCCTCCGCCATAGTCCTGGCGCCCGCAGGCGAGATTGAGCAACGGCTCCACAATCACACTGTTGGGTCCGCTTGACTTTTGTAAACCGTACAGGGAATAGGCGGTATCAGCCCCGGCCTGATAGCTCCGGAAGGCCGAATGGAAGGCCCGGTTGCCCATGTTGGCCTGCTCTATGGAATCGGCCTCGCGGCTGCCCATGAGCACATTGCGGGTCTGGGCCACAGAGCCGCCGCCCAGGGCCAAAAAGGAAACCGACAGTAGTATAGTGTATATCTTGTTCATTTTCAATTTGTTTAGCATCAGCCCCGATAGCCGGGAGCTGATATTTATGGAAAAGCAAAATTAAACATTTTTTGCGATATTCTGACTATATGGCCCAAATTTTATCCAATATACACAAAATGTTAATATAAAGTTGATTTTAAAAAAAAGTTGTATTAACCCACATGTAATAATTTTGTATCGCTGCAAAAGACACGGAAACGATTCCGGCTTTATTTACTAAAACTCTAAAACATCAGAACAAAGTGTATCTCGTATTAGGTGCCACAGATATGGTGGGTGCACACTTGGTATGCACCATGCTGCGCCAAGGCTTTGGCGTAAGGGCCATAAAATGCCCTGACGACAACACCGGCTACACCAAGAGCATACTCAGCCTGTATTCCGACGACTACGAGAACCTGTTCAACGAGATAGAGTGGGTGGAGGCCCGGTACGACGACCCCGGGCAGATGAGTGCAGCGCTGGAGGGCGTGTGCAAGGTGTTCTGCTGCCTGAAGCCACGGCTTTCGGGAGAACAGAGCATCAGCGACAACGTGGAGACAATCCGCAACATAATAGCCGCCGTGCAGGATTCGGACTGCGAGTACATGATGTACCTGAGCAGCGTATATGCCCTGGGCGAGGAACAGGAGCTGAGCGACATCAACGAGAAATCGCAGAGAGACCCCAAGGGCAAATACACCAAAATATCCAACGCATTCTACATGTGCGAGATGGAGGTATGGCGCGCCATACAGGAGGGCCTGAGGGCCGGCATAATAAACACGGCAAGCGTACTGGGCCCCGGCGACTGGAAAAACGACAAGTCGGTGTTTGTGTGCAACCAGCTGATGCGCGAGTACTACACCGACGGCGTATCAGGAATCGTAAGCATCAACGACCTCGTGAAATGCATAATGGCGATGGCCAAGCAGCAGATATGCAACGAGAATTTCGTGGTGTGCGGCCACAATGTCAGCTGCAAGGACTTCTTCAGGATGTTTGCCGAGGCTCAGGAAGTGGAGCCACCAACCAAGCACGCCAGCACGCTGAGGATACTGCTGTGGAAGCTGAAATACGCCATGCAGTCGATAAGGGAGAAACGCCGCCCGATAATAGACGACGAGTTTTTCCACGACCTCACACAGTTCCGCACCTACGACAACTCCAAGAGCATCAACCGCATAATAATAGGATACGAGCCCATAGAGGAATCCATAAAGATGGTGTGCGAGCTCCACAAAAAAAGCATGCTAAATATTGCAACTTCTTCAAAATAAAATTGCCGTTTACAAAAAATTCTTTGTATATTTGCAGCCCGGCGGTCACCACCATGCGCGGTGGCACACTATTATTATGGACATAAGGAAAATCGACATATCAGAAAAAGAGAAAGAAATAGAGAAGAAGCTGAGGCCGCTCAGTTTCGACGACTTCAACGGACAGAAAAAACTGAGGGAAAACCTCGAGGTGTTCGTAAAAGCCGCCAAGATGCGCGGCGAGGCTCTCGACCACATACTCTTCCACGGCCCTCCCGGCCTAGGCAAGACCACTCTTTCGAACATAATAGCCAACGAGCTGGGCGTGGGCATGAAGACCACATCGGGTCCCGTGCTCGACAAGCCAGGCGACCTGGCCGGCCTGCTCACCAACCTGGACGAGAAGGACGTGCTGTTCATAGACGAGATACACCGGCTGTCGCCCGTGGTGGAGGAATACCTCTACTCAGCCATGGAGGACTACAAGATAGACATAATGATAGACAAGGGCCCCGCGGCACGCAGCGTGCAGCTGAGCCTGAACCCATTCACCCTGGTGGGAGCCACCACGAGGGCAGGCCTGCTGACGGCACCGCTGAGGGCCAGGTTCGGAATCAACCTCCTGCTGGAATACTACGACATAGAGGTGCTCAGCAAGATAATAATGCGCGCGGCCGGCATACTCCAGATAGAGATAGACGCGCCAGCCGCCGGGGAGATAGCCTCGCGCAGCCGTGGCACACCGCGTATAGCCAACTCGCTGCTCAGACGAGTGAGAGACTACGCACAGGTGAAGGGCACCGGATCCATAGACCTGGAAATCACGAAATACGCCCTCGACAACCTGAACATAGACTCGCTGGGACTCGACGAGATGGACAACAAGATACTGTGCACAATCATAGACAAGTTTCAGGGCGGCCCCGTCGGCCTGAACACCATAGCCACCGCCGTGGGCGAGGACGCTGGCACCATAGAGGAGGTCTACGAGCCATACCTGATAATGGAAGGCCTGCTGAAACGCACACCCCGCGGAAGAGTAGTGACCGACTTTGCATACAAGCACTTAGGCAAAAACCACAGCCTGGGCTCGTCTGACGAGATTCAGCTGTCGCTGTTCTAAAAAATCGGCAAACAGCTATCACTTTGGTTTGATATTTGCAAAGACAATTGGTAGACAAAATTTTAGTAGTAAACATCATTCAACATAGAAAACATGATAAGCGAAGGCAAAATCGAAATTCCAGAAACCGACGATACCCCCATGGTATTGTACGATTTGGCAAAAAACACATTCAAGATGTCGGGTCCGTCGTTCCCAGAGAATGCGCCTGACTTCTATTGCCCTATCGTGTCATGCCTTACTGCAATGGACCCCAAGAGCCCCGGCAGGCTGGTGATAGAGCTGGACTTCTCTATTCTGAGCTCAGCATCCAACAAGATGGTGTACGAGCTGCTGGTAAAGCTCGAGAAAATCCACTACCTGGGCAAGGACATGCTCATAAAATGGTATTACGAGGGTTTCGACGAGGACATGATAGACGAAGGCAATGGTTACAAGTCAAATCTGAAAATAGATTTTGAACTTGTGGAAAAATAATATATATTTGCACCCGCATTCATCAAGAATGGCCTCGTAGTTCAGCTGAATAGAACGCAGGATTCCGGTTCCTGAAGTCGCGGGTTTGAATCCCACCGAGGTCACAAAGATTTTTTTGAAAAAAAGTGCAAAAAGATTTGGAGATTAAAAAATATCTGCATAACTTTGCACCGTTGAAAAACACTAGATGGTCGGTTAGCCAAGCGGTTAGGTACCGGTCTGCAAAACCGTCTAGAGCGGTTCGACTCCGCTACCGACCTCTATTTTTTCATCTATTTCCGTTGCAATTAATAAATTCCCAATTATTACCAATATCAATTTATCTGAAGCGGACACCTATGGTGTTTACGCTTATTTTTTTTGCCATAGCTACAATAGTAAACAACACAATTATAATTTCATCAAGTACAAACAAATCATAACTTATGAAAAAACAACTACTTGCATTTGCCTCGATAGCTCTGATGGCCGTAGCGGCTTGCAACAACCAGCCATCGCAAAACGGCAACAAGACCGACCAGCCAAAGGCCGCCAACACCTTCACAGTAGACGGCAATCCAATTTTCAGAGACGCATGGACCGCCGACCCCGCACCTATGGTTTGGAACGACACTCTCTACTGCTATGTGGGACACGACGAGTGGTACGAGGGCCAGGACACCGCCTGCTGCGGCAAGGAGTTCAACATCACTGAATGGCTCTGTTATTCCACCACCGACATGAAGACATGGACAGCCCATGGCTCGGTGCTGAGACCCGCAGCCTACAAGTGGGCTGATACCACCGAATATGGCGTAGGCGTGGCCTGGGCATCGCAGGTGGTTGCCAGAAACGGCAAGTTCTATTACTACAACGCCCTCAAGGGCCTTGGCGAATACAACGGATACGCTGTAGGCGTGGCTGTGGCAGATTCTCCAACAGGCGTTTTCAAGGACGCCATAGGCAAGCCTCTCGTTTGCGACACCATGACTCCAAACCCGTTCCGCGGATGGTGGAACGACATAGACCCCACAGTGCTAATAGACGGCGAGCAGGCATGGCTTTGCTGGGGCGGCCAGGGAGCATGTTTCATGGCAAAGCTCAAGGACAACATGATAGAGCTTGACGGAGAGATAAAGATGGTGGACATTCCCAAATACGTAGAGGGCCCATGGCTCCACAAGAAGGACGGAATCTACTATCTCACATACGCATCACACGGCGACCCCACCGAGGCCATAGACTACTGCACAGCCCCATCAATGGACGGACCATGGACTCATCACGGCCAGGTAACCGGATGCGCCGAAAACAGCTCCACAATACACCCCGGCATCATCGACTACAAGGGCAAGTGGTATCTCTTCTACCACAAGGCCACACTCACTCTCGATGGCCACGAGGGAAGGATAGGACGCCGCTGCGTTTGCGTAGACGAGATGCTATACAACGAGGACGGCACAATCCAGTTTGTAAACCAGTCTAAATAACCGCTACATATAAGAAATACAAGACGCAGGTGTTCGGAACCAATCAAGAACGAAACATCTGCGTTTTTTCATAATATAAAACAATCAAAAATTATGAACATCACAAAAAGCATCATCACAGCAGCGCTGATGGCAAGCTCCATAGTATCAGCAGCGCAAGTCTTTGATCCATCGCATGTACTGCAATACGACAGGCCTGCGAACATGTGGACCGAGGCGCTGCCCATAGGCAATTCGCACATGGGCGCCATGGTATACAGCAAAACCGACCGCGAGGAAATCCAGCTCAACGACGAGACATTCTGGGCCGGAGGACCCCACTCCAACAACAGCGACCGCGCATGGCCAAACCTCGCCAAGATACGCGAGCTGATAGCCGAAGGCAAGACCGTGGAGGCCGAGAAAATGGTGAACGACAATTTCTTCACCGGACAAAACGGAATGAGCTACCTGACACTCGGCAGCATGTTCATCGATTATGACGACAAGAGCGAGGTATCTGACTATCACCGCGATCTCGACCTCTTCAACGCAATAGTGGAGAGCAAATTCAAGCGCGGCGGTGTCACATACGGGCAAACAACTTTTGCGTCGTTCAGCAACGACGTCATTTTCACCGAACTGAAAACCTCCGGGGAGAAATCACTTTCGTTCTCGGTGGAATACAGCTGCCCGCTCAGCAACTCAATGACAATATCCGGCAACAGGATGATGATAGAGATTCAGGGCAAGGACCAGGAAGGCGTAAAATCAGAACTGAACGCCTACTGCATAATCGACATCCAGACCGACGGAAAATTGTCGGCAATAGAAAACAAGCTCCATGTCGACAAGGCCAGCCATGCCTCAATAAGATTCACATCAGCCACCAACTTTGTGGACTACACAAACACATCCGGCAACGCCAAGGCAAAGGCTACAGCGGCCATGGACAAGGCTACCGCCAACAACGACGCCATTATAGAAATATCAGACCACATCAGGAACTACAGCAAACAGTATTCCCGCTGCCTGCTTACATTGCCTGCTGGCGACAAGGCCGACATCAACACCGACCTTAGAGTAAAGGAGTTCAACAACACCGGCGACCAGAGCCTCATCGCGCTCATGTTCAATTACGGAAGGTATCTGCTGGTATCGTCATCACAGAAAGGCGGCCAGCCTGCCAACCTCCAGGGAATCTGGAACAACAGCATAGACCCAGCCTGGGACAGCAAATACACCATCAACATAAACGCCGAGATGAACTACTGGCCAGCCGAGGTAACCAACCTCTCCGAGAACCACGAGCCTCTCTTCAGCCTCATCGAAGACCTCTCCAAGACCGGCGCAGTAACAGCCAAGGAACTCTACCACGCCGATGGCTGGATGGCCCACCACAACACCGACATCTGGAGAGTGGCCGGCCCTATAGACGGCAGCTACTGGGGAATGTGGCCAAACGGCGGCGCATGGCTCGCCCAGCACCTTTGGCAGCACTACCTCTTTACAGGTGACACAGATTTCCTGAAGAAATACTATCCTATTATAAAAGGTACAGCCGATTTCTACATGAGCTTTGTGGTAGAGAACGGCGACTACTACGTTACAATGCCATCCGTATCGCCCGAGCACGGCCCCAACAACTCGCCAAGCTCTCTCGCAATGGGCTGCACAATGGACAATCAGATAGTTTTCGACGCACTCAACAGCACACTGCTGGCATCGCACATTGTGGGCGAGAGTCCCGAGTATCAGGCCAAGCTCCAGAAATACATAGCCAAGATACCTCCAATGAAGATAGGCCAGCACAATCAGCTCCAGGAATGGATGGACGACGTGGACGATCCCAAGGACGAGCACCGTCACATATCGCACCTCTATGGCCTCTATCCAAGCAACCAGATTACCCCAAGCAAGAATCCGCTGCTCTTCGAGGCCGCCAAGAACTCCCTGATACAGCGCGGCGACATGGCCACAGGCTGGTCGATAGGCTGGAAGATAAACCTCTGGGCCCGTATGCTGGACGGCAACCACGCCTACAAGATTATCCAGAACATGATAACACTCCTTCCTGCCGAAAACGGCTGGGGATTTGGCCAGGGACGCACATATCCCAACCTCTTCGACGCGCATCCGCCATTCCAGATAGACGGCAACTTCGGATTCTGCGCCGGAATAGCCGAAATGCTCCTACAGAGCCACGACGGCGCAGTACACCTGCTGCCAGCCATCCCGGACAACATGAAAGCTGGAAAAGTAAACGGACTTGTGGCCCGCGGAGGTTTTGTGGTTGATATGGAATGGAACGATGGAAAGATAGTATCAGCCAAGATAACATCGAAAAAAGGCGGCCTGCTCAGAATCAGAACGGCCCAGGAGCTCTCGGGCAAGAAACTGAAACCAGCCAACTCGCGCATGATGGGCAATCCTCTGCAGGAATCTGCCTTCGTGAACACTCCGGTAGTATCCGATAAAGCAACGATATCAGCTCCATCACTGCCCAAGTATTACGAATACGATATAATGACAGAGAAAGGGCAGGTGATTGTTCTGAAATAATACCCCCGCAGATACGCACTGACGCACGTATCCAATAAAATTCTGATAGAGACGCACGGCTAATGCAATAAGACGCATGGCCATGCGTCTCTACATTTATATATACAAAAAAAGGTTGGCACGATTCACATCGCCCAACCATCCATACTTGTTTGAAAAAAAATAGATTTATATCCAATTACTAAAAATATGAGAATAATTTTATCTAAATATCCGTTACAATAAATAACCTTCAATTTGATTTCCAAAATCATTTATCTAATTTTGTTGATACAAATATACGATGATAATTCGGTATATGCAAGAAAAAACGTTACAAGATACATAGAGATATATTACATATTATGTTATAAATGTTACATTTTACCTTTAAAAATGTAACAACCAGCAAAAATATAACATTTTTTAACGTTTCTGAGGTGAAAAACAACGAAAAAATGAAACAGAAATATTAGAAAAAAAATTTGGAGTATATTATGATTTTGATTTATATTTACAATCCAAATGTAAGGACAAACGGCAAAAAAAACGAGAAATCATGAAAGAACAGAAACTTGAGATAATAGCGGTGATTCCGGCGCGCATGGCGTCGAAGAATTTCCCCAACAAACCAATGGCCGACATCAACGGCATTCCTATGATAGGCCATACATACAACAGAGTAAAACTCTGCAACGACATCACCGACGTATATGTGGCCACCGCCGACAAGGAGATAAAGGACTACATGAAATCGATAAACGGCGGATGCGTGGAGATGGATGAATCTATGATATCAGCAACCGACCGCGTGGCCGAGGCTGTTATGAAGATAGAGGAGCAAAACGGCAAAAGCTACGATTTCGTGGTGCTGGTGCAGCCCGACGAGCCAATGGTGACTCCCGACATGATAGGCCGCGCCATCAGCCCAATGGTGATAAACAGCAACCTGAATGTCACCTGCCTGATGGACGAGATCATCAGCGAGGAGGTCTTCAACGACAGAAACGAGATAAAGGTGGTGGCTGATGTAAACAACAACGCCATGTACATGTCGCGCGAGCCGATACCCACCGCCACCCGCGGAATGACCTTCCCACGAATGAAGATGGTGGGCGTAAGCGTTTTCAGAAGAGATTTCCTGAGACAGTTCAACATAATGCTGTCCACACCGCTGGAAAACGCCGAAAACATCGACCTCATAAGAATCCTGGAAAACGGCATCAAGATAAACATGAGCCTCACCGACCAGACCACATACTCCGTAAACAAGCCCGAAGACCTCGAGAAGGTAAAGGTGCTGATGGCCAAGGACTATCTGGTGGAGAAGTACCGCTCGTAGAGACGCACGGCCGCAGGCTATATCCCGCAGGCGATGCCAGCGGTTACCCCCGTAGTGGCCGCAAGGGCCACCCACACATCCGGTGAACTCTCCGTATGAGAGCCCGCTGGCGGGCTGCACTATGGTAACCGCTGGCATCGCCTGCGGCTAAGAGTATGCTGAACTAACTACGATAAATAAATAGTATAAAGTGGAAAGTTTAAAGTATAAAGACCCATTTCAGAAAAGTCTTTAAGCTTTAAACCCTAAACTTTAAACTTTAACAATAAATCATAATGAACAAAGAAGTAAGAGTAAGATTTGCGCCAAGTCCAACAGGCGCGCTTCACTTGGGCGGTGTCAGGACCGCGCTTTTCAACTATCTTTTCGCCAGAAAGCACGGCGGAAAATTCATCCTCAGAATCGAGGACACCGATCAGACACGCTTTGTGCCAGGTGCCGAGGATTATATCATTCGCTCACTCGAGTGGATTGGTCTCGATATCGACGAGAGCGACATCAAGGGCGGCGAATACGGCCCCTACAAGCAGAGCAACCGCAAGCACCTCTACACTCAGTATGCCGAGCAGCTTGTAAAGGACGGCTTTGCATATTACGCATTCGATACTCCAGACGAGCTGGAGCAGATGCGCAAGAAACTTGAGGCCGAGAAGGCTTCAATCCAGTGCTACGGCCCTGCCACACGTATGACAATGAAGAATCAGCTCACTTTCGGCGACGAGCAGACAAAGCTGATGCTCCAGAGCGGCGCTCCATACGTTATCCGTTTCAAGATGCCAGAGAACGAGAAACTCGTTTTGAAAGACATCATCCGTGGCGAGATAAACGCCGACACCGCACTCCTGGACGACAAAGTGCTCTACAAGAGCGACGGAATGCCTACATACCATCTTGCCAACATCGTGGACGACCACTTGATGAAAATCTCGCACGTAATACGTGGCGAGGAGTGGCTGCCCTCTCTCCCACTCCACTATCTGCTCTACAGGGCTTTCGGCTGGACAGACACAATGCCTGAGTTCGCCCACCTGCCTCTCATCCTGAAGCCAGACGGCAAGGGCAAGCTCTCGAAGCGCGACGGCGACCGTCTCGGTTTCCCTGTATTCCCACTCCACTGGGAGGATCCAAAGAGCGGTGAGGTAAGCAAGGGTTACGAGGAATACGGCTATTTCCCTGAGGCTTTCCTCAATATGATGGCTCTCCTCGGCTGGAATCCGGGCAACACCACACAGGAAATCTTCACAAAGGAGGAGCTCTGCCAGCTCTTCACCCTGGAGCACGTAAACAAGGCAGGATCCAAGTTCGACCCCGAGAAAAACAAGTGGTTCAACAAGCAGTACATGCTCGTATTGCCAAACGAGGAGCTCGCCAAGTACTTCATTGAGGGCGCCAAGGCCGACGGCATCGAGGTATCAGCAGAGAAGGCCGCCAAGATCTGTGGCCTCGTAAAGGACCGCTGCAACTTCACCCACGACCTCTGGAAGGAGAGCACATATTTCTTCATCGCTCCTACCGAGTACGACCAGGTAAACAAGAAGAAATTCTGGAAGGAGGAGACTCCTGAGCTCATGAAGAAGTGCGTGGAGTTCATGAAGGGCATCGCCGACTTCTCAGCCAAGAATCTTGAGGACACCATCTCGGCATGGATCCAGGAGAATCAGCTCAGCTTCGGCAAGGTGCTAAACCCAATGCGTCTGCTCCTCTGCGGCGCCTGCAAGGGTCCACACATCTTCGATATCCTCGAGGACCTCGGCAAGGAGGAATCCATCAAGAGAATCGAGACAGGTATCGAGAAGATATAATTCCCTCAGAAATGCCCGTAGAGACGCACGGCCGTGCGTCACTACATAAAACACGAACTCCCGCTTTTGGGAGATTTTTCCAAGAGCGGGAGTTTTTTTTTGTGCAGCATCAGAACCTGGATTTATCAACCCATTTCTTATAATTATCAAAAACCTCATTGGCCACAGGATCGTCCATCGGCAAAAGATTGTAGGTATTTCCGTCCTTGTGGCAAAAGAAATAGTCGCTGTCATACACGTACTCCGTAGAATCGAAAAGCATCTTGTCGGTCTCCCAGACAAAAAGATAATCCGACTCCTTCATCCACACAAAGGCAAACCTTGGGTGTCCGGCATTTCCAAAATTGTAGTCATATTCATAATAGATTTTATCGGCCGTAGAGCCGCCTCCTGCCACATAGAAACCACGGTTGTCGGTATGCTCGTTTTTCCAATTGTATTTGGCATAATGCCTGATACCCGACACATTGGTCCAATAATATTGTGTAGTATCAGAATCCAGCATATTGAAACGGAAGCCTATATATAATTCCTGACAGTATTTCTCCTGAGGCGACAATTCGGCGGGCTTGTGGGGCGCAAGCCAATACCACAGAAACCAACCAACAGCTAATCCTACAGCGGCATATATAGAGAACACCGCAACAGCCTTCTTCCTGTTTGCCCGGTTTATCATACTCAACTCAATATCATCAATATAAGTAGACTTGAAATATACCGTAGGCTTCACACTCAGGAAAACGGGCAGATACACTACCAAAGGAGTCAGATACACTATCAGCAGAATGTAAAGACGGTCCAAGTTGAACATGTTAAAAAAGACAATCGACAACAATACCGATAAAACGAACCACACCCTGCCATATTTCAGCATCACGTTTATGGCGTCAATATGCCGGTCCCAAATCATATCGCGCCACGAAAGGTCTACCTTGCCAAAATCCTCTATCTGCACATCCTTGTTCATAAGGGTGAGGTTGTAGTTGCCGGCAAAAGCCTCATCGCTGCTGTGCACTGTAATGTAATCCTCCTGATACGCCACACGCCCGGTCTGACCATTAACAGCCAGCACATACTGTCCGCCTATCATCAATGTATACACGGGCAGATACACTTGGCTGTCCACAAAACCCGAATCGTCCTTTATAGATAAATAAGTGAAATCCTTTCCCAGTGCCTTCCTGATGCCTGGCCGGTAGGCAAGATCTATCTCCAGATTGCGCCGTTGCTTCATATTATTCTCGCTGATATCAGGCATAACAGCCTGAGTATCGAGCAGACAGCTGAGGTCAAAATCCATAATCTCGCTCTTGTCGAACGGCTCCACCGCATTCAGCAGCATATTATTAAGCCTGGAGGACTCGCTCACGAAAATTCCATAAACGCAGCCGGCCATATCGTATTCATCGAAATGGCAGCCAAAATCGCCGTACACCATCCTGTATGGAAGATAGCTCTTGCGAAGTTCCAGATATACATTGTCCTGAATATTCTTTACCCTCTGAGTCTGCTTCAGCCCCTGAAGCCACGCCTTGGCAATATCCACGGCCTCGGTTCGTGATATGGAGAAAGGAATTACGTATGTAGGGAAATCATCAGCCTTGCAATCGATCTTCTCCAGCCGATTTCCGCAGTTGTCGCAGCCGCTCAGGATATGGCCGTCCACAGCCTTTATGCAGCGGCAGTTTGGGCATCTGTATATCGACATCGATTCCAGCTGGGTACGTATATTGTTCCTAACACGCAATCCGTCTTCATCCAAACTATCCTTCAGAATTTTACGGACTGATGCCGGCTCATGCACACGATTGCACTCCTCGCAAAAAAACACACGCTCATTAACATCAAACACAAGCTTGCTGCCACAATTAGGACATTCGTAAGGTTTTGTAAGAAAATTTCCCATAATATCTGCGGTTATACATTTCAAGCACAAATTTACACATTTATAATTACTATGCAATACAAAACCTCCCGCCCTGGAAAAAATTTCCGGAGCGGGAGGTGTTTGTAAATAAAAAATTCTTTTATACCTTTGCCACAAACAAAAGTCCCTTGAAAAAAAGGCGACCTACTGCGAAAAGTCCCTTGAAAAAAAGGCAAGGAAACATCAAAAGTCCCTTAAAAAAAAGTCAATACTATGCTTAAACGTAAGATAGACAATACATTAACTGAATGGAAGAAATACATGGCTTTTCTCCTCACCGAATACTAAACGAAACACCTCCCGCCCCTGGAAAAAAATTTCCGGAGCGGGAGGTGTTATATTAAAGGCTGTATCAGCACACTAAAAAACTACTTGAGCAGACCGCCCATAGAGAAGAGTACTGTGTAGCCGATTACGAGGCTGATGATACCTACCACGATACCTACGAGCACCATCTCCTTCTGCTTGATGAAGCCCTTTGAGTAGGCGATGGCGTTTGGAGGTGTGGAGATAGGCAGCGACATGGCGAACGAGGCCGAGAGTGCGAGACCTACGATGAGGGTTACCACACCGCCGTATGGCTCAAGCTGATCGCTCATACCCTTGCCCAATGCCACGAAGATTGGGATAAGGAGGGCTGCTGTGGCTGAGTTGCTCATAAATGTTGACATCACGAGGCAGAGAACGCCGGAGCCGAGGATGATAGCCAATGTAGGCCATGAATCGAATGGAATAGCACCTACAATATGCTTGCTCATTGTGAGGCCGTCAGGACCGATCTTGGCATCGAGGCCAACTCCAAGGGCGAAACCACCGGCTACAAGCCAGAGTACGTCCCAGTCGATCTTTGCGAGATCCTTCTTCTCGAACACGCCTGTAATGCAGAACACTGCGAAAGGTACCAGGGCCACTGTGTTGGCGTTTACTCCCAGGAGCTCCTTACCGAACACCCAGAGAAGGATTGTAACAGCGAATGTAACGTAAACGATCATTGCCTTGGGGCTCTTATCAACCTCGCCGTCGATCTTGATCTCGATAGACTCCTGCTTGCATGGGAACTTCCAGTTGAGGAAAAGCCAGGCCAGGAAGAGGATGAGCATAGCCACTGGAACCATAATCATCATCCAGTTTCCGAAGCTGATATCGATACCCTCCTTGGCGAGGTTGCCGACTGCAACAACGTTTGGAGGAGTTCCGATAGGCGAACCGATACCACCGATATTGGCGGCCACAGGGATAGAGAGTGCCAGACCCACACGGCCTGCGTTGTCGCTCTCAGGCATAGAGGCGAGCACTGGGGTAAGGATGGCAATCATCATGGCGGCGGTAGCTGTGTTGCTCATAAACATAGAGAGCAAGGCTGTCACCACGAGGAAGCCGAGCATTACAAACTTAGGTTTCTTGCCGAAAGGCTTCAGGATTGTACGAGCCAGAGTGGCGTCGAGCTTGTACTTGGTAGCGGCAATGGCCAATACAAAACCGCCCATGAAAAGCATTACGGTTGGGTCAGCAAACGAAGCCATGATAGACTTGGCGCTCAGGATAGGAATCTTCTCGCCGTCATAATAGGTGAAACCCTTCATGGCCTTGGTAACGGCCTCCTTAGTAAGGGCCTCGCTCGACTCCGAGATTCCGAGCATCTTGGCAAGCTCTTCGATGCCAAGGTTGTCGTTGAAGAAACTCAACATACTGTCAGACGTTGTCAGCAGCATCATTACCATGATAACTACCGACGTGCCCCAGATTGGAATAGGCTCCATGATCCAAAGCACAGCCGCCAACACGAAGATGGCGATTACGCGCTGCTCTATCACTGTAAGACCCTCCACACCGAAAGCTGTAGTTGGCAACAGCCACACAATGAGGAAGATAACAGTGGAGATCAGCAACTTCATTAAATTACTTTTTTCCATTTTTATTTGGGTGATTGATTTATTTATTTTCCTTTACATCTGCGCTGATACTTACATAGTAAGTATCGGCGCAGAAAGTAGCCGTCAAAGATATTCAAACTTTTGCAAACTTTAGCCGTTTTTTCAAAATATTTTTTTCAGCTGAAAAATAAGCAAATTTTCTCAGCAATGCTGAGAAAATTTCCCAGTCATCAACAACCCAACTTAAGCACTTATTATAACAAGAAAACGCGCTCAAATACATTATATCTGATTTGGAGCGCAGAAAACCGGTTATTGTCATAACCTCAAAATGCTTAAACGCAGAAAACAAAACGGGAGAAAACAAACTTTCTATGGTTTTCTATGTTTTGTTTTTCTGCATTAGGCGTTTTCGGTCAAAACTTGTTTTTGGCCGTTTTCTAAGCACCCAAAGTGTCAGTAATGAATTACAGTGCTTGTTTTCTCGTTTAAAAATTTTCCAATTAGATTTCATTTTAATAAAAAACGATATTTTTGCAAATAAATCCCAAAATCTTTCTTATATTTGCAAGTTGAAAAATGTACACAGATATGAAAAAGATACTCACACTGATGCTTCTGCTCCTCGTATGCCAGCTTACAATGGCTCAGAAGGGCAAGAAAAAGGAGAAGAATGCTGATAAGACAGAAATATCAGCAAACACTGATACTCAGCAAAATACTAAAAACACTATGATATTATTAGAAACCACAAAGGGTAACATCAAGATCGAACTCTACAATGATACCCCAGTACACAGCAACAACTTCGTAAAGTTGACAAAGGAAGGATACTACGACGGAATGCTTTTTCACCGCGTAATAGAAGGATTCATGATTCAGGGCGGAGACCCCGACAGCAAGACAGCTGCTCCAGGCGAAAGACTCGGCTCTGGCGGCCCAGGCTACACATTGCCAGCTGAAATCATCCCCAACCACTTCCACAAGCGTGGCGCCATTGCCGCAGCCCGCACCGGCGACCAGGGCAACCCAATGCGCCGCAGCTCAGGATCCCAGTTCTACATCGTTCACGGACAGAAGACCCCTGCTTCTCAGCTGAAGGCCTACTCCAGATACGGTTTCGAGTTCAGCGACGAGCAGCTAAAGACCTACGAGGAGATTGGCGGCGCTCCTACTCTCGACGCTCAGTACACTGTTTTCGGCGAGGTTGTTGACGGCATGGAAGTAGTGGACATGATAGCCTCAGCCCAGAAGGATGGCGCCGACCGTCCAAAGGAAGACATCAAGATCATTAAGGCAACTGCAATAGAATAATTCCAAGTGATTGAAATGTAGAAATGTTGAAGTGACAGATATGCTTCAACACTTCCACCACTTCAATCACTTCAATCACTTATAATTGTTATGATTGAGAAAATTAAAGAATTCATCGAGGAGGTAGAGAAATTCCAGGCCGACACCAAGGAGAAGGCCGAGGAGCTCCGCTTGAAATTCCTCTCAAAGAAGGGTATCCTCAACGACATTTTCGCTGAGTTCAAGAAGGTGGAGCCAGCCCAGAAGAAGGAGTATGGTCAGAAGATCAACTCACTGAAGCAGGCAGTAGAGGCCAAGTTGAAGGAGGCTCAGGAGAAATTTGAGGACGAGGCCCAGAAGCCAAACGACCTCGACATCACTCTCCCTGGCCCCAACTACAATCTCGGCAGCCACCACCCTATCACAATGGTCAAGAACGAGATTATCGAGATATTCTCACGCCTGGGCTTCACAGTGGCCGAGGGTCAGGAGATAGAGGACGATTACCACAACTTCACCGCCCTCAACTTCCCACCAGAGCATCCAGCACGCGATATGCAGGATACTTTCTTCGTGGAGACCAATCCCGACCTCCTGCTCCGCACACACACATCAGGCGGTCAGGTTCGTGTAATGGAGAAGCAGCAGCCTCCTATCCGCGTGCTCGTGCCAGGCAGGGTTTTCAGAAATGAGGCAGTATCAGCCCGCTCACACTGTATTTTCCACCAGGTGGAGGGCTTGTATATCGACAAGAACGTGTCTTTCGCCGACCTTAAGCAGACTCTTATGTATTTCGCCAAGGAGTTTTACGGCGAGAAGACCGAGATCCGTCTCCGCCCATCATACTTCCCATTCACCGAGCCATCGGCCGAGATGGACGTAAGCTGCTCTATCTGCGGTGGCAAGGGCTGCGCGATATGCAAGGGCACAGGCTGGCTTGAGGTTTTGGGCTGCGGCATGGTACACCCCAACGTGCTCCGCAACTGCGGCATCGACCCTGAGGTTTACTCAGGATTCGCATTCGGCATGGGTATCGAGCGTACAGCAATGCTCCGCTACGGCGTAACCGACATCCGTATGTTCTTCGAGAACGATATGAAGTTCCTTTCACGCTTTAAATACTAAATAATTGCATAGAATGGAACGCAGATGACACAGATTGTGCGGATTTTCGCAGATTTTTTATAAAACAGCGCCAATCCGCCAGATCAGCGTAATCCGCGTTCCATAATAATACTAAATGTAAAACGATGAATTTTATCGACGATCTTAAATGGCGTGGCATGATTCAGGACATGATGCCTGGAACAGAAGAGCAGCTCGCCAAGGAGATGACCACAGCTTACGTAGGTATCGACCCTACAGCAGACTCACTGCACATAGGTCACCTCGTATCTATCATGATATTGAAGCATTTCCAGATGGCCGGCCACAAGCCGATAGCCCTCGTAGGCGGCGCCACAGGTATGGTGGGCGACCCATCGGGAAAATCAGCCGAGCGCAACCTCCTCAACGAGGAAACCCTCAACCACAACAAGGCCTGCATCAAGGCACAGCTGGCAAAGTTCCTCGATTTTGAGAGCGACGCTCCCAACAAGGCTGTTCTCGTGGACAACTACGACTGGATGAAGGATTTCTCTTTCATCAACTTTATCCGCGACATCGGCAAGCACATCACCGTAAACTACATGATGGCCAAGGATTCAGTAAAGAAGCGTTTCTCTTCTGAGTCAAGAGAGGGAATGAGCTTCACAGAGTTCTCTTACCAGCTCATGCAGGGTTACGACTTCTACTACCTCCGCAAGAATATGAACTGCAAGCTCCAGATGGGTGGTGCGGATCAGTGGGGAAACATCACAACAGGTACCGAGCTCATCCGCCGTATCGATGGTCAGGAGGCTGAGGCTTTCGGTCTCACATGTCCTCTCATCAAGAAGGCCGACGGCACCAAGTTCGGCAAGACCGAGAAGGGCAACATCTGGCTCGATCCAAAGCTCACTTCGCCATACGAGTTCTACCAGTTCTGGATGAACACATCCGACGAGGACGCTGAGAGATACATTAAGATATATACTTTGCTCTCTCACGTGGAGATTGAGAATCTCATCGCAGAGCACAAGCAGGATCCAGGCCGCCGTCAGCTTCAGAGCGTACTCGCCAAGCACATCACCATCATGGTACACGGCGAGCAGGCCTACAACACTGCCGTATCAGCATCACAGATACTCTTCGGCAAGGGCACCAAGGATCAGCTTCTCGCTTTGGACGAGGCCACATTCATGTCGGTATTCGCTGGCGTTCCACAGTTCAACATCTCGAAGGCAGAGCTTTCGGCAGGTATCGGATTGCTGGATTTGTTGGCTGACAAGACACAGTGCCTTGCATCAAAGTCTGAGGCTCGCCGCTCTGTAAAGGAAAACGCCATAGCCATCAATCTCGAGAAAGTATCCGACGAGAAGGCCATCATCAACGCCGACGCCCTCCTCGACGGCAAATACATCCTCGTAAAGAAAGGCAAGAAAAACTGGTTCATCATCAAGGCAGAGTAACTTGCTCACGCTGATATAACAAAAAAAGTCCCGACAAATGACTTTGCCGGGACTTTTTTTTGTTATATTTGCAAAAATAAATCAATACACAACCTTAATGGAAGCCATAGAAGAAAAATACACAAACGCCGTCAAGACGATTAAGGAGGCTATACAACGCAGTCAGTACAAGGCTGTAATGTCTGTTAATAGAGAGATGCTTTCCCTTTATTACGGAATAGGAAACTTTGTATCCAAGAACTCCCGCAACGGATATTGGGGCAAGGGCGCAATCCGCATGATATCAGAACAACTACAAAAAGAAATGCCAGGTCTGACGGGTTATTCTGAAAGCATGATTAAATATATGCGTCAGTTTTATGAGGAATGGAATTCACTTATAGAAGCCCATCAACAAATTGAGTCTGAAGGCATTGACGAAAAGCATCTTCTTTCTCAAATTCGCCAACCGGCGGTTGGCGAATTTGATTGGGCATATTTTGTGCAATTGCCATTCTCACATCACGTGCAGATATTCTCATTGTGCAAGAACCTGCAGGAACGATTTTACTACATCACCGAGGCTGTTAAAAACGCTTGGAACAAATATACCCTCCGTGACTACATTAAGTCAGGCCTATATTCCCAGCATCAGCCAGCAAACAATTTCAAGCAGACAATATCATCTCAAAAAATGGCAGTAAAGGCTGTTAAGGCATTCAAGGACAACTATCTGCTGCAGTTCATTAATGTGGAACCTCTGGGCGAAGACGACGAGGATATCGACGAGGCTGTACTGGAAAACGAAATTGTAAACAACATAAGAAAATTCATCGAGCAATTCGGCGATGACTTCCTCTTCATAAGAAACCAATACAGGGTAATGGTGGAAGACGAGGAATATTTCATTGATTTGCTATTCTTCAACCGCGACCTCAACTGTCTGGTGGCTATTGAGCTGAAGACTGGTAAATTCAAGCCCGCATACCTTGGACAATTGAGCATGTATCTAAGCGCTTTGGACAAGTCTGTGAAAAAGGAGCACGAAAATCCGTCAATAGGAATAATACTTTGCAAAGAGGCAAAGAAAACGGTAATAGAATTCGCACTAAGAGATTACTCAAAACCAATGACCGTATCAACATACAGCACCACCAAAGATATGCCAGAGAATTTCAAGAAAGCGTTACCCAACGAGGAGGATTTGAGAAAACTGTTGTAAACTTTTCCTTAACCGCAAAGTCTGCGGTCCAACTTTAGGGGTTAACTTCAAACTCTGGAAAGTTAGAATACCAAACCTACCTTCCTGAAGATATGCGGATTGAATTACGTATTAATGGCCGAAAATATTTCTTCAATTACATCCAAAACCAAGAAGCCAACATTGTTGTGGAGAGAAACACCTACAATGTAAGTGGTACAGAATATTACAATCAGTGGGGTGCTGGATTATCAGTATTCAACGAAGCCAAGAAAAAACACTTCCCAAACAAAGCCAAGAAACAAACTGTAAGATTCACCAGAGACCATAACCAAACAAGAGGAGGAGTAGACTTTATGGTCAACAATATATTTTGGTAGCTAACAAACACGGTCACTTAATACGCACTCAATAAATAAAAAACTGCGTTATATTTGGCTAAATCTCTAAAAAAAAGAAACATTTAGCCGAATATAACGCAGTTTTTTATTATCTTTGCTCCGTGAAATCAATTAAAAATCCAAGGCTATGATTATCGGAAGAAAAAAAGAAATGGCGGAACTTCAAGAGGCAGTAAACTCGCAATACTCTGAGTTTGTGGCAGTTTACGGGCGCAGACGTGTTGGAAAAACTTTCCTTATAAGAGAATTCTTCAACAACAAATTCACTTTTCAGCACTCTGGTCTTGCCAACTCCGATTTCAAGCAGCAACTCTTGGCTTGGAAATCGTCACTTTCTGACTATGGCATGAAAGTAAGGGCAACTCCCAAAAACTGGATCGACGCATTTGATTTACTCAAAGATTTAATCAGAAATTCCAACGAGCCCAAGAAAGTAATCTTTATAGACGAAATGCCTTGGATGGACACCAAACGCTCGGAATTCCTTCCCGCTTTGGAATTTTTCTGGAATGGCTGGGCATCAGCAAGAAAGGACATAGTTCTGGTGATATGCGGCAGTGCCACCTCGTGGATAATAAACAAGGTAATCAAAAATCACGGCGGGCTCCACAACCGTATCACTCATCGCATTCATCTGCAACAATTTACCCTCAACGAATGTCAGCAATACGCACAAGACAGAAAACTGGGAATGTCGAAAAAACAGATTCTCGAGACTTATATGATAATTGGCGGAGTGCCATTCTATTGGTCGTTTATGAAACGCGAACTTGGAATGCCTCAGAACATCGACCAAATGTTTTTTGCGGAAGACGCGCCACTAAAACGGGAATTTGATGAACTGTATTCGTCCCTCTTCCGCTCTCCTGAAAACTATATCGACGTGGTAACAGCATTAGGCAAGAAAAAAATAGGAATGACCCGAGATGAAATAGTTGATAATATTGGAGCACACAACAACGGAAACTTGACCACAATATTGGAAGACTTGGAGCATTGTGGATTTATCCGCAGTTACAATCAACTTGGCAACAAGACCAAAGGCACTGTTTTTCAGCTTGTTGACTTCTATACATTGTTCTACTTCAAATTTATAGCAGAAAACGAGAGGAAAGACCATCAATTCTGGTCGCGCAACCTAAATTCGCAAATAAAAAACGTTTGGTGCGGACTTGCCTTCGAGAGAGTATGCCTGATACACGTAAACCAAATAAAACGTGCGTTAAGTATTGGCGGAGTCCTCAGCAGCGAGTATTCGTGGCGTTACTCCAAAAACAAACTTAATACCAACGAGAAAGGCGTTCAAATAGACCTACTCATCGACCGCGACGACGACGTAATCGACATTTGCGAGATGAAATATTATTCTGATACATACGAACTTGACGACGAGGAATATTCAAGGATTCAGAACCGCATACTCCGTCTCTCAGAGTTTGCCGGCCCCGACAAAGCGATTCACATAGTCTTAGTAACCACCAAAGGCCTAAAACGCACCCCAAACGCCGACATCATACAAAACGTGGTTACAACAGAGGATTTGTTTGGATAAAAAATTTCTCTCATTATCCTTTGCCGTTCACATAAAAATTTCTATATTTGCAAAGTTGAACAGCCACAATTGGACAACAAGACATAAACGACATATATAAATTAGCATTTGCTATTTATTCGGTGATTCTTCTGAACCTAGGAAATTCAATTGTACTCACTTCGAATAAGTCAGTGAATGCCTGCGCTTTTGCGTGGGCATGACTTATCGTGAGTACGGGTTATCCTAGGACCTAGAAGATTGGTAAAGTCAGGCGCACGCATTTTTTGTGCCCTGACACCCCCAAAACTAGGAAACAGATTTTTCACTTGTCGGTAAAACACGGATTACTGAAATCACTTAAATTATTACCACAATGAAAAAACTACTACTACTGATAGTTGCGCTCGCAACCTCGGCCACTATCTTTGCTCAGAACTACAAAGAGGTTGTCCATCTGAAAAATGGAAGCGTAATCAAGGGCGTAATCATCGAGCAGGTGCCCAACGAGAGCCTCAAGATACAGACTGCCGACGGCTCCTTGTTTGTATACAAGATGAGCGAGGTAGCCAAGATCACCAAAGAAGAAGTGTCCGCACCTGCACAGACCGCCTCATCCACCACACCCAAACCAAGCAAAGAACTTGAGCCTTCAGGCAACGAGAAACTCGACAAGTTCCTTACCAAGAAGTACATCACCATAGAGAAAGAACCAAAGCAACCCAAGGAGAAGGACTACGCCCAATCGGAACCTGCACCCAAGGCAAAGTCCCCTGCCTCATCATCATCCATAGAGACGGATATCCGCAAAGGATGGAGAGGCTTCTTTGAGTTGGGAGGCGGCTATACAAGCTCAACCGTCAACACAACAACAACTACAGGAAAAAACACAAACGAAAGTTCAAGCTCAAGCAACGCATGGTGTCCCATTTCATATATTACTTATGGGAAACAACTTGGAGAAACTTTTTTCGCAGGATTAGGAAGCGGTGTTATTTTGGGCATAGCTCATAATGAAATTCAGGGTAACACTGACATCAATGCCAATATTCCTATTTTCACCGACTTGCGATGCGAGATTCCATCTTCCGAAGAAAAATCCAATCTATTTGCAGAATTAAGAACGGGAGTAGAAATATCTACATCCGCAGGCAAAGCATCATTCTACATCTCTCCAGCATTAGGATACAGAGTATCACACTGGAATTTTGCCTTAAGATACGAACATACATCATTTACTGGGGATAAAGTAACAAGTGGTGGCAATAGATATCAAGCCAAATCAGAAAGTCAATCAACAACGAACAATAGCACTATCCTATTAACCATAGGACTTGACTGGGGTGCCCGCAAAAAGTAATAAACACAACCATCCAACATATACAAAGAAATGAGAAAAATCACATTAATACTAATAGCGATACTAACATCGCTCTCGTCGTTCGCTCAGATAGACGAGATATCGATAAAAAGCGGAGATCTAAAGTTCCTTTCGGAAAAGTCAACCGCCTCAATAGAGATAAAACTCGACAACGCCACCATCAACGAGTTCGAGAACTTCAAGACCTGGTGTGGCAACGATTACAGCAATAGGGCAAACCTATCGATGCAGGCATTCAGATCGGCATTCAACATAGCCTCCGACGACCTGAAGATTGGCAACAATGCGCAATACAGCATCGTTTTCAACGTAAAGAACATAGAGCAATCTCTATCAACAGTAGAGCAAGGTGTTGCAAAATCAACCAAATGGGTAAAGAATCTTGGCCGCAGAATAGCCAACAAGGAACAGGTAACCGAAGACAAGAGCCGAATGATAATAACAGGCACAATCGACATCACTGACCTTAAAAACAAGAAGACAATCTGCTCTCTCAACATACACAGATTCAATGGTACTTCAGAAGACCGAATAGAGGACCGCATAGCAATGCTGTTCGGCAAACTCGCCATCGCAATCATTGAGAAGAAATAAAAGGACGCCTCTTCCCCTTACAAAAAAACTGCGTTATATTCTGCAAAATCTATCAAAAAAAAGGACATTTTGCAGAATATAACGCAGTTTTTTTGTTAAAACTCCAAAATCACATCCCTCATATTAGGTTTGAAAAACATAACATTGTATATAGGCATATATACAATGCCATCCGATTCATAAATAGAGGCTTCGTTAGAGAGGACACAAGCCCGTTTTATGTTATAAGTAGGAACTTTCATAAATTTACTTAATGCACTATGGATAGTATAGTCTCTGCCCGACTTTACTTCTATAGGCAATGGAGACAGAGTATCAGCATCATCAATAAGATAGTCCACTTCACCTACCTTCTTGTTGTCATAATAAAACAAGCCAAATCCGTGAGCCTTGAGCTCTTGGGCAACAGCAGTCTCATATACAGCACCCAAATTCACACTACAAATATCATCAATTACAGATCTGATATTCTCTTTGTAAAGAATATTTGTGAACAATCCAACATCATTTATATACAACTTCAATAGATTTTTACCTGCATTCTGTATCAATGGATAAACAGGCTGACTTACCGCATCCACCTCCAAAGCAATGCCTGAAGATACAAGATAATCAAACTCATCCTGATAATCACTCGTTCGTTTGCCAACCTTTCCTTCTATATCTTTTACAACCACACGCTTTTTGTGATTTTCAAGATTAGAAGGAATCATCTGATAAATTCTCTGTATCTTAAGCTTCCGCGACGACTCTTGCTCATATTTGGCGGCATCAAGTGCATACATCTGCAATACACTATTTTGAACAGTGCGTACCTTCACGATATTATGGCTCTCAATGTATGTATTAACAGCCTCAGGCAAACCTCCGACCAAAAGATAACGACGGAACAAGTCCAATATTTTTTGGTTCAATGCAGAATCCAGACTTTCGTATTGCCTATCTACAATAGCCTTTTTGAACAAGTCCCGCATCTTTTCAATCACCAATTCACCTACATTATTGGCCCAAAGAAATTCCTCGAAATCAAGCGGATACATTTGTTCTCGCTCAATATACCCAACAGGAATAGATTGCGTACTTTGCAAAGTGACACCCAGCAAAGATCCACTTGCAATGTAAGTGAACTTGTTGTCTTCCACTAAAAACTTTGCCAAAGTGAGCAAATGAGGATAAGCTTGAATCTCATCAATAAATACCAGAGTATTATTTCTATCTTTCATTTTTTGGCCTGCAATAGAACTCAAAGCCAAATAAAAAGAATCCAAAGTCTTAGCCTGAGCAAAAGCACGGTCGTTTTGCTTGTCACGTTCCATATTGATTTCAATATAATTTGAAAACATTTTTTTTCCAACGTGACGTATAATAAAAGATTTGCCTATCTGACGCGCTCCATCAATAATAAGCATCTTTTTTGCTCCTGACTTCAAAAATTCTTCTATCCTATTGGTTATCTTTCTTTTAAGCATAGCAAATTACATTTATTCCATATTTACGATAGCACAAAAATACATTTTTTCCGTAAAATCGCAAGCAGAAAAATACATTTTTTCCGAAATAGTTTGTTTTTTTTTGTACCAGCCTGAAAAAGTGGACACCAAAAAAAACACTTAGCGCTGATTATAGCAAACTTTTTGTAATATAGTAATTATTCAGATTGCTCACTCTCCTCTTTTAATATCCTCTCTCCTATCCACCGCTTTAGCAGAAAAGTCAGGAAATACGGGAAAGTGTAGAAGCTAGTTACAATGGGGAACTCTGTTTTCTATAATCTATTATGAGTTATGATACAATGATTTTTATAAGAACCCCTTTTCTTCTTTTATGAGGCAAAATAAAAACAGGGTAATGCAAAAGGAATGCACAACCCTGTTGAAAAAGTGATTTAATAGCTATATAGAGTAAAAAGGCTTACATAACTCTATAATTTCATTAATCAATTTACCAGAACACATAGACAATTGTCTTGTATGTATCAATATCCTCCCATCAGCATAATGGACATTTATCCACCCAATTTTCTTGTCATTGGAGTTGGTTATTTCAATAGTACGTCCTTCCCACCTAACACCAAAGACTTTTTCTAAATTGATATTGTATCGATTAAGATAACCGCCACAACCAACAATTGTAATAGGAAAGTTCTTATAGAATGGGTCGCACAAAAGATGCTGTGCTCTTTTTTCTATGGAGTCTCTTGCTTCGATGCTATATTTACTGTATTTTCTTACAACCGAGTTTAGCTCTGTAGCAAATGCATACTTGTAAAAATCGACAAACTCCGAACTGCATTCACATGTAATGCCATCAACTATCTTTTGGTAATTGCGCCAAGTGTGACCTCCTGATAGTTTTTTCATCGGCATTCCATTGTAGGGATATTCAGGATTAAAAACTTCGTTATGATTTGGGTACCAAATGTCAATAGGAAGTGGAGACTCACTAATGTTCTTTTTCCAGTGTGAGAGATTCTGTTTATTGTAGTCTTTCTCATTGGAACTGTCAGAATCATCGCCACATTCTTTTCCTACAAACAAAATCTTTGAGTTGGGATTCCCGAAGCCAATAAATTGTAAATGCTCGTCAGTATTTGCACTGAGGCGTTTGATAAGTTTAACAAAATCATCTGAATATTCCATATCTTACTCAGTGTATTGGTTATACATAAATGCCACATTCTATCATTCGCGGTCATCAATCACAAAGGTAATCATTTTTCTTTATTTTCGGCCGTCCTGAGACCGAAATTTTAGATCATCATCTATTTTCGTCTAAGTAGTTGTGCCATACCAATATAATGTTTTAAAAATCACAAAATTCCAATACTTTTAGCCTAAATTTTCACAAAATTCCAGCCATTTTCTGCCATTTTTTCACAAAATTCCTGATTTTGCGGATTCATAACCGCAAAATCTGCGGTTATAAATCCGCATCAGAGAGGAAATCCAGTTTTCTTCCATTGCCAATAATCAATGCATAATTCACATTACGGGCCTGGTTGGTGTTGGGTGTCAGAATGTTTTTGCTGACAAGATCCTTGATATCGCGCGAGGCTGTATCGAGCGACACTTTGGAGAGTTTTGCCCAGTTTTTGGCCGTCAGCTTTCCAATATAGCCATCAAGATAGATATTGATAACGTCACACTGACGGGCCGACAATTCGGTCTGACTGTGGTTTTGCCAGAATGCCGACTTATCCACCACCATTTGATAGTTTCGCTCGGCATTCTTGATTGCATTTCCAATACATTCGAGATACCATATCAGCCACTCGGTAATATCAAGCGATTTCTTACTCTGAGTACGCTCCAGGATATCGTAATAATGTTTCTTGTCGGCGTTTATCTGTTGAGATACGCTGAAAAATCTCATCTTGCTATCGTCGGCCTGTTGCAAGGCCATATCAGCAATGGCTCGGCCTATGCGTCCGTTGCCATCGTCGAAAGGATGAATGCAGACAAACCACAAATGGGCAATGGCGGATTTCACATAATCACGTGTTACTGAACTGGAATTGAACCAACTGAAAAACAGCCTCATCTCCTCTCCTATCCTATCAGCATCAGGAGCCACATAATGAACTCTCTCCCGGCCATAATTTCCTGATACCACACGCATTGCACCAGTGCGATATTTTGCAACATCTATCAGCGAGTATCCACTGCGGCCGTTAGGAAAAAGACAGGAATGCCAACCAAACAATCGCTCCGAGGTCAACTCACTATTATAATTGGTAGTGGAATCAAGCATCATCTCCACAATGCCGTCAATATAATGCGACGGCTCGGCAAAATCATTTATCACAGCACCAAGTTTACGTGCTATCGACGAGCGCACCTGACTGTTGTTGAGGTGCACGCCCTCTATCTCCGACGAGCACATTACATCGTATGTGATACTCTCAACAACCGCCTGCAACTGTCCCTGAAAACCTATTGAACTGAGTTTGCCATATAGATACGAGGCCTCACGGGACACCCTCAGCTGATAAGCACCTACAGAGTCCTTGTCCCAATAGAAATATGGCCAATCTTTCAATTCGTGGATATACATAGCAATAATTTTTGTTTGCAAAGATAATTGAATTATTCTTAACCGCAAAATCTGCGGTTATGAATCCGCATTATTAATTTAATCAGGAAAAATAATACTGATATTACATTTTTTTATTATTTTTGCGTCAAAATAATTATATCAACACACATAAACACACACAATTATGAAAAAAATCATTATGATGGTAGTGGCAATGTCGGCTTTTGTGGCAATTATAGCCCAATCTGCATGCACATTCCCACCAGAGACACTCAAAAACGGAGTGATGATAGACAGCATGAACCAGCAGCAGGTAGACAGCTTTGTCTCGGTTTGCGTAGAAAACCTTGAACTGGCCAGCAACGCCGTAGACGAATCGATGGAAAACGGTACAAACGCCAAAGAACTCTACAAAGGCGAGGACCTCATATACCTTACCGGACGTCTCAACTATATCCATGAGGCCAAGAAGCTGAACGGCAAGCAGTACGCCCTTATCCCAGCCTTGAGACTGATGAACGAGTGGCTGAAGCCTGGCGACAAGGTAGACAACATGTACTACAACATAATCAAGTCCGATCACCAGGATGGTATCAGAGATTACGGCGATGAATACAAGGAAGGTCTCGAGATAATCAAGGAAGGCATCGGAATGGATATCGAGAAATTCGTAAATCAGTAAAAAAATATTGTAAAAAAAAAATCCGCATAAAACACAGGGGCGGCGTTGTTTGCAACGTCGCCCCTTAATTTTTTGTGTATCAGAAGGTTTATTTTTGTTAATTTTGCATTTAATTATGCTTGTTTACAAATTACAACTGTAAATTTTATAAGTCAAGACGCGGCTGACAAGGGCCGTAAGTGAGCCTGTGGAGCGGACACACGCCGTATTCCAGAATTGCCATGCGGTGGTCCTTGGTTGGGTAGCCTTTGTTCTTGGCCCAGTTGTACATAGGGTATTGTTCTGATGCTTCCACAATCATCTCGTCCCTGTAGGTCTTGGCAAGTATGGAGGCCGCGGCTATGGAGAGATACTTTGAATCACCCTTCACAACTGTCTGAAAAGGTATGCTGTTATAATCGCGCCATTTGTTGCCGTCTATTATTATAAATTCGGGTCTCTGATGCAGCTGATCAAGCGCACGATGCATCGCGGTGAGCGAAGCCTGGAGGATATTCATACGGTCTATCTCCTCGTTGGTGCAGATTCCTATGCCGTACGATATGGCATCGCGGATAATTTCGTCACGCAGTTCAAAGCGCTTTTTCTCAGACAGTTGCTTGCTGTCGTTGATCTTTTGGTTGAAGTAATCCTGCGGAAAAATCACCGCTCCGGCCACCACCGGACCAGCCAGACAACCACGTCCAGCCTCATCACATCCCGCCTCCGGGAACTTTTCTAACTGAAAAAATGCTTCCATATTCTACACAAAATCAAGGTTTAGTGGGCTTCGCCCACTTTTTTTTTACACGAATTACCATAAATTACCACGAATTATCATCAATAATTAATATATAATTCATTGTTTACAATATTCATATTTTTATCTAACAAAATACATTCATTCGTTTCACTATTGTAACCATACCTTTCTCCCTGCAATTTTTTCCTTCCAAAGTTAATCAACAAACCAATAGGCTTCTTTGTTAACCGCAGATAATTAAAAAGTTGGGCTCTATGTTCTGAAACAAGATCCTGTACTGATTTCAACTCAACGCAAATATCGCTCCCAACTACAATATCCATTCTATAAGACTTAGCCAATTTATGATTCTTGAAATAACAAGGCAGATCCACCTCAGAAGAGTTTTCCACACCTCTATCAAGCAATTCCAAATGAAGACACTCATTGTATAATGGTTCCAGAAGTCCCCATCCCATTTCCGTGTGAACATACATAGCAGCTCCTATTATCTGATAGACAATATCTTCATATTTCTTAAAATCGTTCATATAAAAAAATTTATGATAATTCGTGATAATTTATGGTAATTCGTGTTCAATCAAAAAAAGACACTTCGTGTCTTTTAAGAACAACTTTCAAAGTTATAAAATAATTCTTTTCATTCTTAAAAATTCTTTTCATTTTTGGATAAAAAAAAGACACAGCCGCCAGGCTGTGTCTAATAATATATCCATTTATGGCTATCCCAAAATCAGATCAGCGGAATGTTTGCTGCTGCGCACTCGGCACGCATCTCGTCGCTCCAGAGAGAGCACTGAATCTCGCCGATGTGGGCTTTCTTGAGGAAGTACATGCAGAGACGGCTCTGACCGATACCGCCACCGATTGATTCTGGCAATGTTCCGTCGAGGAGGCGCTTGTGGAAGTAGAGCTCCTTGCGCTCGTTCTGGTTCTCGATCTCGAGCTGACGGAGAAGAGCTGTCTTGTCTACACGCACACCCATCGATGAAATCTCGAATGAACGCTGGAGAACGTCGTTCCAGAGGACGATATCACCGTTGAGGCCGTTGAAGCCCTCTGAGTTTGGTGTCGACCAGTCGTCGTAGTCGGCAGCGCGGCCGTCGTGCTTCTTGCCGTCGGAGAGCTTGCCACCTATACCCATGATGAATACTGCGCCAAACTCCTTGGCCGCCTTGTCCTCACGCTCCTTGCTTGTAAGGGTAGGATATTTCTTGCAGAGCTCCTCGGCAGAGATGAATGTGATCTCCTTTGGAAGAGTTGGCTTTATCTGTGGGAACGATTCGTAAACGATGTACTCGGTCTTCAGGAGAGCTGAGTAGATGCGCTTTACAATATCCTTCAGGAAGTCGATGTTGCGGTTCTCTGGAGTGATGGTGCGCTCCCAGTCCCACTGGTCTACGTAGAGAGAGTGGAGATTGTCCAACTCCTCGTCAGGACGGATGGCGTTCATATCGGTGTAGAGGCCAAAACCTGCTGGAATGCTATAGTTGGCGAGAGTGAGGCGTTTCCACTTGGCGAGCGAGTGTACAACCTCGGCCTTCTGCTCGTTGAAATCCTTGATAGGGAATGTTACAGGACGCTCGATGCCGTTGAGGTCGTCGTTGATGCCCTGACCCTTCAGTACGAAGAGAGGAGCTGTTACTCGGCGGAGCTGAAGCTCGGCGCTCAATGTTGACTCGAAGAAGTCCTTTACTTTCTTGATAGCCAGCTCTGTCTGCTGAAGATCGAGCAATGGCTTGTAGTTGATTGGTTTTAATAATGTACCCATTTTATTTTGTGTTTTATTTTTCAAATTTGTCAGTTCCAAAATTATTCAAAAAACCCAACATCTTCAAAATTTTTTTAAGCTACTGATATTTTTTTAGAAAAATACTTATTTTTTTGCCCAATACGCTTTTTTTATCAAAAAAAATTTACACCTTTGTATTTGATAAATTGTATAGAAAAATGAAGATTGCGGAAACACTTAAAAATACCGACAAGACACTGTTCTCTTTCGAGATAGTGCCACCATTGAAAGGACACAACCTGGATAGTCTCTATGAGAAGCTGGACCTTCTCGCGGAGTTCAATCCATTGAATATAAATATCACATATCATCAGGACGAGACAGTCTACAGTCCCCTGGAGAACAATCTCCTGCAGAAGAAGGTAGTCCGCAAGCGTCCGGGAACAGTGGCGTTGGCAGCGGCCATCAAAAACCGCTATCCGAATGTGAACACAGTTCCACACCTGATATGTGGCGGCATGAGCAAGCAGGCCATCGAGAATATTCTGATAGACCTCAACTTCCTTGGCGTACAGAACATTCTGGCCCTGAGAGGAGATGCAGTATCAGGCCAGAAATACTTTATACCCGAGCCCGATGGACATGAGCACACCGACGGCCTTATAAAGCAGATAATGGATCTGAACCAGGGAATTTACCTGGACAAGGAACTGAAAAACACCGACTGCACAGATTTCTCATGTGGAGTGGCCGGATATCCGGAGAAACACATAGAATCGCCCAATGCCGAAATCGACATGGAGTACCTGAAGAAGAAGATAGACGCGGGCGCCGAATTCATTGTTACACAAATGTTTTTCGACAACCAGAAATTCTTCGAATGGGAGAAACGTTGCAGGGCGGCCGGCATAAACGTGCCTATAATTCCGGCTATAAAGCCTCTGGGAAAGCTCAGGGACCTTCAGGTGATTCCGCAGGTGTTCAACATAGACCTTCCAACTCCGCTGGTAAAGGAGGTGATGAAGGCCAAAGACGACAAGGCCATCTACCAGATAGGCATAGAATGGTGCATAGCCCAGAGCCGCGAGCTTGTGGCGCACGGAGTGCCGGTGGTCCACTACTTCTCGGTAGGGCGCACCGAGAACGTCCGCGAGGTGGCCAAGGCTATTTTTTAAGAGCCTGATACAAAAAACATAAAAAGCGGTACGCTGTTTGATTGGAAAATAAGAAAATCTTATAGAAAATGAGACAATTAATATATAACTTGAGCATAAGGAGCAAGATAATCGTGGGTTTCTTCATGGTAACCGCGATCTTCTTCTTGCTGGGCATATTCCAATACAACTCTCTGGAAAACGTGAATCAGACCAACGAGCTGATAAAGTTTGCCAAGGACATGAACTCCACGGCTGCGCAGATAAAGTATCTGCTGGCCAAGGATATGAACGTGCTGCGTAATTTGAGCTTGGCCAAAAACGACAAGGAACTCAAAACCCTGCGCAAGGAGTACAAGGAATACAACGACAAGCTGGACGACGTAATAAAGGGCGTTAAGAAATTTGCCGCCAACAAGAAAGTGGACCCCATACTGCGCCACAACCTCCGCGACACCATTCAGATGGTGGAGCGTGAGATAAACGAGTTTGTAAGCAGCTACCACGAGATTTACGATATCCAGATGAAACTTGTGAATCCCGAGGCCCTGAAAAACAATCTGGAAAAGAGAAACTCGGAAAACCTGTCCGGAGACAACACGATGCCGAAGGAGAAACTGGAAATGCAATCGGCTGAATACATAAAGGAGCTGAAGAACGACCAGAAAAAGCATTATCAGAAGATAACCAAGATAAACAACGAGGTAGACAAGGTATTGTCGCTGCTGGAGCAGAAATCCAACACTCTGATAAACCAGAGCATGGCAAATTCGGCCACAATATCGGGTAGCAATATCAGGACCCTCATCATATTCATGCTGATAGGCATAGCAGTATCGATGCTGCTGTCGATATACATATCCAGCCTCATCGTAAAACCGCTCGAGAAACTCATGAAATACGCCAAGCGTCTCAGCGAGGGTGAGTTGCCAGAATTCGAGGACGAGGTGTACAACGACGAGGTAGGTATGACCGCCGCATCTATAGAGCAGCTTACCATAGGATTGCAGAAGACATCGGAGTTTGCCCACGCCATTGGACAGGGAGACTTCAAGACATCGTATCAGCCACTTTCCGACAAGGACGTACTTGGCAACTCGCTGCTCAACATGCGCAAGTCACTCGAAAACGCCAACAAGGAGGCAGCCAAGCGTCAGAGCGAGGATATACAGCGCAACTGGACCACAGAGGGACAGGCACTGTTTGCCGAGATTCTGCGCCACCACACCGAAAACGTGTCAGAGCTGGCCGACGACATAATGGTGAACCTTGTGAAATACATCAAGGCCAACCAGGGCGGCATTTTCTTCTATCAGGATCAGGATCCAAACGATGTATACCTGGAGCTGCTCTCGGCATACGCATACAACAGAAAGAAATTCATCAAGAAAAAAATACACCTCGGCGAGGGTCTCGTAGGCTCGTGCGCCCAGGAGAAATACACTATCTACCTTACCGACATACCCGACGACTACATAGAGATAGAATCGGGCATAGGATCGGCAAATCCAAAATCCCTACTCATCGTGCCCCTGAAAATAGAGGACGAAATCCTGGGTGTGATAGAGATCGCATCGTTCAACGAGATGAAACAGTATGAGATAGAGCTTGTACAGAAAATTGCCGAGTCCATAGCCGCAACACTGCAGACCGCACGTATCAACACCCGTACGGCCGACCTGCTGCATCAGTCAAAAGAGCAGGCGCAGCAGATGAAAGACCAGGAGGAGGAGATGCGTCAGACAATCGAGGAGATGCAGACCGCCCAGGAAGACTCCATAAAGCGCGAGGAAGAGTTCTACAGAGAGCTCAAGGAGATGGAAGCCATAAACAGGACCCTTGAGCAACAGGCTGCGCTTCAGGACAATGAGATAGAGAACCTGAAGAGCAAGTACAACTCGTCGAACAAACTTGTAATGGAAAGAGAAAATTACGAGCAGAATCTCTACAATATTATATCCGCAGCCATCGTTACTACAACAGACGACGGCACAATACAGTATGTAAACGAGCTGTTCATAAGCCTGCTTGGATACAAGTCGGCCGAGGTGCTCGGACGCAGCATATACAACATCCTGGGCTTCGAGACCAAGGAAAACGAGATGGCTAAGGCCCTGCAGGCGGAATATGGCAACATCGTGAATACCAAGGGCCGCGAGATAAAGGTGAACAACAAGAAGGGCGAGATTATAAAATTCTGGCTCTCCATAACAGCCAACATCTTCAACACCAAGGTATTGTACACATTTGTACTGAACGACCTCACAAACCTGATGCTGGAGCGCAACAAGAGCAAGGGCTTCGAGGAGGAGATGCTGATATCGAGATTCGAACTGGAAAACAAGACCGAGCTTCTGGAAGGTCTCCTGGTGAAAAACAAGATAGAGCTCCCCGGATTCGAGCATGAATACACCCTGCTGAATTTCGAAGACTACAAGACAGGACTCAACATCATAGACTCTCAGGCTCGCAAATGGGTAGAGTGCATGAACAAGCTGTATGCAGAGTTCAAGAAAAAATCAATGGCCAAAAACGTGTTGGAGGCCATCGACGAGCTTATCGACTACTCGGGATACCACTTCGGTTTCGAGGACAAGTATATGAAGGACTTCAACTTCGGCAAATACGATGAAATCAAACAGAGCCACGATGTGTTTATAAGCACATTGCAGGCAAACAGGGCTTCATACGCCGAGGGCGAGACCATATCCCTCATCAAGATAATATCGTTTGTGAAATCCTGGATGATTACATACAAGAGCCTGCTCGACAACAACTTCGTGCAGATGTTCAAGAGCCATGGCCTGTCGTAAGGAAGTCAGCAAACAATATAAATTGCAAGCCAAGTAATACATGAAGAAAACAGCCATCCTTATATTTATGATGCTGCTTTCGGTAATCAGCTACGCGCAATACGAAGACGGATTTACCGAGGTGGACGAGTATGGAGAAAAGAAATCTGAACCCGACGACGACGAGACCGACTTCCTGGGTTTCAGGCTTCTGGTAGGCTCCAACAATGACTTGGTGCGTTTCTACGAGATTCATGTAACATTCGAGAAAAAGCTGAAATTCACCCAATTGACCATGGACGGTTTTGTATACAGGGCTATGGGGAAAATCAGGTGCAAGGCCAATCCATTCGGCAAAAACCTGTTTGAGAGCTATGGAATAAAAGACCCAAACATTGTATGCAACCTCTGGAAACTAAGGTACAGAGAGTATCCGTATCAGAAAAAAGGCAAGCCTGATCCAGGCTGGGCCAACAACGAGGACAGCGAGATTCTGCCAAGCGAGGAACAGTTTGCAGTATTGGGCAAATACGGAATACACAAGGTTCAGGACCTTTGCTATGGCGACATGTGTTTCCTGCTGCTGAAGGACATGTGTGACCCCAAATGGGTTTCGCAATACTGCAACAGGGGCGCGGGAGGCGCAACTGCAATATCCGAGGATGGAGCGTATCAAGACGAGGATGAGTATTTGGAAAACCAATAAACGCAACCTAAAGGCGATATCTTTTTTATTAATCTGAAAAGTGGAGAACAACAAGCCCAGGAGCCTGATAGAGGACATCAACAATTTCCTGCTGATAAAAATCCTGATATTCTACATAATAGGCATCATACTCGGCGAAACAGCCAGCATATCCGCTACAACGGGAATTGTGATGACAGGCATATTCTCCGCAATGATGGCATACGCGACATGGAGCCGCCGCATGAAAACCGACCACAGGATAAACTTCATGAACGGACTCTCGTTTGCCGGCCTGTGGATATCGGCAGCCATTCTCATAACCGCATACCACAGGACAGAATGTCCCGACCTCCAACAGATAAACGACGGAATTAAATACGGAGTGATAGCATCGCCTCCCGAGGAGAAACCCAAATCATACAAGGCTACTGTAGAGCTGATGAACCAACACAGCGACAGGATAATAGCCTATTTCGAAAAAGACTCTTCCAACAACATACCAAAATACGGCGACCTGATAGGTTTTGTATCGGAGATCAGGTATATCACCAACTCCGGGAATCCCCTTGAATTCGACTATGCAAAACACTGCGGCATGCAAGGCATCTATTGTCAGGCATATATCAAAAACAGCGACTTCAGACTGCTGAAACAAGGATACAGAAACGGCATCAGACAAATTGGCTACAGAATACGGGAGCGGCTGATAGACATATACCGCAAGTCGGGAATATCAGGCAGGGAGCTCGCCGTGCTGGAGGCCCTTACACTGGGCTACAAGAACGACCTGGACGACGAGACCGTAGCCTCTTTCCAAACCAGCGGCGCAATGCACATTCTGGCCGTATCAGGACTCCATACAGGCATCATAATGCTGATAACGAGCGCACTGTTGTCCTTCCTGAACAATGGGCTGAAATCGCGTATTTTCAAGGGAGCCATAATAATAGCAACACTGTGGCTGTTTGCCGCCATCACGGGATTAAGCAGCAGCGTGTGCAGGTCGGCCCTGATGTTCAGCCTGCTCTCATTCTCTCAGATGCTCAGGCGGCCATCTTCCACATACAACACCGTGGCGGCATCGGCCCTGATACTGCTGCTCATAAATCCAATGCTGATATTCAATGTGGGATTCCTGCTCAGCTATCTTGCCGTGATATCAATAATAACGTGCATGCCGTTAATGGAAAGGCTGAAACCCGAAGATAAGCCAACCCCAGGCAACCTGATACACAAGGGAGCCAACTGGCTAAAGACTGGCGTATTGGGAATAGTGATGGTATCGCTGGCCGCACAGTTAGGCACAGGAGTACTGAGTATCAGGACATTCCGTATATGGCCCGTGTATTTCCTCATTACCAACATAGCGGTAATCCCTCTAAGCTACATAATAATGATTTTGGCCATCATATTACTGATATCCAGCGTCATAAGCACAAGCCTGTGCGAATGGGTGACCGAGTTGCTCGGATTCTTCCTAAAGACCCTTACATCCACTGTATCAGGCATAGAGAATCTGCCAATATCCAGCATCAGGGACATATACATCACCAATATTGCGGCCATAGTGCTATACGCATCCATAGTGCTGATGCTGCTGTGGCTGCATTACAGAAAGACTGCATACCTGAAGGCGGCACTGGCAGCAGTGATAGCATTCATCTCAAGTAATGTGTTAACTACATACGTCCGGAATATTAACAGCCAGCTCATTATCTATAACAAAAATAAAACGGCATTATACACAATTTATTCCGGCAGCAACCTAAGCATATACACCAACGCTGATTCCCTGGACAGAAACTCGCGCAACCTCACCTCCGGAATATCGGCCCTATATGGAGCCGGCAATATCAGCAACATAAGGACGGACAGCATGCAAAGCCTTAAAGACAGGTATTTCGAGATAAACGGCAAGAGTTTCATGATACTGAACAACAACAACCAGATAAACGCAATGTATAACGGGAAATACCAAGTGGACTACCTGATAATATCAAACAATACATATATAACGCCATACGAGGCCGAGAATGTGTTCGGGGCCCAGGAAGTGATTTTCGACTCATCAAACACGGCATGGTTTGTGGAAAAACGCGAGAAGGAACTATCGTCCAACAACATAGCCACCCACTACGTGGCGCGCGATGGCGCATTCGCATACGGCGACGGCCTGCAGGCGATGAGGTGGTACTGAAATCAATATTGCAGAATGATTATGATATGTGGAAATCTATTCCAAGAAGGGTGACATCATCTCTCACGGAATGGTTGGAACGCTGGATGTCGAGTGTCTTGAGCAGGTTGTGGATAGTGTCGTCAACGTTCTGAGGCGATGCGGTGCACTGCTGAACCACATTATCGCCGAAATCAGGAATGCCGTCGCGCTCCATCTCCACCACTCCATCGGTAAAACAGATAAGCTTGCTGTTGTCGCGCAGCTCCACAATGCCCTCCTGTGGAGGCACAAGAAACTCGTCGAGCATGCCTATGCCCGTGCACCCGCGCCTAAGGGTCTGCATCTCGCCGGTATTGTAATTGTAGAGATACGGCGCATTGTGGCCCGCGTTTATGTACCTGAGGATGTGGGTGTTGAAATCGTAGCGGCCAATAAAAAGGGTAATGAACCTGTCGCCATCGCTGTTGCGCACCACAATGCTGTTGAGTCGCGACACCAAAGTAGGAAGATCCATCTCGGAAACAAAGAGCGCCTTTAGGCTGGCCTGGAAATTGCTCATGAGTATTGCCGCCGACATTCCCTTGCCCGACACATCGGCAATGCAGAAAAACATCTCGTGGTCGCTAAGATAGTCGAAATCGTAATAATCGCCGCCCACCTCGTAATGAGGCAGATAGAATGGCACTACCGTAACATTGGGATCGCCACAGAAGAGGTCGGCCTTTGGGATAAGCATGTTCTGCATCCTTGATGCCATCTCGAGCTCCTTCTTGAAACGCTCCTGACGCATGTTCTCCTCCAGCAGGCGGTGGTTCTCCACCGATACTATTATGATATTGGACAAGGTCTGCACAAAATTCAGGTGCTTGATGGAAGGGGCCATGCCCTCTGTAACGTCGTCGAGATCGCCTATGAGGACGTAGGCGAACGGGTGCCCGTCCTTAAGAACCGGAATCACGTAATCGAAACTCCTGAAGAGGGCCGACGAATAGGTGATCGTAATATCTGAAATGTCGCGGAAATCGCTCTCGGGAACTATGTTCTGATAATCCTGAGGGCTTACACCAGTCTTGATGATGATTTCCCACCTGTCGCCCTGGAATATGTAGATGAGAATCTTGTGAATATTAAGCTGATTCTCCAGAAGATCCTGATACTGAGCCAAAAGCTTGTCCACAGTAGAGTTGCTGATAATAGCCTCGGTAATATCGAGCAGAGTCTTCAACTTAAAGTTGGAGAACTTCAATCTTGAGATATTTGTCTGTGACCCATCCACCATGGCATCAGGATATTAAAAAAATTAGAAAAAAAATAAAAACAAAAACCAGATACTGTTGCCGGACAATATATCCGGCAAGAATATCTGAGAATTTTTTGTGAGGGAAACCCCTTGGGGCCGCCCATCAATAAGGCATGTTAGTTGGCTCTTTCCACGTATGATCTGTCGCGGGTATCAACCTTGATCTTGTCGCCCTGGTTGATGAAGAGAGGAACACGCACCTCGGCGCCCTCGCTCTTTGTGGCAGAAGCTATGGTGGCAGGCTTGAGTGTGTTGGTGGCTGTGTTGCCCTTTACACCTGGCTCAGAGTAGATTACCTCTGATACTACGAATGGAGGAAGCTCCACTGTAAGGATATTGCCAGTCTCCTCCTGGATAACGATCTCTACGTACTGACCATCCTGGAAGAGGTCCCAGTTCTCGATATTGGACTTTGGAACGTTGATCTGCTCGAATGTCTCCTGCTGCATGAATACGTAGTCATCGCCTTCCTCGTAGAGGAAAGAGAATGGACGACGGATAATCTTTGTGATATCGATCTCGTGACCTGCCGAGAAAGTGTTCTCGAGCACGCGGCCGTTGGTAAGGCTCTTGAGACGTGTGCGTACGAAAGCTGGACCCTTGCCAGGCTTTACATGCTGGAAGCTTACTACTGTATAAATGTCATTGTTGAAATTGATACAGAGGCCGTTTTTCAAATCTGCTGTTGTTGCCATTAATCTTAATGTATTTTATAATGTTTATAATTGTTCAAGCGACAAAGATAAGTTATTTTTTTTGTATTTTTTTTATGATTTTGATATTTTTTTCATTATCGCCGCAATTTTTTTTGGTTTCAGGCCCTATTTCACCCTGAAGCCGCCTATCAGCACATCGTCCATCTGGATGAAATCGGCACGCCAGTCGAGCAGAAACTTGTCGAGGCGCTGCTGCTGCTCACAGGCCACGCAGGTCTCGCGGTTGATATCGCAGAGCAGGTTGCGGAAGCGTCCGTAGGTAACCTTCTTGCCGGTAGCTCCATTGAACTGATCGGCAAATCCATCCGAAAACATATAGAGATAGTCGCCCGGCTGTGTCTGCAGCTCCACGGTCTCGAATGGCTTTATCTTGGGATATAGTCCTATTGGGCATTTCACGGCCTTGTATTCCGTAATCTGCGCGTCGCGCACCAGATAGAGGGGATTGTTGGCGCCCGAGAATCTCAGCACGCGGGTCTTCAGGTTCAGGATGCAGAACGCCAGGTCCATGCCGTCCTTGGGCTCCATGGGATTCGAGTTGTCCTGCTTCAGGGTGTCTATCACCAGCTGCCTAAGCTTCTCCAGCACATCGGAAGGCTTGGTGTCAACGCCCACATGGGAGCACACCTCGTTCAGGAATGTTACCCCCATCATGCTCATGAACGCTCCAGGCACTCCATGGCCAGTGCAGTCGGCCACGCAGAATGCCACCATGTCGCCATCGCGTTTCATCCAGTAAAAATCGCCCGAGACAGTCTCCTTGGGCCTCCAGAAGAGGAAATGGTCGGCGAAAGCATCAGAGAGGATATCCACCCTCGGCAATACGGCATCCTGTATTCGCCTGGCGTAGGCTATGGAGTCGGTCACGTTCTTGTGCTTGAGCTCCAGCTCGTTTTTCAGCAGCTGTATGCGTGTGCGGTCTTTCTGTATCTGTATCGACATGTCCCACAGCTTGCGGTTGCGCTGGGCCATGTCCTCTTTCTCTGCGGCCAGGCGTTTCTGTGCCAGTATCAGGTCCTCGGCACCCTTTATGTCACTATCCTGAAACTTGCCGTCCTGCACCTGGCTGCCATATCTTGCGGTTTCCTTGAGCTCCTGATAGAGGTAGTTCAACCGCTTGATCTCGTAGCCCTGGTCGGCTATCTCTTTCTCGTAGCGGCTGTGCACGCGGTCGGTGGCGCGCCTCACGATGCGGTTGCGCGCCACAAGGAGGTATACCACCGATACGGCAAGTATAGCTATCACTGATATTAATATGTATGTAAGCATGGCTTCTGTTGTTGGTATTAATTGTACATGTCGCGGCCCAGTATCAGCTGCTGCTCGTCTTCGTTAAGTGGTTTCAGATACTTCTGCTCTATGCGCTGTATGTATGTATTGAGGTCCAGCGAGAAATACCTGAGAGTGTTGTCGGCGGTAAGGGCCAGTATGCCATCCCCTGTTTCGGTAAACTCCATGCAGACGATGTCGCTGCGGTTGAGCGCATGCTCCTCTATGAGCAACGGCTTGTCGTAGAGTTTCCTTACGTCTATGATGGAGATAAGCTTTCCCACGCCAGAGACCATCAGCAGTCCTGTGTTGGTGTCGTATACGGCGTCGGCCAGTCCCGAATGGCTGCCCAGTATCACTTCCTCCAGGGTGTCGGTCTTGGTGTCCACAAACTGTATGGTGCCGTCGGCAAAACAGATGGCCAGCTGCCTGCGGTCCGGTATGGACACTATGCACGATGGAGTGTGCTCCTTTTCCACGAAAATGGTCTTCTGACGGTTTTCCACGAAACTCCATTTTATGAACTCGCCCTTCTGGGTGAGGATGTAGGCATCGGTGGAGTTTGGCGAGCAGCACATGCCCACAAGCCTGGATTTCAGGTTGATGGACTGCACTATCCTGTCGTCGGGCTCCTTGGCGTTCAATACCACCACCCTACCCGACTGATACGCTATCACCATGTACTTGGCGTCCAGGGTTGTGTGGGCGCTCTGCACCAGGTCGCCCTGGGAGCTGAGCTTCAGCCTCACATTGGATTTCACGTTCAGGAGATAGGAGTTGTGGTCGGCGGTGGAATATATCACATTGAGCGCGTCCACAAACACGGCGTTGCGTATGGGCAGCTTGGTCACATATTTGGTGATCTTGGATTTCTCCTTCAGCTTGTTGTTCTCCTGGAGGGCGTAGGTGTATACCTGTGCGTTCTGGTTGATGCACACAATCTCGTTGTCGTCGCCTATGGCGAATGACATCAGCTTGCCGCTGCCCGGCTTTATCACATCGAGCATCTTGTTTTGGCCCAGTGCGAAAAGGGCGGCATCGTAAATTTCTGGCATCTTGTCTACAGCATTGTCTTTCTTGAAGTTGTATGCGGTAAGCGCAAGCCTCAGGTTAAGCAGCTTGTCGTCGTACTGTCCCTTTGCCTTCATGGCCAGGAGGTTGCTCATGGCCATCCTGTTGTATTTTGCGCTCTGTGCGTTTGCCGAGTCGGTAAGCCTCATCTGATGCCTCAGCTGCAAGCGGTCGTTTTCGGCAATGGTGCGCTGCGAATCGGCAATCATGCGCTGCTCCTCGGCTATGCGCTGCTGGTTGAGCGCCTCCTGATAGTTCTTGATGGCCAGGTAGCTGGCCCTCTCGCTCCTGCGCTGGGCCTCGAGCGCCCTTCCGGCCATTATGCGGGCGGTATCGCGCTCCTGCTGTGCTATCACGTTGGCATCCAGGGCCGCCTGTTTCTGCCGGTCGGCCTCCTCGCGCTGCCGGTTGGCCTCCAGTTTCTGCTCCTCGGCAATGCGCTGCTGGTTTTCGGCGTTGTCCTTCTCCTTCATGGCCCAGTATGTGAAGGCCGATAGGGAAATCACAAAGGCCAGGAGTCCGTATATGAGTATGCGGATGCGGCGTTTCACCTGACGCTCCTTTGCAAGTATGGCCTGATACGAGGTTTCCAGGAAATCCACATAGTTCTCGTACTTGCTCTGGGCGTTCTTTATCTTCTGGCGCACGGGCAGCATGCTGCTGTCGTATTTCAGGAACAGCGATGGATTTGGGTTGCTGCGGTTGAACCACTGGTTGAAGTATGTGTAGCTTCCGCTGTTGAGCAGATAGGACGCGTTTCTGTCGTTGTTGATCCACAGCTGCATCTGGGCGTTCAGGTCGTGATAGTCTTTCATATCGGTGACCTCCTCTATGTCCCATTCGGCCAGCAGTTTCCAGTTACGGATGAGGGCCTCGTGGGTTACATCGAGCACGGTGTCGCCGGAGATGTACTGCGTGTCGGTGCGTCCCGGCACGGAGAACGGCTTTATGAGCGAGTTTTCCGGCGTGCGGAAAATGTTGATTACTCCACACACCGTGGCGTTGGTGATGTTGGGCTTGTTGATGATGCCCGTAATCTCGCTCAGGGTGCACCTGTTGCGCACGGGGCGGTTGTTGTCTATCTTGGTGAGGCTCTTGAATACGGTCTCTATAATCTCCTTGCTCTCGTCGGGGGTTATGGATTTCTCGGCCCAGTCGCTGTTCTGCATGAAATAGTCGTAGGCGCTCTCGTAGAGTATTCCCGCGTGGGCATTCAGCACATTGTTGAGGTCGGGCCTCTCGTAATACTTGTGGTGGTATTCCGGCAGGTTGCGGAACCAGCGCTCAAACTCACCCCTGTCGTCGGGCGAGAGCATTTCGCTGCTGATGCCTGCTATCTTGGCCAGATGTATCAGGTCCATCTCCACGCCGCCGTTGTCGGCCATGCGCCACAGAAGGTTCAGGGCATGCTGAAGCACAGGCAGCTGGTCGAAACCGGACCCCATGTTGTTGATTATCACCTCTATGAGGCGTGGCGATATCTTGCCGCCGGCCATCAGCGCGGGCTCCTCTATCACCTGGCGGATTTCGGTGCGCTTCAGCTGCGGCACAAAAAACTGCGAGTAGGCTATGTATTCCGGCAGATTCTTGAAGAATGTGCACTGCGATATGAAGTCGCTGCGCATTGTGAATATCACATACACGGGCAGGTCCTCCACGATGGATATCCTGATGGTCTCCAGCAGCAGGTTTACGGCAGTGTAGCAGGCATCGGAGGGATGCCCCTGGTCGAAATTCTCGAAATTGGTGAACACCTCCTCGAACTGGTCGGCTATGATGAGCAGGTTTTTGCCACGGTTGCTCTGGTCGGGGCCGTCGGTAACATAGCATGGCGACTCCTTGTAGAGGTCCACCAGCGAGGAGAAGCCGTAGCCAAGCTCGCCGCAGCACTTGCTTACATCCATGCCAAGCTGCCCTGCCAGCGATTCCGACAGCGACATCAGCGGGTTTTTCTGAGGCTTGAAGTCGGCTATCAGCCAGCCATTGTACCTTGACTTGAAGTAACCGGCCCTAATATACGGAACCACACCGGCATACACCATGGATGACTTGCCATCGCCAGACGCACCGGTGATAAAAGCCATCTTGTTGTTTTCCAATAGCTTAACTATCTGACGTATGTGCATATCGCGGCCCTTGAAGAAGACCGACTCTTCCTCAGTAAAAGGCCTCAGGCCTGGATATGGGCAAATGCGTGTTGTCATAGGGTTATTGCTTTTGTGTTACCTTGTCGAAAAATATCTTGATATCCAACGGAATAAGCGCCTTGTCGGCGATGGTGTATTCCATAAAGCCCTTCAGCTGTGATATGTCTTCGGGCTTGGAGTGGTCGGCGTTGGCGGCCATGTACAGCCTTACCTGCGACGACTGTCCCCCGTTGTCCTTCCAGAGCTGACGCGCAAAGGGGAGCGACCAGTCGGAGGCGTAGTCGCTGTAGATTACGCCTATGCGGCATACCCTGAGCTGGCTGCTTATGAATTCCGAATAGTCGGTGTTGCTGCTCATGTTTACCGAAAGCGAGGCCACCTTGTGGAGGTCCTGAAGCATGGATAGCACATCAGAGGCCGACTCGCGGTCCAGATCGTTGTATATGAAGAAGATATCAGCATTGCTTAGATTCTGGCTCGCGGTGGGTTTCTCGGTCATTATGCTCCTGAGGTCTTCCACAAACACTATCGGAGATGTGCATCCGCTGTATATGGTGTTTTCCACGATATCGCGCCTCAGCGAGTTCACATACATATTCCTGGAGTTGATGAGCCCCGACGGATTCCAGAGGAAGACCTTGAAACTGTCCTTGGCAGCCTGCTGGGCCATCCTGTAGTGCTCGCCGGCAGCTGTAAGGTATCCGGCGCCGTCCCCGTTGTATATATCGAGCGCGCCCAACACATGCACCGAGCAGTTGCAGCCAAGCATCAGGGCACGGTCCACCGACACATCGTTGGCATTGTTGTCGGGATACACCACCTCTATGCCCGCCTTCCTGAGTACGGTGCCCAGATTGGTTCTGATGCCTTCCACATCTCCAGTGGTATCAGCCAAAAAAACCTTCAATTTCTGATTATAGAGACTCAAAAACATTTTTCCTTGGATTTTTGTAGTTTGAAATTTACATTGCAAAGAAAATGCCAAAATAAGGCGGAAGTTTCCAAGGATTTTGGTAAAAAAAACGGCCCGCCGGGAGTTTGGTGTTCCCGGCGGGCCGTATGCTTATAAAAATTCTATATGATAGAATTAAGGTTTCTGTGTGAAGTAGCCACCGATATAGGCCATAGTCTTATCTGTAATAAAATCACCTGTAATAGGATCCCAACTGTCCCAGTAACCCGGAAGATTTTCGCAATAATTAAACATATCTCGACTTTCACACCAGTCACTAACAACGAAATCTGTGCTGACATAAATATTTTGCAATAAAGAACAATCCGCAAACATACCGGTCATATCCCATACATTCTCAGTGTCAAAACTTGAAAGATCAAGTGTGGTCAAATTTTCGCAAGAAGTAAACATACAAGACATAGATTCTACATTCCTTGTGTCGAAACTGGTAATATTAAGATTGGTCAAGGCATAACAATCAGAAAACATATTAGTCATATCCGTAACATTCCCGGTATTGAAACCTGAAAGATCGAGTTCAGTCAAATTGATACAAAAATAGAACATATCAGTCATATCCGTAACGTTCTCGGTATTGAAATTAGTCAGGATAATATCTGTTACACCATAGCTATGAAACATACCCAGCCCGTTAACAAACAAACTACCATTCAGGCAGATCTCATTATCAGACAGAATGTAATACTCAGAACCATTGTTGTAGAATTCGATACTACCCCAAGTATCAGCAGGGTTTTTCAAGTCTAATACATCCTCATAATCCTTCTTGTATCCGAACACTATCTTTGTAGCGTTATTAGGGAAGTGTTCTTTCTTGTTGAGACTTTCCAAAGTACAGAGGATTTTTCCCTTGCTGACAGGAGGCGCGGCCATATTGCGCATGTTGCGCTCCATAATGGCAATTTTGCCGTTGAAGTACATTCCCTCCTTTTTGTCATCATCAGTATAGAATGTAAGCTTGAGCGACGAAGGATTGCTTGTTGGGATTACAGTGGCATAATATGTATTGCCCTTCACGAAACCTTCTGGATCTTCACAAATGAGAGTGATAGTATTGCATTCGTCCGTTATTCTTGTTACGGCCGGTATTGCGTCTGGATTGGCGTCCATAGATACATCTACAAAACCGGAAATAATCTCAGAGCATGAAATCTCAATCGATTTAACACCATCGATAGGAACAGTAACTCCCAATTTGGAACCTATATGACGGAATTGGAACGACATATCGTTCTTGGTGCTGTAGCCTACAAGAATATCAGCCTTGGGGTCAAACTGACCTGCCGACACTTCCTGAATGGCAGGAATTTCTATTCCGGCAAACTTGCCCTCTGAGTAGGCGGCATTGCCGTTGTATGGATACATTGCGAAGTAGTCGTCAGCCTCGGCGGAAGTTCCTGAAATCTCACAGCTGTTGGTGCCTTCGCCCGAGGTAAGTGTGTACTCGGCGTTTTCATCCGTATTTGCCGGGAATATTGAGAAGTTATCAGCTGATAACCAAATCATCTTGAGGCCGTCAGTGTAGGCGGTCTTCTGGAGCGACTTGTCGGCGCCCTCGCTTCCGGCCTTGAAAGTCATTGCCTTCTTGGCTGGGGTGTTGTCTTCTATAACAGGCGCATCAGCTGGCTCCACAAGGGCCTCGTCGCCGTCGCTACCGCACGATACCGCGCCCATGAGCATGGCCGATATCATTGCCACGGCCAATATTGAATGTTTTTTCATGTTTTTCTGCTTTTGGGATTTTTTTCTGCTTGTTAATTTACTATTCTGTTAAGTGTCTTGGGATAGGTGCTGATATTACCATTCGGCATCTGCGCCATTTCCCTCGTCCTCCAGGAAACCTCCCGAAGTACAGATTACATCGGTATTATCCACCTCTACGATCTCCATCTCAGCCGCCTCGTAGATAGCAAGCTCTACTTTTTCTATTGGTTCTGTCATAATGTGTTAAAGGATTAATGTTATAAATTCGGGACAAAATTCAAAAAAAAAATGACAGGCCAAAATTTTGATGAGATTGTTTAGAAAAAATTAATATTGGGGAGGGGGGAAGGCAGGGGGGCGCATGTATCCGAGACGTGGCAAGGCCACGTCTCTACAGCATAAAGGCCATATATATCGGCAATGTAACAAACTGACCGGTATGGCCGATATTGTAATCTCCTAATTTCATGGCGTCGTAAACATGGTATTTCTCGGGATGCTGGAGGATGGTTTTGGCGGATTTGATATTGCCCGACGATGCCTTGCATTCCAGCAAGGTGCATTTGTCGCAGTATCTTATCACAAAATCAACCTCCAATCCTGAATCCTTGCGGAAATAATACAGCTTGCGCCCCGCCTTGCCAAGGATATCAGCCACAAGGTTCTCGAAAATAGCTCCCTTGTAGCTCAATAGGTTTCCCTGCTCGATGGCCCAGGCCGTGCCTTCCTCCAGCATGCTCACAAACAAACCGGTATCGGCCATATATACCTTAAACTGATCGTAAATGGCATTGCCGTCCAAAGGCAATTCGGTGATTTCCAGATTGTAACAGCGGCGTATGATGCCGGCATCCTCTATCCACTGAAGACTGCCAACGTAATCGCGCCCACGTCCGCCTGCACGTACCACTGAATAAGAGAATTTCTTGTTCTCCCGGCTCAGCTGCTTGGGTATCGACTCGAAACACTCACGTATGCGAGGCTTGTCCTGAGATGGCGCATATTTTATCATATCGCTCTTGTACTCATCCACAATGCCCCGCTGCACTATCTGAACTTCCTGATAATTGTTGGTCTCGAAAAAGGCATTTACGGCGCGCGGCATGCCTCCCACTATCACATATTGAAGCATCAGTTGACGCATACGATTGTGAATAGCCTCATCCACAGGCTCTTTACTATCGAAACAATCTCTCAGGTAATCGAGAGTAGGCTTACTGATACCGTTGGCCCAGAGCCATTCCTCAAAATCCATCGGATACATATCTATGATGGTCTCGTAACCAACAGGCAAAGGTGTGTTCTCGTCGTCTTTATTCATATTGGAAGACCTGTAGCCATTCACACCAAGGAGCGAACCCGTGCAGATGACATCATAACGGCCGTCAATCTTGAAGAATTTCAGCGACATCCTGGCCTTTGGGCAATCCTGAATCTCGTCAAAGACGAAACAGGTCTCGTTTGCCACAATCCTGACCCCAGGCACAAGCGATGATATACGGAGACAAATCCTGTCAACATCCAAAGATCCATTGAAAATCTCCTTGTACTCTGGATTGTTGAAGAAATCCATATAGACAACATTCTTGTAATTACTGCGTGCAAAGTTTACAACAGAGAATGTTTTTCCGCACTGGCGACATCCTTTTATCACCAGCGGAAACCTGTTGCTATTTGCCTTCCACTTCTTCAGAATTTCCTCAATCTTCCTTTTATACATATTATCAACGCTTTACGAGTTTCCAAACACATTTTCCAAGGGACTTTTCGGCAAATCCCACATTTTCCAAGGGACTTTTTGCCGAATTCCCCACATTTTCCCAATGACTTTCGATTGCAAATGTAGAAATTAATTTGTTTTCCACACATTTTTCAAGGGACTTTTCAATAAATTTCCCACATTTTCCAAGGGACTTTTGGATTTACTGTCCAATTTTTTGTATAAAAATTGCGATATTTGTACAAAAAATTGGATAAAAAAGCGAAGATTTGCATATCCGAGACGCGGCAAGGCCACGTCTCTACAGCAATGATGACATATAATTTATGCCTTATTTCACAAGCCGCTGATATACTTTACGTTTCATATTCCTAAAATCAAAAATTTACACATTTCCAAGGATTTTGCAAGCGGATTTTTACACATTTCCAAGGATTTTAGGTAAAAAAAACGGCCCGCCGGAAATCTTGCTATTCCCAGCGGGCCGTTGGTGTTATTAAGGGGTTGCAGCATCTGCGAGGGTTATTTCTTCAGAGTGAAGTAACCGGGCTTGCCGTTGGCAGGATCATCGATGCGGGCGTAGGTATTGTCGTTAGGGTTGGAAGATGAGAATTCTGTACCTTGACCACCAACGAGATTGGGACAGGAGATGAAAATTTCTCTTGGAAAATCTGTTGTAAATTTGTTGCCTGCATAAATGGTTTTCAAAGACGAACAGCCATCGAACGTGCGATACATAGAAGTCACATTAGCTGTGTTGAAACTTGACAAATCAAGGTCAGTCAAGGATTTACAATCATAGAACATCCAGTTCATATCAGTCACATTTTCAGTATTGAAAGTTGACAAATCAATGTTAGTCAATGAAGAGCAGTCAGAGAACATAGAAGACATGTTAGCTACTTTCTCTGTATTGAAAGTTGACAGATCAAGGCTTGTCAAGGAAGAACAGCCATCGAACATAGCCTGCATATTGAGCACGTTCTCAGTATTGAACCTTGACAGATCAAGGTTAGTCAATGAAGAGCAACCAGAGAACATAGCCTGCATCTCAAACACATTCTCAGTATTGAAATTATTGAATTCTATACTTTTCAGAGCGCGATATCCAGAAAACATTATCGAGAGACTGCCTTTCATCATAATCTCGTCGTTGTAATTGGAGAGAACATAGTATTCCGTACCGGAATTATATATGCCTACAGCCCCTCCCAACACAGTACTACACGTCATGTCTGTTACATCTACATTACGTTTGTAATCAAAGACTATCTTTGTGGCAGATTCGGGTATAGTATTGTAAAAGTCTAAATCTACAGATCTTACCTGCAACCCATAGACCTGATCGATCCCTGGATTCGGACTCAGAGGCTCGGCTTCGTCCCTCTCACCACACGAATCTGCCCCTATCAGCAAAACTGAGAGCATCAAAATGCCCAATAATGATTTTTTTATCATAGTTATAATGTTAATTAAATAATTTGCAATTATTATACGCGACAAAATTCAAAAAAATAAAATACAAGGCAAAATTTTGGGGGATTAATTAGTATAATTTAACATTGGAGAGAGAAAATTTGGATTTTTAAGGATAAAATCGGGAGAAATTGTCCAATTAATTGGATAGAATAAATCTGAAAAGACACTATGAACAAGGAACTGCTGAAGACAATACTGATAGAGAATATAAATTAAATCACCCTCTCCAAAAAATATTTTTCGGTTTTTCAACTTAAATTATTAATTTTGCGGTTTGTTAGGAATACTATACCTAATTTGAAATAAAAAACTTTTATACAAATATATATTATGGCAAAGAAATTCGCTGAATACAAGCAGTTCAACTTGTCGGATATCAACAAAGAGATACTCCAGCAGTGGCAAGATGAGCGCACCTTTGAGCAGAGCCTCAAGACCAGAGAGGGAGCACCTGCCTTCGTCTTCTACGAAGGTCCTCCTTCAGCCAACGGCAAACCAGGAATCCACCACGTGCTTGCACGTACCATCAAGGACTCTGTCCTCAGATACAAGACAGCCAAGGGCTACCTCGTACACAGAAAGGCAGGCTGGGACACCCACGGCCTTCCAGTGGAGCTTGGCGTTGAGAAGGAACTCGGCATCACAAAGGAAAACATCGGCAAGGACATCTCTGTAGAGGACTACAACAAGAAGTGCCGCAGCAATGTAATGCAGTTTACCGCCGAGTGGGAAGACATCACCGAGAAGATCGGTTACTGGGTGGATATGAAGAACCCATACATCACCTACACATCTGACTTCATCGAGACACTCTGGTGGCTTCTGAAGCAGCTCTATAACAAGGGCCTGCTCTACAAGGGATACACAGTACAGCCATACTCTCCAGCCGCTGGTACCGGCCTCAGCTCCCACGAGCTCAATATGCCAGGCTGCTACCGCGACACCAAGGATACCACAGCCACAGTGCTCTTCAAGGCCATCAACAACACCGAGCAGGCTGCAAAGCTGTTCGAATCGGCTGACGAAGACCTCCGCCTTATGGCCTGGACCACCACTCCATGGACACTCTTCAGCAACGTGGCTCTCTGCGTGGGTCCAAAGATCGACTACGTAAAGATTAAGACTCTGAATCCACATACCGGCGCGCCTATCAGCATCGTAATGGCCAAGGACCTCGTAAAGAACTATTTCAACGAGAAGTTCCTGAACGGCGATTTCGCTGAGTACAAGGCCGGAAGCAAGGACCTCCCCTACTCTATCGTAATGGAGATGAAGGGCGCTGACCTCGCTGGCATCCGCTACGAGCAGCTCCTCCCTTACAAGCAGCCTACCGACGGCGACGCATTCCGTGTAATCACCGGCGACTTTGTAACCACAACCGACGGTGCTGGTATCGTACACATAGCTCCTTCGTTTGGTGCCGACGACTTCAAGGTTGCCAAGCAGAACGGCATCGGCTCGCTCACATTGGTTGATAAGACCGGCCGCCTCGTTGACGGTCTCGGCGAGTTCTCGGGCAAGTTCGTTAAGAAGGCTTACGACGGCGTTACCGACCTCGACGTGGATATCGTGGTAGAGCTCAAGAAGACTGGCAAGCTCTTCCGCAGCGAGAAGGTTACCCACAGCTACCCACACTGCTGGCGTACCAACATGCCTATCCTCTATTACCCATTGGATTCATGGTTCATCAAGACCACAGCCGTTAAGGACCGCCTCATCGAGCTCAATAAGACCATCAACTGGCAGCCTCCTACAACAGGATCGGGCCGTTTTGGTCAGTGGCTGGAGAACCTCATCGACTGGAACCTCTCACGCTCACGCTACTGGGGCACTCCTCTCCCAATCTGGAGAACCGAGGACGGCAGCGAGGAGGTTTGCATCGGATCGTTCGAGGAGCTCATCAACGGCATCAACAAGTCTATCGAGAAGGGCTTCATGAAGGAGAATCCTTACAAGGATTTCGTTGTGGGCGATTACAGCAAGGAGAATTACGCCAAGCTCGATCCTCACAAGCCATTCATCGACCAGGTAATCCTGGTATCTGAGAGCGGCAAGCCAATGCGTCGCGAGCCAGATCTTATCGACGTATGGTTCGATTCAGGAGCAATGCCTTACGCACAGCTCCACTACCCATTCGAGAATGTTGAGTACTTCAAGAAGACTTACCCAGCCGACTTTATCGCCGAGGGCGTTGACCAGACACGCGGATGGTTCTTCACACTCCACGCAATATCTACAATGGTGTTCGACCAGGTTTGCTTCAAGAACGTTGTATCAAACGGCTTGGTGCTCGACAAGAAGGGCGAGAAAATGTCAAAGTCGAGAGGCAACTCTGTAGAGCCATTCTCAACAATAGAGAAGTATGGCGCCGACCCTGTAAGATGGTACATGCTCACCAACGCTTCACCTTGGGAGAACCTCAAGTTTGACCTCGAGGGCGTTGACGAGATTAAGCGCAAGTTCTTCGGCACATTGTACAACACATACAGCTTCTTTGCCCTCTACGCCAACGTGGACGGCTTCACATACACCGAGAAGGACCTCGAGATGAGCAAGCGTCCAGAGATCGACCGCTGGATTCTCTCGCTCCTCAACAGCCTCATCAAGAATGTGGACGAGTGTTTCGCAGCCTACGATATGACAAAGGCCGGCCGTATGATTCAGGACTTCGTAACTGAGAACCTCTCTAACTGGTATGTAAGATTGAACCGCAAGCGTTTCTGGGGTGGCGAGATGAACGACGACAAGCTCTCAGCATATCAGACACTCTACACCTGCCTCGAGAAAGTGGCTCAGCTGATGGCTCCTATCGCTCCTTTCTACTCTGACAGACTGTTTAGAGATTTAAACAACGTGACTGGAAAATGCAATACATCTGTACACATTGCCAACTATCCTGTATTTGATGCAAGCGCAATTGACCAGAAACTCGAGGAAAGAATGGACCTCGCACAGAAGGTAAGCTCGATGGTTCTCGCCCTCAGAAGAAAGGCTTCCCTAAAGGTTCGCCAGCCATTGCAGAAGATCATGATTCCAATTCTGGATGCTGATATGGAACTTCAACTGGAGGCCATTAAGAAACTGGTTCTCACCGAGGTAAATGTCAAGGAACTTGAGTATCTCCACGAGACAGCAGGCATCCTCACCAAGAGAGTGAAAGCCGACTTCAAGCAGCTGGGCCGCAAGCTCGGAAAGCAGATGAAGGCTGTGGCAGAGCAGCTTGCAAACCTCTCTCAGGAGCAGATTCAGGAGTTTGAGGCCAAGGGCTCTATCGACATCAACTTGGATGGTACAATTGTAAACATCCTGACTACAGAGACCGAGATCACCAGCGAGGACATCCCAGGCCGTCTGGTTGCCAACGAGGGCAAGGTAACAGTTGCGCTCGACATCAACCTCACACCAGAGCTCATCAACGAGGGTTACGCACGCGAGCTCATCAACCGTATCCAGAACATCAGAAAGGATTCAGGTTTCGACGTTACCGACAAGATAAAGGTAGAGATCGTTGCTCTCGACCAGATAAAGGGCGCCCTCGCAGATTTCAAGGATTACATCTGCTCACAGACTCTCACACAAAGTCTGGAAGTAGTCGCCAGCCTAAGCGGCGACAACGTACTTGAGACCGAGATCGACGAGAACGTGAAGACAAGCATAAGAATCAGCAAAATCTAACGTTAATATAAAGTAGTTAGTAGAGAGTAGTTGGTAGCAAGGGGCTTCTCCCCTACCCCACTGCTTTCTGCTGACTACTTTTTGTTTTTTTCATCATACAACCAAGCATCAGACCTCTATTGACTTTTTTTGCTACTACATTTTTTTTTACAACTTAATTTAAAATTGGATTATGTCTGAAGAAAAGACACGTTACACAGACGAGGAGCTGGAGGAATTCAGAATCCTGATACTGCAGAAACTCGACCAGGCTGAAAAGTCGTACAAATATTACACCGATCAGCTGAAAGACAACGATGGCATGCACATCGACAATACAGCCGACCAGGAGAATGCACAGGAGCATCAGAGCATCGAAAACATCTCGATAATGGCCGGACGCATGGAGAAGTACATCATCAACCTGCGCAACGCTCTCATAAGGATAAAAAACGGCACTTACGGCATCGACCGCATCACGGGCAAACTGATACCCAAGGGAAGGCTGATGGCTGTGCCCCACGCCACACTAAGCGTGGAATCCAAGATGAATAGATAACAACAAAACAGCAGGCTACAATCAAGAATAAACAAAGAAACAAACGCAAATATGAATGCTATACTAAAGAAATCGGCTATAATAATGGCCATAGTGATAGTGTTGGACCAGGCACTTAAAATATGGGTGAAGACCCACATGTATATCGGCGAGAGCAGTGCCACACACTGGGGCTGGGGCATCAGCTGGTTTCAACTACTGTTCACTGAAAACCCCGGCATGGCATTCGGCTGGATGCTTCCCGGCACAGGCGGCAAACTGGCCCTGTCGATATTCCGCATAGTGGCCATAGCAGCCATGATATGGTACATACGACGCCTGAGCCGCGACAGCAAAAGCCATCCCGGATTCGTGTACTGCATAGCGCTTATAGCGGCCGGAGCCCTTGGCAACCTCATCGACTGCATGTTTTACGGCCTGATATTCTCGGGCACCGGATACACCGAAAACGCCGTGGCCGAATTCCTGCCCGCAGATGGCGGTTACGCGCCGTTTCTGCAAGGCAAAGTGGTGGACATGATACACATCCCCATCATAGAGTCGGAATGGCCCGCATGGGTGCCATTTGTGGGCGGCGAGTCGTTCAAGTTCTTTGGACCGATTTTCAATCTGGCTGATGCTGCCGTTACCATCGGTGTGTTCCTGATACTGATATTCCACAAGAAATACCTGCCCAAAGGCGAGGAAGACTCCGAAAACGACAAGCAGGAGGACAAGCAGCAGATGCAGCAATCAGAAGTAAAGTAGGCATCAGCACCCAACACTCTAAAAGACAAAAAAATGGCGGACTATCGTGATTGATGGTCCGCCATTTTTGTTATATGGGGATACTGCCATCGGCAGAACCCAAGCTAATGACTAAAGGCTCTGTACCAGACGTATGCCAACACCGCCCGAAGGAATGTTCTGTGTGTTGTGCTGACGTACTGTAAGTCTCAGGTCATCCTGGCTTGAAGTCCAGCATCCGCCGCGGTATACACGGTCTGTACCCTTGTCGGAGCCCTTAGGATCCTGCTCAGGCGAGTTCTTGTAGTAAGACTTGTCGTAGAAGTCCCAGCACCACTCCCATACATTGCCGCTCATATCGTAGATACCCAGGTCGTTTGGCTTCTTGAGGCCCACCTCATGAGGAGTAAGCGAAGAGTTTGTCTTCATCCAGGCCACCTCCTTGTAGTCGTTGCTGCCCGAGAAAGCCCACTTGGCGCGCTTCTCACCGCCGCGTGCCGCATACTCCCACTCAGCCTCGGTAGGAAGACGGTAGCCCTTGGAATTCTCGTTGATGGTAACCTTGAATGCAGAGCTGTCAGACTGGATGATGTAGTACTTGTCAATAAGCTCGTTGTCCGACATCCAGTTGCAGAACTTGATAGCCGACTCCCAACTTACATTAGTAACAGGCTTCTTTCCACGGCCGTTCTTGCCGTCGGATGGTCTCTGGTGGCCTGTGGCATCACAAAACTGGTCGAAGAGCTCGAAGGTAACCTCTGTCTTGCTCATCTTGAACGAGCTGATAGTCACCTTGTGCTGAGGACCCTCGTCGGAACCCTGGCCGCCCACGCCGCTGGCATAGTCGTTGCCCATAAGGAACGCGCCACCCTGGACAGTTATCATCTCAGGCCCATCCTGAGCGAAGGACTGACATGCGAACATCGCAGCAAGTCCTGCTGTAAGTAAATAACGCTTTATCATATCTATTACAATATTTAAGGTTTATATTTCTATTAAAATAGTTGCAGCAAAAACAATATTATGAATTGAAAAACTTCACCGCCCCATGGTTATAACGCAATTTCTGCAAAATAATTGAAGGAGATGGTGTTAAATTTTCAATATTTTCATCATTTTTTCTGGAATCGACCTTGGCGATAGTATCAGGATCCATCATGACCACTTCGGGCCATTGCCTGCGGAAACCATCGTCCTCCAGGGTCTTGGCTGTGCTGTCCACGCAAAGGACGCCTCCAGGGCCGCTGTCCACCACCCGGCAGTCGGCGGCGGGGTCTATATTGCCCGATGCATACCATGTCAACAGTCCTATGTCTCCCGCTATGGGGCCGGCGTCGTGGGCCACCAGTATCTTGGCTCCCAGAGCCCCATCACTGGCCACAGCCTCCAGCAGCCGCGCCATGGGCATCGTTTTCTTCTCCTTTACTGATATAAACACCACAGGTATCCCCTCCCCTAACAGGATATCGTTGATACCCTGTATCTGAGGATATTTCCGCATGATGGCCTGGCTGTCGGGACATGGCGCCGATGCCGCCCCGCATGCCTCCTGGCCGCGCTCCTGTGTGCAGTCCAGGCAAATCTTGCCTCCCCGCACAAAATTGCGGCTGCTGTGGTCCAATACGTCGCTCACTCCATTGCAGTCTATGTATGTGTCGCGGTTTGGCATGTATCTGGCCATGGCGTCGCGCATCAGCTCCCTGTAGTCCCTGATGCCGGCATCTCCCGCGTATAGCATCAGTATCTTGTTGAACATCATCTGCCCGGCGCCCCACATGGCGTTCTTCATCCTGAGGGCGTTGGCCGGAAAGCGGCTGTCCATCTTCACAATAGTTATGTTGTGCTCCACACCCTGAGGCGGCATGTGCAGGTCCTGCATCTCGGGTGCGTAGGCCATCTGTATCGGAAACCTGAAGATCCTCTCCGTGGCCACCGAGATATATGCATCCTCCATGGGCGGCACACCCACAATAGTGGCTGGATAGACGGCGTCGCAGCGGTGGGTGATGCATGTGATGTGGAACTTCGGGTAATAGTCGGCAAGTGAGTAGAAACCAGTGTGATCTCCAAACGGACCTTCCAACACGAGGTCTTCCTCAGGGTCCAGATATCCTTCTATGACGAAATCGGCGTCCTCTGGCACTTTTATCTCGGGCTGGCTGATGCAGCTCACCAGCCTTACAGCCTTGCCCCTCAGGAATCCGGCCAATAGATACTCGTCGATGCCGTCGGGAAGCGGCGCAGTTGCGCAATATGTATATACTGGGTCTCCGCCCAATACAATGGCGCACGGCATCTTCCTGCCCAGCTTCTTGTAAGCATTGTAATGCCTTGCCCCGGTCTTGTGGAGGTGCCAGTGCATGGCAGTGGTCTGCTTATCGAGCAGCTGCACGCGGTACATTCCCACATTCCTGATTCCCGTATCGGGATCTACGGTGTTCACCATGGGCAGGGTGATGAATTTGCCGCCATCGTAGGGCCAGCACTTGAGCACAGGCAGTGAGAAGATGTCTATCTCCTTGTCTACCACCTCCTGACACTTGCCCCTGCCTCCCACAGTCTTTGGGAAATACGAGGCAATGTCGCCCAGCATGGGCAGGGTCCTCACCTTGTCGATAAAAGAGGTCTTCGGCTTCGACAATCTCGAGAACAGGTCGTACATCTGCTCGGATTTCTCGGCAGGGTCGTTGCAGTACAGGGCATCGGCAATTCGCCGCATGCTGCCGTACATGTTGATGAGCAGCGGATAATCAGTGCCTGTGTTCTCGAAAAGCAGAGCCTTGCCGCCGCCCGGCTGTTTCATCTCCCTGTCAGCTATCTCGGCAATCTCCAGCTCGGGGTCCACGAAATCGGGAAAAACTTTCAGGTCTCCCCTACCGCGCAAAGCTTCTATGAAAGATTGTAAAGTATTCGTAACCATAGGGATAATAAATGAAAAAAAGTGTGAAGGTTCACCTTGTATCATCTACAAAGCGAACTCCACACCCAAACTTTTTTTGATATATAAAAACCCTCGGGAACAAGGAAAACTAAATCTCCTCCTCCTCCAGATCCTCTTCTACCTCAATAAGGTTTATAGGCATATCCACGAGGTCAGTGATCACCTCTCCATACTCGAGGATATCATCATCTGGCCAATACCAGTTTACCACGGTGGAAGGGTCCTTGTCGTATAGCACCTTCAGCTGCTTGGTGATGGTAACAAGCCATTTGGATGTGGAAGTGTTGAAATAGTCGAACTTGAAATCCACCACAGTGCCCTCATGGGGCTCTTCGGCGTATTTCATGATCCAATCCACTAGCGGAAGATAGAAAGACTCCGAGTCTTCCATCAACGACTTTCCTTCAAAAGTGAGAACTCCAATCTCAGGGTTGAAATCCACCCTGGGTGAGTTTTTTTCTGGGGATATCTGTATTCTTTCCATAATTAGCTTTCCAAAAAAATCCAGCGCTAAGATACATAATATTTTCTTATGATAGTATCAAAACGTCAAAATTTTCTAAAAAAATTTGATATTGTGATTGATTTACAGCAATATCCGTGCCTAAAAAACACCTGTTTGGCGAATAGTGGTGCCTGATGGATGGAGAATAGCCGTTCGCATGCGCCCATTCATCTGATAAAAGAATCAGAACCACGATGACGGCAACAAATACAAGTGATAATGGCATGCTGAGAGGTATCAACTAAAGAATAAAATAATAATGGATAGTTCAGAAAATCATAAGCGATTACCTATGAGTGTTAAAATAATCAATTAAATATTTACGATATTTTTAAATGATATTGGCACAAAATTATTTATCTTTGCCATATTATAGAACAAAAAAGTACAAACACTATGTTAGATTTCTCAAATGTAAGCCTCCAAGGCGTTGTATTGCACAAGACAGGCAACAAGGCGCGCGAGGAGGAGCTGGTATTGTCGAATACGGAGCTGTCGGTGGATTCCACTATCAACAACCTGCTGCTGGAGTTTTTCCTGGGCCATTTCGGTGAGGAGGCATTCTACAATTTCTGCTGCGAAGACGGGCTGGAGTACAACGAGGTGTACGCATCGGCCAAGATGATTTTCCAGGACCCCGAAAACCTGGTGGAAGAGAGCAAGAAGATAGCTACAAAGCTCTTCGACGCCGGCAACAACCCCAAAATAAAATCGGGCGACCTGTACATAGCGCAGTTTGCCGACCTGGTGGTGGATGGCGAGCTTGTGGACGCCATAGGCATCTTCAAGAGCGAGACCAAACAGGATTTTCTGCAGATAAGGCCCGGCAGCAACGGTTTCGATATCAAGATAGAGGAAGGAATCAACCTGAACAAGATAGACAAGGCGGCCCTCATCTACAACACCGAGGAGGAGTTTGGATACAAGATAAACATCATTGACACCGTAAACAAGCAGGAGGCCCAGTATTGGCGTAACGATTTTCTGGGTATAGAGCAGCGCAAAGACGATTTCTACCAGACTCAGAAATACATGGAGCTCTGCAAGGATTTCGTAAAGGAGGTATACAACGAGGAACACGAGGTAGAGAAACCTCAGCAGATTGCAATGCTCAACAAATCAGCCAATTACTTCAAGGAGAATGAGACTTTCAACAAGCAGGACTTCGAGGACAACGTGCTCTCGCAGCCCGAGGTGATAGAGGCATTCAACGAGTATCAGCAACAATACGCGGAGGAAAAGAAGGTGGAGTTCAAGGACGATTTTGGAGTAAGCAACAACGCTGCCAAAAAACAGCAGAGCAAGATGAAAGGCGTGCTGAAACTCGACAAAAACTTCCACATATACATACACGGCGACGATAGCAAGATCGTGAAAGGCATTGATCCCGAGACAGGTATGAAATTTTATCAGATATATTACGAAAACGAGGAATAATTACCATGAGCTACTTCATCAACATAGAGACGTCTACCGATATATGCTCGGTGGCATTGAGCCGAGATGCCGAGGTTATAGACAAGCGCGAAAACCAATCAAGAAACCACGCCTCAACCACAGCGCTCTACGTGCAAGAGCTGCTGAAGGCCAACAATCTAAAAGTCGATGACTTGGCAGGGGTGGCAGTATCCAAGGGACCGGGTTCATACACGGGACTGCGCATAGGCACAAGCACAGGCAAGGGAATGGCGTATCAGGCCGGCATAAAACTTTTGGCCATAGACACCCTTCAAGCCATGGCCCTGGAAGCATCTAATAGAACAAACGAGGCCGATGCCATAATCTGCGCCACAATAGACGCTGGACGCAACGAGGTATATTCCGAATTGTTTGATATGGAGAATCGCCCGATTCGTGATTGTTTGGCCGAGATTATCACAGAGGATAGTTTCGCCGACATCATGGCCAAGGGCAGGATGATTTTCGTAGGCAACGGCGCTCAAAAGATGAGCAATATTATTAAAAACCAAAATGCGGTTTTCATGCCCGAGATCACAACGTCGGCGGCATACATGGCTCCCCTTACTGCCAAAGCCTTCGCCAACAACGATTGGGTTGATGTGGCATATTTCGAGCCTTTCTACCTGAAGGACTTTGTGGCAACGGTAAGCAAGAAAAACGTGCTAAAAACCAATTAATCAGCCTATGAGAAAATTAATTATGCCGCTGACAGCGCTTCTTCTGATATTGTGCGCTGACTGCATGGCGCAGGTAGGAGTGTCTATCGGCAAAAACGAGAAGATAGACTATGAGATCTATTATGCGTTCGTTACCGGAGGCAAGCTGACTATGCAGACCAGCGAGGTAGAAGAGAACGGCGAGAATCTGATACACCTGGTGGCAAAGGGCAACACAGTGGGCCTTATCGACAAGATCTACCACATAATGGAGGACTACGAGGCCTGGAGCGACCAAACCACTCTCCTACCCCGTCACGCTCTCAAGAATGTTAGGGAAAGTGCTGAATACAAGCGCTATATCACTTACCAATTCGACCACGAAAACCACAAGGTGAACAGCTCGCACTCTGGCGAGCACAGCATTCTGGACGAATGCTACGACATTATAGCCGCATGCTACAAGATAAGGACCATGGACTTATCGAAACTGACAGCCGGACAGACAATTAAGCTGAATACTTTCTTTGGTGAGGAAAACTGGCCGCTGGTGCTCAAATATATCTGCACCGAGGATGTCAAGATCTCCAAACTAGGCAAGATAAAATGCTACAAGTTTGTGCCGATGGTGGAAAAAGGCGGCGTGTTTACCGACAAGGACGCCCTGAAGATGTGGATATCGGCCGACGACAACAAGATCCCCATCCGCGCCCAGTGCAGCCTGGTGCTTGGCAGCGCCAAAATCGACATTGTAAGGCATTCGGGACTTATCAACACTCCCGCATTCAGGAAATAGCAGCTGAGATTGCAATGCAGACATAAAAAAAGGCAGGTTCTGATAACGAACCTGCCTTTTTAGGTATCAATATGCTGAAAATTACTCCAAAGACCACTCGTAGCCGTCGCGGGTATCTTTGATGTTTACACCGGCGGCCTTCAGGTCATCGCGGAGCTTGTCAGATAATGCGTAATTCTTGTCAGCCTTGGCGCTTTTTCTAAGCTGCTGTATCATATCCACCAGATTTCCAATCACTTCCTTATTGTCCGATTTTGTGTCGGCGGATGAAGAATTGCTCATAAGGCCCATGATTTCGAAGCATGTATCGTTGTAGAGCTTGCGCAACGCATCGAGGTCCTCGGCAGTCAGGGTTTCCTTGCCATCTTTCATCAGGTTTATGTGTTTTACACCGTCGTAAAGATGCGATATCATCACAGGTGTGTTGAAATCCTGATTAAGTGCATCGAAACACTTGTCGGATAGCTCCTTAACGGAGAATGAGGACGAATTGCCTGGCTTGATGCCCTTAAGCGACTCTATGGCATTCATGAGTTTCTCAAGTCCCTTCTCTGATGCCTGCAAAGCCTCGTTGCTGAAATCGAGAGTACTGCGGTAATGAGCCTGAAGCACAAAGAATCTCACTGTCATAGGGCTATATGGCTGCTCCAGCAATGGATGATCGCCTGCAAAGAACTGCTCAAGGCTCATGGCGTTGCCGAGCGACTTGCCCATCTTCTTGCCATTGATGGTGATCATATTGTTGTGAAGCCAGTATTTTACAGAATCGTGGCCGAGAGCGCCCACAGCCTGCGCAATCTCGCACTCATGATGAGGAAACTGAAGGTCGATGCCACCGCCGTGGATATCGAAATACTCACCCAAATACTTGGTACTCATTGCAGTACACTCCAAGTGCCATCCAGGGAAACCCTCACTCCATTTGCTTGGCCAGTGCATGATGTGGCGTGGCGAAGCCTTTTTCCACAGAGCAAAATCACACTGATTGCGTTTCTCGTCCTGCCCGTCGAGAGAACGTGTCTTCTCCAGAAGATCGTCCACATTGCGACCCGACAGTTTTCCGTAGCGGTATTTCTCAGCGTACTTCTTTATATCGAAATATATCGAACCATTGCTCTCGTATGCAAACCCATTGTCAAGAATTTTCTGAACAAGAGCCTGCTGCTCAATGATATGGCCTGATGCATGAGGCTCAATGGAAGGAGGCAGCACGTTGAGAAGGCGCATAATCTTGTGGTAATCCTCGGTATACATCTGAACTACCTCCATAGGCTCCAGATTCTCGAGAGTTGCCTTCTTTGCAATCTTGTCGTCACCCTCATCGGCATCATGCTCCAGATGCCCAACGTCGGTGATGTTCCTTACGTATCTCACCTTGTAGCCAAGATATCTCAAATATCTGAAAATGAGGTCAAATGTAATAGCAGGACGAGCATGGCCGAGATGAGCCGGGCCATATACTGTAGGTCCGCATACGTACATTCCCACGTATGGCGGATTAACAGGCTCGAATTTCTGCATCGTTCTGCTCAACGAATTGTAAACCAGTAAGTTTGTATCCATTTTGTGCTAATATGAAGTTTCGTTTTTTTCAAAATGCAATAATAATAAAAGATTTTCACATATGCAAAAAAAACTGCCGACGGGAACGAATCCCGCCGACAGCCAAATACAAATAACAACTTAAAATCAAAATCATCTATTCCTTATCGATTGTATTAACAATGCGGCCATTGTCATAAATGGCTATACGTACTAACCTGCCGTTGGCATTGTAATAATACTTCTTACCACTTATCATATTACCGTTCACAAAGTTGCCCTCTCGGTCGATCTGGTTGTTGGAATTATAGAATCTATGAAATCCCGTACCAGTAAACAGCTCTGGACTCTGGTCCTGAGGCATTACAATGTAATTGGTTGTATCCTGTTCTCCCACAGCAGGAGAAACAATAATGTCAGAGGGTTTGTCAATCTTTTGCTGATCGCGATAAATCCTGGAGGCCACAGCGTCATACACACCATTGTTGAACACTCTCTCGGCCAAAACAGAACCGTCGGCGTAGTATTCCTTCATAACACCATCGGCATATCCGTTTTTCCATTGACTCTCGCTCTTCAACTTACCATTGTCGTAGTAATGAGAGATTGTACCCTCTTCCCTACCGGCCACCCAGTTACCCGAAACCATCAGCTTTCCATTGTCATAATAATACTGCTGAAGCCCGGTTCTTCGTCCAGTTTCGTCATGATTCCACTCATACGCAAGCTGTCCAGAGGAATGATAATACCGGTACTCCCCTACCCAATGGTTGTTTATCCAGGTTCCTTCTTCCGAAATTTTACCGTCTTCGTAATAGAATCTAACATATCCAGACTCTTTGTTGTTGACGTATGTTATTGTACTCTTGACAGTTCCCGTCCGGTAAAAGGTTGTCCAAACCCCTTCCCTTTTGTCATTTACGAAATTACCCTTGCAGGAGACCTTAGTGTGCAGTGTATCATAATAATACACCCATAATCCCTGCTTCAGATTGTTCTTGTCTGTTACATTTACAAGCTGACCTTCATAAGTATCTTTGGTCTGTGCAAAAAGGCAACTTATGAACAACCAATTAAGAGCAACTATTGTAAATATACTTTTCAAAACAGAGGCGCATTGGTTTGTTATGGCAAAAATAGAAAATTATTTATTACCAACAAAATTTTTTTTCAAAAAATTAATTCCAATTCATTTATCTTGAATTGCAATAATTGTCGATGAAATACTTAGCAGGCTCATAATTCATATTGTATGCCGAACTGAAATCGTCGCAGGCCTCTCCCCTATTGTTCATAAGCCTGTTGTATACACCGCGGTAATAATAGTACATTGGCTTGCGGGGCGACAGCTCAATGCATTTTGTCATATCATCTACAGCCAACTGATAATATTTTGCATCCCTTAGCGAATCACCTAATATTCTGTATGTTAGCGACCTGTTGTAATAAACACTTTCAGCATTGGGATCGAGCTCAATAGATTTCTGGAAATCCTGAAGCGCCATATCGTACTGATGCAGCCCGTTATGGGCAAGTCCCATATTGGAATACAGCGAAGCCGTATTGGGTTTATACGTCAGGAATGTGTTGAAATCCTCTATCGATTTGGCGAAATTGCCTGATTTTCCGTAAGTTGTACCACGATTCATATACACCTCCACCAGTTTGGGATCGAGGTCAATGGCGCGGTTGTAGTCGCTGAGAGCCAGGTTCGTGTAATAATTGGCCGAGTCTCTCATCCCCTGACCCATAAACTGCTCTACGCGCAAATCATAGATGAGGGCGCGGTTCTGAAAAGCCGGGGCAAAATTGAGGTTGAAGTTGATGGCATTGTTGTAATCACTAAGTGCGGCTTTTAGATATACCGTATCTTGTGTAAGATCATACAAATCCTTGTTGGCCAGTCCCCTATTGAAAAACGAGTGAACATAGTCGGGTTTGTATTTAATTCCGTTGGTAAAACAATCTATGGCAGATTTCTTATATTCAATAAATTTGCTATCATCTGTTTTCTTGTAAAGAGAGTCAGCAATCATGTTGTTATAAGAGCCTAAATTGTTCCATCCGATGACAGCTTCAGGGTATTTGGAAAGGCAATCGCTCCACAAAGATCCTGAATCGTGCCATACTTTTTCCCTTTGTATAGTAAGATAACAGAGAAGTAACGAATATATAGAAAATATTATGTAAAATACAGTACTCATTTTTCTGTATTTCTCCATAAGCCAATCCAGAAGATAAGCAACCAAGACTGTAAGTCCAACACTGGGTATGTAGATATATCGATCGGAATACATCGCGCTACCTACAGGGATAAACTGCAGAAGCAATGCTATATTGGCTACAAAAAACAGAAGACCAAATGTTAGAGGCTTGTTTTTCTTATAGATAAAGAAACTAAGCAGCACAACTGCCACAAATACAGGTATGCACAACCAATAAATAACTGGTACTGTGCGATTTATGATATCAGGATATGGATAAAGATTTGCCAGATTTACCGGAAGGATAAACCTGAGAATGTATTGCACGAAACCATTTGAACCAAAAGCAAGCCTCTGATAAAGCTCGTACTGATCTGTCTCGGCCAATGCTGTGGAAGACGCCTGAGCATTTATAGATATAAGGCCAAAGACCAGCGAGATTGCGAGGAAAGGAATCTTATTGAGATGTGTTTTCCAATTTAGATAATCTTCGCTAATCAGGTAATCAATCAGGAATAATGTAATGGATAACGAAACTGCTTGTCCCTTAGATAATGCACTGAGAATGAATATTATAAGAGATAGTATATAAAACATTACATTTAGTTTCCGTTTATAGAGAATGTAACAATATAGCGACAGAAAATAAAACATAGTGTACAAAACGTCTTTTCTTTCTGATATCCACGTCACAGATTCCACATGCAAAGTATGTATACCAAACAATAGCGCTATTACTATAGGATAAATTTTCTTAGAAAAAAGCTGAGCAAATACAAGGTATATCAAGAAACAACAAAGCAAATGCAAAGCTATGTTGGTGATAATGAACACGATAGGGTAGGGCTTGCCGTTGGGTTTCATATCAGCCCTCTGATAATCCAGATTTAGAGAAAGCATCGTAAGAGGGTGGTAGTTGCCCATGAAATACAACTCCTCGGGATCGTCGGATGCAAACATCTTGGATATAGTGGATTGGTCGGTTGATTTAAGTAATTCATTATCTGTATATTTATCATCGTCCCAATTGGTTGTGTCGTTGTCGAGACTATACGAATATACAAAACCGGTTAAGAAGATAATCAGGATTATCGGAAGCCATTTCTTCAAAAATCCATCATTATCCTTCGTCAACGGCGATTGGAAATCGGCTACAGCTGTCTGTAGGGTGGGGGAGTCGCTCAACCTCGTGCCCCTAAGGTATTTACCTTTCTTCATTTGGCTTGTATTTGCTTAATTGTACGTAATAACATTGGATGCTACAAAATTAAGAAATATTTCTTTTATAAAAAATCAGAATTTTTTTAAAATTTTTGCATCTTTATTTTGTACTTTTGCAATGAAAACAGGCCATAAACGCTATGATAGACAATCAAACTGTACAGAAAATACTTGAGACGGCCCAAATCCTGGATGTTGTGCAGGATTTTATGACGCTGAAACGCCGTGGAACCAACTACATCGGCTGTTGTCCGTTCCACAACGAGAAAACGCCGTCGATGTCGGTATCGCCCGCCAAAAACATTTTCAAATGCTTTGGATGCGGAGCGGCCGGCAGCCCTGTGTCGTTTGTAATGCGTCACGAAAACATGACTTATCCCGAGGCTCTTAAATATCTGGCCAAGAAATACGGCATACACATAAAGGAAAAAGAGTTTACGGAGCAGGAGAAGGAAGAGCACGAAGAGAGGGAGAGTATGGGAATTGTAAACCAATTCGCAGCGGAATTCTTCTCCAAACAGCTCACTGACAGCGAAGAAGGACGGGCCATAGCTCTCACATATTTTCAGCACAGAGGCTTTACCGACGAAACCATAAAGAAGTTTCAGCTCGGATATTCTCCACAAAACCGCCAGGCCCTTACTAATGAAGCACTTAGCAAGGGATACAAACTTAAGTTCCTGGAAAAGACGGGATTATCTATCGTAAAAGAAGATGGATACAAGTTCGACCGTTTTTGTGGACGGGTGATTTTCCCAATACACTCCATTGCCGGCAAGGTGGTGGCCTTTGGCGGCCGTATCATGCAGAACGACAAGAAGATGGCCAAGTATGTAAACTCGCCTGAATCTGAAGTTTACCACAAGAGCAATGTCCTGTATGGTATATATCAGGCCAAAAATGAAATTGTAAGGCGCGACAAGTGCTACCTGTGCGAGGGATACTGCGATGTGATAAGCATGCATCAGTCGGGCGTCACCAACACCGTGGCCAGCTCGGGAACATCGCTGACTCCGGGTCAAATATCTGTAATAAAGCGCTTTACAAGCAATCTAACTGTAATATACGACGGTGACTGGGCTGGAATAAAGGCCTCGCTGAGAGGTATCGACCTGATACTGGAGCAGGACATAAACGTAAAAGTGGTGCTATTGCCGGAACCCGAAGACCCCGACTCGTTTGCGAGAAGCCACACTCCGCAAGAGCTTCAGGAATACATTGATGCACACGAGGAGGATTTCATAAAATTCAAGACCAGAATCCTACTGAAAGATGCCGAAGATCCCCTCAGGAAAGCCGAGGTTATCAACAGCATAATTAACTCTATATCAAAGATTTCGAATGCTGTAACAAGATCGGTTTACATAAAGGAGTGCAGCAGGCTGCTCGATGTAAAAGAAGATGCGCTGTATCAGGAAACCGGACGAACCCTCAAGAAAAACCACGAGGAGGAGATGAAACAGAAGTTCCGCCAGGGCATTGTGCAGGCAGGCGAGGCCACAACTCCGGCAGAGCCTACCGACGAAATGATGATGCCTCCAGAGCTGATGGGAGAGGGGAGCGTGGCTGTGCCGTCATTTGTGACCGGCATAAGCGCCGATATCGAGGAAAAAGAAATTGCCAGCTATCTGATAAACTACGGTAACCTGGAGTTCGAGAGCTATACTGATGCCGCTACCGGACAGGTAAACTCCATCAACGTGGCTACTTACATAATCGCGGAGCTGCTGAACGAGAATATGGAACTCAAAAACCTGAAATACAAGAAAGTATTCGACGAGTACATAGCGCATCTGGAAAGCGGCGAGGCCATAGACACAAACTATTTCCTGAATCATCCCGACGAGCAGATCAGGGAACTGGCTTGCGAGGTTACAATTCCACGCGACACACTGAGCGCTCTCTGGGAAAAGCGTGGAACCAAATGCAACATGCCCGAAGACACTTTCAGGAACGATATACCCAAAACCATCAACAGCTACAAACTAAAAGTGATAAGGCTGGCCACAAAGGAAACTCTGGAACAGCTAAAGAGCAGCAAGCCAGAGGATTTGAAGGAGATCATGGAGCGAGTGCGTCAACTGAAAGACGTAGAGAAAGCTCTGTCGCAAAACCTTAAGAGGATTATCATAATATAAAAAAATAGCTGCAAATATGATTTGCAGCTATCTCCAGTGGGCCCACTAGGGCTTGAACCTAGGACTCCCTGATTATGAGTCAGGTGCTCTAACCAACTGAGCTATGGGCCCGACGAATTTGATTTCGTTTTGCGATGCAAAGGTAAACACAATTTTCGGAATACAAAATTTTTTAAACACTTTTTTATGAAAAAAATTAAAAATATAATTTTCGACTTGGGCGGTGTTTTGTTTCCAATTAATAACGATGAAACAAAGAATAGATTCCAAAACAATGGTTTACAGAATGTTAACCAAAGTTACATAAGACTTGTAGAAAGCGAATTGTTCATGCTTTTCGAAACTGGAAAAATCTCTCCACAGGACTTCCGAAATGGATTCAACTCAATGTTTGGACTCGATATCGACAGCAGGACTTTCGACGAATGCTGGAATGCGATGATAATATCATACCCCGGGGACAACAATCCATTCCTGGAAAAGCTGAAAAATGATGGATACAAACTATTCGTATTGAGCAACACCAACCAGATACACGTGGAATACCTGGAGCCAATGGCCATGTGGAGAAAGGGACTTTTCGACAAGATATACTATTCCAACGAGATACACTATAGAAAACCCGACCTGGAATGTTTCCAATGGGTGATAGCCGACGCGGGAATCAGCCCAAGCGAGACAGTCTTCATTGACGACAGGATGGACAACATAGAAGGAGCCCGACAAGCCGGCCTGCAAACAATAAGACTGGAGCATCAGGAGGACCTTTACGAAACATTAGACAAATTCTTGAAATGAGAGCATTTATTTTATTATTAGTCATTTTTTTCTCTATGGAGGCCAAAAGTCAGACAGCGGAGGAAAAACTAAAGATTGCGCTCCAGTATCAGGCCGAAAAAGAATATGGGAAAAGCAACAAACAACTCATCGACCTGTATTCCACCAACGACATGAAGGAGCTTGTATGCCTAAACCTTGCCAAAAACTATCTGGCAATTGGCAACTACAGACAAGCCAGCAAATATTCGTCGGAATGCCTGGACATGAAGGGTGACTACTCGCGCGAGGCGGCAATAGTGAAAGGTACTGTGCTGCATCAGGAGGGCAGGGTAGAGGAGGAGGAGAGCCTGTACAACAGTCTGCTTTCCAGATTTCCCAACGACTACAACATAAATCTATATCTTGCAATGCTTTACAGCGAGATGCCGGGAAACAGCGTGATGACAGGAAAACAGTTTTGCAAAACCATAAAGTGCGGCCCGTTCAACAGGGCGGCGCATTTCCTGATATCGCAGTACGAGCTTCAGCAACGGCATTTCATCCAATGCCTTATGTCTGACTATTTTCAGCTGATGATATCGCCAAACCAACAGAGTGTAAGGAAGATACAGCAACTGATATCGCAAAACCGCAACGTTCGCGACGCTATGCAGGATGTGATCTACAACAACGATTCCACTGCAAGCGATACCGACATTCAGCTTTACTGGGCAATGGCTTTCCTGAGCGATACCCAAAAGTGTGAGGCTGATACAGAGAATCTGCTGGATAACGCGGAATGCTTTATAGAAAACTCGAGAAACCTCATCATTAAGATATGCGAATCGGCTACGTGCAATGAAAACAGAGACGAATGGACACATTCCGACTTCTACCTCGATTTCTTTTGCTCGCTGCTGCAAAACGACCTTCTGGACGAGTTTCTGTATTACACACTCATAAAGAGCTATCCCGACATCAGCTACTACATATACGGAATCAGCAAAGAGAGTTTGACGAATTTCGCTTCATTTGTCGACGAATATTTCCAATAGAGTAGGAGAGTGGCAAAAAAAATTTTTTGCAGGAATGCAATTTGTAACTATATTTGCCTTTGGTAATATAATATCAACAAAAAACTACAGACAAAATGGAAGTAAAAGTAAATCACCAGTTTGCACAGGAAGAGGCATTTCAGAAGGCCCAGAACATGATGAGCCAGCTAAAGGCCGAGTACGGCGACAAGGTACAGGACCTCAAGGAGGAATGGAGCGGCAACCAGGGCAAATACACATGCTCGTTCAACGGTATGAAGCTCGCCGGCACCATAGAGGTCACCAACAAAGATGTAATAGTAAAGGGATCAGTCCCATTCTTCGCACTGCCTTTCTCTGGCATCATAGAAGACGCCATCCGCAAAAACGTAGAAAAGGCTTTGGGTAAGTAGTAGTTAGTAGTTAGTTAGTCGATCGACTAACTAACTACTACTAACTCTATTTCCTTGGCATTTCCTTGCCATCCACCTTGGAAATCTCGCCCTGAGTGTATTCCAGAGTGGTTTCTTCCAGTCCCTCCTCGGTATATATTTTCCAGACGCCGTTTTGGTTGCCACCCATGTAGGTGCCTTCCCTATATACCTTGCCATTGTCATAATATTCCACAAACTTGCCGTGCAGATTGCCATTCAGGTATTTGGAGACAGTGCGGACCGACATTCCGGGCAGATTGTAGACAATGTAGTCGCCATGCTGAATGCCGTCTTTCCAGTTTTCCACCACCAGGGCATCGCCGGTAATGTATTTCCATGTGCCGTCCTTGTCGCCCTCGATGTACTCGCCCACATTCAATGTATCGCCTGCGTTGCTAAGCTCATAGTAGAGGCCGTCCTCCTTGCCGTTCACGAAAGATTCGGCCCTGCGTGTTTTGCCATCGGCAAAATACCACATCCATTTGCCGTCAGGTTTACCATCCTTGTAGACACCCTCCTGCTCGGTCTTGCCGTCGGGAAAATAGAAATACCACTGTCCCTCGCGCTTGCCGTTCTTGTATTGCCCCTTGGCCCTCACAGCTCCTGTGCTGTCGTATATGGTCCACTTGCCCTGCTCGCGGCCACGGCCGTCGGTTACTCCGTCTGCCACCTTTACTCCGTTGTCGTCGAAGAGCTGTCCGCCGTTTATCTTGCCGTCGGCATTGTATGTACGGTGTACTCCCACAGGCTTGTTGTCTTTGTAAGCACCTGATTTCTTGATGGTTCCGTTATCATTATATTCTATCTTGACCTTGGCTGCGGAGTTGTCGGCGGCGAGCTGGTTCTTGCTCTCGTTTTGGAGATTGCCGTCTATGTATCTCAGGGCTGATACTTCCTTTCCACGGTTGTCGAACTCGCGGAAATATCCGTTTAGCTTGCCGTCCTTGTAATAGCATTCGGTCCTTACCTTCTTATCGGGGTAGAAAGTGCGGAAAACGCCCTGTTTTAGCCCGTTTTCGTCAATTCTGTTGATAATGGTACGGTCCACGAGATCGTTGTATTTATAGGTCAGAATTGCGACGATAGTGCCATCTTTGTCGTACTGATACCCTTCGCCATGTTTTCTATCGTCCTTGAAGGGAATTTCGCTGTCCAAACGGCCTTTTTTGTAATAGAAGGCATATCCCTGACGCTTGTCTTCGCGGTAGAGTTCCTTGGCTTTTATAACATTGTGGCTGATGCTGTCGATATATGTCTCATACACAAAGCAATATCCGTTTTTCTTACCAAACATGTAGTTGACAAGGCTGGTAGTATCGCCGCTCTCGTCCAGGAAAATCCAAGTGCTGTCAAGCAGGAAATTAGTGCGTTTGCCTGCCGACTTCAGCTTTCCATTTGGATAATATGTCTTCCAGAATCCGTCTGGCTTGCCGTCGCGCAGGGTGCCTTCGCTGGATACGCTGCCGTCGGGATACAGAAACTTGTTGTAGCCATTGGCCACTATCTGGTTTTGAGCCATGCCCGCGCTTACCGCAAGCATCAGGGCCACCATCACCAAAAATGCCTTCTTCATACTACTGTATAATTGATAATTAAACGATTGATTACTTGCTCATATCCATCATGCGGGTGATGCAGTTTACGGCCTTGGAGCTGAGGGCCTCGGGCACATCCACCTCTGGAAACTCGTATTTAAGTGTGTTGTAGATCTTTACAAGATTGTTGCGCTTCATATTCTGACAAACATTGTATGGATGGCCATTCTCGTTGGGCACAGGAATGTATGTCTTGCCGGGATTGCGCTTCATCATCTCATAGAATATGCCAGGTTCGGTAGCCACAATAAACTCAGTATCAGGCATATCACAGGTAGCCTTCAGCAATGTGGATGTAGCGCCTATCACATCGGCCTGGTCAAGTATGCTCTCGTTGCACTCTGGATGGGCCAGCACCTTGGCGTTAGGATGCTCGGCCTTCAGTCTGCGCAGGGCATCAGCGTCGAAATGGTCATGTACATGGCATCCGCCATCCCAGATAACCATATTGCTGCGGCCGGTAACCTTTTTCACATAATTGCCCAGGTTTTTATCAGGACCGAATATAATCTTCTCGTCCTCAGGCAGTTGGCTAACTATCTTTATTGCGTTGCTGGAGGTTACCACAATGTCGGTGAGGGCTTTTACCTCGGCAGTGGTGTTTACGTAGGATATCACGGTATGGTCCGGATACTTCTTTTTGCATTCGGCCAGGGCGCGCTCGGTAACGCTGTCTGCCAGCGAGCAGCTTGTAGCCAGGTCTGGAATTATCACCTTCTTGTTGGGAGACAGTATCTTGGCAGTTTCAGCCATGAAATGCACACCTGCAAACAGGATGATATCAGCATCGGTCTTGGCTGCCTGCTGGCTGAGGCCAAGGCTGTCGCCGGTATAGTCCGCTATCTCCTGCACCTCGGCAGTTGTATAATAGTGCGCCAGTATCACGGCGTTTTTCTCTTTCTTCATTCTTGCAATCTCGGCCTTCAGGTCGGTTCCCTCTGGAACCGGCATGTCTATGTGGCCGTTCTTGAGGGTGGGTTTCAAAGTCTTTTCCATCGTTTTCCGGATTTTTATAATTATAATTTTTTTTATTTTTTTATCTTATGATTATTTTTATTGCCTGTTGATATTGTGGATAACTTTTTTTGCTTTAATTTTGCTATCGGGTTTTCCACAGTGCTGATGCTTTTCTCAACAATGTATGTGAATATCAATTTGCTGATACTCTGTTGTTTGTGAAAGTTATCAACATATCAACAGTCAATGCTCATGCTTTTGCATGTTAATAACATGCTTTTGTGTGAATTTTGATTTTCTGTGGAAAACTTGTTGAAATGTTGTGTATAATTTTTGACTTTTGTGGATAATCTTTTGGGTTTTCCAAATTATCAACATTGCCATATCTTTTATCAACAGTTTTCAACAGCGTTATAAACAAACCTTGTTTATAACCTTTGTAATTCACTGAATACTAACATAATGGATAGTGTAGATTACACTTTGTTAATTACGCTAATACTCTAATTTTCAACAGTTTGAGTTTTCTGGTGTTTTCCTCGTTATCCACAATGCTGTATTTGCAAAGTTTTTTATCAACAAATATACTACAACATTATGAAAATCACCAAATTGTTTATGGCCTCCGACCACGCAGGCTACGAGCTGAAACTCTTCGTGAAGGATTACCTCGTAAAGAAGGGTTTCGATGTTACCGATCTTGGCACCAACTCTTCAGAGAGCTGCGATTATGCCGATTATGCCCATCCACTCGCCATCGAGGTTGAGAAGGATCCCGACTTTTACGGCATTACAATCTGCGGTTCTGGCAATGGTATTTCCATGACTGCCAACAAGCATCAGGGTATCCGTGCAGCATTGTGCTGGAACGAGGAGATTTCGCGTCTTGCCCGTTCTCACAACAATGCCAACGTGCTTTCGATGCCTGCCCGCTTTATCTCTCAGGACGAGGCCATCAAGATTCTTGAGGCTTTCCTCAATACTGAGTTCGAGGGTGGCCGTCATCAGCGCCGTATAGAGAAAATGCCTGTTAAGTAATTCTCTATCAGTTAATTCTGTTTTTAAGCAGATACTTGGCTGCAATAATTCCTGCCACAGCGCCCAATGAGTCGAACACCATGTCGAGGATCTCGAAGCTGCGCCAAGGCAGGAATGATTGTATTATCTCTATCAGTATGCCATATAATGTGCATATTATCAGAGTATTACAGTCAGTTTTCCTCTTTTCGGCGATCATTATGAAACCCATGATTCCAAATATCGCAAAGTGGACAATCTTGTCCTGATATGGTATCATTGGCTCTTTGGGTAGTTCGTCGCCGAGTTTTGCCGTGCAGCCTATCAGCATTATTATTGACCATAATATGCTGAATTTGAAACGCTTAATTTTTTCCATCATGGCCGGTTTGTATATTCATATACCTTTTTGCGAGAAAAAATGCGGATATTGCGACTTCTTCTCTGTTAGGTTTCGCAAAGATAACGCTTTTATAGATAATTTCCTAAACAGTATTACCACTGAATTGGAAGAAAAATCTTATCTTTTTAATAATCAGACTATTGAGACTGTATATTTCGGCGGTGGCACTCCATCCATTCTGCCGGTATCAGCACTTAGCCGGATATTCGAGTCTATATCGCGTTCATACAATCTTGCTGTTGATATTGAATGCACAATAGAGATAAACCCTGAGCACGCTACAGATTCTTATTTTGCTGATATGCGGTCCTCCGGCTTTATCAACCGCCTCAGCACTGGTTTTCAAGCTATGGATGATGCTGGACTTGCATATCTTGGCCGCAATCATTCGGTATTGGATAATTACCGTTATCTTGATCTATGCGAGAAGTATGCTTTTTCAAATTTTTCTGTTGATTATATCTTTGGTTATGAGATACTTACCGAGTCCGAGATTGATAGAAGTTTTCGCATTCTTGCCTCCCGTGGTGTTCCTCATATTTCTGCCTACAGCCTTGGTATAGAGGATAATACGCCTTTCATGCTGAAACTCCGTCATGGAAAGATCCGGAAGATGGATGATGAATTTTTCCTTTCTCAATTCCAGCAGATTCATCATTTGTTGCAAAGTCTTGGATATCAGCACTATGAGATATCTAACTATTGCAAAACTGGTATGCATTCACGTCACAACTCCAATTATTGGAACAATGTTCCATACCTGGGATTTGGACCATCGGCTCATTCCTATTTTGACAGTAAGCGTGGATGGAATGTACGCGGTATCAGTCAATATCATGATCAAATCAATAAGCATCAGCCATTTGATGAAGTAGAACAGCTTTCTTCCGACGATTTGTACAATGAGTATATCATGCTGAGGTTCCGTACTTCTTTGGGTGTGCATATTCCCTATTTAAAAACAAATTTTCATAGTTATTTTCCTTCTTTTGAGAAAAATCTCTCCCGTAGAGATTTAATTGATTATTTTGAATTTAATGGCGATTATGTAAACCTTAACCTTGATGGTTTTTACATTTCGGACTATATCATTTCTGAGTTTTTCGTTTAGAGATATCTAAAGTGTTTTTCATTATTTGATTTTAGTTTTGTACATTTGTATTTAATTTTTTAAACATCAAACTTATGGGAAAACTTAAACAGCTTGCTAATCAAACTGTTGTGTATGGTATCAGTTCCATTGTTGGCCGTATACTGAATTATTTTCTTGTACCGCTCTACACCCGTTGCTTCGCAACCGAGGAGTATGGAGTGGTAGTAGTAATGTATACATACGTGTCGTTTCTCATGATTCTACTCACGTATGGTATGGAGACTGGTTTCTTCAATTTCAGCAAGACTGAAAAAGATCCCGACAAGGTTTTCTCAACAGCTTCAACTTCCTTGTTTACCACAAGTTCGTTGTTTATTTTGGCAGGAGTTTTCCTGTCTTCTCAGATTGCTGATGCACTCGATTTTGCCGGGCATTCCGATTATGTGATTTATATCGTGCTGATACTTGGTCTTGATGCTTTTACCTCCATACCATTTGCACGTCTCCGTCAGCAAAACAAGGCCATGAAGTTTGCAATCTTCAAGTTGATAAATATCTTCGTTCAGATAGGTCTCAACTTGTTTTTCATTCTCTGGCTTCCCAAATTGGCTGAAAATTCAGAGATTTTTGCCTCTATTTACAATCCTGAGATTGGTGTAGGTTATGTATTCATAGCAAATTTGGTTGCGTCTTTCATCAATCTCTTGTTCTTTATTCCTGAATATATCAGGCTAAAATTCTCATTCGATTTCAGCCTTCTCAAACGTATGCTTTTATATTCTTTGCCATTGATAATTTCAGGATTGGCCGGAATGATCAACGAGTTTTTTGATAGAATAGCCATAGAGCAATTCTATAAAGTTCCTGTTGAGATAACTGATTCTACTTCGTACATCCGCAGTGTTTTAGGTATCTACGGTGCAAATACAAAAATAGCTGTTCTTATGACATTATTTATACAATGTTTCAGATATGCGGCCGATCCATTCTTCTTCTCTCAGAAAGGGACTCCCGGTTTTAATCCCATGTTTGCCCAGATCAACAAATACCTTTTGATTTTTGGTTTGTTTATCTTCCTGGGAATTATGGGTTATATCGATATTGTAAAACATTTTATATCAGAAAGTTATTGGGAGGCTTTGGATATTGTGCCTCTTTTGTTGATAGGTCATCTTCTTGTAGGTTTGGTTTATCTTCAGTCATTTTGGTATAAGCTATCTAACAAGACAGTTTACGGTATTTACATATTCCTGATTGGCAGTGTCATTACTATTGCAGTAGATGTTATCTTTGTCCCAATCTTTGGCTATATTACATGTGCCTGGGCCAATGTTATCTGTTATGCTGTAATGTTGTTGATAACATTTGTATGGGGCCGTAAGTATTTGCCTTGTGAATATGATTTCAAGGGGATTATCCTCTTCACGGTTTTGGCTGCTGTTTGCTATATATGCATGCAGTTTGCCGATGCTTTGTCCCTTATGCCTAAACTTGCTATTAATACATTGATAATCATAAGTTTTGCGTTGATTGTCTTCAAAGTTGAAAAACTTGCTGAACCAACAAAAAAATTGATTAATAAATTGCTAAAGCGATGATTTTTCTTTAATTTTGTATGTGTGATAATTTGCATATTAATTACTTAAATTTTTGGTAATATTATGATAGTCAACATTATAAATAAAAGCAAAAATCCATTGCCCAAATATTCAACAGAATATTCGGCCGGTATGGATTTATGTGCAAATTTGGATTCTGATGTCGAGATCAAACCCTTGGAGAGAGTTTTGATTCCGACAGGACTTTTTATAGAATTGCCAGAACAATACGAGGCCCAGATTCGTCCTCGCTCAGGTCTTGCTATCAAGTCTGGAATCACAGTTCTAAATTCTCCTGGCACCATCGATGCTGACTATCGTGGTGAGATTAAGGTTATACTCGTGAATCTCTCAGATCAGGTTTTCACCGTACATTCAGGTGATAGGATTTGTCAGATGGTTATAGCCAAATATGAAAAAGCTGATTTACAAGTAGTTGAATCTTTGTCTGACACTGTTCGTTCAGATGGAGGATTTGGACATACAGGTGTATGAGACTTAATATTGTCATATTATTTTTACTTTGTTTCACGTTAAACTCTTCCTCGTCGGTAGCCCAGAATCTTCCGCCAGAGGTTGAGTTTAGTAATTTGTTGTCTCAATCCGGAGTGCATATATTGAGAGGTGAGTATCAGCATGCTGTTTCTTGCCTCAATAAATGTTTAAAGATTAATCCCAATTCTTCCGCTGCATGTTTTCAGCTTGCCCGCATCTATCATCTTCAAGATGATTTTGGTGCTGCTATTCATTTTGCCCAGAAGGCTTATTCCCTTTGTCCTGGCAACAAGTCTTATTCGTTTTTGCTTGCTAAGTTATATGAAGTATCAGGAAATTCTGATATGGCTATTCAGTATTATGAAAAGTCGATTCCAGAAAATCCAAGTTACGACGATTATTTATTATTTTATACAATTTGCGACGATCTTCATTTTTCTAAAAAGAAAATTGAGGTTCTTAAGAAAATGATTGATGTTTTTGGTTACAATGAAGAACTTGGATTCGCACTTGCATGCGATTATGAGAGTATCAGGGACTTAAAAAATGCAGAAGTAGAGTTTACTAAACTTTCTCGTATAGATGACTCCAATTTGAAGAATCTGTATTTACTTAAATCTTTTTATTCTCGCTATAACAAACAAGCTGAAATTCAACTACTTCAAAATAAAATTGATCAGTTGAGACCAAATTCTGTATCAGGACAACTCGATGATAGATTCGTTTACCGATCAAGTGGTAAGATGGATTTGTTTTATTTAAATCTCATTGAGTCTTTCCGCAACGATATGACCGCCTCCCTCGATAAGAAATTGACTTTGATAAATACTTATGTCAACAACAATAATGATTATAATATCGATTCAGTTTCTTTGGCATATCAGGCTTTGTGTGAAACTTACGATAAATCTTTTGTTCCTTTTCAGTCTTACTATTCTTTCCTGATGATGCATTCAAAATTTGATGATGCTTTGGATGTCATCAAATTCACCTTGGACAATAATAAGTCAAATTTCGAAATTTGGCTTCATTATTTCAAAGTTCTATGTCTTACTGAAAATTATCAGGAATTGTACGAAGCTACTTTGGATGCCATGGATTATTTTCCTGATCTTTCTGATGTATATATGTATAATGCTGTCTCATGTATTTATCTTGGAGATTTCAAGAGAGCTGATGATAATTTCAAGTTTTCTGAAGAGTTAGGAATTACTTTTTCTCCATCAAAAATCAATTATACATTCTATAGAGGAGTTTATTATTATTTCACGGGAAACGTTGAAAATGCTTTCAAATATTTTGATGTTTTCTATAAATCTGGTTTAGATGATTATTATCTCAACATGCAGTATGCTTATTTTATAATTGATTCCGGCAATAATATCAGTCTTGCGCAATCTATTATAAAACAATATGCTAATGATATTAATCTGAATTATTACTTCTATTTTGTAAGAGCCTATCTTAATCTTAAGTCAGGTGATACAAAGCAATCTCGTGAAGATATCATGAAAGCCATTACGATGGAAGATTCCAAGTATTATGTTTATAATATGGCTGGTGATATATTCAAGTTTTCGAATGATTGCACTAATGCTGTAATATATTGGAATCAGGCTATTGATCGAGGAGGCAACTCTACTTTGATTACTAATAAAATTCAAAATTGTAAATAACATTAGAATATGAAAGCAAAATATTTAATTTTTATGATTTTGATTTGTCTTTTCTTTGCCTCGTGCAAGGGTAAAAAACACAAATCAAATGGTGGTGAACAAATTGATAAACAGGAAATTATCAATTCACCTATTAAACGTAATGCTGAAGATGTAGCCATGGCAACCAAGGCTTTCGGTTTCAGAGACGATTTCAAGACTGTTGAGACTCAGTTTTCCATAAAGCTTGAAAGTCCTGAGCGTAATCTTTCAGCATCAGGAACACTACGCATAGCTCAAGATTCAGTTATGTGGTTGTATATCAAGGCTTTTGGTCTTGAAGTTGCACGTGCTAAATTTACCAAGGATTCGGTCTTTGCTGTTGTGAAGCTCAAGAATCAATATTTCAAGGGTGATTATTCTCTGGTTCAGAAGTTTGTGCCAGTAGCTGCTGACTTCAATATTCTACAGAGTCTTTTCCTAAATAGAATGTTCATAGTTCCTGACAACAAGGTAGAGAATCTGGATTATTTCTCGATGCAGATGAAGGATAATAATCTTCTCCTTATCAGTTCGTTATCTAATCCTGAATATTTGAGAAAATTCAAATTCAACAACACTATTGAACTCAATACCGACAATTCACGTATGGTGAAATCTGTTGTTGATTATCCTGAAAAGAACATGACTGTTTCGATCAATTATTCAGATTATCAGGATTTTTCAGGTCATGTTATGCCAAAAAATCTTAATTTGTCAATAGGGGAGAGCTCCATTATTTTCGAGACTAACAAAGCTGTTTTCGACAAGAATTTGAATTTCCCTTTGTCTATTCCCGATAGTTATAAACCATTTCAGTTTTAAATGAAACGTTTATTCTACATATTATTATCATTCTTTGTCTTTTCCTCATTGCCATCTAAAGCTCAGTTGGCAATTGAGGATCAGTCTGCCTTTTTGGATTCTGTAATAGTTAATTTTCAGAATTCCAACGATTTAACTTCAATCGAAATTCTTGACAAGCAGTTGGATATCAAGAATCAGATTATTGATAAAATCAAATTTCAGCTTGTCCAGTTAGACAAGGACATTCGTAACAATGAGTCATATTACAAGCGTCTTAATACTCAGTTGGATGATGACAAAAAGATATATGCAGACCTCATTGTAAAGGCTCAGATGTATAATAGTTGTGTCCACAGGACCTTTGATTTGTTCTCACTTGATGATATATATACTGCATATCGTCAATTCCTCTATTTGAAGTATCTATCAAGTCTCCGCAAAAAGAAAATCCAAAGCATCAAAACTTTGAAAGTTGAGATTCAAAAGATAGTTTCTGACCTGGATTCTATAAAGATACTCAAAGGCAAGATTGCCGAGAAACTTGGCGTAGAGCAGTCTTTTATACGTAAATATGGACAATCAAGGTTTCATCTCTTGTCTGATTGGGACAAGTCCGCCATCATCCAAGGCAATCAACTGAACAAAAACAATCTCGATTCTATCAAGTTCTCGAATGTAGATTTGTACGATTCGTCAAAAGATAGTTCTGATTTGTTCGAAGTTCAGAAAGGATATCTGATATGGCCAGTCCGCAAGGCTGCTATAATAGGTTATTTCGGCGAAAAACAGCATCCTGTCTATGAGAAGGTTACTATCAAGAATGATGGATTGGACTTTCTTGTACCAAATAATTCTATAGTTTCGTGTGTTTATAATGGCACAGTTGTTAAAATTACTTTGATAGCCCATAATAAGTACGTAGTAATTGTACGTCATGGTAATTATTATACTGTTTATAATGGCATGGATACTATTGACGTATCATTGGGTGATGTTGTTGTAAAGGGTGATGTATTGGGACGTTTCGAATCAGATAACGTTCACCCTGTGCTCAATTTCCAGATTTGGCATGGCTCCGAAAGCATCGATCCCAATAAGTGGTTGACTAAAAGTGTTGAAAAGCAATGAAATCGAATTTCTCTATCATAGAAGACAAGTTGAACGAGTTTGTTCGTAAGTTCTATTCAAACCGAATAGTCCAGGGAATTCTCTTGTTCGTAGCAGTTGCTCTGCTGTCCCTGTTCAGTGTTTTTATGGTAGAGTCATTCGCTTTTATGTCACCAAACATTAAGACTTTTTTGTTTTATGCACTCTTGTTTTTATTTGTTTCCATATTTATATTTTTTATTTTAATACCCGGTGGCAAGTTGCTGAAAATTATTCCATTCTTGTCACACGAGGAAGCTGCTAAGATTATCTCAGCACATTTCCCGGAATCCAAAGATTTGCTATTAAATATACTTCAGCTGAATCGAAATCAGGATTCAGATTTAATTGTTGCAGCCATCAATCAGAAATCTGCACTGATATCACCACTCAATTTCAACAATGCTATCGATTATAGAAAAACTTTTAAGTTTCTTACCATAGCTCTGATAATTTTATTGGCATCTGTTTTGATTGCAGCTATTTTTACAGATAAAATTAAAGACGGTTCTACCCGTTTCATCAACTACAATACTTTTTATCAACCTGAAAATCCTTATTCAATTTCTATTTTAAATAATTCATTGGAATGTCCATACGGCGAAGATTTTACTCTCCGTCTCAAATTATCAGGACCATCAGAAATTTATGATATTTATATCCAAAACGAACAGCTAAACCTCAGAATGTCTTCTGATTCTTCTGATTTCTTTTCGTATTCATTCAAAAACGTTAATCAGAATTTGAGTTTTAGATTAAATTATTTAGGTTTTCTTTCTGATACTTATTCCATTAACGTTATCCACAAACCTTCTGTTTTTGTTTCACGTGTAACTATTATTCCACCTTCGTACACTAACCTTGAATCTAATGAGATTGAAGTCGCCAGCGATTTCAGCGCACCTTTCGGTTCAAAGATTGTTTGGAATCTTAGTTCTTCTTTTGCAGATTCTGTTTTCTTTTATGTGGATTCTTCTCTTGTTAAGTCTGATGTTTCACAAGAAACGTTTAATATAGAGAAAATGGCTCTTAAATCTTTCGATTATAATTATTCCGCAATAGGGGAGGGAGGTTTTACTACTTCTTCTGATTTGTTTCGCGTGAATATATTGCCAGATTATAATCCTCAGATTGTTGCTGTCTCTTTGATTGATTCGAGCTCTGCGAATGGCGTGTTCTTTCAGGGGCGTATATCGGATGATTATGGTTTTTATAGTCTGACTTTTAATTATTTCGATCATCGTAATCCCAAACATATTTATTCTAAATCTCTTAAGCTTAATTCTAATGCTTCCCAGAATTTTTATTATTATTTTGATTTTGATGGTTTTTCTGATGCCGTTTCTTATTATTTTGAGGTAAAAGATAATGATGTTATTTCCGGTTTTAAGTCAGCTAAGACTCCGCTTTCAGTTTTTACCACAATTACTGATGAAGAGAAGCAACAGAGAGTTGATAATTTGAATTCGTCAATATTTGATAAGATTGATGAGACTCAGCGCTTGCTTCGTGAACTTGGTTCAGATTTGCGAGAATTTCAGAAAAGCATTTCTTCGAATGATCAGATATCGGATTATGAGAAACAATTGAAGCTGAATAATTTGATGGAGAAGCGTGGTCGTCTTCAGTCCTTGCTCGAAGAAGTGAATCAGGATAATCAATCTAAGAATGCTTTTGAGAATCAGTTATCTCCAGATTTGTCTGAAGAACTCATGGCTCAGCAGAAAATGCTGCAGCAGCTTTGGGATGAATTGCTCACCGATGATATCAAAGAATTGTTGGATAAATTGAATGAAATGGCTAAATCTCTTTCTGAAAAGAATCTTCGTGACAATATTCAGGACTTGAAATTCGATTTTAATCAGATTTCGGAGCAGTTGAACCGCAATCAAGACCTTCTCAAAATGTATAATGTTGATAAAAACATTCAAGATTTGAGTAGGGATCTTAGTCAAATGGCCAAAGATTATAATGAATTATCGAAAGAATTACAGGATTATTCCGATAATAATTCTGATAAAATTAGTAAACGCAATGACAAAAAATCTCAAAATAAACCTAAATCAGACAAATACGATTCGAATAATAATCCAGATTCTGATGCTTCAGACTTTAAAGATAAACCTCTTTCTGACAAAATTGATGAGTTCAAGAAAAAATTTGAGGACAAGAAATCTCTGTATGAGGAGACAAAAAGGTTGAATGAAGAGCTTGGTGATTCTCATTTGGATATTAATGATGTCCAAAAACAATTTGATGATTTGCTTAATTCACTCGATTTTCAACAAAGTCAAATGTCTGAATTGGATAAGGAAATGGGTAAGATGTCTCCTGATTCGTCAAAAGACAATCCAAATTCAACCGATTCTGATGTTAAGAATGGTGATGATTTAAGTAGAGAAGCTGGTTCGGATGACCAATCAGATGCTAAATCTGGTTCGGATCAGGGTGATAAAACGAATAATCAGTTCCAAATGAAGTCTCAAAAGCAGCGTCAGGATGATATTCGTCAGCAAATGGAAGAGTCTTCAGAAGAGCTTGAAAAACTGTCTGAGAAGCTGAGTTCCGGATCTAAGCAAAGTAAACAGAAGAAAAATCAGGAAAATTTGAATGATATTCGTCAAATTTTGGATAATTTGGTGACTGTTTCATTCAATCAGGAGTCTCTTTTGACCAAGTTGAAGGGTAACTCTAATTCAGTTTTCCTTGCAACCGAAGTTTTGCTTGGTCAGAATTCAATTGTCAAGGATTTTTCTCTTGTACAGGATTCTATATATGCTTTGGCGAAACGTGAGCCTCAGTTGGGACATGCTGTTTATGAAAAAATTGATAATATTCATAGCTATTTCAACAAAACTTTGGGTTCTATTAATGAAAATAGGAGGGGAGAGGCTATGAATTTTCAACAAATATTGTTGACTAATTTGAATGATTTGAGTCTTATTTTCTCTGAAATTCAGGATCAGATGCAAAATCAGGAACAGCAGGATGGTCAACAATCTGATGATGAGCAGCAACAAACTCAGTCCAAAAACAAAAAGGAACTTCAGCAGCGTCAGAAAACTACCCAACAAATGAAAAGTCAGCAGCAGACACTCAAGCAAAACCTTGAGAAAATGCTTCAGCAGCTCCATGATGGTGATAAGCCAAGCTCTCAAAAGCTTGCTGAGTCCCTACGTCAACAGGAGTTGATGATGCAGCAACTTCGTGAAATGCAAAATGGCGGTGGTATTTCTCCAGAGGAGCAAAGACTCATGAACCAAATGCAACAGATGATGGAGGAAAACAAGCGTGATATAGTTAACAAAAACATTACCAGGCGTACTATTGATCGTCAGAATACTCTTTTCAATAAACTTCTTGAGCTTGAAAAAGCTGAAAAATCTCAAGAATTAGAAGAGAAACGTGAAAGTAAGCAAGGTTCAGATTTTCAGCAAAACAATGCTAATGATTTGAATCTCAAGTTTAAGGATTTTGGAGTTAAGGAATATATCCATTCTTCTCCTATAAACCTTAATCTGTTTTATCAAAACTTGTATAACGATTATATTCAAAATATAGAATAAGCACTCATGAAAAAGTCAATTTCGTTTCAGTCAGATATCGATAATGTTGTCCAGGCGGAGAATTTTATCGATTCTATAAGTTTAGAAAACAATATATCTGAAGAGATATATGGCAATATTTTGGTAGCAACCATCGAGGCTGTTGCCAATGCTATCAAGCACGGCAATCATCAGGATGTGACAAAATACGTCTTCATTGCTGCTGAATTGAATGACGGACTGCTTGAAATCTCCGTAAAGGATGAGGGAATGGGTTTTGATCCAAATGCTCTTCCTGATCCTACTTTGCCTGAAAATATCTTGAAATTCAGTGGAAGAGGTATCTATCTGATTCGCAGTTTGTCTGATGAAGTTGACTTTCAGGAGGGTGGTACTCTTTTAAAAATGACTTTTAAACTTTAATTTTATGTCATACAGTTTTAATTTTGAAGACGTCAAAATTGACTTTCCTCCTCAAGAGAATCTCTCTAATTGGATAGATTTTGCTATAAAGAATGAGGGTTGTTTCACGGGAAACATAACCTATATTTTCTGTTCAGATGAATATTTGCTCGAGGTGAACAAAAAATATTTGGGCCACGATTATTTTACTGATATCATCACTTTCGATTATGTAAAGGATAAGAAAATCAGTGGTGATATGTTTATCAGTGTGGATAATGTAAGGGATAATGCTCGTTATTTTAATGTCAGTTTCGAGAATGAGTTGCTTAGGGTTATGATTCATGGTGTCATGCATTTGGTTGGTTACGACGATTTAACTGAAGAGCAGGAGACCGAGATTCATAAAATGGAAGATAAATATCTTGAATATTATTATAAGGATTTTGCCAAATGATAGAAGAATATGATGTAATTGTGATAGGAGCGGGGCATGCCGGTTGTGAGGCGGCAGCAGCTTCCGCCAAGCTTGGCGTCCGTACTTTGCTTATTACTATGGATATGGCTAAGTTTGGCCAAATGTCGTGCAATCCTGCCATTGGCGGTATTGCAAAGGGACAGATTGTGCGCGAGATTGATGCTTTAGGTGGCTTGACCGGTGTCGTTACGGATATGAGTTCTATTCAGTTCCGTATGCTGAACCGCTCCAAGGGACCTGCCATGTGGTCTCCCCGCGCGCAATGCGATCGTGTCAAATTCTCTATTTATTGGCGTGATTTGCTTGAAAAGATTCCCAATTTGTATTTCTGGCAAGATACTGTCAGCAAGATTTGTGTAGAAGAGGGTAGGGTAGTGGGCATTGAAACGGTTTTTGGCGTCAAGTTCAAGTGTGCCAAAGTCGTTATCACTGCCGGTACTTTCCTCAATGGCTTGATGCATGTTGGAACAAGCCAGTATTTGGGAGGACGTATTGGTGAAATTCCCGCCCATGGTCTTACTGAAACACTCATTGCTGCGGGTGTGAAAACTGGCAGAATGAAGACTGGAACCCCGGCCAGAATTGATGGTAGGACAATTGATTTTTCCAAAATGACTCCCCAGGCCGGTGATGATTGTCTGGATTCTTTCTCTTTTATGGCTCATAAGATTGCAAAATTACCTCAGCGCGAGTGCTATATTTCGTATACCAATCCTGAGGTTCACGATGAGTTGCGAAAGGGTTTCGATCGTTCACCTCTTTTCAATGGAACAATTAAATCCACGGGTCCACGTTATTGCCCTTCTGTTGAGACAAAGATAGTGACTTTTGCAGATAAAAGTTCTCATCCAGTTTTTCTGGAGCCGGAGGGTACTGATACTTGCGAATACTATTTGAACGGATTCTCGTCTTCCCTGCCTTTCGAGGTTCAGTATTCCGCCATCAGAAAAATTCCCGGACTCGAAAACTGCAAGATTTTCAGGCCTGGATATGCCATCGAGTATGATTATTTCGATCCTACACAGTTGCTTCATACTTTGGAATCTAAGATTGTGAAGGGTTGTTATTTTGCTGGACAGGTTAATGGCACAACAGGATATGAGGAGGCTGCATGTCAGGGTCTTGTTGCTGGTATCAATGCGGCCCTTGCTTTCAAGTGTGATGGAGAGTTTGTCCTTTCCCGTCGTGATGCCTATATTGGTGTTCTGATAGATGATTTGGTTACAAAGGGTGTAGATGAGCCTTATAGAATGTTTACCTCACGTTCTGAGTATCGCATTCTTTTGCGTCAGGATAATGCGGATGAGCGTTTAACTCAACGAGGTTTCGATATTGGTTTGGCTTCCGATGATCGTCTCTCTACATTCAAGACAAAGGAATCTAATGTAGAGCGGATTCTTGAATATTGCAAGAATACATCTGTTTTGTGTGAAAAGGTAAATCCCTATCTTGAATCCAAGGGTGGTAAGCTTATGATTCAAGGTAATAAGCTTAGTGCCGTTGTCCTCAGGACCGAGGTTGTTTTGGAAGAGATGAAGGAAATCTTTCCATTCCTCAAGAAGTTCAGTCACCATGAAATAGAATCTGCTGAGATAAAATTGAAGTATCAGGGCTATATCGATAGGGAAGAGGCTACGGCCGAGAAGCTTCAGCGCCTTGATTATGTCAAGATTCCTGAAACTTTGGATTTCGAATCTTTGAAGTCGATTTCGACAGAGGCGCGTCAGAAACTCGCAAGAATCAGACCTGTCAATATAGGACAGGCTTCCAGAATCCCGGGTGTAAGCCCCTCGGATATAAATACACTCTTGATACATTTGGGAAGATAGGTTTCCCGTGAAACATGTTTGAAGATGGATTCCAGTTCGCTCGAATATAAGGTTAAGACTTTGCCGCTCTCGCCAGGGGTTTATAATTTCCTGGACGAGAACGGTACTGTCATTTATGTTGGCAAGGCTAAGAATCTCAGGAATAGGGTTTCGTCTTATTTCCGTGAGAAAAACCAGGTGGGCAAGACGGCCATTCTCGTGAAGCATATTCATGACTTGCTCCATATTTGTGTGGATACCGAAACTGATGCTCTGCTCCTTGAGAATAAACTTATCAAGAAGTTTCAGCCCCGCTACAATATCCTGCTCAAGGACGATAAGACTTATCCCTGGATATGTATTTCCAATGAGGATTTCCCGCGTGTGTTTTTTACGAGGACCAAGCTGAAAGATGGAGCCCAGTATTTCGGCCCGTATACTTCGGTCTTCCAGATGAAAGAGATTTTGGAGATGTTCCGCCGGCTCTATTCGCTCAGAACTTGCCGGACTGTGCTTACCAAACAGAATGTTGCAGACGGCAAATATGATGTCTGTCTCGATTATCACATCAAGAATTGCTGCGCCCCATGTATCGCCAAGATATCGCAATCGGAGTATCTGGGCTATATTGAAAATATCCGAAAGATTTTGAGCGGACATACCACCGAGGTGCTCAATTCCATGCGCTCGCAGATGATGCAGCTCGCTGAAACTCTCGATTTCGAAAAGGCCCAGCTCATAAAGGAGAAATATGATGTCCTTGATAATTATCACGCCAAGAATGTTATTTCTGTAAAGGTTTTCAATACCGTGGAGGTTTATTCTATCCTGAAGGACGAGAGGGATGATTTCTATTACGTGAACTTTATGAAAGTTTCCAATTGTGTAATTATCCGTTCCTTCACCCGCGAGATCCGCGATAGGGTAGAGGAGTCCCCTGCCGATATTTTGGCCACAACTATTACTGATATTCATTTCTCGGAACTCAATATTGGTGACCAGGCCGAGGAGCTGATACTGCCTTTCGACCTCGAATATGATTTCGATGGTTTCAGGATTACGGTTCCGAAGTATGGCGACAAAAAGCAGCTTCTCGATTGGTCGCTGCGAAACTGCAGGTTGTTTATGGCTGAACAGCAGCGTCAGAGGTCTCTTGTGGATCCTGATGCTTCCACCAACAATCTTATGAAACGCATGAAAGAGGATTTGCAGTTGCCGGTTGAGCCAAGGCATATCGAGTGTTTCGATAATTCAAATATCCAGGGCACCAATCCTGTTTCGAGTTGCGTGGTGTTCCGTAATGGAAAACCTTTCAAGAAGGACTACCGCTTGTTTAATGTGAAGACCGTGGTAGGCGCCGACGATTTCGCAACCATGCGCGAGGTTGTATACCGTAGGTACAAACGCCTTTCTGAAGAGGGCAAGGAACTGCCTCAGCTTATCGTTATCGATGGCGGCAAGGGACAGCTGCGCTGCGCATACGAAACTCTCAAGGCTCTTGGTCTCGATTCCAAGATTGCCGTTGTTGGCTTGGCAAAAAGACTCGAGGAGATTTTCTATCCTGAAGATCCCGTTCCCCTCTATCTCGACAGATCTTCTCCGACTCTCAAGGTTATTCAGCATCTCCGCGACGAGGCCCACCGTTTTGGTATCACATTCCACCGTAACAAGAGATCGAAGGGAATGATTCATTCGGTGCTTGAGGACATCCCCGGTATCGGTGACAAGACTATCGGAAAATTGCTGACTACTTTTGGCTCGGTCAGCAAAATTTCAGAGCTTCCGGTTTTGGAGCTTCGCAAAGTTGTTGATTTGGGCAAGGCTGTCAAGATTTATCAGCATTTTCATCCAGATGATGAAATTGTGCACGATTTGTCCGGTAATGACATTTCCTCCGATTTTGATTCAAGTATCAATGAATCAGAAAATTAGAAAGATTTTCGTGAATTAATATCCCGATTTCCTTGCGTTGGTGATCCTATGTACTGGTATCCGGTCGAATCGCTTCAAGGAAATCGGGATATTGTTTTTGCTGATGCCGTAATTCTCTTGAAGGTTTGCCACAAAATATTATCATCCCGTATTTGCCACTTTTTAAGCCGATTTAGCCGTGGTGTTGGCCTGGGTCGATAACTTTATCGTTTTGCTGTCTTGGTTTTTTGGGGTGGGCTTGAAATTGCCTTTGTTCTTGCGTTTGTTTGCGTGGAGACGGTCAACAAGTAGTCCTTGTGCAGAAAATGTCTCTATGGGCCGGAAAATGGCCTTCCATGGCCTGTTGGTGATAGTGCAAAAAAAAGACCGGCACTTAGGCCGGTCTTACTACTCAAAAATCAAACGTACAAGGAAAAACAAAAAAAATATCTTGTTGATGGACTTGGATATTAGAAGAACTGTACAGTGTAGCCAATCTTGTTGAAAGGCAGCATCAGCAGCTCGGAGTATTCCTGACCGGTCTGCTCCATATCCTCGTCGTCATCTGGGTAATGCCAGTTTATTGTAACGTCGTTTCCGTTTTTGTACAATGTCTCCCAGCGGTTGAACATTTCAAGCAGTATCTTTGACGATGCTGTGTTGAAGTAGTCCAACTTAAGGTTGACGATTGTCTTTGGACAAGGGTTCTTGCTGTATTCCTCAATCCAGTCGATGACTGGCTGATAGAATGCAGTAACGTCCGAAGGGAACGACTTACCTGTAAATTCGCAAACACCTGTGTTTGGGTCCATATCGATACCCGGGGTGTCAACCGACTGTTCTAAAATCAAGTGTTCTATCATGGCTTTGTGAGTTTTGTCTATTTGTTGCTTTGCTAATTGTTATTACTACCAAAATATGTAATAAAAATTATGCCAAACTTGCTTTTTTCAAGTTAAATTTTACCTATCGCTGTTAGAGAAGGCATGGATTTGTCATGCTGTTTATCTCTTGGAGACTGTTGTTGAGGCAGAAACATACGCTTATCTCACTCGAATCCACTTCCTCGGGCACCTCGTAATAGTAGGTGACAGTGGCACGGCGTGCGTGGTCGTTGAATTCGAATTTGGTAGATGAGCTGCTGTTGTCACCAGCGATTTTGGGTGTAGCAACAAACTCACTAAGCGATGAAGGCGAATATAGATTAATTGTGTAACAGATTACTTTGCCTTTGTAGGAATTGATAACGTTTACGTCCTTTATTGTTATTGTAGGATTGTTGAATGTTATCATTTCCTGCCTTACCTGGCATGCACTTACGGCAATAATAACAACTGCTACGAAAACTAATAGGTTTGCTTTCATAACTTTCGTGATTGTTAAATTTCACCTAAAACTTTCACGGCTCAAATTTACGAAAAAAAAATTATATAAAGCAAAACTTTAAGCAAATATTTTTTATACTTTTTTTGTTGTAATATATATTTGCTATTGTGGATAATCTTTTGAATATAAGATTATTTTCTGTTTTTACCTAAATTTGCGTGTCTGTGTTTTATTATGCCGTCTATGGCGGTAATTCTCTATTGTCCGGCAAGAATTTTTTTATAGAGAACGGCGTTGTTCAATACCTCTATGGCCTTGTCTATAAATGGATCCTGCCTTATGGAATACTTCAGCATTCCCTCGTCGTAATAGTATCGCCTCACTATCTCGGAGCCCAGCATCAGCGATATCTGGCTTTTGTTGGGTTCGAACTCGTTGTGTTTCTGTGCTGATATCTGGTTGCGCAGAGTCTTTAGTGTGGCGTTTATCTCCGGCGACGAGTATTCGGCGCTCAGGTCTTCCTCCAGTAGCTTCAGGCTTCTGTCGGCTTCGGTCTCGTAGTTGTAGAGTTTGTCGCCGGCATACTTCCTGAAGTCTTGCAATATGTCCTCGGTTACCTGGAATTGCTCAGGCGGGGCTATCTCGCTGTGTCTGGCATGGTATTCTGTGGCATAGTTGAATACAATGCGCTCTTTCAGAAGGTTTTCCAGCAGATATGACATTGTGTCACTGTTTACCACAATGTCAGGCATTATGCCGCCGGCATCTTTCACCTGTCTGCCATTTTTGGTCTTGAATACTTTGTATTGCGATTCCGCAATGGTGCTTGCCTTGCCAAGCGAGTCCTTGTGGGCATAGTCGAGCTTCTGTATGCAGCGGCCCGACGGTATGTAGTATTTGGCAGTGGTGAGTTTCATCTTGGAATTGAATACCAGGTCTTTGGTTGTCTGTACAAGTCCTTTCCCATAGGTTTTCTCGCCTATGATTACAGCGCGGTCAAGGTCTTGCAGGGCTCCTGATACAATCTCGGCTGCCGATGCAGAATGGTCGTTCACCAATACTGCTATCGGCATTTCTGTATTCAGTGGTGCGTTCTCGGCCTTGAAGATTTTGTTCCAATCAGATACTCTTCCTCTCATATCCACAACCGTTTCGCCCTTGTTGCAAAAAATGTTTACTATGTTTACCGCCTCAATAAGCAGGCCTCCGGGATTGTCGCGCAGGTCTATTACCAGTTTCTCTATCTTTTTATCGTTCACCAGTTTCATGAATGCGTCCTTCAGTTCTTTGCCGCAGTCCTGAGTGAAACCTGACAGACTTATGTATCCAACCTTGGGAGCTATCTCGCCATAGTATGGGATGTTGGGTACTGATATCATTGCCCTTTTCATCGCAAAATCTTTGCGGCTGCCATTGCGCTCCACTGTAATTGCTACGCTGGTGCCCGGCTGGCCCTTCAGTATCAGCTCCATCTCGTCGTAAGTCTTGTTGGCCACCTCCTTGCCGTTTATTATCAGCAGCTTGTCGCCGATAGCCAGGCCGGCCTTGTCGGCGGGCGAGTCTTTGGCCACGGCCTCCACCACAAAGGCGTCCCTTACCTTTTCCATGTCTATGCCTATGCCTGCATAGTCGCCCGTGTTCATGAACATGACGTCCTCCACCAGCGATTCGGGGTAGTATACAGTGTATGGGTCAAGGCTCTCTAACATTTTGTCCATGGCTGTCTTTATCAGCTCGCCGCTCGATATCTCGTCCACATACATTATCCTGAGGTCGCGCAGCATGTAATGGAATATCTCGAGGTTTTTTATCAGCTCGAAATCGTCCTGGTCGTTGAATCTCTGCGATCTGGCCGACAGGGGAATCGTAAGTGCCAGCAGCACCTGGAGCCCCCATATCTTCCAGTTGAATAATTTCTTGTTTTTCATTGATTTCCGATTTTTGATTTGATGCTTTGCTTAGGGATTATTCCTCGGGTTCGTCGTCGGCATCGTCCCAGAAGTCGATCTGCAGCATTGCCAGACCCTCGTTGTCGAATATGGCCACCATGCACAGGTCGTCGAAGTAGAGGATTCTCTCGTTGCTCTCCTGGTCCACCTCTACTTGTGGGTCGGCCGCCTTCAGGCTGCGTGTGTATTTAGTTACCTGGTCCTCGGTGTCTCCGAAATGGATTTTGTTGTCGAGGGTGCAGTCTGGATTCGAGCACAGCAGCGAGCTTAGTTTGTATACATCGTTGCCGTCCTCATCCTCGTCCAGGTCGAATGTAAAGTCGGTGAGCATGTTGTCATAGAACAGGGTAAGGGTCTTGCCCTCGCCGTAGTCTTCTTCCTCGCGCTCGTCGGGTTTGCCGAACAGACCGATTATTTCTTCCTCGCTCATTCCAAATTTGGCCGGTCCTATGCCCTGGCCTATCACGATGTTCATGTTCATGGTTTTTGTGTATTTATGGTTATTACTAATTTTTTCTGTTAGTGAAATACTGTCTGCAATACCTCCAGGCTGCGGATGTTGCTCATATTGTCGAATCTGTAGGCGTAATACTCTACCAGTTTTTCCAGCAGATAGCTTCTTCCGATTCCGTTGAGCTCAATTTTCTCGCAGTTTACTATGTCGGTGTCTATTATCTGGCTGAATATTCGTCCATAGGGTGGCCGTATCTGATGCAGTACATTTGGCGAGTCTTCCACAAACATTGATTTCGATAAATCGAAACTTGGCTTGTATTCCGAATATCTGTTGCCTGGATAAAAGCCTAAGTATTTTGCAAGTTGGGTTAGGAACTTCAAGTGAAAGTTCAATCCTTTGTATTCAGGCTGGTCGAGTATCCGCAGGCTGGTGGCTATGTAGTCATACACATCCTCGTTTTCCTCCGAAAACGACAACACCCTCGACATCATCTCGGCCAGGAACATTACTGTTGCAGTCTTGCTGATACTGAATGGTATTGTGCAGTAGGTGAAGCAGGGCGTTATCTTGCTGGCCTTCCGTATTCCAGTTCCATTGGCGCCTGTGTATTCTATCTCGTTTTGGAAAAGCGGCTGACAGTAGGGCAGGGCAGAGGCCTTGTTTCTCGATGATGGTATCACCACCGAAAACGACATCCTTCCGTTCTCTCTTGTGAAAGTGTTTACTATCAGCTTGTTGTCGCCGTATTTGCTGCAGTGCAGTATTATGGCCTCGGTTTTTTCCATATATCAGTCAATGGTTCTGTGTATGCTTATGTTGTAGCAGTCTATGTGTTTGTGGTTTGTGTTGCTGGAGTGGTTGAGCACCCATCCGCGCACGCATTTCACTTTTTTGCCTTTTTCCGCAGTCACCATTACATTCAAGTGTCTCTGCTGTCCGTCCTTGATGGCCTCGAATACTGTATTCTCCGATATTGTGCCGTCATCGTATTCCACTATTATTGTGGTATTGGGATCCACGCTGCCGTCGTCGCTGTAGTAAGTGATGTCTGCGCTCAGGGTATATACTCCGGCAGATTTTATTGGAATATTGAATGCTATTGGATTGCGGTCTCCGTCCAGGGGAAGGTTCCAGTTTGGCTTCATGTCCCAAACATCGTTGGAGTCCTTCTCTTCCGATACCTCGTATCTTGCCTTCTCGTCCTGTTCGTACTTGCTTGCAAGCTTGGCCACCTTGATGTAAAGGTCGTTGTATTGTTCCGGATGTTTTACATACCAGTCAAGTATTTCCTGAAACTGTTTTCTCGTTACTCCCTGTCTGGCAAACATGCTGTTGTAGTATGACAGAGAGTCGTTTCCGAGTTTGTTGTCGCTGTAGCCAAGTTGCTTTATCAAGGCGTCTGTCCTGTGCATCTCGAATATCAGCTCCGCGCATTTGTCCTCGGGCAATGGCGGTTTTATGGTGTTGCTGCACGATGCCGTAATCATAAGACCGGCCGCCAGTATTGTTGCATATCTTTTTAGCATGGTAGTATGGTTTTTATTGCTGCAAATTTACAAAATTTTGTAAATTTGTGCCAAATTTTATTTACAAGGATATGAATATAGACGAATTACTTGGCCGGGCGCTCAATCTGGAGGCCCTGAGCGTGGACGAGGGCGAGTTTCTCTACATGAACGCCCCCTTGGCCGCGCTCAGCTATGTGGCCAACGAGATAAAGAACAAGTTGCGTCCGGCATCAGACCGGAATAAAGTGGGCTGGATAATCGACCGCAACATAAACCTTTCCAATATCTGCTCCACAAGGTGCAAGTTCTGCAATTTCTCGCGCAGCAAGAATGCCCCTGATGCTTTCGTTACCTCCATGGACGAGTACCGCCAGAAGATTTCTGAGCTTTTTGCGGCGGGTGGCCGTCAGGTGCTGCTACAGGGCGGCATGAACAAGGACATGGGCCTCGATTTCTACACCAGCCTCTTCTCGGAGCTCAAGAAGAATTTTCCCGGGCTGATACTTCACGCATTGGGTCCGGCCGAGGTTGCGTACTTGGCCAAGGTATCAGGAAAAACTTATTACGACACACTTAGCATACTCCACGCATCAGGACTCGACAGCCTGCCGGGCGCGGGCGCCGAGATTCTGGTGGACCGCGTGCGCAAGATAGTTTCGCCGGCCAAGTGCTCGGCCTCCGAGTGGCTGGAGGTGATGCATCAGGCCCACGTGCTCAATCTGGCAACATCAGCCACTATGATGTTCGGCCATGTGGAGACCGTGCGCGAGCGCATGGAGCATCTCGTGGCCCTGCGCGACACCCAGGCACGAAGGCCCGACTATTCCGACGGCTTCATAACCTTTATTCCATGGCCTTTCTGGAGCGAAGGCACCCGTTTGGGAAAAGAATTGGGTCCATTCGCCAAGGTTTCGGGCGACGAATATGTCCGTCTGATTGCGATATCGCGCATTATGCTTACCAACATCAGGAATATCCAAGCCTCGTGGCTTACTGTGGGAAAGAGCATAGGACAGCTCTGCCTGCATTCGGGCGCCAACGATTTTGGGTCCATCATGATGGAGGAGCACGTGGTGTCGGCCGCCGGAGCCAACTACTCGCTCGACAAAAACGAGATGGTGATGGCCATCCGCGAGGCCGGCTTCATCCCTTGCCGCAGGAATTCGAGATACGAATGGGTGGAGTAGAGAATTTCAAAAATGTTTACATCACCACGTCTTCCAAGAGGCGGATTTCCATCTTATCGGTGCGAAGAGACACTTTTGCTCCAACGGGAAGGGTACATCGCGACTTCACGTGGCCAAAACTGAAGTCTTTTACCACAGGAATGTCAAGTCCGCTTATAAAATCGTTCAAAACCTGGTCGAGACTAAGACTGTTTTCGCCCTGGGCCTCGCATCCTTGCATCTTGCCGAAGATGATTCCCTTTAATCCCTTGATGTTCTTGCTGTTGCGTATGTGGGTGAGCATACGGTCAATTTTGTATGGCGGCTCGTTGATTTCCTCCACAAAGAGTATCTTGTTGTTGAGCGAATAGTCGTAATCAGTGCCTATCAGCTGCTCCAGTAGGGTAAGGTTGCCGCCGATGAGGGTTCCGCGTGTGTGTCCGGCGCGCATCACAACGCCATCGCCGGAATTGGGCTCGCAGGATATTTTTGTTCCCTTCTTTCCGGTGCCGAAAATATTCCACATCGAGGTTCGCGTGTAGTCGGTGTCCTCGGGCACCAGCATCGACGAATGGAATGTCACGAGCTTGGTTTTCTTCCAGATGGCCATTATCAGGGCCGTAATGTCGGAGTATCCGCCTATGATTTTTGGGTTTTTGGCTATCAGGTCGTAGTCCAGAAGGTCAAGAATACGTGTGGTACCGTATCCGCCTCTGGCACAGATAATTGCCTTTATGTCGGAATCTGCGAACATGGCATTAATTTGTGCCGCGCGGGCCTCGTCGCTGCCTGCCAGGTATCCGTTTCGCTCCAATATGGAGTTTGCTGATACTGCCTGATATCCTGAGTGCGCTATCTTGCCCTCGGCAGCCTTCAGCTGCTGCTCCGTGATGGGTCCGGCGGGCGCTATTATGCCTATCTTGTCGCCGGGATTTAGGTGTGGTGCTATCATTGTGTTCTGTTTTTTTAGCAAAGGTAGGTATTTTTTTTCTTTTTAACATTGTTAAGTTATTATATTACGTTACTTTTGTAACGAATTTACTAAATTAGGATTATTGTTATTAATCGGAAATAAGTATGAGAAAATTGCTATTGACGGCTTTTTTGCTGATGATGTTCATAACATGCCATGCGCAGATTATCCTTCATGACGAAGAGATAAAGGACCCCGAGCGGCTGAAGCGCGCCAAGGTCTATGGAGGACGTGTGGAGCATCCCGACACAATCATCATTGTGAAGCACAATCCGGTAACCATAATGCCAAAGTATGTGTTTGCCACCAAGAAGCAGCAGGAGAAATACGACAGGCTTACACGCAACGTGAAGAAAGTATGGCCATACGCCAAAATCGTGAAACGTGTATACAAGGAGCTTACCGACTCTATTGCCAAAATTGAGGACGAGGCCGCCAAGAAGGCTTTCGTGAAGGAGCAGGAAAAGAAACTGCGCGCCCAGTTCGAGGGCGACCTCATGAAATGGTCGGTTAATCAGGGAAAAATCCTCATCAAGCTTGTGGACCGCGAGACCGGAAGCACGTCATACGAGGTTATCAAGGAGCTGAAGGGCGGTGTAAGCGCTTTCTTCTTCCAGGGAGTGGCGCGTCTCTTCGGCAGCAGCCTCAAATACGAGTACGACGCCAACGAGGAAGACCGCATGATAGAGGACATTATCGTAAGGATAGAGAACGGAACCTTGTGAACTCTGCTCCGCCTGTATCAGCCAACTACTAACTACTAACCACTAACTACACAAAATGTACGAATTCATTTCAGGAATATTATCAGAGCTAAATCCCTCGTATGCCGTGGTGGAAAATGCCGGCGGCATCGGATGGCTCATCAACATATCGCTAAACACCTACTCGCAGATAGAGAATCAGCAGAAGGTGAAACTATACGTCCACCACGTGGTGAGGGAGGATGCCCAGCTGCTCTTCGGATTTGCCGACAAGAGCGAGCGCGAGATTTTCAGGATGCTGATAGACGTATCTGGCATAGGCCCCAACACCGCCAGGGTGATACTCAGCTCCATGAGCCCCGCCGAGCTTCAGGCCGCCATACTTCAGGAAAACGCCAAGCTCATAGGCAAGGTGAAAGGCATAGGCCCCAAGACCGCGCAGCGTGTGGTGATAGAGCTCAAGGACAAGATAGCCAAGGCTGATGTTGCTGATACTGCCATGGCTGGCGGCGTGCAGGCCACCGGCACACACCGCGAGGAGGCCCTGGCTGCCCTCGTAATGCTCGGGTATCAGAAGGCCCAGGCCGACAAGGCCATCGACCAGGCCCTGTCTCAGGATCCAAGGATGAGCACCGAGGACCTCATAAAATTTGCTTTACGAAACGTTAAATAACCAGATGAAAAAAATAACTCGTTCCTTAGGCTTGGCCGGCGTTGTGTCGTTTGTGGCTGTCTCGGTGTTTACATCGGAGGCGCAGCAGAATGTGTATTTCAGCAACGCGGACAATATCTTCTCCAAGCCAAGAGTGGAGAGCGACTCGGATATCCTGGGCCGCAAGGAGAGGCAGCGCTCGCCTGTTCAGCTAAAGGACCCGTCGAATATTACCACCGAGACCCGCTACGACCAGGAATCCGGAACCTACACCACCGTGCGCAAGGTGGGCGATATGGAGATATCGAGGCCTGAGGCTGTTTCCGCGGCAGAGCACGATTCCATGCAGAGCCATGGCGAGTTGCGCGAATACTGGAGGCGTCAGATGATGGACAACTACAGCCTGGACGGCAAAAACTCGCAGTCCGGCCTCAACAGATACCTCAATCCACGCATCAACGTAAACCTCCAGGGCTTCGACCGCATATTCGGCAGCAACATCATCGACATAAAGCCTCAGGGCAATGTGGAAGTGTCGGTGGGTGTGGATATCAGCAAGATAGACAACTTCACCCTGCCCAAGAAGCAGCGCAACGACGTGTCGTTTGATTTCGACATGGCGCTGCAGGTGGGTGTTACCGGAACCATCGGCGACAAGATGAAGGTGGGCATCAACTACAACACCGAGTCCACATTCGAGTTCGAGAACGAGCAGAAGGTGGAGTACATTGGCCACAGCGACGAGATCATACAGCGCATAGAGTTCGGTAATGTAACCATGCCGCTCAACGGTACCCTGATACAGGGAAGCACCACGCTCTTCGGCGTAAAGACCGACCTTAAATTCGGCAAGCTTACCGCCTCGGCCATACTCTCGCAGCAGAAGGGCGAAACCAAGACCATAGAGGTAAACGCCGGCGCCGTATCGCAGGAATTCCAGATTCAGGCTTCTGATTATGAGGCCAACAGGCACTTTTTCCTGAACCATTACTTCCGCGACAACTACGAGACTTCGCTCCAGAATCTGCCCACCGTAACCTCCGGCATCAACATCACCAAGATAGAGGTCTGGGTCACCAACACCAAGCTTCAGACCAGCGATACCAGAAACTCGGTGGCTTTCCTGGACCTGGGCGAGGGCGAGGTGATATACAACACTGCGGCCGTAAGGAGGCTGGGCGCCCAGCAGTTCCCTTCCAACAGCAGCAACAATCTGTATTCCACCATAGTGAACAACTACAAGGCCGTTAGGGATATCAACTCGGTGACCAGCACTCTGAGCGGACGTTTCGAGACCGGCACCGACTACGAGAAGATTGGAAATGCAAGGATGCTCTCCCAGAACGAGTATTCATACAATCCACAGCTCGGTTTCATATCCCTGAACACCGCATTGCAGGACGACGAGGTGCTGGCCGTGGCATACGAGTACACATACAAGGGCAAGACCTACAAGGTGGGTGAGTTTTCAACAGAGGTGAGCACTTCGGAGACTCTGATACTGAAGCTGCTGAGGGGAACGTCTTTCTCGCCTAAGCTTCCAAACTGGAAACTCATGATGAAAAACGTGTATGCCCTGAACGCATATCAGGTGCAGGCCGAGGATTTCCAGCTTCAGATAAAATACCGCAACGACAAGACCGGCACCGACCTCAACTATCTGGAGGCCGGAGATATCAGCGGCAAGATGCTGATAAAGGTGATGAACCTCGACAATGCCAACACACAGCTGGAGTGCATGCCCGACGGCGTGTTCGATTTCATCGAGGGTGTCACCATCAATTCTGAGAAGGCAAAGATTTACCTGCCAATGCTGGAGCCTTTCGGCGACTATCTGGAGCAGAAGATCAACGATCCGGCGGCGGCTTCCAAATACACTTTCCACCAGCTCTACGACAGCACCAAGACCATAGCCAAGCAAAACGCCGAGAAAGACAAGTTCTACATCTCGGGATCGTACAAGAGCAGCTCGGGCAGCGAGATCTCCCTGAACGCCATGAACATAGAGGAGGGCTCCGTGAAGGTTACATCCGGAGGCATCACCCTTGCCGAGGGCACCGACTATGTGGTTGACTATCTGTTGGGTACTGTAAAGATTGTGAACGAGTCTATCCTCCAGGGCGGCAACAAGATTCTGGTGTCGGTAGAGAGCAACACAACATTCAACAGCACCACAAAGTCGCTGATGGGTACGCACCTCAACTATCAGTTCAGCGACAACTTCAACATTGGAGGTACTGTCCTGAGGCTTTCCGAAAAGACCATGACCAACAAGGTGTCGGTGGGCAGCGAGCCCATCAAGAACACCATCTGGGGTCTCGATTCCAGGTATTCCACCAAAGTGCCTTTCCTTACCACATTGGTGGACAAGCTTCCCTTCATATCCACCACAGCCGAGAGCAAGATAAGCCTGGAAGGCGAGTTTGCCAAGCTGGTGCCAGGCCACAGCCGCAGCGTCGACAAGGCGGGCACATGCTACATAGATGATTTCGAGAGCGCCCAGACCAAGATTGACGTTAAATCAATGAACAGATGGGTGCTGGCGTCCACTCCGGCAGGTACCAACAGATTCCGCGAGTCGGCCCTCAACAACGACCTCCGCTACGGATACAACCGCTCGCTGCTGGCATGGTACAATGTATTGAGCGACCTGCAGGGCACCACCATATCAGGCACTGGAATCACTCCGAGCCATATCACCCGCGACGACCAGAGCAACCACTACATACGCGCCGTATATGAGCGCGAGATTTTCCCAAACGCACAGTCGATAAGCGGCGTCTCAACCCAGCTTACAGTACTCAACATGGCATACTATCCCGAGGAGCGCGGTCCCTACAACTTCGACGTGGAGGGCGAGACGGGCATATCGGCAGGTATAGGCCCCGACGGAAAACTCAACAACCCATCCAGCCGATGGGGCGGCATAATGAGGGAGCTTACCACCACCGACTTCGAGACCAGCAACATAGAGTATCTGGAATTCTGGATGCTCGACCCATTCATATATGAGCAGGAAGGCATGGGCGCCGACCTCTACTTCAACCTGGGTCACGTAAGCGAGGATGTGCTCAAGGATTCCAGAAAATCGTTCGAGAACGGAATCCCATACCCGATGGATGAGAGCTATCTGGATACCACGGCCTGGGGCCTGGTAAGCACCAAGACTTTCCTTGTAAACGCCTTCGACAACAGCAACGGCGCCAAGGAGGCCCAGGACAAGGGTTTCGACGGTCTGGACAACGACGGCGAGCGTATTTTCCACAAGGACTATCTCGACCGTCTGGCCCGCACTCATGGCACAGCTTCCGAGGCGTATCAGCAGGCATACAGCGACCCCTCCGCCGACGACTACCACTATTTCCGCGGCAGCGACTACGACGCGCAGCAGCTATCGATAGAGGAGAGATACAAGCACTACAACGGCAGCGAGGGCAATTCCAGCGACCTGGGGGCCAACTCGCAGTATTCAACCATCAAGGACAGATATCCCGACGTGGAGGACATCAACCTCGACAACACTCTCTCCGAGACCGAATCTTATTACCAGTACAAGGTGAGCCTCAGGCCCGGAGACATGCGCATAGGCTCCAACTACATAACCGACATTGTGGAGAGCAACGTGCGCACCGTAAACGGAGAGCAGGAGGTGGTGAAGTGGTATCAGTTCAAGGTGCCGATATACGAGCCCGACAGCACTGTGGGCGCCATCTCGGATTTCAAGTCGATAAGGTTCATGAGGATGTATCTGACAAACGCGCAGAAAAACATCATCCTGAGGTTTGCCGAGATGAACCTCGTGCGCGGCGACTGGCGCAAATACAACGCCACCATGACGGAGGCTGGAGAGTTTGTTACTGATACCCAGTTCGACCAGGGAGTGCTCGATATCACAAACGTGGGCCTGGAGGAAAATGGAAGCAAGCAGCCTGTGAACTACCTGCTGCCTCCAGGCATAGAGCGCGAGCGCGACTACATGACCAATCAGATAGTGGAGCAGGACGAGAAGGCCATGGCCCTGCATGTAACCAACCTGCCAGATGGACAGGCTGTGGCCGCATACAAGACCGCAAAGCTGGACCTCCGTCAGTACAGGAAACTCAAGATGTTTGTGCACGCCGAGGAAAAGGCCGGAGAGATACTCAACGACGACGACCTCCACATATTCGTGCGCCTGGGCAGCGACTACAAGGAAAACTACTATGAGTACGAGATGCCTCTCGCAGTGACGCCTCAGGGATACTATCCCGACGACGACAACGGACGCCTGGCTGTTTGGCCGCTGCAAAACAATGTCGAGATTATTTTCGAGCAGCTTCAGCTCGTAAAACAGCAGCGCAACAATGCAACCCGCGAACTCGGCACCAACGCTTCCGTAACAATGCCTTTCACTATGGAAAACGGCGACGGCAGCAGCATCACCATAATGGGTAACCCAAATGTGAGCAATATCCGCACCATAATGATAGGAGTGAGGAACCCCTCGCAGTCGGGCAACACCATGGAGGACGACGGTATGCCCAAGTCGGCCGAGATATGGGTAAACGAGCTGAGGCTTACGGATTTCGACGAGGACGGCGGATGGGCTGCCCGTGGAAAGGCCGAGCTCCAGCTTGCAGACCTGGCCACAGTTACATTGTCGGGATACATGCACACCCCGGGATTCGGCAGCATAGAGAAAAAAGTTCAGGAGCGGCATCAGGAGACTGTGTATCAATACGATATAAACACCCTGGTACAGCTGGGCAAGTTTTTCAACAGCGACTACAATGTGCGCCTGCCACTCTATTACGGATTCTCTGAGAGCTACGAGCTGCCCAAATACAATCCCCTGGACCCCGACATAGAGCTCAACACCACACTGAAGGACCCAACGCTCAGCAAGGAGGAAAAAGACGAGGTGCGCGACCGCTCAATTACTTTCGAGCGCCGCAAGAGCCTCAATATTACCAATATGCACATAGAAGGACGCAGCGATGAGGCCAAACAGGCAGCCCGGCTCAGAAAGGCCATAAACGCCAACCCCGACGCCGACCCTGCCACCATTGCCGTGGACCCGCCAAAGCAGAGGCAGAGGCCGTTTTTCCATGTGAGCAACTTTACTGCCGGATTCGCCTACAGCGAGTATCAGATGCACGACATTACCATCCAGAGCCAGCTGGAGAAGACGGTGCAGAGCTCGCTGGAATACAACTACACCTACAACCCTAAGAACTTCAAGCCATTCAGCAACATTGGCTTCCTCAAGAACAAGCATCTGGCCCTGATACGCGATTTCAACTTCTACCTGCTGCCAACGATGGTTTCATTCAACGGCAACATAGACCGCAACTACTCCCAGATACAGTACCGAAGCGTAAACGCCAACGACATGGTGCTGGACCCTACATTCAGGAAAGACTTCAACTGGAAGCGCCGCTACGAGGTACGCTACAAGCTTAGCCAGAACCTGAAGATGGATTTCTCCGCCAACAACGAGAGCCGCGTGAATCCCGACGGCAAGATAGACAACTACGCTCTGGAGAAGGCCCGCGACCGCGACACGGTTTTCATGCGTTTCTTCGACCTGGGCTACAACACTCGCTACACTCAGAACGTGAAATTCAACTGGCAGACACCTATCCACAAGATTCCCGGACTGGGCTGGACATCACTTACCGCCATATACAACAGCGAGTACGAGTGGAACCGTGGTCTGGATCCGCTGGAAGTGGGCAAGGGCATGATGGCCTCCGATGCCTACACCATCGACTATGGCAACACCATAAGCAACTCCGGAGTACTCTCTCTCAACGGATCGCTTAACATGGAGCGCCTGTACAAGAACATACCGTATTTCAAGAACGTGATGGCCCGTTTCACCAAGGACGGACGCAAGAAGGCCAACCACGACAAGAAGGACGTCTCATACACCAGGAGCAACATACGTCTCACTGCCGGCACTCCACGCAGCATCAGCCACAACCTGGGCATAATGGATGTGGAAGTGGAGGTTACTGACATAGACGGCAATCCAGTGAAGGGCGAGACCGACATTGTGGACAAGAACAGGGTCAGGTTTACATCGGAGGAAGACCTGGCCGGATGCACCGTGGAGGTGAAGGGAAAGAAAGAGGTCAGCGACAGCCCGCTGCTTGTGGCCAGCGACTACCTTACAATGGCATTGCTGAGTATCAGGAGCGTATCCATCAGCTATAAAAACCAGAGGGCCAACACCCTGCCAGGTTTCGATCCCGACAGCCGGCTGCTGGGAATGGACAAGAGCGGCGGATACTGGGCTCCGGGCTTCGCCTACATAATGGCCCTCAACGACGACGACTTCCATATAATGGCCGGAGAGCGCGGATGGCTGGTATACGACACCACACTGGCCGCCCCCGTCCACTACACACGTGGCAACAACCTGGGAATACGTGTGGCCGTGGAGCCGATAAACACCCTGAGGGTGGATGTGAGCTTCGACCGTACAATGCTTATGAACACCGAGGACTTTTTCTTCTGGGACGGCTCTGGATACAAATCCACCAACAGGATAGAGAGCGGAAACTTCCGCATGAGCTACAATATGCTCAAGACCGCATTCCACAAGGTAGGCAGCGACTACTCGCTGGATGTCTACAGCCAGTTCCTTGAGAACCGCGACATTGTGGCCGCGCGCCTGGCCGAGGGTAGGAGGGGACAGGGCGGATACACGGGCACCCCGCGTCCCGATGCCGACGGCAACCTGCCATACGGCAGCTATCCCGACGGATACTCCTGCACGCATCAGGATGTGATGCTGCCGGCTTTCCTATCGGCATACGCCGGTACATCTGCCGACAAGATTTCCACATCGCCATTCCTCAGGATTCCTCTGCCAAACTGGAACATCAAATACAAGGGACTGGGCAACATTCCACTCCTGAAGGATGCCGTAAGGTCGGCTATGCTGAGCCATTCCTACCAGAGCACATACTCGGTAAGCAACTACAAGAGCAACGCCAACTACAATTTCGACGATGAGGCCCTGCTCGGCAACAGTTTCGAGCGTTACGAGGCCAACAACCTCTTTATCCCCAAATACGAGATTGGTACCGTAACCCTGGAGGAGAGGTTCAACCCATTGTTCGGAATGGACATATCGTGGGTAAACATGCTGAGCACTAAGCTGGAATACCGCCGTCAGAGGCTGATATCGCTGGCATTCGCCAATGCCCAGATATCAGAGGCATACAAGAAGGAATGGGTGATAGGCCTTGGCTACAAGTTTGCACAGCTGCCGTTCAGCATCAAGACCGCCAGCGGCAGCAAGCGCACCAAGAGCGACCTGGACCTCCGCTGCGATTTCGTAATCAACAACGACAAGACCATACTCCGCGAGATAGAGGAGCTCTACAATGAGATTTCGGCTGGCCAGAGGAGCTTCTCCCTTAAGACCACCGCCGATTATCAGGTCTCGGAGAGGTTCAAGGTAAGGTTCTATTACAACCACGCCATCACCAATCCTCTGATATCCACCAGCTACCGCACTGCCAACATAAAGTTTGGCTTTACGGTGAGCCTGAGTCTGGATTAGATTGGCAATGGTGCAAAAAAAAAATAATTTTGCGCAATACAAAATAGATTAATATATTTGTACCCAATTTTTTACAGAATCAAACGATGAGGAACATTGCAGCTATCATTATCATGTTGCTGGCTTTTTGTGGAGTGTCGTCCGCAATAGGCTGGCAGCCTGTGGATTGCGATACCACATCGTATTATCTGTATGTCTCTGATACTTCCCAATATGCGTATCAGCAGCCCTACGCTCCCTTCTGGGAGGCCATGGTGGAGCTGCCAAAGCCCGCTGCCGCAGAACAGGAGCCTCATGCTGATGCTGCCGCAAATACGCAGGCATCAGCCCAGAAAAAGAACAACCTGCTTGCCCTGCCGGAAAATTTGCTCCTGAGCCAGAATCCTGAGTATCAGACCGTAAAACACGACAAGCAGGAGTTTTACTGCAAGCTGCGCAAAGACAATACCACGCCCATATACACATGCCGCGATGTAACCCGCCTTACCCGCCACGACTCGCTCACGATGTTCCTGCCGTTCGACACCCGAAACCTGAACGACTACACCGTAAAGCAGTTCGGAATCAAGGCCAAGTATGTGGAGATAAAGAATCCGCTGCCGCCTCACTTCCACATTGACATCAACGACAGCCCAATACATGAGAAATATCCCTGGACAGTGGTGTTGCCGTTGGTGTTTGGCGTGGTGCTGATACTTCTGGCTGTGTTTTTCCAGAACGGATACATACCGAGGATTTTCAACGTGGTGTTCTATCACAACGTGTTTCTCCACAGGGTGAGGGAGCGCAACGTAAACGCCGACAAGAGCGGAATGCTCTTGTTCGCCAACTACATGGTGAATGCCGCAGTGTTGGCCACCGTGGTGCTCTATAGGTACGATTACCAGTTTTCGGTGAATTTTTTCGTGGCATTTGCCACCCTGGTGGTACTGCTGCTGGCCATATATTGCCTGAAGGCCGCCATATCGTTCGCCATGGCCAACCTGTTCTCGTGCCGCGATGTGTTTTCACTATATTACAGCAATATATCGTATATAATGCAGGCTACGGGTGTGTTCCTGATAGTGATGAACGTGCTGAATATATATGTCAACAAGCAGGGAATGCATGATTTCTTCTTCTATGCAACCCTTCTGGGATGCATTGTAGCCGAGATTATGAAAATTTTTCGATTATTCAAAATAATTATTGACAAACATTTTTCATATTTTTATTTGTTTTTGTACCTTTGCGCCGTGGAATTTTTGCCCGTTTCTCTCGTTATTAAATACCTATCCCTTTGATAATGAGAATGGTAGAAATTCTATGAGGGTGGGATAGAGAGATAATTTTACTAAAAACACGCAGAATTTTGAAGATTACAAGCCTTTTGGTGTCACAACCAAAGCCAGCAGGAGATGGAAATCCCTATCTGGTATTAGCCGAGAAACTGAAACTTAACGTCGATTTCCGCCAGTTCATAAAGGTGGAAGGCGTAACTGGCAAGGAGTTCAGGGCGCAGCATATCGACATCCGGGACTTCAAGGCCGTGGTGTTCACAAGCAAGATTGGCATCGACACTTATTTCCAGTTTGCCAAGGATATCAAGTTCACCGTACCCGAGGATATGCTTTACTATTGCTCTACCGAATCCATTGCCCTGTATCTGCAGAGGCACATTGTGTTCCGCAAGCGCAAGATTTTCTATGGTACCAAAACCGTTACCGAGCTTACAGATACCATAAAGAAGCATCTGGACGCGCCTACATTGGTGGTGCACGGCGACGTGTCGAGCAACGAGATCCCCAACTTCCTCGACAAGCTTAAGGTAAAGCATCAGGAGATAGTGCTCTACAAGACTGTGAGCGCCGATCTCAGCGATATCAAGGAGGAGTTCAAGAAGCAGCACGTGCTGGTGTTCTTTACACCCGCGGGTATCAGAAGCCTCCACGAAAACTTCCCCGAGTGGGAGCAGGGCGATACCAAGATTGCGGCTTTCGGTTCTTCCACTCAGGAAGAGGTTAAGAAGCTGGGCTACAGGCTCGATATCGAGGCCCCTACCGAGGAGTGCAAGAGTATGACAATGGCTCTCGAGAAATACATTGTGGCTAACAACAAGAAAAAATAATCAATCAATTGCAGAAGCCTTACGGATTTCCTCATACGGAGAAACTAAAGAGCGTGGTGCGCATAGAGCAGCTGTTCACCAAGGGTAGGTCGTTCTGGACTTTCCCCTGCACAGTATACTACCGCATCGGCACCAACGACGAGATTCCCTCGTCGCAGATACTCGTGTCGGTAGGAAAGCACTATTTCAAGCACGCCGTGGACCGCAACAGGATGAAACGCCTGCTGCGCGATGCATACCGACTCCACAAGAAGCCTATGATGGATGCCGTGGCTGATACCGGCCTCAATATCAACATTGGGTTGGTGTACAAGTCGCATCAGCTTCAGGACTTTGCGGCTGTGGAGGCATCTATGGTGCAGATACTTTCAAGGCTGGAGGGTCTCATCCGCAGGGTGGCCGCATCAAAGGGGCAGCATCAGCAATAACGATATGACGAAAACATAAAAGGGAACGCGCAATCACTGCGGGTTCCCTTTTTCAATATTAGGTCTTTAGTAAGTAAGCACTAATATAACACGCGTATCAGCGCATACCCTAATGGATTTGGCAAAAAAATCGCACGGATGCTGCGGAATTATCTGTAGAAGTACTTGAAGCGCCATCCGGGCAGCCTGGTGGCGCTCTCGGAGGGGTGGCCTATCTTGATTCCGCAGCTTGGGCAGGCCGACCCGAACCCCGAGAGCACGCATCCGCAGGCGCTGCATCTGGCCTGATGAGTGATGGAGCAGCTGATGCCGGCGTTGCCAGGCTGACGCCTTCCCGTATCGGCCTTGGGCAGAGAGCCCTCTATGGCCGACCTCACGCGTCCGTGGGCAAGCACGCAGTTCAGCCAGAGCATCAGCCCCGATATCACCACCGCCCAGAATATGTAGGTATCCAGGCTGCCGCGAAACAGCAGAAGACCCGCAAAGGCCGCCACCACCACGGCCGTAATTACGTTGCCGTAGTCGATGGAGTAGCTTATCTTCCTGTGCCTGATGCTGATATCCACGCTGTAGCCCACATACGCAATCCTGTGGCGGAGCATCAGCCTTATGCTCTGGCTGCCGCTCTGCTCCACCTTCCGGGCCTGTATCAGAGAGCTGATGCGCCCTCCGATTTCGGCCATATCCACCGGAACTGGGGATATTATCTTGCCTCTGGAAAGGCTTGGAAAAAAAAATTTCATTGCGCAGTGTGTTTTTTGCCTGGTTTTGTTTCGTTCGTTGCAACAAATTTATAATTTTGTTTTCTGATTGCAAATATTTTTTTTCAACACAATACAAATAATGTCGGTAATAGACCAAATAAAAGCGCCAATAAGGGACGAGATGCAGAGGTTCGCCCCGTATTTCGAGAACGTGATGCGTTCCAAAAGCCGCCTGCTCAACTTCGTCATCAACTACTCGCTGAAGACCAAGGGCAAGCAGATGAGGCCTATGCTCGTGTTCCTGTGCAGCAAGGTGGCCGGAGGATTCTCCGATTCCACAATGGTGGCCGCTGCCCTGATAGAGCTGCTGCACACCGCCACGCTCATACACGACGACGTGGTGGACGAGAGTTTCTACCGCAGGGGATTCTTCTCGATTTTCGCACTCTGGAAGGCCAAGGTGGCTGTCCTTACCGGCGATTATTTCCTGTCGCGCGGACTATTGCTGAGCCTCGATACCAACAACACCGACATTCTTAAGATTGTATCGGAGGCTGTCCGCGATATGAGCGAGGGCGAGCTGGAGCAGCTCGAGAAGGCCAACCGCCTTAATATCGACGAGGAATCTTATTACGAGATTATCCGCAAGAAAACCGGCGCTCTGATATCGGCCTGCTGCGAGGCTGGAGCGCACAGCAGCGGAGCATCAGAGGATACCGTGAAGATTTTCAAGGAGTTCGGTATGCTGATAGGAATGGCATTCCAGATAAAGGACGACCTTTTCGACTATCAGAAAACCGGCATAATAGGCAAGCCAAAATACAACGACATTCAGGAGCGGAAGCTTACACTTCCCGTTATATACTCGGTCTTCAACTCCAGCTTTATGGAGCGCAAGAGCATCTACTCGCTTTTCCGCAAGAAATCCAAGAGTAAGGACGATATTGCCAAAATTGTGGATTTCGTGAAAAAGACAGGTGGAGTGGATTATGCGGTAAACAAGATGAACGAGCTGAAAAACAAGGCAGTATCGTTGCTTAAGGATTTTCCTGATACCGAGGCCAAACGCTCGCTTCTCTTGCTGGCCGATTACGTGGTAAGCAGGGACAAGTAGTGTAAAGTTGAAAGTGTAAAGAGTAAAGATGAGAGCTCGTAGAGACGCACGGACGTGCGTCTCATAAATATTACGCACGTCTCATAAAAACATAGTTTCAAAAAACAAATAAATTATCAAGATTATGACAAGAAGATTTTCACTTTTGGCTCTTGTGGCCGTGATTATGATTGCGTTCTCGGGCTGCTCGGCCATTTCGGGAATTGCAAATTTCGCCAAGTGCGATTTCGACTACAACAGCGTATCAGACGTAACACTCTGTGGCATCAACACCGGTATGAAGAAGGGGCTCACAGATTTCGGACTCCAGGACGGCCTTAAGATTGCCAACGCCTTCGCCACCAAGAGTTTCCCACTATCGCTTAGCGTAAACGTGGACGTAAAGAATCCAAACACAAGCACTGCCCGTCTCGACGGTTTCGAGTACATTCTCTGGATCGACGATATGAGGATGACTGCTGGATCTATGACAAAGCAGATTTCGCTGGCCGCCAATCAGAAAACCGTGATGCCAGTGGTGCTGAGTTTCGATCTCTACGAGCTTTTCTCAAAGGAGAGCAAGGACAAGCTTGTAACACTTGCCTGTGGCTTGGCCGGCACCGACAAGGCCAAATCGCGTGTAAAGCTTTCCATCAAGCCTTACTTCACCATCGGCAACACAATGATGAGATACCCCGGCTATATCACCATCGGCGGCAACAGGCTTATGCCATCCAACTAATCTGTTCCCCAGCATCAGACACACCAAAGGCATAATCCAGACTCTTGGCAGGGCCCGGATTATGCCTTTGTTTTATTCCTTTAGCGTGTAGGTAATCTTTTTCTTAATCTCCAGCAGCTTGTTGCCTTTCCATTCCAGCACGTCCATCACCTTGCCGGAAGCGTTGTCCTTGTATACCGCTATTACGCCGTTTATGTTTTCGCAGTTGTGGATTTCCTTCTTGGTGAAGCTGTTCACATAGTATCCAAGGGCGTTTTTTACGTTGTTGTCGCTGCTCTGGTCCAACCTTGCCACCGAGTTGTATTCCACCTTGGTTTCTTCCAGGAAAGTAATCTCCTTGTCCACCAGCAGGCCGTCCTGAGCCTCGAACACGTACACGAAAGTTTTGCCTACAAGGAAACCTGATATGTCCTTGGCAGTGGCGTATGGGTAGTAGAAATCGTTGCTTGGCATCCTTTCCAGAAAATAGTATCGCAGCTCGGTTTCCAGTTTGTAAAACACCTTGCCGTCTTCCTTTGTGGTTTCCACAAACCTGAACCACGTTTCAGGGTCCTTGTAGCTTTTTTGCAGAATATCGTCGTTTATCTCTGATATTGGCTTTATCTTGCCGCCCGATATCGAGTATATGGTCACGTTTTTCCACACTTGGGGTTTAAAGTATACACAGTGCCCCATCAGGTCGTCGTCGCTTGCGAACAGGCCCTTGCCGGCATCCAGGTCGTCGGCGTATTGCGCGTAGTGTATCTTGTTGGTTTTCTCCAGGTAATAGTACCTTTTCTCGGTCTCCAGCTTGTAATACTTTTTTCCTTCTATTTCTGATACTTCCAGAATCTTGAACCAGGTGTCCTGCTCCAGATAGTGATTCTGAAGTATCGGGTCGTTTTTAATCATTGACACAGGTATCAGCTTTCCCCTCGAAAACGACAGCGGCTCAATTTCCTTCCATAGCGATTTTTGGAAATATACGGTGCGTCCTATCAGCTCGTCGCCGTTGGCCTGCTGTCCTGATGCTGCCTGCAATATCCCCAGCAAAATTATTGTAAGAAAAATCTTTCGCATATATCTGTCTGTTTTTTTGTTAGTTTTTTTTCGGGCTGAGGCTGCTATCCCAAGTTCATCACGCATACACGGCCCGTGGTGGCGAGACCCTCGGCCTTTGATTTGTACGAAATCTCGTCCTGCAATACCCAGAGAATCTTGGTAGGAAAATTCTTGGGAAGTCTCGGGACCGGGGCGTAGCCGTCGGTGAGGATTATCAGACCGTCGTAAGCTGGCAGGTGTTCTGCTGCTGTATCTATCACGCATTGGAAGTTTGTGCCGCCGCGTCCTTTAATCTCCACGGTGTTTTTTCTTTTGCGGAATTCAACTATCTCGCCCGGATCGCAATCGAACTGCATTACGTCTATTCTCTCGATTCCGTATTTGAAGGCATTGTTGATAACGCCGTAGAAGTTGGCGAGAGTGCGGTCGTTTACAGAGCCGCTCACGTCAACGGCCACAAGCAATGATGTCGAGAACTTGTAGATGCTTCCCATATTCTGAAATCCCGTACGTCGGTTTGGACGCATTCTTGTGAGAGAACGTCGGCTCGATATTATGCTGGCGCGGAAACCTTGGAGGATTTTCCGATAGTCGATCTTGGGCTTGGTGGAGGCTTTTATCATTTCAACCATATCTCCAGGTATCGATCCCCAACTCTTTATTTTCGAGATTGTTTCGTTAATCTCCTGTTGTTTCATCTCGTCCTCTTCCCAAAGGCCAGATTGTTGAGATTTGGCCTCGTTCTGGGATTCTTTCTCATCGTTTTGCTGCTGAGGATTGCTGTCGTCCTGGTTCTTGCCTTCGGATTCGCTGTCGTATTGGCTTCCTCCGTTGGCTTTCCCCTTTCCGTTTTCTGATGTTGAGTTGCTGTTGCCGGATTCGGGGTCGGTCTGCTCCTTAGTATCAGGGTTGTTCTCGTCCTCTGCATCAGTCTTCTGCTGAGATTTGTCGGTCTGGAGTTGTTTGTAAATCTCGCGTGCGTACCACTCGAAATACTGGTCCTTGGGGAGGTCGAAACTTTCGGGAGTGGACATAGCCAAAACTTTGGAAACAATAACTTCCGGATAATAGTTTGTGATAGTACACTCGCTACCAAGAGTTTTCGCAAGGTCGCTGATTCCTTCAGGCTGACGCTCGTAAGGGTGCTTCAGCATTATCCTGAGAACCTCTATCCTGAGCACCGACTCTATGAAATCGTCTTTGCTGTTTTGGAGTAGGGCCGGATTGTATTCGATGAGGCCTTTTCCCGTGCGGGCGCAGCAAGCCATTTTGGGATTCTCCTTCAGCTGATGGGTGCAGTATATCTCGAAGAGGGCGGGCTCGCTCAGGAACCAGCCTTCCACAATCTTCTGTATGCGCTCCCTTATCGGGATTCGCTCTTGCACCTTCTTCTTCGCCATTTGCTAAATGTTGTCTATGTAGTCGATAATCTTCTCGTAAACTCCTGGGCAGTTCATCATTACGAATGTTACGGCCTTGGGGTAGTTGCCGTTTTGCCACAGGGTTGCAAAATGCGCCACAGATTCCTTGTTCTTGGTGTCGAGCATCAGGTCGAGATATTCGGGAAGGTTCTTGGCAATTACTGGCTTGTCTTTCTCGGAAATCTTTGCGGTCTCCAGATGACGGTATATCGACTCGTTTACCTGTGCGAACTGATGAACGTGGTAATGCTCCAATGTTGGGGCCACCTTGCTGAATTTCAGCAAAACGTCCTTGGCGGATACAATGCTGTTCTCGCTTACAAAGTTGCAGAATTTGCTTGAAGCCTGAACGCCTACCACGCCTGATATCAGTCTCTTATGGAAGTCCTCGATATTTCCGATATTCTGCATAATGTCGGAAACCTTTTTCCAGCCGCGACGGTCGGGCGACTTCTCGAGACCGTTGTCGATCTGGGCAGGATTAGCCGAAACCTTGCCGTCGAGATACTCTGGATTTTCCTGTATGAAGTTGATGACGCGGTTGTCAACCTTGTTCTGAGCGGCCCACAAGAGCCATTCCTCGCTCGTTGGTCGGAAACCGTAGATATTGAACCTTGAAACCAATGCCGGGTCGAGGTCGGTTAGCTGATATTCCTGACCATCATTAACTGCGGATATTATACGGCTTCCCTCGGGGAGAGATCGTCCGGCGAGTTTCCTGTTGAGCGCGAGGTCCATAATTGTCTGCAAAACCTCTGGCCTTGCACGGTTGAGCTCATCGAGGAACAATACGATAGGCTCGCCGTCCATTGGGAACCAATAGGGAGGCATAAAAGTTGTCTTTCCTGTCTTCTCGTCCTTGTTTGGCAGACCGATTAGGTCGCCAGGGTCGCTCATCTGTCCGAGGAAGAGGGCGATTACCTTCATTCCCTTCCTGGAGAAATAGTCGGTGAGAATTTCGGATTTACCGATTCCGTGCTTTCCCACCAGCATTATATTCTGAGACGCTGGAGTCATATCCAGCACTTTTATAAGGTCTTGAGTATTTATGTTTATCATTTTGATGATTTTGTTTTTGGATTTGCAAAGATAAGGAATTTTATTCTGTTTCACCTGCAAAAGTCTGCCAAATTCATCAATTTTTGCTCAATTTGGCGAAGTTTTGAATCTGCTTATTTCCCCACGAAACTTGATATGTGAAAACCCATAGTACTCCCGACGCCAAGGCGTCGTCGCACTATGGGTTAACGGAGGCTTTGCTTGTCCCCTCCGGGGACGGATTCGGTATGAATTTGGGGATTTGGATTTATTTTTACACAGTTTTCCAGACTATTACTTCTGAAAATTATTGGGAGTTTGTTGGGTTGGTGTAGGAAAATAAAAAAAAGCATAATTCAGAAATTGTTTTCTGGATTATGCTTTTTTTATGTTTGGGGTGTTTGGCGATGTTATTCAGATAGATAATTACGATTTTCTGCTAAAACTGAATTCCATAATGGATATTTACCATTTAGGGAATTGATAGCCTTTGTATATTCGCAATTTTCTAATTTTGTTTTGAGTTCATTGATATTTTGCTCAATTTCTGTTAACATATTTTGTCTCTCAACTACCTTAACTGCAAGTGTTTCCTTTTCTTTTTTTTCGTCAAAATAGGCTTTTACTGTTGCTAGTAAAAATATTACAGGGAGTATTGTTGTTCCTATACCAATTGTTATGTTAAATATTGTAGACATAATAATAAATGTCAACAAGGATATTACTCCTAAAATCTTAATGCCCAAAGTATTTGGTTTGATATTTTGGGGGTTCCCTATAGTTTCTTGTTCTATCTTATCATACAATGTATTGAATTGGTCTAAGTTTTGTTTCATTGAGAAAAACTCAGTCCTGCCTGTTTTTATTGAAGTCAACTCTTCTTCAAAAGAAAGTGTGTTCCTATTGAAAAAATCATTCTTGTCTTTCGTGAAATCTTCAAGCATTTTACTACAATACTCTTTGTCGGGTATTTCATTTAAAGCATCAATAGACTCTGTAATGTTATTTATGATAGCATCACCTAAGAAAGAATACAAAATTTCTTTTTGGTTAATGTCTTGACAATTGTTTAGCAAAGAAACCAATTTGTTAATTTTGAACACACGATTTTTGTAAAATTTCTGAGTCTCTTTCTCCTCGATTTCCCTGATTTGGTTTTGGAGTATCTGCTGATTTACAAAATTACTCTGTGCGATTTGACTTCTCAACTGATTTAATTGTCGATTGGTCTCTAATTGGGCTGCCAAGATATCTTGACCTGTTGCATAACAGTAATAGTCGTAATAATCGTTCATTTACAAAAAAATTAACGGCGGAACTGCTCTATGCTATATAATATTCTCATCATAGGCTTACCGCCAAGCACGCCCTGCAAACGAATATAAAGCACGAAACAGTCCACGCCGTTGTAGGGCGTGAACCTTTCTTCGCACTTGTTCTCGTTTACAAATTATTGGCGGTAATTTATGATGAGAGAACAAGAACTAACAAGTTCAAGTATATGTTATAAAGTCAGTTACGCAAGTTAGTAATTTATTTTAACTGTAAATTATCTGCGAAGTTTCTTGTCTCGGCAAGAAGGTCTTCTGTTTTGCGTAAACTTTGTAATGTCTGTTTCTTTTTTCTCCTTTCTTTAATGGTTAGTGAATAGGGGTGTTTGTTGTATGCAAATATGATATTTATTTTTTATAATCAAAAATTTTTTTGTTGGAAAAGTTGTGTATTTTTTTCCCCATAGTACTCCCGACACCAAGGTGTCGTCGCACTATGGGTTAACGTTCCGATTTTGTTTATTAGAAACTTCCTTGATAGTAGCACCGTGTGATATAATACGACGGTTCGTAATAGGCGCTTCCGTTGTAGTTGTCAAGGTATTTTGTGATGAATGAGTTGTAAATCCTTATTATGGCTTGGGCATAGTCTTCTCCGTCTTGCATTGTCTGCTTGATGAGGCGTTTGTAAACTTTACCCATTTGCAGGGCCGTTGGGACTACTGGACAAAGGTCCTTGTTTACGTTAAGAATGTCGAAATCGCCTGGTTCGAGTTTGTATCTCTCAGCCCACTCGTCTTCTACGTCGAGGGGATTTTTGCAGTGCATAACTGGGGCGTTCGACAACTGAATGGCTATCTCGTCGTATCCCATTTGGTTGACAAGGTATTTGTTTGGCTGTTTGATTTTTCGGGAGGTTCGCTCTATCATATAGCAAACAAACTTTACGTCGTCGTCGGTGATGTCCTCGTCTGGAAAAAATCTGTTTTTCATACCTTGTAACTTCTTTTGTAGGTTAAACATTGCAGTGCCTGTTGGGTGCAGAATACTATCTGGTGGGTTGGATGTTTGAATTTTACCAATACCCAAAACGCCTCTCGTGAGATGTTTCCTTCTATAAAATCTTCCACGTAATCCCAAATCTGATCGTCGGCCATTGCACCTTCCACGATATCGTAATCGTGCTCTTTGCCCATTCGGCAGTCTGCTATGAAATCAAGCCATTCCTCGGTCATCGAATTGAATGTCAGTATTTTGAGATTCTTGTTCTCTTCATAGTCATAAACGCTAACTGCACCTTCCAGACCTCTGGTTGAAGCCCAGCGTTGAGCCTGACGTTCCAGTTTGGTGCAATAAAATCCATAACCAAAATCTTTGTAGTTGCCTACGATTTTGATTTCTGGATTTTTTACCACAACATTGCTACCGTGGAATAGTGTTTTTGCCATATTATCAGTTATTTAATTTTATCAATTCTCAATTCGCGAATCGCAAATCCCTACCACTTCGCCTCCTTCAATATCGTATCAGCTGCGCCGAGATTCTTCTGAACGTATTCAAGCGATATCTTGCCTGCGCGCTCCAGTAATGCGGAATCCGACAAGTACCTGTCGAGGACGGAGTAGAGTTCCTCGGCGTCGCGGACTGTGCAGGCACTGCCGAGGGATACGAGGTCAACGGCCTCCTTGAATTTCTTGTAGTTGGTGCCGAACGCCACGGGGATTGAGTAACTTACGGCTTCAAGGATGTTGTGGATTCCTACGCCGAAGCCTCCGCCCACGTATGCTATCTCGGCGTACTTGTAGAGCGACGACAACATTCCGAAATTGTCGATGATGAGAACTTGGTTTTCTGATACGGTGCTCTCGTCGGCCTTGCTGAAGCGGACGTTCTTTACCGAGAGCATTTTCTCGATAGAGGAGAGGTGGCCCTCGTGGATCTCGTGGGGAGCGATTATCAGTTTTATGTTGTGCTTCTCCTTAAGGCGGTCCATTGCCTCGAAGATGATTTTCTCGTCGGGAGGCCAGCTTGAGCCAGCCACGATTACCCTGCTGTCGCCCACAAACTTATCCACGAGAGGAATGTTCTTGGCGTTCTGTGTAATCTGACAAACGCGGTCGAAACGGGTGTCGCCCGCTATGGTCACGTTGTTGATACCGTTCTCGGCCAGGAGTTTCACGCTGTTCTCGTCCTGCACGAAAAAGTGTGTGAAGAAGTTGAGAACCTCCTTGTATTTCTTGCCGTACCACTTGAAGAATACCTGCTCTTTGCGGAAAATCGTTGAGAAGATATACAGCGGAATGGCTCGGCGGTGGGCTTCGCTGAGGAAATTGTACCAGAAGTCGTATTTCACGAAGAAAATCACCTTGGGGTTCACTATGTCGAGGAATTTCTTGGCGTTGGCGGGGGTATCCGACGGCATATAGCAAACGTAGTCGGCGCCGTTGTAGTTGTGGCGCACGTTGTAGCCCGAGGGCGAGAAGAATGTCAGGATTATCTTGTGGTCGGGGTAGAGAGTGCGCATTTTCTCCATTACGGGACGCGCCTGCTCAAACTCTCCGAGCGAACTTACGTGAAACCATACGTTCTTGTCGTTGGGATTTACTCCCTTGGCAAGATTCTCGAAAAGATTCTTTCTTCCTTGTGTGTAGTCTTTGGCCTTTTCGTTGAAAGGCGAAATCATTTTTGCAACGGCATTGTATGCTCTGATGCCTAAGGTGTAAAAAAACATTGTTTTATCGTGTTTTAAATTGAACGCGGATTACGCTGATTGAGCGGATTTCCGCAGATAAAAAAATCCGCGCCTATCCGCCTGATCTGTGTCATCCGTGTTCTATTTATCTAAATTCTTAATCATAAAATACAGTCTGTTTGTGATGTTTACGTCGGAGGCGCCGTCGTCGTAGTCCAGGAAAAGGAGATTGAGGTCGGGATATTTCTTCCTGAGGTTTTTCTCGATTCCCTTGCTGATGATTTGGTTGGCTATGCAACCGAACGGCTGTACCGATATCACGTTTTTGATGCCTTGCTTGGCGAAGGATGATATCTCGGCGCTTATCAGCCAGCCTTCGCCAAATTGGTTGCTGAGGCTGAGGGTCTGCTCGGCGTCCTCCGCTATGTGCTTAATGTTCTCAAACACAAATGGATACTTGGATTTTGCGAGTATCTTCTGCGATTTCGAGATAGCATTGTTGATGTAGTGCTTGAAGAATTCCAGCAATACCCAAACAGAGAATTTCCTGTGGCTGAGGTTCATCTCCCAGTTTTTCTTCACGTTCACTATTTCCTGAGTGAAGAATTCCAGGATAGGGGGGAAGACTACTTCCACACCTTCCTCCACCAACTTGTCGGAGATGAATCTGTGGCCGAATTTGTTGTACTTCACGTAAATCTCGCCCACGATTCCTATCTTCGGAACGTCTTTCTTTATGGTCTCTATCTTGTTGGCCTCGTCCACCATTTGAGCCATAAGTTCGTAGATCTTCTTTGGCTGACGGTATGGCATTTCCGCTTTAAGTAGGGCCATATATTTCTCTTTGAATCTGAGGGTTTCGCCCTTGTGCTTTTCCCTGACAACGAGTATGTAGTAGAACCTGAGAAGCGTATCAGTAAAAATGGCCGACGGCAATACCGTGGGCAGGAGTTTCATCCAGTTGATCTCGAAACCGGGCTGTTCGTTTATCGTCTTGCCCGCCGTGCCTATCGACACTATCGGGATGTCGGGGTAGCCTGCCGATATCAGGGCTTTCTTCATAAGCGCTATGTAAGATGAGGCCCTGCACTGTCCGCCCGTCTGAGTGATTGCGAACGCTATCTTGTGGCGGTCGTACTGTCCTTCCTTTATCGCCTTTATCATATCGCCGATTACGATTGTGGCCGGATAGCAAATCTCGTTGTTGGCGTATCTTAGTCCCCATTCCACGCTACGCTTGTCGGGCATAGGCAGGGTCTTGTAGTTGTATCCGCTCATCTGGAACAAAACCTCCAATACTTCGCTGTATCCGTCGGCGAAGTGGGGCGCAAGGATTGTCCTCTTCCTGTCTTCGCTCAGGAATGGCTTCACTTTCTCCCTATCACGGCGTGCGGGGCGATTCCTGAGGTCCATTACCTTATACGATTCCATCAGCGAGCGGATGCGCAGGAGAATGCTTCCCGTGGAGTTTATCTCGTCGATACGGATTACGGTGTTGCTTTTTCCTGATGCTCGCAGAATATCTGTAACCTCGTCCACAAGCACCGCGTCGGGTCCACAGCCGAATGAGTTCAACTGCACGAATGTGATGTTGTGGTCCTGCTGAGCCACCCATTGTGCGGCGTTCAGGATTCTGTTAGGGTAAGCCCACTGTGGTATCACCTGAAGCTCCATAGCGTCGAGGTATGTGGCCAACGAGTCCTCGCTGATTACGTTGGCACCCAGGTCGGCTATTATGTCGGGGGTCTTCTGATTGATGAGCGGATCGGCGTGATATGGTCGTCCTGCCAATACAACAAGGAGTTTGTTGTTGTTTTTGGCGTTCTCGATTATCTCCATTGCCTTCACCGCTATCTGCGATCTGTATTCGGTCTGAGCGAGCACCGCCTGCTTGAAGGCTTTCTTTATCACAGACGATTCAACTCCCAATGTTTTCAGGTATTTCTTGCAGGTCTTGAATAGCAATTCTTCATCGTTGAAGTTCACCACGGGATTGTCGAACGGGATTCCGTATTTCTCCTTTGGGTCTATCGACGATTTTATCACGTCGCTGTAGCCTGATACTATGGGGCAGTTGAAACAGTTCTCGGTGTTCTTGAACTCGTTTTTCTCGTAGGTGACAATGGGGTAGAATATTCTGTCGGGCTTCTGCTGAAGCGCCCACATTATGTGTCCGTGCACTATCTTGGCGGGGAAACAGATGTTGTCGCTCATAATGGTGCCCGCGCCGGTCTCGTACATTCCCATTGTGGTGGGCGGTGTCAGCAATACCTTGATATCGCAGGCCGTGAAGAGCGCGTGCCAGAATGGATAATTGCTGTATTGGTTTAGCACTCTCGGGATCGCTATCGTCATCTTGGGCGATTCCAAGGCCTGTTCCCTGTCGAAGAGCATTTTGTAGCGGACGGCGAAGAGATTCTCGCCCTTCTCCACTTTCTCACCCTTGCTGTTGAAAACCTTCTGACACTTGTTGCCCGAGTAGTAGGTCTGCTTGTTGTTGAATTTGAATGATGTTACAAGGCAGTTGTTCTCGCAACCCTTGCAGAGTATCTGCTTGTTGCTGTATTCGAGGGCCTTGTCGATATTATCCAGCCCCACGAAATTGCCTGAGTTCTTGCCGTCCTGCTCAAGTTTGGTCTTGGCATAGATAGCCGCGCCGAAGGCGCCCATCATCTCGGGGATCTCGGTGGAGGTAAGTTTCTTGTCGGTCAATAATTCTAATGCACGGTAAACGGCGGGATTCCTGAATGTTCCGCCCTGAACCACGATTGTTTCGCCCAGTTCGTTGAAGTTTTTCAGTTTCAGCACCTTAAACAAGGCATTCTTTATCACCGAATAGGCCAATCCTGCCGATATGTCGCCCACCGACGCATTCTCCCTTAGGCTCTGCTTCACCTTGCTGTTCATAAAAACCGTGCAACGTGTTCCGAGGTCGCAGGGCGCACTCGATGTGCACGCTATCTGCGCGAAATCGGGTGTGGATAGGCCCAATGTCTTGGCGAATGTCTCGATGAAACTTCCGCAACCTGCCGAGCAACTCTCGTTCAATTCTATGCGGTTGATAACGCCGTTCTGGATGAAGATTGCCTTCATATCCTGACCGCCGATATCCATAATGAAATCCACCTTAGGGTTCAGGAACTGCGCGGCGCTGAAATGTGCCAACGTCTCCACGATACCGTAGTCGATACCGAGGGCGGCCTTTACGAGGTCCTCGCCGTAGCCCGTGACGGCCGATGCGGATATGGCAAGATTCTTCTGTTGGAGAACAGTCTTGTTTTGCACGTAGAATTCCTTTATTGCGGCGTGGATTTTCTCCAGGGTATTTCCGCCGTTGTTCACGTAGTGCGAGAAGATAATCTCGTGGTTGTCGCCCATAATTATTACCTTGCTTGTGGTGCTTCCCGAGTCGATGCCAAGGTAGAGGTGACTGCCGTTATAATCCTTCAACTCAACGTGTTGAGGATTGATGATATTTCTCTCATTGAGCCAGGTCTGATACTCCGTCTCGTCTTTGAATAGGGGAGTGAGACGGTCCTTGGGCTCTATTACGATGTTCTGGGATTTCTGAAACTGCTCTATAAGCTCGTCGAGCGAGTGCGAAGGCTCACCCTCGGCCTCGTAGGCGGCTCCCTGCGCAGGAAAATACTCCGAATATGGCGGAATTATCATATCCTGCTCGGTCAGGTGCATAGCCTTGAGCATTTTGTTGCGGAGTTCGGGCATAAAGGTGAGAGGTCCGCCGATGAACATTACCTTGGGCAAAACCTCGTATCCGCGCGATAATGTGTTGAGTGTCTGTATTCCAACTGCGTGGAAAATCGATGAGGCGATATCGGCCTTCTCGACCTTTCTCGCTAAAAGGTTCTGGATATCTGTCTTCGCGAAAACTCCGCAGCGCGATGCGATAGGGTAGTGGTTCTTGCTCTCGGCGGCCAGCGCGTTCATATCCTCTATTCTCACGTTGAGGAGTTGCGCCATCTGCTCTATGAAGGCTCCCGTTCCGCCGGCGCAGTTGCCGTTCATACGGATGTCGGGACTCTTGCCTTTCTCAAAGAATATCATCTTGGTGTCCTCGCCGCCGATATCCACCAATGTGTGAACCTCAGGGAATTTAAGCTCCACCACATTTGTGGCCGCTATCACCTCCTGCACGAACTTGATGCCGTTGCGCTCGCTCACGCCCATTCCGGCCGTTCCCGTGATGGCGCAGGATACGGAAATGTTGCCGAGGCTCTTCCTTGCGTTTTCTAGCGCATGGCAGAGGGCCTGGTATATGTAGGTATTGTGCTTGCCGTACTGATGGAATACAATATCACCAAGATTGTTGAATATCACTATCTTGGCTGTTGTGGATCCTATATCGATTCCAAGTCTGTAATTGTCGAGCGTATTGGCCATAATATGTATCTTTATGTGTAATTATCAGTCTGCAAAGATACATAAAATTTGGCAATCCCAATTTTAATATTTTATAAAATAGTAGCATATTCCGGCAATCCACAATGCCAGTATCGCCCACGACTTCCAGTAGAAAGCCACCTTGCTGCATTTGTGGCGGATTATGTACATTGTGGGCAGCATCAGGAAAATGCCGCCAAAGAATTCCAGCAGGTGAAGCGTGCGCTCCTTGATGCGCCATCTGTCGTGGGTGGCCTTGTATTTGTCGGTGCATAGGAATATCACACCCAATACGCCTATGGCAAGAAGGTAAAAGAGAAAGAATTTCATTTTGTTTTTTTGCGGATTATATTTACAAAACAAAAGGCGAATTCCCGTGTTGGAGTTCGCCTTTTGGATATTGGTTTGTGCTGTTGGCGCTGGTATCAGCCCCAGCATGCTGTTTAGAAAGCAGATTCGGTGTCGGCTGGCTTGTCGGTTACGTATACTGTAAAACAGCCCTTTACCTGCTCTATGCCGCCCTCTGGGATTACAGGCGACTTCTTCACCTTTGGTGTGATGCCGTCGTCCTCATACAGCTGCATGCCGTCCTCGTCGTAGATGGGCTCTTCCATGTAGTCGATATGGTCCTTTACGTCTATCATGATCTTGAGCGATGTGGCCTGCGATGGCACGAAATCGAAGTATGGGTGCACCAGCTTGTTGGTCTTGGGATCGGTGTAGTCGGCCAGGCAAACCTTGCCCTTCTTCACCTGCTCGGCTGTGCCTGGCAGGTCTATTACTGTCTCGCCGGTATTGAGGTCCACAATCTTTACCTGAATGTCGTTGTTGAAAACAGGTGCGGCGTAGAAACGTATTCTGTATTCGTTGTCGCTGGTGAGGGGGAGTACAAACTCGTATTTCTTGCCCGACCATACAGTGGCGCTCTTGGATGCGTTGTTGTATCTGTAGTGGTTTTCTGGCTTTCTGTTGCTGAGGAAGCTTGCGCAGTTCTGTGCCTCTGATGCCAATGGCAGCATTGCCATTATCGCAAGTCCCAATATAATCTTCTTAAGTGTTTTCATATTTAATAATCTTTTGCTTTTCTATAATTAGGAAACGGATTTCCTTACAGATTATTTTGCTTTACAATAAAAATGTTACTTGTTGCCGCAGAGCTGCTGGCGAACCTGGGCGATGGTAGACTTCAGGGCGTTGAAGTTTTCCTCTGTGATCTTTATCTTCTTGTTGCCGCCCACCTTTATAGGAGCGTCCTCGTCGTCAGAGGCCTGGTTGGCTGATGCTACCTCCTCATACTGGAGCTTTGCGTAGGCGTCCTCTATTGGCTTAAGGTCGGCTATTGTGGAGCTGATGCCTGGCTTGTCTTTCAGCTGGTCGAGGTACTGCATCAGGCTGGTGAAGATGGTCTTCTCCTCGGCTATGTGCTGGATGTTGGCATCGCTCTCCTGGAACTTCTCTATCGAGTTGGTGATGATGTACATGCACTCCACCCAACCGCCGGCTGATATCTGGGCTATGGTGGCGTATCTGTTGGTGCTCTCCAGCGACTTCTTGATGTCGAAGTAAGTGTCGTTGGCTATATCCTTCAGCGAGTCCTTGTTTTCGATAAACTTGTCAACACGGGCGGCCAGGGCCTGTGTGAAGATGCTCTCGAGACCCAGCTTGCTGGATACTCCCTTTATGGTGTTCAGGTACTTGGCGGCGTCCTTGTACTCGCCGAAAGCTGCGGCGTAGGCCATGTCGGCTGTGTATACGCCAAAGTTTATCTCCTGCATCTTGGTGTCGATGTACGAGTCGGCCTTGTCGGTTGGGTTCAGCAGCGACGACGAGTATTTCATCTTCTCGGCAGAGAATGCGAAAATGTCCTCTGGAGATGGCAGCAGGTAGAATGTGGTCTGCTCGATCTCCTGGATCTCGTCGATGCCGTCGTTGGCGTTGTCCTGTTTGTTGCCTCCATTGCCTGAGCAGGCCTGTATGGCTACGAGTGCAGCAGCCGAAAGTGTTGCTGCAAGTGATTTTGATATTAGTCTCATTTTTGATATGATAATTTAGTTAATATTTTCAGTAGATAATGCGCTGCAAAGTTATATATTTTTTTTTATTGTCAAATCCCAAATATATCAGTTGTCTTTGTTCCAGTGCAGTTTTTTGCCGAATCCAAACCTGTTGTCGGTAAGTTTCATGTGATCGGGCTCTATGGCCAGATACTTGCCGGGCGATGCTATGGCGTATGGGAATTCCTTCAGGTAGGTTTTTCTTGCCTCGGCCAGCTGATCGCCGCTGTAATACACGGCCCTGCCCGTTATCTGGAGTCCCTGAATCTTGCCTATCTCGCTGGTCTCCAATACTATCGATGCGCCCACCTGTGGGTTTGCCTCCAGGTCGGCGTTGTGGCGGGTGTTGTCGTTGGTTTTCACCACAAAGATGTTCAGCTCCTCGCTGTATGCGTAGAAACAGTTGCAGCAGTATGGCTGTCTGTCGGCGCAGGTGGCCAGTGTCAGCACGTGGTGCTCCTTTATGAAGGTTATGAATTTCTCGTCTATCATTTTTTATATCGGTCTGATGCTTTCGTTTTTTCTGTAGTTCTCTTATGCTTGCAAAACAAAAATCCGAATTGCGGGCCGCTCTGTCTATTCCCTGAGGCTTGCTCGTAATCCGGATTCTTGCGTTATGTGTTTTAGATTAGTCCTCGCTGCCAAACTTTATGCCGTGCTCCTGGAAGTCGGTCCTCAGCACAGCAAACTCAGATCGTCTGTTCAGCTGGTGGCATATCTCCTTGTCCTGATTGTTGCTGAGCGCGTTGATGAACGCCTCGTCCAGCACGTCGCCCTCCTTCAGGAAAGGATACTTGTTGGCTATCTTCTTGGTAACCTTTACGGGATTGCTCTCGCCCATGCCTCGCGATGTAAGGCGGTCGGGATTGATGCCCTTGCTTACGAGGTATTCCACTACTGATGCCGCTCTGGCCTCGGAGAGCTTCATATTGTCCTCGTCGCTTCCGCGGAAGTCGGTGTTGGCTCTCAGCTCTATGGTAATGTTGTTGTTCACATCCAGCAGCTCCACCAGCTTGTCGAGGCTCACCATGCTCTCCTCGCGGAGGTTGGCCTTGTTGAAGTCGTACTCGATGTTCTCTATCTCAACTACCTGGGCTATAGGAGTAAGCAGAATCTCGATATGCAGTGTGGTGTTCTCTGTGAGTCCCTTGGTGGTTTCCTTGCCGATTCCCTTCAGGTATCCGCTCTTGGATGCCACAAACATGTAGTCGATATTCTCGTTCAGCTTAAACCTGAACTGTCCATTCTTGTCGCTCTTGGTCTCTATCTGATTGCCGTCGCTGCCGGTAAGCTGCACGGTGGCATCGTTTATCACCACGGTGGTTTCCTCGTTCTTGGTAACGCCCTCGATGTTTACCTCTATAGGCGGCAGGAAGAAACCGTAGATGTCGTCGCCGCGGCTGCCGTCCCTGTTGCTGGAGAAGTATCCGCGCTGATAAGTCTTGTAGAGATGATAGCCGAAATCGTCGCCGGCCGAGTTTATGGGATACCTGAGGTTTTCTGTAAGTATCTGACCGTCTTTCTTGTAGTATCTGAAAACGTCCAGACCACCCAGGCCTCCGCGGCCGTTGCTGCTGAAATACAGGCTTCCGTCGTCAGCCGCAAAAGGATACACGTCGTCGCCGGCGGTGTTTACTCCGCTGCCCATGTTTACGGGAGTTCCCCACGAGTTTTTGCCTATGCGGTCGGCCTTCCAGATGTCGCGTCCGCCCATGCTGCCCTCCTGATAGTCGGAAGAGAAGTAGAGAGTCTTGCCGTCGGGGCTCAGGCACGGATGTCCCACGGTAACGGTGCTGTCCTGGAACAATACCACCTCCTCGGGGCTGGTCCACTGTCCGTCTTCCTGATGGCACATATATATCCTGCATCCCAGCGACTGGTTCTTGATGTTCTTGCACGATGTGTAGAACATTGTGTTTCCGTCGGGTGTCACGTATGGCGATCCCTCGTCTGACACCGAGTTTACGGCGCCCTGTATCGGCACGGGGATGCTCCATTTGCCCTTCTTGTCTTTCTCGGCGTAGAAAATGTCGGTGTAGAACATTCCCGAGTTGGTGTTTTGGGCGTTGCCAGTGGCGGCCTCGCGCGACGATGTAAAATATATCGATGTGCTGTCGGTGCCGAAACATGGCGCAAAGTCGGCCTCCTTGTCGTTCAGCCATCTGGCCGGGAACACGATGTGGCGTGTGGGCTTGCTTATCCATTCCAGCGCCTTCTCGCAGTCAGATACTCCCTGCTCACCCCTTGGGTCCTGAGGCATCAGGTCCTGGAATGCGCTGTACTGTGCCGATGCGTCCTCGTAGGCTCCGCGCATCTTTAGCGCGTCGGCCAGGTAGAGTGTGGCCAGTGGGTTGGAGTATTTGGCCTGCACAGCCTTCTTGTACCAGCGCTCGGCATTGCGTGAGTCGCTAAGGTTTCTGCTGCATTCGCCTATGTAGAAGAAAACCAAGCCCTTGGTGGGGCGGTCCTTTACGTCGGCGCTGTATTTGATGAGCATGTCGCGACACTTGGTGTACTCGCCACTGTTGTAGTAGGTGAGCGCCTTGTCGACTTTCTTGTTTTGTGCCAGCGTTGTGCCTGCCGATAGCGATAATGCTACCATGGCGGCCGCGGCTATAGCTATACTGCGCATAATGGTTCTGTTTTTAGTGCTTTTCTGTTTTAGACTTACAAATATTATTCTTTTTTTTATTAAACATAAATTTTTTTACGTTTTTTTTAATATTTGTTGTGTTTAAAGTGGCAAATTTAGGATTTTTTTTGCTTATTTCGCAAATCAAAACTTTTTTATATACACAATTAGCGATTTTTCTGCATTATGCGAAAATTATACACTTTGGGGCTGATGCTGCTTTTGATGTCATTATCAAAGCTTTACGCCCAGGTAGAGATAGATTGTTCCGATATGGCGCACGATGGCGATGGATACATATACGCCGTGCGCACATACCGTGTGGGCGAGCTTAATGTTCAGCAGCTCAACCGCAACGGATGGGATGTGTCGGATGTGGTGCCTGATACCTACGATACCGTAAGGTACTACAACAAGCGGAGGAGCAAGCACGGAAAGCTGTTCCCAAATTCCGACCTGGTGAAGTTTCAGACCAAGAAAAATATGGAGTTCATCACCATGGATTCGTCAAAGGTGAGGATGCAGGGCCTCATAAACGATTATCTGGGCCTGAAGGCCGCCGTGGTGATTGTGTTCCCCACCGACCTTACCATATACAAGTTTCCCCTTAAGAAGGGCAGCTACATCAGCGACAGCATCAGCAAGAAATTCGTATCCAGCTACGGCCTGCAGCAGTTTGCCGATTCGGTGCGCATCGATATCGACATGAGGAGCGAGTCGTTTTTCGATACCTGCATGACCATAAAGACTCCCCAGGGCGAGTATCTTGCCCTAAGGGAGCGAAACACGATATACAAGAACATGGTGGCCTACAAAAACTCTCACCTGATGGGATGGAGGCCGGCGCCCGAGTTCAGCACCAAGACCAAGGCCATATACTACCGCTGGTATGTTAAGGGCGCGGGCATTGCCGTGCTGGAGGTGGAGACCGACCATTTCGACAATGTGCGCTACATGAGGTATCAGTATCAGGCCCCTATGGATGTGGCCATAGAGAAGGAGGACGTAAAATGCCACGGACAGCGCACGGGAACAGCCAAGGCGGTGGTATCAGGAGGAACGCCCGACTACAAATTCCTGTGGAGCAACGGAAAGAAAACCCAGCAGATAGACAGCCTGCCCGCCGGAGAATATTCAGTAACCGTTACCGACTGCAAGGGCAATGTGGCCACTCAGAAGGTGGTGATTTCCCAGCCTGAGGCTCCCCTGAAGCTGAAGATCGACTACCGCGACATACGCTGCTATGCCGAGCACGACGCCTACCTGAAGGCCGTGGTAAGCGGCGGCACCGAACCTTATTATATAGTGTGGAGCAACGATCTGGAGACTTCCGAGCTTGTAAACCAGGGTACGGGCGTGTACGGATGCATTGTGCGCGATGCCAACCGCTGTTTCGTGTGGGATTCGGTGGAGGTTAAGGCGCCTCAGATTGCATTTACTTTCTCGCCGGCCGTAGTACATTCGCCCTGCCACGGCGAGGCCCGGGGCTCGCTGAGGTTTGATGTGAGTGGCGGCGACAGACCCTACCAATTCTGGCTGAACGGCCAGGAGTGCAAGGAGGAGGTTCCGGAAGTATCAGCCGGAATATACAATATGAAGGCCGTGGACAAGTGGGGATGCACCCTGGAGCGTACCGCCGAGGTAAAGCAGCCCGAGAAACCAATGGACGCGGTGGCCGACGTGAAACACGTTACCTGCCACGGCGGCAACAACGGCGGCATCACGCTAAAGGTGTCGGGAGGCACGCCGGGCTACACTTACTCATGGACCAACGAGGCCACTTCGCGCGATGTGGGCCGCCTTGCCGCCGGAGAATATTCAGTAACCATACACGACGCCATACAATGCACCCTCACCAAGAATTTCACCATCACGGAGCCCAAGGATCCGCTGTCGATGGAGTGCGATGTCACCCACGTATCTACACACGGCGGACAAAACGGCGTTATAAAGGTGACTCCCCACGGCGGCGAATCGCCTTACAGGATTACTCTCAACAACAAGGAGAAAACTCCTATAATAGAGCGCCTTAAGATGGGCAGCTATTCCGTGAAGGTTCAGGACAAGAACGACTGCTCGGTGATAGAGACAATTATCATATCGGAGCAGGGGGCGGACGAGTAGGAAAGTGAGAGAAGTGAGGGAAGTGTTGAAGTGTTGAAGTGTTGAAGTGATTGAAGTGTTGAAGTGATTGACATAAAATATAAAAAAAACGATATAAAAATGGATTTGATTTTTGCTACCAACAATGCCGGTAAGCTGGCTGAGGCTCAGGCTATAATAAAGAATCATAAGGTGGTTTCGCTGAAGGAGATTGGCTGCTACGACGATATTCCTGAAACCCACGAGACTATATCAGAGAATGCCGAGGAGAAGGCTATGTATCTCTGGAACAAGTATCATGTAAACTGTTTCAGCGATGATACAGGACTGGAAGTATCAGCCCTCAACAATGCTCCCGGTGTGTATTCGGCCAGATATGCGGGTCCCAAGAAAGACCCCAACGACAACATGGCGCTTTTACTGAAGAATCTGGAGGGCTCAGAAGACCGCTCGGCAAGATTCCACACCGAGGTGGTTTTGGTGATAGACGGCGTGCCTCACCATTTTGAGGGATACGTGAACGGCGCAATTACCCTGGAGAAGCGTGGAAGCGAGGGTTTCGGATACGACCCCATATTCCAGCCCAGCGGCTACGGCGTCACCATGGCCGAGATGTCTGCCGACGAGAAAAACTCGATATCGCACCGCGCCATGGCTTTGCAGAAGATGGCCGATTTTCTGGCCACTTAAGTTCTAATTGAAAGTGCAATTAGTTGATGAAAAAATAATCGAGGCAACATTACTGTCACCTCGATAAAATTAACTAATTTTGCATTGCTATGTACAAACAGTTAACTTCGGAGCAAAGATACACAATTGAAA
>JAZLKG010000034.1:0-15867 GCA_045597465.1 Bacteroidales bacterium | reverse complement strand
AAACTCAGGCAGTATGGACGGCTATGTAAGCGGAGGTTCGGATTTCAAGAATGCCATGCACAGTTACCTTGCCGACCTATCAAGCGAGGATATAATAAAAGGTGTAAACCTATACTATGCAAACGACAAACTTATATCTCTCGGCACGGATATCCAGAAATTCTTTCACGATATGACACCTGCAAGCTTCAAAAGCAAGGGTGGCAGCCGTAAGGCAACCGACATCTCGCAATTACTGAAGAAAATAATCGACTGCAATAAATCCGACGAGGTTTCCATTGTAGTATCCGACTTCATATTCTCGCCGGGAAAACAAGATGCAGAGAAGTATCTTGTAGAACAAGAGATAAACATAAAAAGTGCTTTCGCTAGTTATGTAAAATCAAATCCTGACGCCGGAATCATGTTCATGCAGTTTACTTCAAACTTCACCGGAACATTCTACAACCGCGAAGACAAGAAATTCCAGCTGAAAGACGAAGTCAGACCATTCTATATGCTCATATTCGGCAAAAAGAAATATCTGAAAGCCATGCGAGCATCAGTGCCTGCAACAAACATAAAAGGTTCGGGCGTGAAGAACGAATTCATCCTTGAGAAGAATATCGGAACACCCAAATATGCGGTAAAAAACGCCTCGGGAAGTTTCAAACTTGACAGGAACAATTCCAAAACAAGCATAGTAAACGCAGAGAAAGGCAGGGACGGAAAGTTGACATTCGCAGTTAATGTAAACTTCTCTCAAATCCTCATCCCAGAGAGCTACATCCTTGATGCCAAGAACTATGAACTCAGCGACAAGGATTTCTCCATCTCGGTAGGCAAGACAAATCAGCAGGGATACACTCATCTACTGAAATTAAGCAGTACCAAAGTGAAACCTGCCACACTGAAAATACACTTGAAAAAGCAACTGCCCGCATGGGTAGATGAATACAACGACAAGGTGGGCCTCGACCCCAATGCCGACAACGCCTTGCACAAGACTTACGGCCTCAAGAATATAATAAACGGAATATCAGAGGCTTTTGGAAAAGATAATTACACAGAACTAACAATTAATATCAACAAAAACTAAGAAATGGGTACAATCTACGAACTCTTGGGATCTCTTTACGGATCCAACCTCGGGGATTATCTATTTGGCTTCAATTGCGATACGGAAGCCTTCGACAATCCCAACCTCTACAACACCATTGGCACCGTTACTATTGGAATGGCGGTGGCGATAGCGGCTGTATTCTATATTGCTATCAACTCACCAAGATTCAACCACAAGAGCCATTGGTTCATATTCATGGCAATAGCAATAGTGGCCGGTTTCGGATTTGGATTTTGGTACACAGTATCAGACTTCAACAATGGCCTCATTTGCGACACTCTCATGTACGAGCGTGACGAGGAAGGCAACATATTGGCGGACCTGATCCTGAAACAGGACTGCGTAATGTTTGGCCTAGCCAATGCAATAATCTCGGCACTTGTATATACCATAGCTTCCATCGGACTCAAGTATCTGCCATTCTGCAGAAACTGCAAGCGAGTACCATTCTGATTGTATAACACAAAAACAACATAAAATAAGACAATGAGCAAAATATTCGTATTCGGAATCGGAGGCACTGGTTCCAGAGTAATCAAGGCACTTACGATGCTCCTCGCCTCCGGCGTAAAGTGCGACAGCGTGATAGTGCCCATAATAATAGACCCGGATGCAGCCGCTGCGGATCTTACCAGAACAGTTGGTTATCTTGATCTGTACGAAAAACTCAGAACGGCAGACAAAGCCCCTGACGACAGGAAGTTTTTCGGAACACAGATCTCGAAACCAAACCCAAATATAGCACATAACTATCGTCTCTCGCTCTACAACAACACACAAAACAAAAAGTTTGAGGAATTCATCGGACTTACCACCATGACCAAGAACAACAGGGCAATATGCGAGGCTCTGTTTTCGGGTAAAAACCTGAAATCCAATATGAAAGTAGGTTTCAAGGGTAATCCTAACATTGGCTCCGTGGTACTCAACCAATTTGGAGAATCCGAGATACTTACAAAAATGGGATTCGACAACGGGGACAGGATCTTCATCATAAGCTCGATTTTCGGAGGTACAGGAGCAAGCGGCTTCCCATTGCTTCTCAAGACCCTGCGTTCTGTGAAAACAGGGGCGGGAATAGAGAACTGCCCAATAGGCGCGATATCAGTACACCCATACTTCAACGTGAAGACAAGCAAGGAGAGCGAGATAGACTCATCCACATTTATCTCCAAAACAAAATCAGCCCTGCAATACTACAACCGTAATATCAGCGAGGCAGGCAATCAGTTGGATGCCTTCTATTACATAGGAGACACCCTAAACGCCGAATATGAGAACATAGAGGGTGGCAACAAGCAAAAAAACAATGCCCACATCATTGAGTTGGCCGCAGCGTTGGCTGTCTTGGATTTCGACAAGAACTGTACAACTCACGACGGGAATACCCAACACAAGGAGTTCGGCGTGGCCAACGACAAAAACGAAATGACTTTCGTGGATTTGGCAACCGAGACATACAATCTCATCCAGAGGAATATGACTCAGATGCACCTCATGGCGAAATATATAGAAACCACTCTCGAGGATCAGATGGCCTACCAACCATGGGCTATCGACAGGAAAATCAACAGCGCTTTTGTAAAGGGAGAGTTCTTCAAGAATCTGAAGACTTTCACCAACGAATACGAGCTGTGGATTAAGGAAATGGCGGAGACCAAACGCGCATTCAAGCCTTTCAACTTGGAGGGCAGAGGAGACATATTCGACAGCATAAACGGCAAGGACGCCAAGAGCTCGAGATTCTCCAGCTACGCAGTGATTGACGACCTGCTGAACGGAATAGCCATCACCGACAAACCTGCCGAGGAGCAATTCCTCAAGATTTTCTACGATGCCACCACAGAGGCATTGAACAAAAAAATAGATCCTAATTTCTAAAGCATATCAAGAAATGGCAAAGATATTAAGAATACATCAGGGTACTTCAAGAGAGGACTTGAAACATTGGGAAGTTTCCGACCCAATAGGAGCTGACGCGCTCAACTCGATTAAGACCGAGTCAACAGCCGAGATTACATCGATCCCCTCTCCATTCGCAAGAATCGACCTAATAAAGACAGCATTTGCTGAGGTTTACAAATATGCCGAGAATCCACAGAATCCCGGCAAGGAGGAGTCTGCCCTGTGCGGAACTACAATATACCACAAAATGGTTTCCGATACATTGGACGTAGCCGAATTATTTTTCAAGGCAAGAATATTCGCCGACAAACTTAGAATCATCCATTGGGACAAGGTTGATGACATCAACGCCCTCCTAAAATCCGATGAGGAAGGACACCGCATACTCGGTCAAACACTTCAGACATATCTCGAGCAGGACAAGAAAACCTACAATTTCGACAAGATGCGCCGAATATATCTACTCCAATATATCGGAAAGGAGAAGAAATCCGACCTCGACATCATTGGCGCCACCTCTCCTGCCACTCTGTTCTTCTCTATCGCAAACGATTTCTCGTATCTCTCTGATGAGCTCAGATTCGACAACGACAAGCCTTTTGATAAGGAATATTGTCCATTGCACAAGAGAGACAATGATTTCGTTCTGTTCCTATTTGCCATCAAGGCATACTTTACTGAGCAGAGATTCAACAGTCTGTTCCCTGAGGTAGGCAAGTACCTGAAATTGTCGTACAAACATCTGTCGCCAGAACTTACCGACGAGATCGCCAGGATGGAGACTGATGCAGATTACGTAACTCAATACGCCGAACTCACCACATCCGACGGCAACGACCGCGTAGAGGTAATCGATGGTCTCCCTATGTTCTGCCAGGCCGCCGAGGTGAACCTAAGCAGTGATTTCGAGATAGCCACATCCATCTGCAACGACGAGAAACTGCCTCTCGTACTCCCAACAGAAAAAGGCAACAAGTACAACAGCCTAAAGTTCAGCCATGGCAATTGGGACGGCAAGACCCCTGCTCCATACTTCGACCCTAAGCCTATCAGCGATCGCCGTCTGCCGCAGACAAGCGAGCAGTATCCATATCTCACTGTAAGCGATTTCTTGGAAGACAGTATCATGATGATGCCATATCAGCTCAACAAAGATGCATTCTTCGACGCCAACAGGGAGAAAAACGAGAACAGCTACCTTCTGCCACTTACCGACACTTTCTTCAAGTACTTCACCGTAGATGATATCATAAACAAAAGAATGATAGAGTTCTTCAAGAACAGCGGAGGCATCAAGGTGATGCTCCATATCCCTATCAAGGCCAAAGGCAAGACCATAGACTACGAGAGAATATACTTCGCCAACAACGACGCCAATATTGCGGCTGACAAGAACGACGGTGCATTGATAGAGAAAAACGAGTACTTCTCGTTTGCCATGTTACCAAACATCAGATTTGAAAAAGATGAGGATGCATTCTACCGTTTCTCTCTCGGACGCTTCGGCGACAATGGCCAGTACTCAGCCACATTCTACGATGCCAGGAACCAGCCGATCGAAAACGTACAGAATTTCACTAGAAACGAGGGAGATACCACCAAGTATCCTACCACAACGGCGTACGCTATCGAGCACAAGAACATCTCTTACATACGTGTAAGTGACGGCACATACAATGGAGTAATACTGCCTATCTGCAAGCCACAGCAGTCGAGCGGAGAATACACTTTCGCTATCGACTTCGGAACATCCAACACTCACATCGAGTACAAGTCGGATCTCAAGAAACTGCAAAGATTCGATATCGACAAAACCGACAAGCAAATCCAGTTCTCTTGCCTCAATCTGGAGAGAATAATCAAGAATGTATTCGAGCAGGAACTCTGTCCAGAGTACATTGGCGACAAGGAGATTTCCAAGTTCCCAATGCGCTCAGCACTTCTCGTGGCCAAAAACTGCAATTGGAACAAATCGCACTTTGCACTCGGACAGGCAAACTTTGCCTATCTCTACGAGAAAAGATTCCGTCTCGACTACAACAAGATGGAAACCAATCTCAAATGGTCAAGCGAGGTTGACAACGAGAAAATGGTCAGCTGTTTCATAGAATCGCTGTTCTTCGCCCTAAGGAACAAAGTGGTAATCAACGGAGGCAAACTCGAGAAAACAAAGATCACTTGGTTCTACCCATTGAGTATGACTCAGGCAAGAATGAGCACTTTCAAGCGTGTTTGGGAGGAGGCCTACCAAAAGTACTTTGGAGAGGACACCAGCAATGTAATAGCTATGAATGAGTCAGTAGCCCCCTACTACTACTTCAAGCAGACTCAGGGATCGGTCAACAATATCGTTACAATAGATATCGGCGGCGAGACAACAGACATTGTGATAGCAAATCACGGTGACGTTCAGCATATTACATCGTTCCGTTTTGCAGCCAATGCTATTTTCGGTGATTTCTTCGCCAAGAATCAGGGAGCTCAGAATGGTATAGTACGTCAGTTCACAAACAAGATCTTGAGACAAATAGATGACAACGGATTCAAGCAGTTGAGACAGATATACGAGAACCTCAACAGCGAGAACAACTCTGCCAACATAGCCTCGTTCTTCTTCTCCCTGATAGACAACAAGGATGCCAAGGACAAGAATGTAAAGATCGACTTCAACTACATTCTCCAGCTCGACAACACACAGAAAATCGTATTCCTGATTTTCTACTGCGCTATCATGTACCACTTGGCCCAAGTAATGAAGACCAAGAACCTCGAGATGCCAAGACACATAGCCTTCAGCGGCAACGGTGCCAAGGTGATTCCAATTCTTTCGTCGGACAATGCGCTTCTAGCCAAACTCTCAAAAAAAATATTTGAGAAAGTTTACAACAAGCCATACCCATCCGACGGATTGGAGGTTATGAAAACCTTCGACAATCCCAAGGCTGCCACATGCATGGGAGGTATATTGAACCCAGAATCACAAACTTACTCTGAGATGGCTGAGAAGAAACTCATCCTTGAGGGTATTACCGAGGATGGCAAGTTTGTAGGCAACGAGCAGACATACAAGTCAATAATGGACAACAAGGAAAAGTATCTGAATGGAGTAATCAATCAGGCAGAGAAGTTCATCGACTTTGTATTCGAGCTCAACAAGGGCGACCTCTCGTTCCGCGATTGTTTCGGTATCAATCAAGAGTCTGTGGACATTGCCAAGAAAACCTGCAAGCGGGATTTGCGCTCATACGCAGAGAACAAACTCAACGCAAAACTCAAGGAAGTTACCGACCAAGATCGCATTGAGGAAACCATGTTCTTCTATCCGCTCAACGGCGTACTGAGCTCGCTCACCACCGCAATATGCGAGACAAATATCGATAAACCAAACAATTAAACACAGTAAATATGAGAAAACTAGCAATAATGCTGGTTCTGTTTCTTGTCCCATTCAGATTCTGTTTGGGACAGGAAACAATTTCTGTTGATTCGGCAGAAATGGACCAAATAATAAACTTCATAACAAACAGGTACATCAAAGCATACCTGGAGATACACCATCCACAATCTCCCATCTTAAAAAAACTAACAGACAATTGCAAACTGGACAAAAATGCCAATGTTTGGGAAATTATGGATGATTGTCAGAAAGACAAAAAAATAGGAAATATAGTCAAAGAAAAAATCTTCACCCCAATCAGGAATTGCCAAGACCTAAACAAAGCAACTGCAATTCCAAATATTTTCGATGGAGAGAGCGAGGATACCAAAAGTAGATTGAATTCCGTAAAACAGGAAATCGACTCCGAGATTACTCAATGGCTGAGTAACAAAAGGAAAAAGGATACACCTGTTAATACAGACAACGACAAACTTCACAAATTGCCAATGGAAAACTTTCGATTGAATGAAAAAATCAAGCAATTGGAAGCAACACAAAACCAAGACGGCGGTTTCTCGAGCACCGAAATCATCTTGCTGTCAATCGCTTTGCTTGAACTCATTGCAATCATTTACTTCGTTATCTGCTGGGAAAAGAAAACAGAGGAAGATGAAGAATCAGGAATGACAGGGAACGAACAACTTCAAGTAACTCGCAAACACGAACAGAAAATAGGCGAACTTAATGCTGAAATCAACAAACTTAGAAGAAAAATCGATGAACTGACCAAGAACTGCAAGACTCCTCAAAAGGATTCTCAGCAAAAACAAACATCAAACTCGGTTGCATCAGAACCTATAAAGGCAACTACTTCACCTTCAAAGCCCGACACCGAGAAGAAGAAGGAACCTGTTCAAGTAATAAAGCACGATTATACAGGCTACCTCGCGCAGTTCGATGGTGAGAGTTTCGGCAGACTAAAAGACAAGAAGGATCTTTGCAACTTCGCCATTTTCAACAAGAAAACCGACTCCGCAAAATTTGAGTATTGCGGAGACGACAATGTAGCAATCGCCCAATATGACGTCGTATTTGACGGCATTGCAGATTGGGAAGGTGATCCACAAAACGCCTCATCAGTACAACTAATCACTCCTGGAGAGGTTAGGTTTATCGACGAGCGTTGGAAAGTAACAACAAAAGCAAAAATAAAATTTGAATAATCAATGGGACATTATCTTATAATAATAGTGATTATAGCATTGGTACTGATATACCAAGTAAAAGTGTTTGGTAGTACCAGTGCTAAGATCAGCAAGTTCAAGGACATATTCAAGGGAATAAAGGACAAAGGTGAATACGCTATGAACCTCAGTGACTATGAAAACCTTATTATCCTGAATAATTTTCAGAAGGCAAACCCAAACCTCAAGAAAATAATCGAAGCCCTCAATAATTATTTGTTCAGCAACAAGAACAGGGCAAACGACTATCAATTGATGAAGGACATTGTGGACCGAAATTGCGACAGCGAGGAAGAGGATATCACATCCCAGATTCCAATTCCTCTCTACCTCGGTCTTGTAGGTACAATGTTAGGAATCATTATCGGCGTTGGATTCCTATTCTTTACAGGCGGAATCGGTGCATTGCTTGGCACAGGCGAAGTGGATGCCCAAGGTATCGAGGCTTTGCTCGGCGGAGTAGCATTGGCTATGATAGCGAGTGTTTGCGGCATCATTCTTACCACAATCGGAACATACAGACTCAAGGATTCAAAGTCTGACGTTTACAACGGCAAGGATGAGTTTTTGAGTTGGATACAAGCCAAACTATTGCCCCAAATGTCATCAGACGTATCATACGCATTGGAGAAACTCGGCACAACACTCACAGATTTCAACAATGGTTTCGGCGACAAAACCGCCAACCTGAAAGAGACATTGGACGAAATCCACAAGACCAGCGAAAGTCAGGCTGAACTATATAACAGAATAGACCAGCTCGACATCAAGAAGATGGCCAAGGCAAATGTAGAGGTATTCAATGCACTTCAGCACAGTACCTCTTCCATAGAGAGAATAGCATCGGTTTTCAACAACAGCGAATCATATCTCGCACAGGTGATGGCCCTCAACGCCAAACTCGACGAAGGCGAAAAACGCATGAAAATGATTGAGGAAATGGGCAATTTCTTCCAAAGCGAAATGAATGCCATAGAGGAGAGGAAACTGATGCTTGCCAATCAGATAGACAGCGCCGATGATGCGGTATTAAAAGCAATGGAGAGTTACAAAGGAAAACTCACTCACTCGGCAGGTGATTTGGAAAGCAAGGTGGAAAACGTGATAAACGAAATCACAGAAAAATCCGAAAACCAGCTTAACGAATACACCAAATTCCTCGGCAAGCAGGAAGACGCTCTCAAGGAACGAACCGGACAATTGGAGAAGGTTCTTGGCGAGATATCAAGCCTAAAGGATATAAAGGAAAGCCTTGCCAATTACGACAAGGCAATAAAAACTCAAAACGAGGCACTATCATCACTCTCCAAAAGTGTCAACTCATTGGCAATGCGCACAGACAATCAGGAGATGCAGGAAAGCGATTCTTCCAACAAGATAATGCAATATACAATAGCAGGAATAGCAGCCGCAATCCTTGTCGTTGAGATTATCAGAATATTCATCTAACGGATTTACCATGAGCAAGAACAAGAAAGAATCATTCTTCTGGACCAGTTACTCAGACTTGATGACAAGCCTGTTCTTTGTGATGCTTGTACTGTTTATTCTTGTGATTGTATTGCTGCATAATCAAAACAAGCAAATAATGGGTGACCTTCAAGAGACCACCAAACAAAAGGAAAAGCTCGAGCAGATTCTCCAGATCGACAAGCAGTTCAAGCCTCTATTGGAATCCGGCAAATTCAATTATTTGGAAAGTTCCAAAAAGTTCGTTGCCAAAGACCTTGTAGGAGAGATATTCGAGCCTCACCAATCAGTGATCAAACAGCAGTTCAGAGGCAAAGCCATAGAGATAGGCCACGATATAGAGAATCTTTTGAAAAAACTTTCAGAAGAAAACGGAGAATTTCACTACCAACTTGTAATAGAGGGTAATGTGGCCAACGACGAGAAAAATTCAATGAATGTTGACTCGGAGAAATACTACAAACTCAGTTACGAACGAGCCTTGGCCTTGTATAATCTATGGAGAGCAGAGAAAATCAACCTTCGCAAATACAATACAGAAATCATGATTTGCGGAAGTGGATTGAATGGTATTGACCGCGACCCCAAATGGTACAACAATAAACGGTTTGTTATCCAGATTATCCCCAAAATCAATCCTCCAAAACAATGAGAAAGTTAGGACTGATATTATCAATATTGTTGCTCTTGATGAGCGGATGCGGCAGAGAACGTCCAAGGACAGGCCACTCCCGCTCTCAAGGGAGCAATGTAACGCAGACTTCGGCTTCCAACAGAAGAGACAAAGGCAACAATGTAAAGACAGTCTCAGAAAATAAGGATGACACATACATCCCCACCAATACAGGAGGCAAGAAAATGACAGGACCGGAGATCTTCGAGAAATACAATCCCGCAGTCTTCTACATACTTACCGCCGACAACAGCGGAAGGTATCAAGGTTCGGGATTTTTCGTAACCTCCGATGGTGTAGGAGTAAGCAACTACCACGTATTCCAGGGCACCTATCTTGGCGCTGAGGAACTACAGCTAACCGACGGAAGCAAACTGAAAATCGACAAAATAATAGCAAAGAGCGAGGAATTTGATTTCATAGTCTTCAAGGTAAAGCACAATGGCAGAAAATTTCCATATATCCCTCTCACAACCCACAAAAGCCGGGTTGGTGACAAAGTATTTGCCATTGGCAGTCCCAAAGGACTCAGAAACACATTCTCATCAGGCGAGATTTCTCAATTCCGCAACGAGCTAATACAGATAAGCGTCCCCATTGACCACGGAAGCAGTGGCGGAGCCTTAATCAACGAATACGGTGAGGTGATAGGAATCACATCCGCAGGCTACGACGACACACATGCGAACCTCAACTTTGCCGAGGACATCAACAACGTAAGGAAATACATCAAATAATACCAACAATCCCCGTCCAATTGCCTCTCAATCGGACGGGGATTTGCATTAACCATTCATTCTCACTTCATCCACTTTTCTATTTTGCAGGTATAATTCTTCTCGTCGTCGTAATTTACGGCCACCAAAAGAACTTCACCCGAATAGTCGGCAAATGGCTTGAAGTATTGCTTGTTCTTTATCTGTTCAAGAGCCTTGCCTGTGGATTGCTGTTTCTTGAGTTCGATGATTATGGCAGGTAAGCCTGGCCGTTTGGGGATGAAAGAAACGTCGGCATAGCCTTTACCCGCAGGCAACTCGTTGAACATATAGTACTGAGTGCTGGCGAAGAAATAGGCAAGGTTTATCGCTGACTGCATCGACTGTTCGTTGTTATAACTTATGGGCGATGTCACAAATTGTTGGGCATTAAACAATGCCTCAGCCACGGCTTCCTCCTCGCCGTTGATTGTAAGCTGCAAAAGACGCTTTGAGTTTTCTATCGTCTTGAATACCTGAGAATAATCCTTGTTGTCCTTGATAGCCAGAATCCATTCATTTGCTATTTCCTTATTTGGAATATAGCAGGTCTGAGTCTCCTTATTGTAACCCAAATAGCCCAAATGGGTAAGGTATCCGAAAACGTCGTCTTTTGATTTGAACTTGTCCATAGAGTTGCAGAAACTATCAATCCAAACCTCCACTTCCTCTCCCGAGAGCATTCTGACAACAGCTTCTTTTGTGCCGTCGAAATTAAAGTTGATATAATCAAGAATCGATTCGTAACTTCCTGTGTGTGACCAGTATGAGCGGAATTCTCCCGTCTCCATGGCGTTTACAATGGCGTATGGATTGAATATCGATTGAGAGAAATCCTGCCATTTGCCGTTGATGCGTCTCCTGTATGTGAATTTGTATCCGTCGAACCAATCCTCACATTCCTTGAAATCGATATCGTATTCATCGCAGAGTTCCTTTACCTCCTCCTTGGTAAAGCCTGTATAATCCACATATTGATTTGGATACACAATGGTAATAGGCTTAAAGTTATTGAGTTTGCTCTGGAATTTGTCCTTAACTATCGGCAATATACCTGTCATATATCCAAGAGCGACGGGACCTGCCATTGCTGAGTTTTTGAACAATGACACAAGGAAATCGAGATATTTCTGAAATTCCTCTTCCTTGAAATTGTAGCGTATCGGAAGGTCGTACTCGTCGAAGAAAATCACAAATGGGATTTTGGTCTTGTTGTAGATCTTTATGATGTTGTCGGCGACGGAAGTTTCCTCTTTTAATTCAACCTCAGAAAATTCTGATATAAGTTCCTGGTTGATAGTCTCGTCTATGGCCTGCATAAATGGTTTGTTTTTTTTGCTTGCCCAGATTTTCTGACAGTCTATCATAAGAATATTATACTTGTTGAGATGCTTCAGATACTTCTCCCTTGCCTCCTCGTCTTTTCCAATCTTCATATTATTGAAAATCTGCGAGGTATCGGTGGTGCGTCCATAATAGGCACAAAGCATATTCTCGGCCATTGTCTTGCCAAAACGGCGTGGTCGAGATACGCAGAGATGTTTGTCACTGGAACCGATAAGTTCGTTCAATTCCTTGATTAAAAGGGATTTGTCAACGTATATTTTCTGGTTGAGGTCTTTCTCGAAAGCCTCTATGCTTGGATTTACGTATGTGCCCATAATTTTTGCAGTGTTTGTTTGTGGCAAAGATACAAAATAATAGATTCTTTTACAAAAAAAATCCCCGTCCAATTGAAACCCTTCAATCGGACGGGGATTTATTCTTTGATTCCTTTATTCTTTTATCCTCTTACATTCTTCAGCAATGTCTCCACTGCCTCGTCGATGCTGCCGCAGCTGCCGAGGAGCTTGATGAAGGCAGAGCCGATGATGCAGCCACGGGAATGGTCGGCGGCGGCGCGGAAGGTTTCCTTGTTGCTGACACCGAAGCCCACGAGGGTTGGGTTCTTGAGGTTGAGGCCCTCGATGCGCTTGAAGTACTGCTGCTTGGCGTCGCTGAATGATGACTGTGCGCCTGTGGTGGAGGCCGACGAAACCATATAGACGAAGCCTGTGGTTGTGGCATCGATCTCGCGGACACGCTCGTCGGAGGTCTCGGGAGTTACAAGCTGAGTGAAGGCGAGGCCGTTGGCGTCGATGTACTGCTTGTATTCGCCCAGGAGAACCTCAGATGGAAGGTCAGGGATGATAAGACCGTCAACGCCTACCTCTGCACAGGCCTTGCAGTATTTCTCGAAACCGAACTGCATTGCGGTGTTCACGTAGCTCATCATAATGAGAGGAATGTCAGTAACCTTGCGGATGTCCTTCAGCTGCTCGAAAAGCACCTTCTGACTCATTCCGTTCTGCAATGCCTTCTGTCCTGACGCCTGGATTACTGGGCCGTCGGCCATTGGGTCAGAGAATGGAACGCCAATCTCTATCATATCCACGCCGTGGTCAGAGAGCGATTTGATAACCTTAACTGTGTCGTCCAAATTTGGATATCCTGCTGTAAAATATACAGAGAGTATGTCTTTTTTTCCTGACTGGAAAAGTCTGTCGATTCTGTTCATAATAATTTTCGATTTTTGATTTTTAATTTTTGATTGTGCTCGCACAGATGACACAGATGACGCTGATTTTCACAGATTTTTTATTCTCTGTGTGAATCTGTGTTATCTGTGTCATCTGTGCGAAAACTATCCACGCACTTCTGATAAGAATGTGCGGAGGTTTTTGATGTTTTTGAGGGCGGGGGCGTCCTCGAATTTGCTGTTGAGGTCGATGCCTATCATATTGCTGAGGCGGAGCGACTTCACGGTTTCGGCGTCGTCGGGACCAAGGCCGCCGCTCAGCAAGAATGGTTTCTGAATTCGGGAGTCGTTGAGGATGCTCCAGTCGAATTTCTGACCCGATCCACCGTAGCCCGATGTCTTGGTGTCGAAGAGGAAATAATCCACGCAGTCCACGTATGGCGCAAGCTTATCGAGGTCGGCCGACTCCGCTATTCCGAAGGCCTTTATCACGGGATAATCCTTGCGGACACGGGCGCAAAACTCGGGACTCTCGTCGCCGTGAAGCTGAATGGCTCCAAGATTGAACTCACTGCCGTAATTCAGGATGGCGTCGTATTCCTCGTTGACGAATACGCCTACTTTGGTTACGTTGTCGAACTTCTGCTTCACAAATTCGGGCGCGTCCATTGGCACGCAGCGTTTGGATTTCGGCCAGAATATCAGCCCCATAAAATCGGGCTTCAGCTCCAGCAAATCCGCCACATTCCGTGGCTCCCGCATTCCACAAACTTTTACTTTCATATTATCCATTTGTTTTCGCACAGATAACACAGATGACACAGATTTACGCAGATGAGATTTTTCTATCAGAGAAAAATCTGTGTTATCTGTGTCATCTGTGCGATAATTATTTATCGGCTTACGGCGGCGATGAAGTCGCGCAAGGCCAGGCCTGGGTTCTTCTCTTTCATAAAGTTCTCGCCCATAAGGAAGCCGTTGAAACCGTGTTCCCTGAGCTCTATTACCGTGGCGGGGTTACTGATGCCTGATTCGGAGATTTTCACGGCCTCCGTAGGCAGGTTCTTGGCCAGGTTTATCGAGTTCTGGATGTCGGTCTTGAAGATCTTGAGGTTTCTGTTGTTGACTCCCACGATGTCGATGTAGTTGCTGTAATGCGAGAGCTCGTCCTCGGTGTGGACCTCCAGGATGCACTGCAATCCGAGAGAGTGTGCCTCGTCGGCGAGTTCCTGACACTGAGATACTTCGAGGCAGGCCGCGATGAGCAATACCACGTCGGCGCCGCTGTATTTGGCGAGGTGCAGCTGATACGGGTCTATCGCGAACTCCTTGAAGAGTAATGGTGTGCGTTTGAGACACTCACGGGCCTGCATTACGTCCTTGTAGCTTCCGCCAAAATATTTTGTATCAGCTAAACAACTTACACCACTTGCGCCGTATTCCTCGTAGAGGGAAACCACCTCGTCGACTCTGATGCCTGGGTGGATATCGCCCTTGGAGGGCGAACGGCGCTTGAACTCCGAGATTATTCCTGTCTTGGAGTTCAGTAGGCTGTCTTTCATCGAGAAACAGGTGCGGGAATAGTTAGCGCCCTCCTTAATCTCGTCCAAAGAAAGCACCTTCTTGAGCTCCACCAGCTCGATGCGCTTATTGTCGGTTATTTCGTCTAAAATAGTCATAGCTTAATGTTTTATTTCGCACAGATGACACAGATAACACAGATTTTTATTTGGATTATTTATTAATCTGTGCCTAATCAGTGTTATCTGTGTCATCTGTGTGAGACTTAAGAGTTAACCTCTACAAACTTCTTGAATGCTGCCATTGCCTTGCCGCTTTCGAGGGACTCGCGAGCCTCTGATACGCAGTCGAGGATGCTCTTCTCGGGGCAGACGGTGCGGATGGCGATGGCTGAGTTGGCTATCACAACGTTTTTCTGAGAGAGTGTGGCCTCGTTGGCGAGCACGTTGTCGAATATCTTGACAGCCTCTTCCTTGGTGGTGCCGCCGTAAATCTCCTCAGGCTTGATGATAGGAATGTTGAAGTCGGCTGGCGAGAAGATTTTCTCGTAATGGTTGGATGTCACCTTGAAATCGCAGGTAAGCGACACCTCGTCGTAGCCGTCGAGCGACGATACAAGCGAGTATCCGATGCCGAGCTGCTGACATACCGAGTGGTACAATCTCATCTGATCGAGTGTGGCGGTGCCAAGGCACTGATACTGAGGTCTGCAAGGATTCACCAATGGTCCGAGTAGGTTGAAACAGGTTGGAATCTGCAAAGCCTTGCGCACCGGACCCACAAACTTCATAGCGTGGGCAAAAAGCTGTGCGTGCTGATATGCCACACCCGATTTCTCGAGGCTCTCAAGGAGTTTTGCGTTGTCGGCGGTGAACTTAACGCCGTGGGCCTCAATTACATTGCTGGCGCCCGATACCGACGATGCGGCATAGTTGCCGTGCTTTGCCACCTTGTAGCCAGCGCCTGCCACCACAAAGCAAGAAACTGTAGAGATATTGAATGTGTTCTTGCCGTCGCCGCCAGTTCCCACTATGTCGAGAACCTTGTGCGGGGCCAGGTTAACAGGTGTGCCTGTCTCGAGGATGCCGTCGCGGAGTCCGAGGAGCTCGTCCACGGTGATGCCGCGCATATTGATGGCCATAAGGAGAGCGGCTATCTGCTCGTTGCTGTATTTCTGCTGGGTGATGTTCAGCAATATGTCTTTGGTTTCCTGGCGCGAGAGCTTCTCTCCCTGCACCAGACGTGATAATATCTGCTTCATTTTCGTTTTGTATTTTTATGGAACACGGATTACGCGGAT
>JAZLKG010000033.1:0-20880 GCA_045597465.1 Bacteroidales bacterium | reverse complement strand
ATCCAAAAATTTTTCAAAAATTACTACTCTGAGAAAATTTATGATTAATTTTTGACCAATTTTTGATAATTTTTGTTTCTAAAATAACGCCGAAGGCGATAATTGTCAATTCGTCGAACTGACGTTATTTACGCCTCTCCGAGGCTTTTCCAATCGATTGCGGAAACGTTTTAAATGTATAAATTGTGTAAATATACCGCAAATATAGAACTACTTTTTGAAACCACCAAATTATTTCGTAAGAAAATTGTAATGTTCCACTGCAAGTTTTCCGTAATTGAGGTATTGGGTGAATGGAGTTGCCACCAAGTCGGTATGGAAAGTGGCTGACACAGAGCTTTTCCGGAGTTTTTCGATAGACTTAGGGTCAGCTGACCCTAAATCTACTGGGGGCCACTCCACGCCGTGATTGTAGGCCGTGGCCAGGAGCATTATCCTATCTTCCGCAGGGCTGATATCCCGCAACTGAGGGAAGCAGTGGTACATAAGTTTCAGGAAAACAGCGGCATAGAGGCACTGTCCCTCCACCGAGCTCATTTTCCTGATGCGGTTGGCACGGGCCATCTCGCTGCGGTTCATAGTGTTGAAATAGAGCTGATAATGCAGGGGAAGCGAGTCGGCGAGGTTCCAGCGACGCTCCAACTGCTCCACAAACGAGGGTTTCATCTGGAAAATCCCGATGCTGAAATCGCCCTTGCTGAGTCCGAATCTCACATACATTCCGTTTACGAGCGAGGTCTCTATGGCGTCGCTGAGGGCAGAATAGCGCATCAGCTCGGGATAAACGATGGATTCCACGACGAGCGGGTCCACCTCCAGGCGCTGCGATGCCTTTGTGATGGATTCACGGTAACCAAGCATCAGGCTGTCGGCACCGCTATATTGCGAAAATGCTGGCAATGATAGGGTTATCAATGCCAGCATTATTATGTAGATTTGTGTTTTCAAGTAAGGTTAGAGCTTGTATTTGTATTCCATGATGGTGTTGTCATTAATCTCGTACCATACAAGCATGTCGCCCTGCTGCTCGAAGGCTATGGGGTAATGCACGTATCCGCCTGGGAGAGTGAGCGAGCCTTCCCTCGAGAATTCCACCACGCGCTTGCCATCAGCCGACTTGTAGGTGCCGTAGGCGGGCTTCTCCTTGCAGGTGAACTTGTTGCAGTAATCCTCACCGTCCTTGGAGATGCGGCTGTGCTCTGCAAATCCTGTTACCTTGGGATAGAAGACGCTCTCGTAGCGGTAGCATGTGATATTGGTTTTGGAAACCTGAACCGGCTCCACGGCTATGAGTGGGAAATCGCTGTAGGCGTCCTCCATTACCTCGAGTATTTTCTGCAGCTCATTGATTTTGATGGCTGTGGCTGCGCACTCGTCTTTGGCGTTGTGGAGGGCGATGCGCTCTGGAATGGCGGCTTTTACAGTCTCAATGTGGTTTTTGATTCCATTTATCCAGCTTTCTGAGGCGCGCTTGCGGTAGTCGGCCACCATGGCGTCGGCCTTGGCGTACAGCTGGTTTACCTTTGCCTTGTCGCTGGTGTTGATAATCTGCGAGTAGATATCGCGGAGCTGCTCCTCGTAGTGGGCCGCAAACTGGTAGCAGTCGTGGGCGGCTTGTTCCTTGTCGCGGGTGGTTTTCTTCTCCAGTTCCATGAGCTTGCCGGAAATGTTGCCGTCGCTTAGCTGCTGGTTGGCGGCGTTCTCCATCTGCTTCTGCTTGTTTTTGGCGGCCATACCCTTGGCGTAGATATCAGGATATTTGGCCTTTGCGATGGCGTTCATCTCGTCTTCGGTGAGGTCGCGGCCCTTGGTTTTGGCCTCGGCGTCGATATCGGCAAGGAGTTTTTCCATCTGCGCGGCGCTGATGCCGTTTTGAGCCTCGTTCATCTTGAGGGCTATTCTAAGGAAGTCCTTATGGTTTTTGCGCATGAAGTTGAACTGCTCTATCTCAGACATTTTGCGGCCCAGCTTTTTCTCCTGGGCTGCTATCTCGTCTTCTATCTTCTCGGCCTCGGCTGCCATCACTCTCATCTCCTCCTTGGTGAGCGTGGCCATTGGGTTTGCGTTGTTTTGTGGTGAAACCTGTGGTATCTGAGGCTGCTGATGCTGCTGAACAGCTCCGAGACAGGCCTTGGCCATTACCTCGTCTGTCTTTATCTTTACAGCGGCAATCTGTCTCAGATAGTTCTGATACTCAGCCTCGTTTGGGGTGGCCAGCTGTGCTGGTGTGGGAAGGGCGGGCAACTGTGCGAGAAGCTGCTCGTAGGTGTTTCCTGATGCGGGCTTTACGTCGTCGAGGTCCACTCCAAAATTGTTGCTTGTGGTTTCCTGAGGCTGGTATTCAAAGTCGGTGACCAGGCTTGTGGTGATTGTGATGCTGTTGTTGCTGGGCGACTCGGTGATATCTATCATCTCGCTATTGTCAGAAGATGATGAGTTGTTGTTGCCAGAGAATTTATTAATCTGTTGGTTTACAGCGTTCTCGGCCTTCTGCTTCATCTTGTTGAGGAAGTTCTGCGCATTGGCTTGTCCGCATGCGAGAACAGCGAAGGCTGCTGCAAGGATTACTAGTTTTTTCATAATACTATTATTGTTTTAGAATTAATGTTCATTGTTTTCAGTAACGCAATATTTATGCAAAATATTGGTAATTGAGATATTTTTTTCGTTTATTAACTTTTCAAAGTAATGAAATTATTTATATTTTTGCAAAAACAAAACACAATCGATTATGACAGAACAGGAATTGCGCTCTTACCGACTTAATTCGATCATTCAATTGCTTGGCAATGAGTGGACAGAATAAATTATTATTATAACCAATCATGACAAAACCACACACAGATCCTATGGGACAGGCTATTGCCGACTATTGGAAATATAAGAAATGCGAGCACAAGCTTATGGTTTATTCGCCTGATTTTGAGGACGATGAGTTTCCTGTAGAGACTCTTTTCCGAGACTTCGGCGATATGCCTGAAATTGAGCAGACTGCCCTGAGGATGGCCAAGGGCAAAATCCTTGACGTGGGGGCCGGCGCCGGATGCCACAGCCTGTCGCTTCAATCCCAGGGTCAGCTCGCTACTGCTATTGATATATCGCCCCTGCTGGTGGCCACAATGAGGGAGCGCGGAGTTGAGGATGCGAGGCTTCAGGATTTCTGGACCGTTCCCGAGAAATACGACACCATTCTCATGCTGATGAATGGCTCCGGAATTGTGGGCAGCGTGGATAATTTCGGCCATTTCTTCAAGCACGTGGATGCTATCCTCAAGGACGGCGGCCAGGTGCTGATGGATTCCACCGACCTTTGCTATCTCTTTGAAAACGAGGACGGAAGCATGGATATTCCTATTGGCGGAAGGTATTACGGCGAGATGGACTACACTATGAAATACGGCAAAATTGTGGGAAAGCCTTTCCCATGGCTCTACGTGGATTTCGACACATTGAGTTTCCATGCCGAGAAAAGCGGTTTCAGGGCCGAACTGATAGCCGAGGGCGATCATTATGATTATCTGTCGAGGATTGTAAGGGCGTGAGGATGCCTGTAAAGATGCAAGACGTGTTTTAATATGAAATAGTAATGAAAAAAGTAATCATAATTTGGGCGCTGATGCTTTTGCCGTTTCTTGGCTTGGGACAGGATATCGGAGTCAGATTGCTAAGTATCAAATATTTCAACAGCAACGATTCCAAGAATCCTGTACTTGTAAAGGTGAATTTCGTTACTGGATACAGCAATCCAGCCGACTTGACAGTGGTTCTGAAATCGAGCGATAATGTCACCTATAATGCCATGGTGAAGGAATATGACGGCAGTGGCAATATGAGTTATTCGTTTTGCTCGAGATTTGGAGAAGTGAGCAACTTCGATATTTATTTCCGCGACGGCAAGGGCCTGAGGAGCATGGTTTTCAACATAACCGCCGTTCCCGAGCCTGATATAATAATAGAGGATTAATTTGAAAGGAAAATGATAATAGCACGACAGAAGAAAAAAGAGAATATTGCTGAATACATTATTTACATGTATCAGATAGAGGATTTGATGCGGGCCTGCAATCTCGATATCGAGGTTGTCAGGAAGAACATTCTCAGCCAATACAATCAGCCTGAGGCCGTAATGGAGGAGATTACCTATTGGTACGACAACATTATTGCCCTGATGAAAAACCAGAAGATAGATCAGAAAGGCCATCTTCAGGAGATGCAGAATGTTGTGGCCGATCTCAATGAACTTCATCTACAGCTCCTGCGCTCGCCGCTTCATCCCGACTACAAGGTTGCGTATCAGGAGGCTGCGCCCGTTATCGGACAGAGCCTGGCCGTCACCAAGAAGGAAGGAGCAAGCGAGGTCGAGATCTGTTTCGAGATGCTCTATATGATTCTGCTTCTGAAACTTCAGAAAAAGGAAATCAGCAACGACACTCAATACGGAATCGGCAAAATATCAAAAATGCTCGCCATCCTCAGCGAGAAATACAAGAAATACGAGGCCGACGAGATTGATTTTTAAATAATTACGAATTATATAGAACGCGGATAACGCGGATTAAGCAGATTTTCGCCGATTTATTTTGTTCTTTAAATAAACCGCGCCTATCCGCCTGATCCGCGTTATCTGTGTTCTGATACTCAATATTTTAATACCTCTTTCTTGCTCTGTCCAACTCCCTTGCTGAGTCGCGTTCCTTGAGGTCCTCGCGCTTGTCGGCCATCTTCTTACCCTTGCAGAGGGCGATCTCGAGTTTTGCGTATCCACGGTCGGTGATAAACATTCGGAGCGGAATTATCGTAAGTCCCACGTTCTGAACCTTTTTCTCAAGTTTGTCGAGTTCTCGGCGTGTCAATAGAAGTTTACGCTCACGGCGTGGGTCGTGGTTCACGTATCCGCCGTGCGAATACTCTCCAATGTACATTTTCACATAGAGCTCGCCCTTGTCGAACGAGCAGAACGAATCCACAAGCGATGCCTTGCCACCGCGGATACTCTTGATCTCGGTGCCAAGCAACTGAATGCCAGCGATATATTTATCCAGAATCTCGTACTGAAAATTCGCCTTCTTGTTTTTGATATTTAACTGATCTGCCATATTATACAAAAATTTTTTGTTGATGCGCCACCGGAGGTGGCTTGGTTTTTTATCCGAAAATTTAAAGAATTTAAAAGAATGGAAAGAATTACTTTTTGAACATAAATTATCACGAATTAACATTAATTTTTCAAAAATTAATTTATGAAAAATTCGTGCTAATTTATGATAATTCGTGTTTAAATCGATTCTTTTAATTCTTTCCCATTCTTTAAATTTTCGGATAAACAAATCGGCAACGAAGTTGCCCCAAATTTATCGTCTATTTGCGTTTTCCAACAGTTCCGTTGCGTTCATCAGCGCCGCGGTTGATACGTTTTCTCCGCTCAGCATTCCTGCTATCTCGTGGATGCGGTCATCGATGCTCAATGGCTTGATATTCGATTGGATAGCGCCATCCACCTCGTGTTTGTAAACCTTGAAATGGTGGTGACCCTGCGCCGCAACCTGAGGCAAATGTGTGATGCAGATTACCTGCATAAACTCGGCTATCCGGCGGAACATTGCGCCAGTCTTGCCAGCCACGTCGCCTGAGATTCCAGTATCTATCTCGTCGAAAATGATGGTCGGGAGTTTGGTGCTTCGGCTCAGTATGTACTTGAGACAGAGCATCAGACGGCTCAACTCACCGCCCGATGCGGTCTTGCTGAGGTCGGCCATAGCCACGTTTTTGTTGGCCGAGAACATATATTTCACGCAATCCTTGCCGTTTGGGCGGAAATCCTTGCTCGCGGTAAATTCCACGCTGAATTGCGAGTCGTGAATGCCCAATGACTCAAGCAGTTCGTAAATCTCGCCCTGAAGTCCCTCCACGGCTTTCTTTCGTGTATCAGTGATCTCTGATGCCAACTTCTCCAACTCAACCTCCTGCGCCTTCACCTCGTTCTTGAGGTCCTGAAGACGGTCGTCAACATTGTCCACCAGGCTGAGTTTCTCGGCGAGTTCCTTGTGGATTTGCAGGAGTTCCTCAAGAGTTGACACCTGAAATTTCTTCTCAAGATTGTAAATCAGTCCAAGACGCTCGTTCACGAATTCCAGACGCTCGGGTGAATATTCCGTATTCTCGTCAATATCAGTGAGTTCGTGGGCCACGTCGTTCAGCTCAATGTAAGATTCCTCTATCCGCTTTGCCAGATCGGCCACCCTCGGATAATATCCCTCAATCTTGTGGAGAGCCTGCTGAGCCGATTTCAGTTTCTGAAGTATAGTGCCTTCCTCGGCTCGTATCATCTCGTCGCAAGCGGTTGATATTGCGATCTTTATGTCCTCGTTGTGCGATAATATGTCGAGTTCCTCCTCCAGTTCCTGTTGCTCGTTTTCCTGAAGTTTGGCCTTGTCGAGCTCATCGAACCTAAAATGCAGATACTCAGCCTCCTTTGCCGATTCCTTGGCCTCCTTCTGAAGTTTTTGGAGGTTGCTGATGGCGGTCTGATATTTTGCAAAAACCTCGGAATACGATTTCAGCAGTTCCGAGTTCTTGGCGTATGCGTCCACGAGGTTTATCTGAAAATTCTCGTCACCGATCTCCATAGTCTGATGCTGAGAGTGAATCTCGGTGAGCAGTTGTCCCAAGTCCTTGAGAGTCTGAAGGTTTACAGGAGTGTCGTTTACGAATGCACGGCTCTTTCCCGAATCGAGAATCTCACGGCGGATCTCGGTGGTATCGCAGTAATCGAGGTCGTTGTCATCGAAAAACTGTTTCAGATTGTAGTTCCTGATATCGAACTCGGCCTCCACCACGGTCTTTTTCTCGCCCTGCTTTATCACGGAAGTATCAGCCCTTGCCCCAAGTATCAGCGACAATGCGCCCATCAAAATGGATTTTCCCGCGCCAGTCTCACCAGTGATAATGGTAAGTCCCTCGCCAAGAGTGATTTCCGATTCCGAAATCAAAGCATAGTTTTGTATCTTTAGCCTTAACAGCATAATTGTATTCTTAATTGTTTTCTTTTAAATAATTGCCAACCACAGATTCTACGAAGTCATTGGCCACAGATTCCATATCTGATTTGTCGTATAAATATACCAAGAGAATGTCCTTGTCATTGAGATTTGCCAGCATCTCAAATGTGATGATTCTTCCGCCTCCGCTTTTACCTGTGTTCTTGGAACCGATTTTCAATCTTATCTTCCGGAAACCGCCTCCTAAATCAACTCCCAATTCAGGATTGTTGTCGAATTCAATTTTGAATTGCTCTATATCATTAGGTAGCGATGGATATTTCTTCTTGAGTTTTTTGAACATTTTGGCAAACTCGTCGGAGTAGTAATAATTATTCATCGGCTAATAAATCTTCAAGTTTTTTGAAATTCTTAGGTCCGTTTTTCCTGAATTCAGTCACCTCGTTGAGAGCCCTTTTCAACGACTCTATATGTTCCAATGTAGTGTCGGTAGTGAAATAGCCCGTTGTGAGCAATACTCTTAAAAGGTCGAGTGCCACTTTTGACGTTGGATCATATTTTAAAGTTATTTCTCCCATAGTTTTATTCTTTAAGGTTTGCCACAAAGGTAAATATTTTTTTGTATTTGAGGAACTATCCATAAATTTTTTTTCTACCTTTGCCGTACAAAAATTTTCATAAAAAAAAATTATGACAACATTACAGCAAGCAATACAGACTATCCAGTCTATCAATCTCGATACCATCGAGAACGGAAAATATGTGGTGGCCGACGATTTCTACTACAATGTATTCGAATACGAGCCCAAGCTTGAGAACGAGATCGAGTACGAGGCCCACAGAAAATACATTGATATCCAGGCCGTTGCCAAGGGTATCGACAAACTTATGGTGACCGACGTAAACGCCCTCACCCTCTCCGTGGAATACAATTCCGAGAAGGACGTGGCATTCTACAAGAACTCTGATAATCAGGCTTGTACAATCCTCCGCCCAGGAAGCCTCGTGATCCTCTATCCCAAGGACGCCCACAAGTCGGTACGAGTAGAGAACGGCGTTATCAGGAAAATCGTAGGCAAACTCTTGGTTCACTGATACTTCTTAATCTCTGAAAATGAACGAATTGCTCGTATATACGGAACTCTGCGGCGGCAAATTTGTTTCTGACGGCGCGGATTCCGTATATATTGATGAATTGCGTTCACGTTTCAGAGATTTTTCTGTTAATGAACATTTCCGATTTATTGTTTTTTCACGTTCTCAACAATTTCAGAAATGCGTTTCTTCTCTTTTATAGCTGCATTTGAATATTCACTATCATTCTCTTTTTGAAATTTTAGAGGCCTTAATGAACCGCCCTTGGTGTAAAAGAAAATGTTTGAAGGCTTTCCGATTTCTATTCCACATGGAGGTGTTTCTTTGATTTCAATGTTTCTTTTTTTATAAAGTTCTTGAATCAGGAATTTAAAACTGTATTGGTTTTTGAAAGTGAATATTATCTGTTCGCCATCCTTTATATCTTGACCAGAGAATACTCCAATGAACAATTCCTTGGTTGTTTCTGTAGATAAATAGCAATTGTCAGATAATATGTTATACAATTCTCCCAATTGGTTTTTTGTTAAAGGGCATCTTTCAATAGAGCGCTGATTTGTAAAGTCACCATTTCTATTTTTAGCATACAACATAGCCGCATTGCTGATGTGGTTTCCGACAACAACTAATTTGCTTTTTAAGTCAAAATGATTTGATAGATCGTGTTCAACTTTTGAGGTATTGAGAAAATCAAGAAATTCAATTCCCCAAAAAACGTTCTTTTTTAAATAATCGATTTTTTCCTGTTCGTCAATTTTGGAATTCTCTAAAAACTCCTTACAATCAATTATTCCTGTATCACCAGAGTTGTTCTTTATTTCCAGTAAGATTTTTTGAATATCTGAGAGTTCGTTTAATAAGTTTGGATCGGTCAATTCCATAAACAGAGCTCTTCGCAATAATAACAAAGTGCCACATTTTGCCACAAATTTCTTGTATCTTTTATTATCCTCATATTTGAGCATAAGGTTGCAAAATGCGTTCTCGTCATTATTTTCAAAAGAATTTTTAACCTGATTTGCTTCTTCCAAACCGAAAGATGATATCATTTCGAAAATTAATTGCTGATATTCCTCTTTGTTTACATATTTGATGATGTTGCGAAAAAGTTCAGTATCGGCAATCCAATATTTAATATCTCTCATTTTCCTGATTTTATCCAATGAGATGATTTTGTCAGTCCAATTTTCGGGAATATATTTTGCTATGTATTTTATAAGGAGTTTGATTTTCCTGATATTGCAGACAGCGATTCCAGTATTGTAATAATTACCTGTTTCAGTGGACACCAAATGCACAAATCCGTCGTGAGGATTTTCAAATTCCTCATTTTCGATTTCTTCCATTATTGCTTTAGGCAAAGCATCAAGTAGGTCTTTTATTGTTTTCATTTTTTTTGTTGCATATTTATCAACCTATCATATAATTAAGAATCGGACGCATCCCATAAATATATGATAGGTTGTTGTTAGTCAGAAATCTTTTCAAGAAGGAACATTCTGTCCTCGATAGAGTAATAGCTATAATACCCAATCTCTTCTCGTTCTTCTCCATTGGGGTATATAATTAATGCAGGCGCTGTTTTATCCATAAAAGCAAAATTACCATCTTTTACCTTCATTGAATAAAAAAATTCTGAATCCTCTATCCTTTGTCTGAACCTTTTGTCGGTCTTTGCTGTTTTGTCGAAATCCAGTTTGTATGTTACTCCGCTCTCTGTTTTGAATGTTACAACAAAACCATCAACGGATAGAATCTCTGCCACCCTGTTTTCAGGTGTACGACGTATAAACTCCTCGTGGAAAGGCTTTCTCCATTTACTTCTTAGGGAACTCTGACGGCTTTTTTTAGACCTTTTTTTTCTAAGAGCCTCAAAAGTCTCTCTCTTGGTATCCCTTACTAATTTCGACCATTTATTTTTTCCAACTTGTCGGATTTTTTTCATAGTATCTCTTCAAGATTTGTTTAAGTTTCTTTTTTATTAATTTAGTTACTATTTTAACTACTTTTCGATCCAAGTCATCTCCCTCAAATATCTCGTCGGGATTACTCAAAAGAATGGTAGCCTCTTGGTTGCCGTACACAATATGTACGTGAGGAGAGTGATATTCTGGTTCGTCCTTGATATTGATCTCAATTTTCTGCATTCCTTTCTTTGCTGGTATTGTCTCAACATTCTCTACGTTCCAACTGCCAAGCGTGTCGTAAATTCCGCCATCGCCTTTCTCCTTCAACTCTCGCTTTACTCTGCTCACAAGACGTTCCCATTGGGGAATTTTTGTGTATCGGGCTTTGAGGTTTGCTTTGCGTGAAATAGCACACCTGATTTTCTCTATCAGTTCGCAATTATAGCAATTTTTTACCAATAATTCATCAAGTAGTCCCAAATATTTTTTCAGAGCCCATACTGCGGCGTTCTCTCGCCCTGCTATCTTGCAGAACTTTTTCAACGCATAAATGCGTGTTACGTTTGTTTCTACATTTGCCATATTGACTATGTTTATAATTAAACTTAGCGAAACTATTTGTAATGTTTCGACGTCGCAAATGTAGAAGTGAAAAAAATCGGAAACAAATTTCCCGATTTTTTCCGATTTTTTTTCAACTCATTTTCAAAAAGATTTTTTGGCAATCTGTTTCTTTTTTTCTTACCTTTGGGCCGTCAAAAAAAAAGAAATGTACACCGGTGAATTAATTTCCCTTTCAGTAACAATCTCCTGGACCATCTGCGCGCTCTTTGCCGAGGTGGCCAGCAAGAGGATGGAATCGTTGCCGTTCAACGTGGTGAGGATGGTGCTCTCGCTGCTGATGATTGGCGGACTTTTGTGGTGTGTTACGGGTTTCCCATATCCAACGGGCGCGGATTCTGATACTTGGCTATGGCTTTCATTATCAGGCTTTGTGGGCTATGTGTTGGGCGATTTCTGCCTCTTCAACTGCTACATTCAGATAGGATCGCGATACGGACAGTTACTGATGACGATAGCGCCACCCACGGCCGCGATTTTCGGTTGGCTACTGCTCGGTCAGGAGATGACGTGTCTCGCAATCCTCGGAATGTTGATAACGGTTTTCGGAATCGGACTCGCAATCCACCGTCCAAAAACCGACGAGACCAAACTCTCAACCAAGGGAATCCTTTACGGAATCGGCGCGGCAATCGGTCAGGGCATCGGATTGGTTCTCAGCGCAAAAGGTCTGAAATGTTTTGAGCTTTCGTCGGCTGATATGTTTGCCTCTAACGACCACACAATGATAGCCCTGCCATTTGCGGGTACGATGATTCGCGCAATCACGGGCCTTATTGGCTTCACGGTTTGGAGCTTGCTCATCGGCAAGGGACCAGGAATAGTGAAGGCTTTCCGCGACGGCAAGGGAATGCTGTTTGCTATCGGCGCGGCGGTCACGGGGCCTTTTATTGGAGTAGGTTTGTCGCTGATGGCAACTCAATACACCTCCACAGGCATCGCCCAGACAATAATGTCGCTGACACCGATTTTCATTCTCCTGCCCACCTACCTGTTTTTCCACCAGAAAATCACGTGGCGCGAGATCCTCGGCGCAGTGGTGGCCGTCGGCGGTGTAACGCTCTTTTTTGTTTAAAAGACGTCGCTTCGCTCAAAATCTTTTAAAAATTTTCAAAAAAAACTCAGCTTTCTAAATATTCTCTAAGAGGATAAGAGAGTTAAGAGTCTATTATATTTTTTAGAGAATTGGTTCGCAAGCGAACGGAGATTAAGAGCGCATCAGCTCCCGCCACGGGACCCATATCATCGACCACGCGGCAAAGATTGGTCTGGGAAAGATGGAATATAAGGTGGTGAAAATAGAGTAGGAAGTTTTTTTATGAGCATTGGAAACGAAAGTATCAAAAATAATTTGTCTGTTGAAATTCTTTTAGTATTTTTGGCAAAATTATTTCGTTATGAGAGAATTGACAATAAATATTGAGGATAGCATTTTTTCAATGATAAAAGATGAGGCTGGTATAATAAATACCAGTATTCAGGATTATATCCAAAAACTGGTAAAGTCAACTGTTCTTAAATTGAAAAGAGAAAGTGCGGTAGAAGAATATGATGAGTTGGATGATCTTTTGAAAGATCTGCCTTCTTATCAGGAAAATCACGCTATGGACCAAATCACCAAAGATGATTATGAGTATGCTATCAGAAAAATGCAACGCAAACCAATGAAAGGAATTGAGAAATGGCTATAGTTCATCAGAGAGAAATAGTTGAGGTTCCTTTCGATTTACCTGATGGAAGGATTCTTACTCATATGGTTTTGGTACTTTCTCGCGAGGAAATCCAAGAATATGAGGATGGTTTGTTTTATGGAGTTTTGATTTCGTCCAAAAATCATTTTCCTGAACTCACTATAAAAATTGATAATGCGTGGCTGAATAAACCATTGTCCAAGCAGTCGTATTTCATCACCCATATTGTACAGCAATTCAATGTAGATGATGTTATGAATAGGTATAATAACTATATTAAGAAGCAATATTTCGAAACTATTGTAAGGCAAATTGTTAAAAATATTACTGATATTGAGTAAAATATTATATCGTTACCCAATTCGTAATTCGGATTTCGTAATTAGTAATTAATTTAAATGAAAATCACATATCTATTTCATAGCGGATTTGCGGTGGAGACTGATTCTGCCATTCTTGTTTTCGACTACTGGCACGATCCCAAGCGGGCGATGACTGAATTGCTGAAATCGCAGAAGCCATTATATGTTTTTTCGAGTCATTTCCACGAGGACCATTTCACCAGGAAGATTTTTGAATTCAAGAATCAGCACCCAAATACAAAATATATACTCTCGAAGGATATTCTGCGTCACCGCCGTGCCCAAAAGGAAGACGCCGACGTATGGATGGCAAAGGGTGCAGCGTATCAGGACGATATACTGAAAGTATCAGCCACGGGAAGCACTGATATCGGCGTTTCGTGGGTGGTGGAGATAGACGGCAAGCACATTTTCCACGCCGGCGACCTCAACAACTGGTATGCCCGTTTCCTGGCCGACGGCAATGCTCCAGAATCCATTTTCAGCGAGGAATTCGGAGTGGAGGTTCATCCGATTTATGAGGAGAAAAAGTATCTCGGCGAGCTGAAGGATATCCTGAAAATCACCGACCATTTCGACCTCGCGATGTTCCCCGTTGATGGCCGTATCGGCAACGGCTACACCCTCGGCGGTCGTCAGTTCATAGAGCGTTTCAGGGTTGGACTTTTCGTGCCAATGCACTTCGTGGTCAGCGGTTTCGAGAGCGCGTGGCGAATGGAGGAGTACTGCACGGCCAAGGGCGTGGATTTCTGGAAGATAGCAAGGGAAGGCGAGAGTAGGGAAGGCTAGGTTATTGATAGCAATATGCAATCTCTTTCTCTACGGCGTTGTTGATAAATTTATTCACTGATATTCCTTCCTTTTTGGCGAGGAATACAATGCGGGTATGGGTTTCCGGTGTCATTGTAATTTTTATGGATCCCGAAAAACTTGAATGAACAGGAATCCCCTCTTCCGTACAGTATGCTATATAATCATCAACGGCATCGTGGAATGCTGATGTTAATTCGTTTACGCTTTCACCTTCAAAATTAACCAAACCGTCAATACCTTCAATTTTTCCAAAGAACACGCCGTCTTCTTCAGAAAAATTAACTGAACCTATAAAATCTTTGTAAGTGAGTGTATTCATAGTTTTAGGATTTTTAAATGTGACCTTTCTTTTTTAATTCATCATATATTTGACGCATAGCATATCCTTTGATAATATTTCCAGGATGAGGCTTATGTATCATAATAGGACTTCCGTTTGCATCTTTGAAGATTATTCTTGAGCCAGAAGTTTTCCCTTTGTTGCTTTTCTCGTATCCAAAAATTGCCAACAATCTTTCCAATTCTTCAAATGTGAAATCGTTAGGCAGTTTTTTGAACCTTTCAATGAGTTTGTCTTTGGTTCCCATACTTGATTATTTTATGCAAAAATATTACTAATCATTTAAAATTCCAAAATTTTTTTCCTCTTTTTTCTCTTGCAATTCCCGAAAACATTTCCTAACTTTGCGGAAAACGTAAAACCAAAATTGCTATTATTATGTGCACGTTCAATTTATCTTTTGATGATGCTTTAGTAGAAAGAGCGCGTCAGTTGTTTGATACTAACGATGCTTTTTCTGGTTGGGTTCATACTCAAATAGAGAATCTACTTAGACAACTTTCTGTTGATGGAGGTAAATCTTCCAACAGAAAGAGAAAAATTGTTGTCTGTGACGAAATAATGGCATTGTCGGATGTGCCTACGGCCAAGAATGATTTTGACTACAAGGATGAATTAGAAAATGTTTTATCTGAAAAATACTCATAATTATGGTGTTGTTTTTGGATGCTAATGTTATCCTGGATGTAGTTTTGAATAGGGAAGGTTTTGCAGAAAATGCACGAGTTATATTCCAATTGGCAAAAAATGGGGAAGTGCAATTATGTGCTTCTGATATAACATTTACAACAGTTGCGTATTATGCACGAAAAAACAGGACCGTTGATCAGTTGTATCAGGTGATGCAAACTATTCGTAGTCTTGTTGCAGTTGCACCTTCTGGCAAATTGGCAATAGATTGGGCACTTCAGCGTAAAGCCAAAGATTTTGAGGATGCAGTCCAATATTTTTGCGCTTTGCATTATGGCGCCGACAAAATTTTGACAAGAAATCTTAGAGATTATCCTTTTGATGATATTCCTGTAATATCGCCAAGGGATTTTCTTAAAGAAATGGGAATAGAAATTTAATTTTTATTTCCTAACTTTGCGATTGCGGATTGTTTCCGCAAACAAAAGAAATACATATATAAAAACATAAGGCATTAGCTATTTTTCGCGTTCAAATCAAAAGCCTCGGAAACTCTTGATTTTGAATCAAAATCGGATTATCGCTAAGTCACGGGATTTTTGTATCCTTTCGTGAGCCTTTTCTCCATATTTTTGTTAATGCTCGCACCCAAAAGGTGTGGGCTAATCTCAAAATATGGAGGCGGGGTTCATCCGAGGCTCCCCGTGAACGCGATGGAAAGGCCTGCACCCTTTTTATTATGATTTTGGCGAAAATTGTGGCTATTTTTGTACCTGTACAATGATTCTGTACAGCCTGCGATTACCTTTGTTTCGAAAACTAATTCAAACAAATAATACAAAAATATGCAGACAGTTGAAACTCAATCGTTTGGCGTAATTAACCGTATTCAGGCGGCTAATCCCCGTACGCCCTACAAGCATCAGTTGGATGCTTTCAAGAACTTAAGCGTCATCAATAATACCAATGACGCATTCAGTACACTTATCGTTTTGCCAACAGGCGGCGGAAAGACATACACTGCGTCAACCTGGCTTCTGAAGAATGCTATCGACAAGAGAATCAAGGTTTTGTGGCTTGCGCACAGGACAATGTTGCTCGATCAGGCTTTGGAGTCGTTCCAGAAGTTTGCCTACTTGGAGAATCTGCCCAATGTCAGCAACTTTACCTACCGTATAGTTTCGGGCGCTCCCCATCACGACAGGACAATCCATATCCAATCAACCGACAATCTGCTTGTTATCAGCAAGGACAGCATCGGAAGAAATCTCGATCGCCTCGATCCCTGGCTTGAGAACGAGAAGCAGATTTTCCTTATCGTTGATGAGGCTCACCATTCCACAGCCAAGACTTACCGCAAAGTAATCAACTATGTGAAGGAGAGAGTTGAGAATGTGAAGATTCTCGGCCTTACCGCTACACCAACACGTACCTCTGAAAGTGAGCAGGGTCTGTTGGCAAAGATTTATATGGATGGTGTCAACAACGACGGTGTTGCCGTAAACAATGACCTCGGTATCTCATATTCTGTGAGCCTTCAGGATTTGATTAATAGAAGAATACTTTCTAAACCAATTCAGAAAATTTTCTATACCGACGAGAAGTTTACTGATATCAGTATCGATGAGATAAAGAAGATAATGCAACTCGATATTCTGCCTGATAAAATTGAAAAAAAGATGGCTGAGAATGCCAACCGTAACCGTTTTATCGTCAACAAGTATTTCGAGGATGCTGAGATGTACGGACCTACCATTGTGTTTGTTACTAACATTCCTCACGCAATTGCACTCTGTCAGTTGTTTAACGAGAAGGGCAGGATTGCCGACTACGTGGTTTCTCAGGTTGTAGATTCGGTTACTGGAGCCTCTGTTTCCAAGGAGGACAACGAGCGCAAAATCAAGGAGTATCAGGAGGGAAAACTCAAGGTATTGGTTAACGTGAATATCTTGACCGAGGGTGTTGACCTTCCTCAGACAAAGACCGTTTTCCTTGCACGTCCTACAACCTCTACAATCCTTATGACCCAGATGATTGGCCGTGCCCTCAGAGGTCCTGCCGCGGGCGGTACCGAGGAGGCCTACATTGTATCGTTTGTGGATGATTGGAACGAGAATATTATGTGGGTTAATCCCGAGACCATTTTCAATGGTGACAATGAATTTAATGATCCAGAGTACGACAGTCTTCCAAGGAATATCCGCACTATCGCAATCTCAAAAATTGAGGAATTCGCACGAATTCTCGATAGTCAGGTGGATACTTCTGAATGGGAGAAAATCGACTTTATGCAGCGTGTTCCTGTTGGAATGTATGTTTTCCAATATACCACTGAGAACGAGGGTGATGTGCAGTGTCAGGTGATTGTTTACGACAGCTCACAGGAGGCGTATCAGCAGATGCTCAAAGATCTTCCATATTTGATGGAAGAGTATGATTTGAAGGATGTTGAGTATCCTACCGAGGAGGTTCTTGATGAGCTTGAGCAGAGATGTTTCGAGAGTTATTTCTATGGATATATGATTCCGCCATATAGAAGGTCTGATGTTCTCAATATCCTCAGATATTACTGTCAGAAAGACAATGCTCCTAAGTTCTATCCATTCGAGGAGGTTGACCGCAGCCGTCTCGATATCAAGAAGATAGCCCAGCATATCTACGACAACGATTTTGGTGCAAGGGCTCAGGACGAGTATCTTGACAATCTTTGGGATAGTCAGGAGCAGGAAATCATCAAGTTGTTCTTCGGACGCAAGGCATATTTCCTCAAGCAGGTAGATGTCGAGATGTTGAAAATCCGCCGTCCAGATATCTATGACGAGCTTGACCAGAATGTTAAGTATGGCCGACGCAATCTTGACGAGTTGTCGCTTCAGCAGATAAGGGAAATCGACCCAAGATATGAGTCACGTTTGCGTGAGGGCGTGTTCTTCAACGCCAAGCAGCCCAACGGTCAATACAAGTGTGCAAATTGTGGTAGAATGTCGTTGGTGAAGGGCGTTTTCCAGGTTGACCACATTGTAGCGATGAACAATGGCGGCAAGTCGGTTCCTGAGAACTTGCAATTGCTTTGCAGAAGATGTAACGCTATAAAAGGAGACAGAGAATAATGGCAAAATACACAGAGGAAGGCTACGTGTCGAAATTGTTGCCGGAATCGCTGGCAAGGATGATTCTTTTTGATGATCTAAAAGGTTCTGAATATTCAGAATTACTTCGTCAACTTTGGCTTGATAGCAGAGATTATCTGATTGATTATAAATCCGAAAAAGAATTTATACTTTCAGTAATGTCTCAGATTGATTTTTTCAGCAATGTAGAAGATTATTGTAAGGATCTTGAAGCAATCAATGCTAATGCTGTTAGTGAGTCAGGTAAACTTAAGATTGATTTCTCCAAAGGAAGTCTGTTTAATGACCGTCTCACTCGTTTATATTGTTATATACGCAATAAATCAAAGGTAATTGTACGTGAGTTGTTTGACAGGCTATTGTATCCTGGTCCAACAACACTTGCGCTTTGGTATGTTGATACTGTTTGCAAGAATTTTGGCATTGAGATTACTCAAAATGGCAATCCAGTAGATTTGAAAAAAGCCAAAATGGACAGTGTTGTTGATATATGTCGCAAGAGCAACAAATAGTTTTCGGTCGGACACATAGGTCCGACCCTACAATATTTAAATTTTTATCATTAACGGCGGACACATAGGTCCGCCAAGACAGCTACGTTGTTGGCGAATACGCAACTGTTTTGGCGGGCCCGTGTGCCCGCCGTTTTTTATTTTTTTTGATGATTTTTGTAGGGAACGGCCTGCGTGCCGTTCCGGAAAAGAGGATTAATCAATTCACACCACCGCCTCCCATAGCACCTTGTCGCCGAAGGTTACCTTGTTTACGCCGGGCACCTTGTTCTTATTGAACGAGAAGCTTACCATATAGCCTTCCTGGAGGTTGTAATGGTTGAGGTATTCCGATAGTTGGGTTTCGCCACGGTTGTTGTATTTTTCGCCGTGCCATATTTTCAGCTCTATGATATATTGCTTGTGGTTGTAGTCCACAATGATGTCGGTTCGTGTCTGATTTCTGGTCTCGGCCTCCACATAGTAATTTCCAATGCCGTTGATTATCGGACGCAGGAAAAGCAGGAACATTTTGCGGCCCTGGTCCTCAATGAAAACCTCGTCGCTATCGGAGTAAATCTTGTTGAAGTGGTACACGAATTTCTCAAGTATCAGAGGCATATCCAGACCGTCGGGAGTGATGAAGTTTGGCTTCTCCAAATCTCCGCTCTTGTAAATATCAGAAATCTTGTAGTCGTTCACAAGGCTCTCATACAGAACCGTTTCGAGAATCCTGTTAGAGATCACAACCTTGTTGTTTCCCCTGCTCAGGAAATTGAACATATAGCCAATCTCGGTAAATTCGTCCTTGGTGCTTGCCGACAGCGAAACGCCGTTGCAGACAATTTTTCTCAACAACTCCTTCAGCTCGGGGTAGTCGTTCATTTTCTTCAGGAAACTGTTGCAGAGATTGTCGGTGCGGTCGTTGATAATCTCCTTTGCGGCGTTGTTTATGCCCTCGCGGTCCCAAGAGAAATTGTTGGCGTCTATCAGAAAACAAATCCTCGATACAAAATATGGGTAGCCTGATGTCCATTCGTGGATATAGTCGGCGGCGGCCACCTCGTCGAAATCAAGATTGTGATCGGCCTTGTATTCCTGCAGCATACGCGCAATTCCCTCTTTGGGGAGGCTCATATCAGTATTGAAAGAGAGTGCGATATTCCAGGGAGAGGTTGGGTGAACTCCTGCAAGAATTACGGACTGAAAGGTCGGGAATTCTTCTCTTGCGAGATAGAGTTTTCTAAGTATCGCAAGGAATTTGGCGAAACTATTATAATTGCCTGCCTGATCCACCTCATCAATAATAAGGACTATTGTTGGGTCGATAGAGCAAATTCCGTTTATCAAATCCATAAAATCAAAGTCTGAAATCTCATTTTGGGAGGCAAACTCCGATATCATTGTTTTGATTTCGGGTTTGATATTGGGCATTGTTAACGACTCCCAGTTCATCAGTTTCACAACTAAAGACAACACTTTGGAATACGACTCAAAATGTGCGTTGTCCGCACCCTCAAAACTTATGGAAAACACGCACATACCTTCAGCCGTAAGTTTCTTGGTAAGCAAGCCAAGAGTTGTGGTCTTGCCATACTGACGGCCTCGGTTTATGGTGAAATATGTGCCTTGGCGCACCCATACGCAGGCTTCCTCCACCTGTCGGGAGATGTCAACCATATAATGCTTGGAGGGAATACATATTCCCGTTGTGTTGAATTTTTTCATATTGAGGATAAATTTTCTGCAAATATAATCAAAAAATACAAAATCTTTGCATTTCCCGAAAACATTTTCTAATTTTGCAATAACGCAGTCCAGAGTTTCTCTGTACGTCTTTTTTTATCAACGCCTTATGCTCCAGACAATTATCCATTATTCGCTGCATTTTATTGCACCCCTGGTGCTTGCTTTTATATTCAAGAAGGAGCATCGGCGCAGCGCGTTTCTCATTATGCTGGCCACTATGGCTGTTGATCTCGATCATTTGTTAGCTGACCCTATTTTCGACCCCAACCGTATGAGCATCGGCTTCCATCCGCTCCACCGCTATGTGCCTATAGCAGTGTATTTTATAATGTGTTTCCTGCCCTACGGAAAACTCAAATGGCCGTGGTGGCTCCGTGCCATAGGCGTTGGCCTCAGCTTCCATATGATTACGGATTTTCAGGACGGATACTGCTGGTAATTGCCGTGGCGCTCATTAGTTTAGGGTCAGCTACATAAAAAAACTCCTGATACTTTCGCCATTTTCTTAATAAATCACTATCTTTGCCAATAAACTTTTTTTACTAATTCTTTTAGAAATCCTATGAAAACTTTTACCAAATGTGCAGTAGCACTGGGAGTTGCGGGCTCTATGGCGGCCTGTGGTCCAAGTAGTAGCCAGCTGACCGCCGATCAGAAAATCGACGCTCTCTACAGCAAGATGAGTCAGGAGGAGCGCATTGCTCAGCTCCACTCTGTATATCTTCCTCAGTTTTTCGACGAGAACGGAAAACTCGACGAGGCCAAGTGCAAGGAACTGATTCCCAACGGCGTGGGACAGTTTGCCCAGTATGCGCTCAACAACCGCGCCACAGCCGACCAGCTCCGCGACCAGGTGGCTCAAATGCAGGATTGGCTGATGAAGAACACCCCAAACGGAATCCCAGCTATTTTCCACGAGGAGGTGCTCTCGGGCTTCGACAGCTACGACGCCACAATCTACCCTCAGCAGATTGGTCAGGCCTGTTCCTTCAATACCGAACTCGCTGAGATTAAGACAATTCAGACCGCTACCGGAATGCGCAAGAGCGGCG
>JAZLKG010000032.1:0-3249 GCA_045597465.1 Bacteroidales bacterium | reverse complement strand
AAAGTGACCACGCTGGGGCTCGAACCCAGGACCCCATCCTTAAAAGGGATGTGCTCTACCAGCTGAGCTACGTGGTCTCCCACAATAAATATTTTAAACAAAAAAACGTGACCACGCTGGGGCTCGAACCCAGGACCCCATCCTTAAAAGGGATGTGCTCTACCAGCTGAGCTACGTGGTCTCCCTAACATTTAAATTTTAAAAAAAAGAACTAACTTTTCTAAAAGTGCTGCAAAGGTAGTTATAATTTTTTAACTCGCAAATTTTTTTTGACACATTAGCAGCAAATAAAACGCAACTGCATTACAACATACTGATAAACAAAGAAATCAAATACACAATTTTATGTAAGAATAGTAAAAATCAGCATCATAAATGATAACAGGCGGCATCAGGAAAATAAAAATGTAAAACTACACGAAAAAATAACACTAAAAAAGATTGAAAATATAAAGAAAATTTGCATATTTGCATCGGCAAACAAGCTGCGCTTGGAAGCCTACACTATATAAATATAGTAAAGCGATAAATAATAATTTAAACACTTACATAAAAAGGTAAAATGAAGAAGCATAACTTTTTCGCAGGTCCATCAATTCTTCCAGATTACACTGTAGAAGAGACCGCTAAGGCTATTATGGATTTCGGTGGTACAGGCGTATCACTGATGTGTATGTCTCACAGAGACAAGTCGTTCGACGCAGTAATGAATCAGGCAGTAGAGCTTTTCAAGGAGGTTCTCGACATTCCTGCTGGCTACTCCGTAGTATTCTTGGGTGGTGGTGCAAGCCTGCAGTTTGCAATGGTTCCAATGAACCTCATGCGCACAAAGGCAGCTTACGTCAACACTGGCGTATGGGCAACTAAGGCCGCCAAGGAGGCTAAGTTATTCGGTGAGGTAGTTGAGATCGCTTCATCTAAGGACCAGAACTTCACATTCGTACCTAAGGGCTACCAGATCCCTACCGACTGTGACTACGTTCACGTAACCACAAACAACACCATCTACGGTACCGAGCAGTTGTTTGACCTCGACAGCCCAGTTCCAGTAGTAGCTGATATGAGCTCTGATATCTTCTCGCGTCCACTCGACGTATCTAAGTACGGCCTTATCTACGGTGGCGCACAGAAGAACCTCTCTTGCGCTGGTGTAACATTCGTTATCGTAAAGGATGACCTTCTCGGCAAGGTAGACCGTCCTATCCCAACAATGCTCAACTACCAGACTCACACCAAGAAGAACTCTATGTTCAACACTCCTCCTGTAGTGCCTATCTTCGCAGCTGTAAAGACTCTCGAGTGGGTAAAGAACAACGGCGGCGTAAAGGCTATGGAGCAGAAGGCTATCGCCAAGGCTACCAAGCTCTACGACGAGATCGACCGCAACAAGCTCTTCCGCGGCACAGTACAGGCCGACTCACGTTCACGCATGAGCGTATGCTTCGTAATGAACGACGAGTACAAGGATCTCGAGGCTAAGTTCATCGATTTCACAAAGGCTCGCAACATGGTAGGTCTCAAGGGCCACAGAGACGTTGGCGGATTCCGCGCTTCTCTCTACAACGCTCTTCCAGAGGCCAGCGTTGACGCACTCGTACAGGCAATGAAGGACTTCGAGAAGGAGAACTAAGCCAGTTAAGAATTAACAATTAAAAATTAATAATTAACAATTAAAAATTAACAATTAATAATTAACAATTGCTTTCAATGTATTTCAATTATTTAGAAAACAATTGTTAGATAAAAACATCAATCTAATTAATTGTTAATTTTTAATTGTTAATTGAAGATAGTTATTTTTGAAAGAAATGAAGATTTTAGTAGCAACTGAGAAGCCATTTGCAAAAGTAGCAGTAGATGGCATCAAGGATATAGTAGTAAAGTCAGGCAATGAGTTCGCATTGCTCGAGAGCTACACAGAGAAGCAGCAGCTTCTGGATGCAGTGGCTGATGCCGACGCAATCATCATCCGCAGCGACAAAGTTACAGCCGAGGTGATGGACGCTGCCAAGCAGCTCAAGATTGTGGTTCGCGCAGGTGCTGGCTACGACAACGTAGACCTGGAGGCCGCTACAAAGAAGGGCATCGTGGTAATGAACACTCCTGGCCAGAACTCAAACGCTGTAGCCGAGCTAGTTTTCGGTCTGCTCGTTTTCGCTGCCAGAAACCGTTACAACGGCAAGTCAGGCTCAGAGCTCAAGGACAAGAAGATCGGTATCCTCGCTTTCGGTCAGGTAGGCCGCAATGTGGCCCGCGTAGCCAAGGGCTTCGGCATGGAGGTTTACGCATACGACGCATTCTGCCCAGCAGAGGCAATCGAGGCCGCCGGAGTTCACGCTGTTGCCAACCAGGACGCTCTCTTCGAGACCTGCGATATCGTATCTCTCCACATCCCTGCCACAGCTGAGACCAAGCAGAGTATCAACTACGCTCTCGTAAACAAGATGAAGAAGGGTGGCGTGGTAATCAACACAGCCCGCAAGGAGGTTATCAACGAGCCTGAGCTCCTCAAGCTCATGTCAGAGCGTGAGGATATCAAGTACATCACCGATATCATGCCTGATGCCAACGAGGACTTCCTCAAGTTTGGCGACCGCTACTTCTCTACACCTAAGAAGATGGGTGCCCAGACTTCTGAGGCCAACATCAACGCCGGTCTTGCAGCTGCAAACCAGATCGTTGACTTCTTCGCTACCGGCAACAAGAAGTTCCAGGTAAACAAGTAGGAGTTGGATACTGAATAAAATTCAGTTGATATATAAAAAGGAGGTTTCCACGGAAATCTCCTTTTTTTATTTACACTTTTTTTGCACAAGTTTCCAAAAAAAAATGTAATTTTGTGTTTTGGAAAATCAATAAACAAAACAGGTAATTAAAAATGTCAACAGTAAAACCATTCAGAGGCCTCAGACCTCAGAAAGATATCGCGGCAGAGCTCTCATGTCTGCCTTACGACGTAATGAACGCCCAGGAGGCCGCCAAGATGGCCGAAGGCAACGAGCACTCTTTCCTCCATATCACAAGAGCCGAGATAGACCTCGACCCCAACATGGACCCTCACTCAGAGGTGGTTTACCAGAAGTCGGTGGAGAATTTCAAGAACTTCCAGGAGAAGGGCTGGCTCATTAAGGAAGACGAGCCAAAGTTCTACATCTATGCCCAGACTATGAACGGCCGCACCCAGTACGGTATTGCCGGCGCCGCCTTCTGCGAGGATTACCAGAATCAGATCATCAAGAAGCACGAGCT
>JAZLKG010000031.1:0-4178 GCA_045597465.1 Bacteroidales bacterium | reverse complement strand
ATCGTGATATTTTTTCGCTGCTCATTCCTTTCTGCCAGTACAGTTCTAGAACTGTCGACAGGTACTGCCGTTGCTTGGGTGTTTGTGGTTTGTTCATCGTTGTACTCTGTTTTGGAGTCAACTTTTTTCAGGATAAGACAAAATATGAAAAACAATCTGTGTTCTACCATTCTTAAAAAAAATCTCCCCAAAAATAAATTTGTTTAATTTCCAAAAACAATATACATTTGCAACAAACAAAAAATAATTAATAATGGCAGGTATTCTTGAGGAAATATATTCCGGCATTGATAGGGAAGGGTTCTCTGAAGGAGTGCTTGGCAAGATAGCCAGTTATTCAAACGACATAAGAAATGGACACACAAACTTTGCGAGATACAATATACCAGAGCATGCAGGACTCTGCGTTGGTGATAAGGTGCTCATTGGGGCGTCCATCATCGCAGGCTACGCTTCAAGAAGCGTTGGAGCAGGTGGCGATGCTCGAGAAGGCAAAAATGGCCCAGCAAGCTGGGAGATAGACGAGCGACAGGAACAGCTCATTGAGCAATGGGCCAAAGCGTCGCGCCTATGGGTGGATGATTCCGAAAATAAGCTAACCTCGCTTTTCGGAAAAATGATCGCTAAGGGTGCGGAGTCTAAGGTTTATTACAAACCGGGTGATATTTCTGTGGTCAAGGAACGGACCTCGATATATTCCACAACACAAAAGGCGTTGGATTCTATTGTGTTGCACAATTATCTATTCCCAGAGACAGCCATGAAGGTTATCGGATTCTCACGGGATTCCGACGGACTTTTGCGCACCATACTTACACAGCCATATATCAGATGTAAGCGTCTTGCCACCAAGGAGGAAATTGACGCTCTTCTTTTCGGGAAAGGTTTTTGGGACAATGGTGATGGCAATGGAACTAATTACACCTCAGATGACATTGCCCTTGAGGATATGCACCCAGCCAATGTATTCATCGACGAGATTACGGATCTCCCTATCTGCATAGATTGCATAGTTAAATTCAAACAATCAAGATAATCTTCTCAATCCCCATCAATCCCTGTTTTCTAACGTTTTGTTTTCTGCGGTTCACGCGTTTTCTTAGCAAAACTTGTTTTGCAGGTTTTTGAGCACTCCAAGAACGTAGAAAAGCAAATTAAGTGCTGTTTTCCCGTTCAGATAAAAATCCTACCATTATTAAAAAATCCCTCAAAAATAAATTTGTTTTAGAAGTTATTTCTCTTTATTTTTGCGTAATGAACATTAAAAATTATTAGTATGGAAACAATGACATTGAAGGTTGATGTGCCCAGCGTTAAGTTATTCAACAAGAGTTTGCTGGAGAAACAGTTGTCGGCATTCGCAAAGATGCTTCTCAGCTATCCTTTTGCCAAAGCTTTTGAGAATAGCGACGAAGGCATTATGGAAGCCAAGGAGGACGATATCCATATTTTTGATTGCCTTCATAAGGATTGGGGCGGTGACAAGTCGGCGGAGGAGATTGCCGAGGATATCAGGAATTCACGAATCGAGAGGAGTGTTGAGGTATGGTAAACGAGAATCCAAAGTATCTGTTGGATACTGATATCTGCATAATGATGATTAAAGACAAGGGAAATATCCGAAAACAAGTAATAAAGGCGGGTATGTCGAATTGCTATGTCTCTGATATTACTATTGCAGAGTTGTATTATGGCGCTTTCAAGAGTGAGCGCAGGGAACATTTCGAGGATGTGGCTTTTGTCGTTAATCATTTTGAGATATTGCCAATCTACCCTTCATTGGAGGTGTATGGTAATCTGAAATACACATTGGAAAAGGCAGGTACTCCTATTGCCGATTTCGATTTGTTGATAGGTGCTACCGCTGTCAACAACGGTTTGAAGATGGTCACAAACAACAAAAAGCATTTTTCAAGGATCCCCGGTATTGATTTAGTATATTGGTAATCCCCTCCCCGTCCCCATCGGGGACAAGCGTAGCCTGCGTTAACCCATAGTAGATTGCAAGCCGTAGGCGCCGTAATCCACTATGGGTAATTACACACAATGTAATATTAGCAATCTGAAAATGCGCTTCAATCGGCTGTTACTGATTCTTGGGAAGCGCTAAAATGGGTTATTGCCATAACCCGAAAATGGCAATGCCGAAAATAAAATATGGAAAATCTCAGCCGGACTCCCTCTATCTCCTTACCTCCCAACTGTCTACAGTCCTTTTCTCGGTGCTGATGTTGATTCCGAGCTTTATTATCTCGCGACCGTCGTTCTGATAGGGGACGGCGTATTTCATGCGGTCTATTTGGACGAGGGCCTCGGTGGCTGAGCCGTCCACCTTAAGCTCTATAATGTAGATGATGTTCTTTGTGAAGAGGATTACGTCCAGTCGTCCGATGGCGTTTTTCACCTCCACGTAGGTATTCATTCCCAACCATTTGAAGATTACGAACATTATAGTCTCGAAGTGGGCCTCCTCCTTGTTCTGAAGGCTGTAAGGTATCTGTGTGAAGAAGTTGCTGAGTACTTCCATGGCCTCGTCTATCTTGCCCCATACCAGGTTGCGGTAGAAATTCAGCTTGGCGGAGAATGTGAGGTCGCTCGGCAAGTTCAGGTACGACAGGGCGATGTTCTGCATCAGGCCACCCTCCACCTCCTTGTTTGGGAGTCCGAGGGTGAATGTCTCGAACTCGGGGTCGTAACTCTTTATTGTGGCATATCCGCTCTGATACAGAAGTGGCCAGATGCTCTTTACGTCCTCTGCCGATACGTCGAACTGGCTTGACGGCATCTCGGCATCAAACAAAGCCCTTGGATTCACTTCGAAATGCTTCAAGTGGTTGATGATGAATGTAGGCGTGGCTGTCTGGAACCAATAGTTGTCTATCTCCATACGACTGAACACATACATAAGGCTCAGAGGATTGAACATTTCCTTTGAGTTCTTGCTGAAGCGGTAGCCGTCGTACATGTATTTCAGCTTGCCCACCATATCATCGTAACTGCACTGGTATTTGTCGGCAAGCTCCTGAATCTCCTCGGTGAACTGTGTCAGCAACTCCTCCTTTGATATTCCGCAGATGTCGGAGTACTGGTCTGTCAATGAGATTTTGTTGAGATTGTTGATGGTGGAGAAAATGCTTACCTGAGAGAATTTTGTGATGCCGGTTATGAACACGAATCTCAGGGACTTCTCATAGGCTTTTAGTGGTTGATAGAATTCCTGCAATACTTTCCTGTACTCGTCGAGGTGTCCGTCGTGGAGGTGGTTGAGCAACGGGGCGTCGTATTCATCTATTATGATTACGGTTTTCTGGCCTGTGGCTTTGTAGGCGTTTTCTATGAGTTCCTTGAAACGGTTGCTTATTGGTTCTCCGCTATGGTCATATCCAATTTGTTTTTCAAATTTAGATATGTCTTTCCCGATTCCAAACCTAAGATCTTTCAACGAAACGTCCTTGTATATTGACATATCAAACCTGAAGGTTGGATATTTTATCCAATCTTTCTCCAACTCATATATTGCCAGGCCCTCGAACAATTCCTTCTGTGCATTGAAGTAACATTCCAAGGTGTAGCTCAGCAGACTCTTGCCGAAACGGCGTGGTCGGGCAAGGAATACGTATGTGTCCCTTGTCATCTCGTACATTCTACGTGTCTTGTCCACATATACGTAACCATTGTTTCTGTATTTCTCGAAATCTGCCGAATCTATTGGATAACGCTTTGCCATATTTGCCTCCTTGTTTCTTTTCCGCAAAAATAATCATTCCCTCCAAAACCGCCAAATAATTGCCTCGAAAAATATTTTTGTATGGTTGCTCCGCTCGAATGTAGTTTCCTAAAAAAGGTTGACTACATTATCTCTTAACCACCATTGAAAGTTGACTCAGATTATTGTTAAAACTGATATTTGTTAACTTGTTTTTCTTTTGACTGAAAAATGTTTACCAGTTGTGTTTTTAATAACTGACTTGGGTTGACTTCAGGCCTAGGGCTGAAAACGCCACAAAGGTAAACATTTTTCAGCTATAATCAAGCGCTTTTTTCTTTTGTATGGCCTCCTCCCGGTAACTTCTCCATTTTTTCTTTATGGGGCCGGTCATTTTCGCCGCCTCAGCCGGGGTCATCATATCCACGCTCATATGAGGGCGCATGTTGTTGTAGAAGTCCACGGCATCGGA